>NZ_JAHHDS010000003.1:0-636524 GCF_019739195.1 Microcella sp. | reverse complement strand
TCGTCCGGCTTCGAGGTTCGATGTCGCACTGAAGCCCGCGATGTAGGCAGCGCGGGCCGCGGCGACGGCCGCCGATTCGTTCGCGCGGCGCGACCCCATCTCAGCCAGCGGACGCCCGTCGGCCGCCGAGACCATGCGGGCCGCGGCTGTCGCCACGGCGGTGTCGTAATTCAGGATGCTCAAGATGACCGTCTCGAGCACGACCGCCTCGGCGAAGGTGCCGTGCACGGTCAGCACCGGCGACGTCGGAAAATACAGCTCGCCCTCGCGGTAGCCCTCGATGCTGCCCGTGAACCGGTACGAGGCGAGCCACTCGAGCGTCGCATCGTCGACCACGCCTTCGTCGGCGAGCCAGTCGAGCTCGGCGCGACCGAAGCGAAATGCTTCGACGGCGTCGAGCAGACGGCCCGTTCCGGCGAGCACGCCGTAGCGCCGCTCGCTCGGCAGTCGACGGCCGAACACCTCGAACACGCACTCGCGGTGCGCGCGGCCCGAGCGCAGGGCCGACTCGATCATCGTCAGTTCGTAGCGGTCGGTCAGCAGAGCGGTCGTCACGCGCTCAGCCTACGCGCGAGGCCTCGCCATAGGGTCGGCGCATGACCGAGCACGCCTCGCCCCCGCCCACGCGCTGGCTCACCGCCGAGCAGCTCGGTCCGGCCTTCGACGACGGCGGGACGATCGTGCTCATCGAGAACACTGAGGTGTTCCGCCGCCGCCCGACGCATCGCCAGAAGGCGCACCTGTATCTGACTGCGCTGCGGCATCGTGCGCGCGAGCTGGGCGAACGCGGCACGCTTCTGCGGGCGGGCAGCTATCGCTCCGCGCTGACGGATGCTGGCCTCACGGGCGAGAGGCTCGAGTCGATCGACCCTCCGTCGTGGGCCGCACGGCGGCTCGTGCGCGAGCTCGGGGCGAGCATCCTGCCGTCGCGGGGTTTCGTGACGAGCGAGGCCGACTTCGCCGAGTGGGCCGCGGGGCGCAAACCGACGCAGCTCGTGATGGACCGCTTCTACCGCGACGTGCGCGAGCGCACCGGCGTGCTCATGCAAGGTGGCGAGCCGGTCGGCGGGCAGTTCGGCTACGACGCCGACAACCGGCAGCCGCCGCCCGAGGGGGCGACGAGCCTCGGCCTGCCCTTGCCGTGGCAGCCCGTCGAAGACGACATCGATGCCGAGGTGCGCGCCGAGCTCGACCGCCTCGAGGCCGACGGAGTGCGCTTTCTCGGGCGCGACGGGCCCCGCCGGTTCGCAGCGACACGCACCGAGGCGCTCGCCGCCCTCGACGACTTCGTCGAGTCGCGCCTGAACGACTTCGGGCCGTACGAAGACGCCATGATGCTCGGCGACGACACGATGGCGCATGCGCGGCTGAGCGTGCCGCTGAACCTCGGCCTGCTCCATCCACTCGAGGTCGTCGAGCGCGTCGTCGCCGAGTACGAGGCGGGGAGGGCTCCACTGAACAGCGTCGAGGGTCTCGTGCGGCAGCTCATCGGCTGGCGCGACTGGGTCTGGCACCTCTACTGGCACCTCGGGCCCGACTACACGCGGCGCTCGAATGCGCTCGCCGCTCACGAGCCGCTGCCAGCCCACTGGTGGGCGCTCGATGGTTCGGCGACGGATGCCCGCTGCCTGTCACACACCCTCGACACGGTCGGCGGCTCGGGCTATGCGCACCACATTCCGCGCCTCATGGTGCTGGGCAACGCCGCCCTGCAGCGCGGGTACGACCCCGCCGAGCTCACGGCGTGGTTTCAGGGCGCGTTCGTCGACGGCACGCCCTGGGTCATGCCGGCCAACGTCGTCGGCATGAGCCAGTGGGCCGACGGGGGAGTCGTGGCGACGAAGCCCTACGCCTCGGGGGGTGCGTACATCGACCGCATGGGTGACTTCTGCGGTTCGTGCCGCTTCAACCCGAAGGTGCGCGTCGGCCCGGACGCCTGTCCGTTCACCGCGGGGTACTGGGCGTTTCTCGATCGGGTCGAGCCGAGCATCCGCGGCAACCACCGCATGGCGCAGCCGCTCGCGGGGCTGCGGCGTCTCGCCGACCGCGAGCATGTGGTGGCACAAGAGCGAGCCCGCGGCCCGCTCTAGAGCAAACCCGACCCAGATCTGGGGCAATTTGGCGTTAGGCGCCATGGGTTACGCCTTTTTGGCCCAGATCTGGGCCGATTGCAGGGCACTAGACTCGACCCCCGTGAGCAGCGCGCCGATCGGAGTCTTCGACTCAGGGGTCGGCGGCCTCACCGTCGCCCGCGCGATCATCGATCAGCTGCCCCGCGAGCAGCTGCTCTACGTCGGCGACACCGCGAACGGCCCCTACGGTCCGCTGCCTATCGCCGAGGTGCGCGAGCACGCGCTGCGCATCATGGACGAGCTCGTCGACCAGGGGGTCAAGCTGCTCGTCATCGCCTGCAACACCGCGAGTGCCGCCATGTTTCGGGATGCTCGTGAGCGTTTCGAGCAGGGCCACGGCATTCCCGTGGTCGAAGTCATTCAGCCGGCCGTGCGCACCGCCGTGCGGCGCACGCGCAGCAAGCGCATCGGCGTCATCGGCACCGCGGGCACCGTGCGCTCGGGCGCCTACGTCGATGCGTTCATCGCCGACCCTGAGATCGTCGTGACGCAGGCCGCAGCCCCGCGCTTCGTCGAGTTCGTCGAGGCCGGCATCACGAGCGGGCCCGAACTCTTCGCGGTCGCCGAGCAGTACCTCGCGCCGCTGAAGGCTGCCGAGGTCGACACGCTCGTGCTCGGCTGCACGCACTACCCGTTGCTCGCCGGAGCCATCCAGTACGTCATGGGCGCCGACGTGTCGCTCGTCTCGAGCGCCGAAGAGACCGCCTACGACGTCTACCGTCAGCTCGTGGCGCACGGCCTCGAGACTCCGTCAACGGATGCTCCCCACCACGTCTTCGAGGCCACCGGCCCCGACACCGAGCACTTCCGGTTGCTCGCCCATCGATTCCTCGGCCCCGAGATCGGGCATGTGGAGGCCTTTCCGACCGGAACGTTTCCTGCAGTCTCAACCCCGAAAGGCACCTCATGACCACCATCGCCGAAGCAGCCGGCCTGCGCGCCGACGGCCGCACGCCCTCGCAACTGCGCCCTGTCACGATCGAGCGCGGCTGGAGCGCCCAGGCCGAAGGCAGCGCCCTCATCACGGTCGGCAACACCAAGGTGCTGTGCACGGCGAGCTTCACGAATGGCGTGCCGCGCTGGCTCGTCGGCAAGGGCCGCGGCTGGGTGACGGCCGAGTACGGCATGCTGCCGCGCTCGACGAACGACCGCATGGACCGCGAGAGCGTCAAGGGCAAGGTTGGCGGTCGCACGCACGAGATCTCGCGGCTCATCGGCCGCAGCCTGCGCGCCATCATCGACACCAAGGCGCTGGGTGAGAACACCATCGTCATCGACTGCGATGTGCTGCAGGCCGACGGCGGCACGCGCACAGCATCCATCACCGGCGCCTACGTCGCCCTCGCTGACGCCGTCGAGTGGGGTCGCGAGCACAACTTCATCGCCAAAAAGGCGACGGCGCTGACCGACTCGATCGCCGCCGTGAGCGTCGGCATCATCGATGGAGTACCGATGCTCGACTTGCCCTACGACGAAGACAGCCGGGCTGAGACCGACATGAACGTCGTCGTCACCGGCAGTGGAAAGTTCGTCGAGGTGCAGGGCACCGCCGAGGCGGCGCCCTTCGACCGCGCCGAGCTCGACGCCCTGCTCGACCTCGCGCTCGGCGGCTGCACCGACCTCGCGGCTCTGCAGCGCGCAACGCTGGCAGGCTAGACCCATGCAGATCGTCGTCGCGACGCACAACGCCCACAAGGTGGCCGAGTTGCAGAGCATTCTCGAGCAGCAGGTGCCGGGCATCCACCTGCTGGCCTACGGCGGGCCCGTGCCCGTCGAAGACGGCGACACCTTCGAGGCCAACGCCCTCATCAAGGCGCGCGCTGCCGCGGTGCACACGGGGCTGCCGGCGATCGCGGACGATTCGGGCATCAGCGTGGATGCTCTCGGCGGCGCCCCCGGCATCGACAGCGCCCACTACTCGGGTCGGCGAGACGACACGGCCAACCTGCAGCTCGTGCTCGCCGAGCTCGGCGACGAGTCGAACCGCGCGGCGCACTTCACCTGCGCGGCGGCCCTCGTCGACCCGCTCGAGGGTAAGGGCACCTCGTTCGAGCACGTTGCCCTGGGGGTGTGGCCCGGCACGATCGCGCACGATGCGGCAGGAATCGGCGGCTTCGGCTACGACCCCATCTTCGTGCCCGAGGGCCTCGAGGTGACGAGCGCCGAGATCAGCGCCGACGAGAAGAACGCGATCAGCCACCGCGGCCGGGCCTTCACCTCGCTGGCCGAGGTGCTGCGCGAGCGCTACGGTCAGCCCGACTCGTAGGCTGGCGAGCATGACTTCGTCGCTCCGCCCGCCCCCGCGCACGACGGCCGATGCGATCGACGACTACCTCAAGACGATCTTCCAGTTCACCGAGTGGCAACCCGAGCCGATCACGCCGAGCCAACTCGCCGAGCGGCTCGCCCTCGCACCCTCAAGCGTCACCGAGATGGTCAAGAAGCTCGCTGCCGCCGGGCTCGTCGACCACCGCCCGTACAGTGCGATTCGGCTGACGCCCGAGGGCGAGCAGCGCGCTCTCGCGATGCTGCGCCGGCATCGGCTGATCGAGACGTGGCTCGTCAACGAGCACGGCTACGGCTGGGACGAAGTGCACGACGAGGCCGAGGTGCTCGAGCACGCCTTGAGCGACCGTCTGCTCGACGCGATCGACGCGCAACTCGGGCACCCGACGCGCGACCCGCACGGCGACCTCATCCCCGCCGCCGACGGAACGCTGCACCGCCCCGACGCCGTGCGCCTCGACGCCGCCCCCATCGGATTCAGCGGCCGCGTCGTGCGCATCAGCGACCGTGATCCGGATGCCCTCCGCGTGCTCGACCGCCTCGGCGTCGCCCTCGACGAGGCCGTGACGGTCGCCGAGCAGCAGTCGCCCGCGGGCGTCACCATCACCCGCGGCACGGGCTCCGAGATCGTGGTGTCGCCCGCCGTCGCCGCCGCCGTGTGGGTCGAGCGCTTGGCCATCGACTGAATATTTCGGTACACCGAAATCTCGATGCTACAGTCGGAGCGTGCCCGATGAAGCCGCCCCTGCGCCTGCCGCACGACTGAAGGCTGCGCGCCGCGGCCTCATCATCGCCCCGATGCTTGGCCCTGCGATGGTCGCCGGCGTCGCCTACCTCGACCCGGGCAACGTCGCCGCGAACATGACGGCAGGTGCCCTGTTCGGCTACCTGCTCATCTGGGTCGTCGTGACGGCCAACGTCATGGCCTGGCTCATCCAGTACCTCTCGGCGAAGCTCGGCATCGCCACAGGCTTGAGTCTTCCCGAGGCGCTCGGGCAGCGCATCCGTCGTCGTCCAGCCAGGCTCGGCTACTGGGGCCAGGCCGAGCTCGTCGCGATGGCGACCGATGTCGCCGAGGTCATCGGCGGGGCCGTCGCGCTCTATCTGCTGTTCGACCTGCCCCTGCTCGTCGGCGGCGTCATCACGGGCGTCGTCTCGATGCTGCTGCTCGTCGTGCAGAGCCGCAAGGGTGCGAAGCCTTTCGAGCGCATCATCACCGGGCTCATCGCGATCATCGTCGTCGGCTTCTGCGCCGGTCTCATCATCGGACCGCCTGACCCGGCTGCGGCCGCGGCGGGCCTGCTGCCCATGTTCGACGGCACCGAGAGCGTGCTGCTCGCCGCGAGCATCATGGGTGCGACGGTCATGCCGCATGCGATCTACGCGCACTCCGCCCTCACCCGCGACCGCTTCGGTCAGGTGGCTGCGGGCGCCGAGCGCTCGCTCGTGCTCAAGGCCACGCGCATCGACGTGACGATCGCCCTCGCGATCGCGGGCACGGTGAACGTCGTCATGCTCTTGCTCGCGGCGGCGAACCTCGCGGGCGTCGAGGGCACCGACACGCTCGAAGGCGCTCACGCGGCGCTCGGCGCCGCGCTGGGTCCGGCCGTGGCCTTCCTCTTCGCGATCGCCCTGCTCGCGAGCGGCCTGGCCTCGACGTCGGTCGGCGCCTACGCGGGAGCCGAGATCATGAAGGGGCTGCTGCGCGTGAACATCCCTTTGCTGCTGCGCCGCGCGATCACGATCGCACCCGCCCTGGTGATTCTCGCGCTCGGCGTCGACCCGACGTTCGCCCTGGTGCTCAGTCAGGTTGTGCTGAGCTTCGGCATTCCCTTCGCGCTCATCCCGCTCGTGCGGCTCACTGCCGACAGGCGGCTGATGGGGGAGTCGGTCAACCGCCGGGGTACGACGGCCCTCGCGATCCTGTGCGCGGGGCTGCTCGTCGCGCTCAACGTGACGCTGCTCGTACTTCTAGCGTTCGGGCTCTGACCGGGGCTGCGCGCCTTCGGTCGGCAGCTCGCCCTCGACTGCCGTCTCGTCGGGCTCGTGTGGCTCGGGGTCGGCGATGATCTCGGGTGAGAGCATCCGTCGTTTCAGCAGTGCCGCCTCGACGGCCATGATGCCGAGAACGAGGCTCGCGCCGATGACGACGAGCAGCAGCACGAGGCCGAGGTCGTCGTCGGGCGGCAGCACCCCGCCGGTCTCGGTTTGCCACGGCCAGAGGGCACGCAGCGAGCCGAGCATGAGGCCGGTCATGATCACGAGCGTGATACGGCGGCGGTGTTTGAGCAGCCATTGCAGGCCCGAGACGAAGACGCCGAGACCGACGATTGCGCCCACGATGAACGCGCCGAGGTAGGCGAAGTCGCGATCGTTCACGGCGGCGAGCGTCGGCGCGTACATGCCGACGGTGAGCAGCAGGTACGAGCCCGAGACGCCGGGCAGCACGAGCGCGCAGACCGCGAAGGCCGCGGCGACGGCGACGACGAGCAGGGTCGGGTCGGCGTCAGCACCCCGCGGCAGACCGGTGAGCACGAAGGTGAGAACCGCGGCGAGCAGGCCGATGACAACCTCGAACGGCGACCAGCGACCCCCGACCATGCGGGCGGGCACGATGAGCGAGGCGGCGATCAATCCCGCGAACACGGCGCGCGTGCCCGTCGGGTACGCCTCGAGCAGGGGAGCGAGCAGGGCAGCACCGACCACGATCGCCGCGAGCATGCCGATGCCGATCGGCAGCACGACGCTCCAGCGCACTGAGCGGAAGTGCGCGACGGCCTTCGAGAGACCGCGGCCCCGCATCCCGTCGCCGATCGTGCGCGCGACCCCGCGCGCGAGGTGACCGGCCCCGTCGATGAGCGTGTCGTAGACGCCCACGATGAGGGCGATCGTGCCGCCGCTCACCCCGGGAACGATCTCGGCGAACCCGATGAGCGCGCCGCGCGCCGCGTCGCCGACGGTGCGAGCGACGGGATGCACGCGCGTCACGAGACGCTCGGCTTCTTTTCGTGCTTGCCGTCGTGCGGGCCGATGCCGTAGGTCGCTTTCGGATGCTCCGCCTCGTGCCGCCCGTCGTGCTCGGGCTCGGCCGTCCAGATCTCGATCTCGGGCACAGGCTCGCCCGCGGCAGCGGCCTTCGCCTCTTTGCGCTTCTCCCACTGCTCGCGGCCCAGGTGCCAGCCGATACCGGTGACGGCCATGCCGATGACGACGAGGAAGACGATCTCGATGTACTCGGTGACGACGTCGGCGACGCCCGGAATGTGCGCTGCCCACCAGCCGATGAGCGGCAGGCCGACGCCCCAGAGGAAGGCGCCGAGCATGTTGAAGAACAAGAACTTCTTGTAGGGCATCTTGCCGACACCCGCGGCCACAGGTGCAATGGTGCGCACGACGCCGATGAAGCGGGCGATCGTAACGGCCCAACCGCCGTAGCGCGCGAAGAAGTACTCGGTGCGGGCCACGCTCTTCTTGCTGAAGAAGCCGGCCGATTTACGCTCGAAGATCGGAGGGCCAGCCTTGTAGCCGATGTAGTAGCCCAGCTGATCGCCCAGCACCGCGGCGATGAAGATGCACAGCACGACGAGCCAGATCGGCTGCGGAATCACGCCCGTGAAGGTCAAGATGCCGGTGATGAGCAGCAGCGTGTCGCCGGGCAGCAAGAAGCCGATGAGAAGGCCTGTTTCGACGAAGACGATCGCGCAGACGAGCACGAGGCCCCACGAGCCAGCGGCGGTGATCCACGCCTCGACATCGAAGAGGCCGAGGTCCATCGGCATCATGCGCGGCTCCAGAGCTGAGTGGTGAACAATCGGTGTCTCAGGCTACCGGGCAGAAGCCATGTGTGGGCCTCGCCTACGCTGAGAGCGATGCTCAGCCTGCTCGCTCTCACCCCCGTGATTCTCGTGCTTGTGCTCATGACGGTCGCGGGCTGGTCGGCCGCGCGTGCGGGGCTCGTGACGGCGGTGTTCACGATCGCGCTGGCGATCGTCGCTTTCGGCTTCGGCGGGGGCGAAGAGTTCGGGGTCGTCGAGGGCATCGCCGGCGTGCTCGCCGAAGCTGGCTTCATCGCGCTCACGGTCGTGGGCATCATCGGCCCGGCTCTGGGCATCCACTATCTACAGCGCAGCACCGGTGCCGCAGCTCGCCTGCGTCAGGCACTCGCCCTGCTGCACCCCGACCCGCGGCTGGGCGCCATTCTGGTCGCGTGGTTCTTCGCCCTCTTCCTCGAGGGGGCGGCCGGCTTCGGCACGCCCGTGGCGCTCGCTGCGCCCTTCCTGGTCGCTGCGGGCATGCCGGCGCTCGCCGCGGTGTCGGCCGCGCTCATCGGGCACGCGGCCGGCGTCTCATTCGGCGCGATCGGCACGCCCGTGCTCGCGCAGAGCACCCTGGTCGACTTCACGCCGGCTGAGCTCGCGCAGGCGACTGTTGTCTTCCCCTTGGCGCTCGGCATCGTGCTCACCGCCGTCATGATCGTCATCATCGGCAAGGCCTACGGCCACTTCCGCGGGCTGTGGCGCTGGGGGCTGCTCGCGGCGGTCTGCTTCTTCGTGCCGTTCGGTCTCATCGCGTGGTTGATCGGGCCCGAGCTGCCGACTCTTGGCGGAGCCCTCGTCGGAGTGCTGCTGTTCTCGTTCGTGCTCGTGCGGCACCGTCGGCACGTGCACTCGCGCGGGCTTCGCGCCGTGCCCGACGAGATCACGGTCACCCATCCGCACCCGGATGCTCGCGACGTGGTCGCCGCCGACCTCTCAGTTCTGCGTGCCGCGGCCCCGTACCTCGTGCTCGTGCTCGTCGTGCTGCTCACGCGGCTCATCCCACCGCTGAGGGAACTGCTGCAGGGCATCGTGCTGGCGTGGGAACTGCCCGCGGGCTTCTCGGGCTCAGTGCAGCCCTTCTACCACCCGACGATGCTGCTCACGGTGGCGTTCGTCGTGGGCGCGATCATCCAGCGCGCGTCATGGCGGCGAGTGCGCGTAGCCTTCGTCACGGCGACGCTGCAGCTCGGGCCCGTCATCGTCGCGCTCATCGCGATGATCACGATCGCCCGCACGATGTCGTCGTCGGGAATGACCGCCGAGCTCGCGCTCTCCGCCGCCTCGATCGGGCTCGCGTGGCCCCTGCTCACGGTGCTCGTCGGAGCCTTCGGCACGTTCATCACCGGGTCGGCCACAGCCTCGAACCTGCTGTTCACCGACCTGCAGGCCTCAACGGCGCGTGCTCTGGCGCTGCCCGAACTACCGCTTCTCGGCGCACAGACCTTCGGCGCTGCGGTCGGCAACATCATCGCCCCGCACAACATCGTCGCCGCGGTCGCGACCGTGAGCCTCACGGGTCAAGAGGGGCGTGTGCTGCGCAGCACCGTGCCCACGGCACTCGTCGTCATCGTGCTCGGCGGCGTGCTCGCGCTGCTGCTTGTGCTCTAGCTGACGACGAATCTTTGGTCCGAGCGCCAGATAGAACGGGAGCGCTTCCTCGCCCAAGTCGCGAGCGTTCCTCAATCGATTCGAGTGCTTTGCAGACGTCTGGCGTCAGCGAGAAAGTGGAGCCACCGGGACTTCCTCAGATCCTCATCTTGTCGGAAGTAATCGGAGAAGGTCTGAGCAGTGCCGATCAACTCAAGGCCCGGTATCGGCAGGGAGGCGACTATGCCCTTCAGGAAACTCCTAACGGGTCTCGGCTTATGGGTGGAAACGAAGTCAGCAACTGCGTCCCACAGGTGGTCTTGAACGTGGGAGCGCTCATCTCGCGGCAGGCCCTCGATGAAGAGCCGAAACTCGTAGATTCCTTGGCTCTTTCGTAGCTGAAGGATTTCTCTCCAACTAAATGAACCAAAGTCAACCATTCCCATCGATCCGAGTACTTCGCTCGGCCCAAACGGGCTTCGCTGTTCAACCTCAGCGCGTTGCAACACTTCCACGTGCGTAGGGCCTATTAGCCCCACCGGATTCGTCAACCAGCGATCGAGGTGGGCGGGCATCTGCAGCGTCGCGGAGATCTCGACTGCGAGTTTCATCCAGTCCTTCGCAGTGGTGCCTCGGCCAGCCGGTCCAAGGCCAGTGCTGAACTGAGGGTCCGACTCCGCCCGCTTTCGAATCTCGTCGAAGGCGATGTCGCCAAATCCCCCCAACGGAGCCTCGAACATTTCCTTCTCGGTGTTCGATCCATAATCCTCCGGCAGGAGGAGCAGACTTCTGAAGTCGGGGTCGTCCATGAGATCGTGGCTCTCCTTGTCCCCGCCGAACGCACTCTGAACGAAGAACCGGTACCAGTCACCGTTCGGGGGGCCAAGACCAACCGTATGTAGGAAGATCCTCTCGCCGAGAATCGCCGCTCGTTTGAGGGATGGAACCGGATCAGTTCTGTCGAGTTGCTTCATGGCCGCGATGCCCGCGGGAGACACAACAGGCGTGATGGTTGCACTCATTGACGAATCATCCCAGACCTGATTCAGCCTCGAGTCGCGGCACACAAGACTTCTCTCGCAACATGAACTCGAGCGTGGAAACGGGCATCAGGGGCATCAGGAGATTTCAGGCCGACGCGAGCCGAGGACTTCGAGCCCGGGACCCTTCGACGTCTGCGCATGCTATCTGGCCACTTCGGTCGACGTTGTCGCGAGTACGCGAAGTCTGATACGGACCTTGTCTGGGCTCATCATGAGGAACCTCGAGGAGGGCTCCAGAGCGGAAGGAGGGATCTGAACTCTCCCCAGCGCCGCTCAGCAGTGGCGGAAAAGGCTTAGAACCCTGCATTTGTGCAGGTTGTCGATGGCAGATGATCGTGCGGGAACGCACAGAGTTGTGGGTGCGTTGTGGTGTTTTTGTGAGAGCGCTCGCAACCTCGTGCTCTGTCTCGCCTACTTCGTGCATCCTGAGGGTGTGCCGAAAGAGGATCTGCCGCCGGCAAAGCTATTGCTCGGTTTCGTTGTGCGCTATGTGCAGCACGGGAAGCGCGACTCCTTCACTGTGCCAGAGCGCCTTCATCAAGACTTCGTGGTCGTCTACTCCATGACACAGCGAGTGCGCCGGTATGCGAAGGCCTATGTGCGTCTGGGGCACCACGACATGGCCACAGCTGGGCACCCGATGGTTCGCGCGGCCCTCGAGCATGCCGTGACGGCGCAGTGGGTGTTCTACACGACCGGTGGGCTGAATAGGTACATGGTCGAAGTCGGCCGCGACCGAGTCGCGCTCGCTCGAGAGGTGGCCGGACTCTCCGAGGACGACGAACTGATGCTCAGGCTCATCGCCGAGGTGCCCGAGGGGAAGGGCCTCCAGAAGTGGACGCAGATCCGGCAGGCGCTCGACCGGAACGACGACTTCCTCGGTCACGCGTACCGCATGCTCTCTCAGAGCGTTCATGTGACCCACGGCGCGATTTCGGACGTCGTTGAGCTCAACGACGATGGGCGCCTATTTCTGCGTGACTGGCCAGAGGACAAGCTGCGACACCAAGTGCTCTACGTGTTGGCGGCGAGCTGCCTGCTCTCCTGGTGGCTCGAGGCCGTCTGTCACGTTGACTCTCGCCTGATGCAGCGCCTACGCGAGAATGGCGCTGAACTGAAGCTGCCCTGGAGTCTTGCGGAGCGGATTGCAGAAGAAGATCGACGCACAGACGTGGACTAGGCCATCCCGCGAACCGCGAGTTGGCCAACGTTGGCGAGTGCAGCCGGCATCGATGGCCGTCGATGCGTGAAGCGCGATCCGTCGCATGCTCGCAACCGTGGACCTAGCCTCAATCGGGATGGCTGTCGCCGCGCCTTTAGGAGCGCCGATTGCGATGAACTAGAGCCTCCGTGATACTGAGGGTCTGTCACGCACAATAAGGGAGATCGACCCCATGGCTTCTGCCGCCAAAGGCTGGTACTCGACCACGGACCCGAAGTGGCTTAGATGGTGGGACGGCAAGGCGTGGAGCGATGCCTACTGGCCGACCAGGCCGGCCAAAGACGACTACCTGCCAACTGCTGAGCGCGTCGACATCTCCTCTGCCTGGGCGAGCGTCGACATTGTGGGCGAGAACTATCGAGAGGCTGCGATTGCGCGTGCGATCGGTGGCCAACCTCCGCGCGACGTCGAAGTTACACGCAACGTCACGGCCGAGCTCGTGCCCGAACCTGACAACCCCCACTCGCGAAACGGCAAGGCAATCTCGGTGCGCATCAACGGCGACGTCGTCGGCTACCTGCCTGATGAGTCGGCTGCAGACTACTGGGACGTAATCTGCCGCTTCATCGGGTCGTGGCAGGTGCCAACGGTTCGCGCCGACGTGTGGGCCGTCGCCCGGTGGGTGGCGTCTCGCTCGCGCGACGAGCTGAAGGCATCCATCCGGCTAGCGCTGCCCGCGCCGGACCAGATCTTGCCTGAGAACGAGATCCCCTCCGCACCACATCGCGTGCTTCCGATCGGTCGCGCCGTGCAGGTCACAGGCGAAGAGCAGCACCTCGAGCGGATCACGCCGTACTGCCGCGATGGCGAAGCCTCGCAGGTCGTCGTGACCCTTCACCCGCTGACAGTCGCGAAAGCGAAGTCTGAGGTCAAAGTCGTTGAGGTCCATTTAGACGGCGAGCGGATCGGCCAGCTGACGCCGGCGACGTCGGTGCCGATCCTCAAGCTCATCGAGGAAGTAGAGCGCGAAGGCCTGGTGACTGTTGCCTGGGCGCGCGTGAAGGGCTCACGGTTCGCTGCCGAGGTCTCTGTTTTCCTGCAGAAGCCAGAGGACATCCCGAGCAGCTGGCCATCCCCGTCCGACGTGCTGCCGAAGGTTGGTCAGTTCTACCGGCCGCCGGCCGCGTGGCGAGACGAGGCACCGCTGCCCGAGCCTCCCGCGGGAATGGGGCTCCCGTGGTGGGGATGGACGCTTGTGATCGTTGGCGCACTCCTTCTCGCGCAGATCCCCGCCGTCGGTCCGGTCCTGCTTTTCCTCGCGGTAGGTGCTGGCGTTTGGTGGCATATCGCCTGGAGGCGGAAGCCCTCCCCGAAGGCGAAGAGAGGCGTCACTTTGTCGACCTAGCCTCGATCGGCGATAGTTGGTCCTCGACTTCACGCCGAATCCACGTTGCAAATGGCGGCCGTCGATGGAATTCGCCATCGGCGCCAGCCCGTGCGAGCGATGCAGAATGCCAACTCGACAAGTCCTTGGCAAGGAAAAAGCCCCCGGCCAACAGCCGGGGGCAATCAAGAACTAAAGGTCGGGGGTGCTCATGAGCGGTCCTTTCCCGTTCGGACAACAACAGCATAGTTAGTCTTGCTCAGTAGGGGCAATAGTGTCAGGTTCCGTTCTGCTTGCGGCGAAATCGCGCACTCCTGTGAGTAGAGGCCAGGTGAAGAGGAACTCGGGCCGTAGCTCGCTGTCTCGAATCATTTGCTCGGTCAGCTCATGAGCTTCCTCAACTCGGTCAAGCAGGGCAAGCTTTGCCAACCTGAACTCACGGCTTCGAGCCCTCGTATCCAGTGACTCGATCTCGGGACGGACCTCAGAGAATCTCCCAATTCTCTTCATCGCGATCCAGTAGTTGACCTTGACAACAAAGGCAGTCATCTCATTGAGTCGTTCCAAGGGGGCGCTAGACACGATGTCAATAACAAGTTGATGGCGCCCTTGCTGGAGCAAGAAGTAGATGCGGTTGGCAAGCAACGAGCCGAAGTTGTTCCTCTCCTCGTCCGTTTGTGCAAGCTTGAAAGCGACGGCCCAACACAAGGAGTAGGCCACGAGGTAGAGCGCATCTGCAGCACGTCGAAGGTACTGAGCGTCGACGTCGAGGCTTGATCCGAGCTCCGCGCTATGTCCGTATGCCTGAAGGCGCTCGATGTACGGCTGCGACGCCATGCCTGCGTTGTGGACAATGCAGTGTCTCCGCTGAACCGGCTCTTGTGCTTCAAGGGTGTCGACAGAGGCGATCTTGGCGATCTTGAACCGCTTCACGAAGTAGTCGCACCAGTCAGTGAGGGAACCACGCAGCACGTCATCGATAACTCGATCCACGAGCGAATCGCGGACATCATCGAGTGACTCGTGCTCGATCAGTTCCGCCCACGAGAACGTCTTTCCCTCGTCATTCAATGCGGCCGGTTGCCGCTCGAAGCTGGCTCTCGCGAGCGACTTGACGACCATCTCCAACTCGCCCACCAATGTCACAAGGAGCGGAGGGTGGAGGAACCGACTTCCGGGCGGAGTTTCCAGCGCCTCGATCACTGCTTCGATGTACGTAGAGAGCAAACCTTCAGGCAGGGAGTCCCCAACTTCAGTCAATGCTGATGTGAACGCGTCGAAGCGCTCATCTTCGCTGAGCTCTTCGTCCTCATCGTCTTCGAAAGGCTCGGACTTGAATACCTCAAGCAATTGATGAATTACTGAATCGTGATCAAGAGATCCAGCCGGCGCGGAACCAATCTTCTGGCGGATGCGGTCTCGAGCACGCGCAGCGGCGCTGTCTACCTCAGCCGTTCGTTCATCGATGTAGGTCGCAAGGCGAAGTATTTCCGCTTGGCGGAGCGAGAAAGTGTTGAGTAGCCCTTGGACTCGAAGGTAGAAGAGGTCGGCGGGCGAGAGGTCAGGTTCGGATGTCTGCTCGGCCGACGTGGGGTCTTCACTTTGTGCCGAATCATGGGCCATGCTCACAACTGTATTGCCAAGTAAACGGTGCAACACGAACGAACGTGATTGAAGTCCCGGCCGTTGGCTTCTAATCCCTGTTGAGGAACGTCTTGGAAGTAGCGGCAACCGACTTGGGCGCAGAGTAGTGCGCGCTCGACGAGTGGATGATTGGCAATCCAAGTAGGTAGCGCAAGACACGTTGCATGCCTTCGAAGTCGGCGGCGAGCGCGGCTTTAGGGCTGTCATGCGGACGAAGCGACTAGAGGGTCGTTGACTGATCGGCCGCCGAGGATCACCGATGGCAGCTTCACTCGGGGAGTGGCGACTGCCTCGTAATGATTGAAGTGAAAGAACCAGCGGCCGAACCCCTACAGGGCCCGCGACGAGACCACCTACTTCCCATCATCGAGGCCACTCCCCAAAGTAACCAGTGCGGAAGGAGGGACTTGAACCCTCACGCCCGAAGGCACAGGAACCTAAATCCTGCGTGTCTGCCAATTTCACCACTCCCGCTGGTGTCGCCAGTCTAGAACCGCACCGCTACAGTCGCCCGACGGCCTGCAACGCGGCCCACACCTCGGCGCGTGCGGGGAACGCGTCGAGGTCGCGGTCGAGCAGCTCGGCGGCGCGCCGTAGGCGCGCGCGAACCGTATGACGGTGGATGCCCAACCGCAGAGCTGCTGCCTCAGCAACCGCATCGCACCGCAGCCACGTGCCGAGCGTCTCGACGAGCTCGTCGCCGGTCGCGGCGTCGTGCTCGAGCAGCGGCTGCACGAGCGCGGCCGGGTCGCTGGGGTCGGGCTGCTCGGCGACCAGTAAGGGGGATGGCTCGCTCGCGACGAGTGCCTCGCGCACGGCTGACTGCAGGGCCGCGAGGCGCGCGGCGGTGTCGGCGGCTGACGCTGCGTGGGCATCCCGATCGGCGATGCCCGCGAGACCGGCGAGCGCGACGACGCTCGTGATGACGGCGCGCTCGGCATCGTCGTGCACGGACCCCGGCCCGACTGCGAGCACGCCCGTGAGGGCGGTCGCGGCGCCGACGGTCTGCAGGCTCCAGCCGTCGACGGTGCGCGCGGCGCGGCGGCCTGCCCGCAACATGCCGTAGGCCTCATCAAGCACGGCGGCGGGCGGCTCGTCACCCAGCACGCTGGTCGGCCCGCCACTGCCCACCTCAGACCGCACGATGCCCGCGGCAGCGCCGATGCGCCGCCCGAGTTCCGCGACGACTGCGCCGAGGCCCCCGGGCTTGAGCGCGGCGACGGCGATGGCGCGCTGCGTCTCGAGCGTCCAGCGCACGCGGGCATACCGTTCTTCGGCGTCGAGGTCTGCGACCGCGCGGGCCACGGCGATGAACGGCGTGCGGTAAGGCACTTCGAGCAGGGCGATGCCGTGCGCGGCGCAAGCCTCGGCGAGAGCATCCGGTGTGCCGTCTCGGATCACCTCGGTGCCGAAGCCGACGGCCGGCACCCCCGCCACGGCGAGACGCGCAACCCACGGCGCGATGTCGTCGTCACTCGCCCACTGCGTGCCGGTCGTCAACAGTGCATCGCCGGGGGAGAGGAACGGCGCGGGGTCGACGAGGTCGCTCGAATGCACCCAGCCCCAGGGTCGAGCGCGCGCGGCACCGTCACCCCAGACGAGCCGCAACTGCAGCTCGGGGCGAGCGAGAACGGCGTCGAGCGTGACGGGCATCCGACTTCCTTGAATTCACGAGTCAACGAGAGATATACAAAGTGTACAGCGCACCGTGCCGCAATATACGTCTCGTACACATCGAGAAGACACCAGCGCCCCTACCCTGACTGCATGAGCATGACGATCGACACTCCGACGACCCTCGGCGGCCCGAGCCTGCCGCAAGAGCGCCGACTCGTGACGAGCATCCCGGGCCCGAAGAGCGAGGCCCTCATGGCCCGCAAGCAGGCGGCCGTTTCAGCGGGTGTCGGCACGATGATGCCGGTCTACGCCGCAGCGGCCGGCGGCGGCGTCATCGTCGACGTCGACGGCAACTCGCTCATCGACCTCGGCTCGGGCATCGCTGTGACCAACGTCGGCAACGCCGACCCGCACGTCACCGCGGCTGTCATCGAGCAGGTGCAGCGCTTCACGCACACGTGCTTCACGATCACCCCCTACGACGGCTACGTCGAGGTGGCCGAGGCGCTCAACCGTCTCACCCCGGGCGACCACGCCAAGCGCACCGCACTCTTCAACTCGGGCGCCGAGGCGGTCGAGAATGCCATCAAGATCGCGCGCTACTACACCGGCAAGTCAGCCGTCGTCGCCTTCGACCACGGCTACCACGGCCGCACCAACCTCACGATGGCGCTCACCGCGAAGGCCATGCCCTACAAGGCCGGCTTCGGGCCGTTCGCGCCCGACGTCTACCGCGCGCCCATGTCGTACCCCTACCGCGACGGCCTCAGCGGCGCCGAAACGGCGGCCCGTGCCATCCACACGATGGAGAAGCAGATCGGCGCCGACCGCCTCGCCGCCATCATCATCGAGCCCATTCAGGGCGAGGGCGGTTTCGTCGTGCCCGCGCCGGGCTTCCTTCCCGCCCTGCAGAAGTGGGCGAACGAGAACAACGTGGTCTTCATCGCCGACGAGGTGCAGACCGGCTTCGCCCGCACGGGCCAGATGTTCGCGAGCGAGCACGAGGGCATCGTGCCCGACCTCATCACCCTCGCGAAGGGCATCGCGGGCGGCCTTCCGCTCGCGGCCGTCACCGGCAAAGCCGAGATCATGGATGCTCCCCACGCGGGCGGCCTCGGCGGCACCTACGGCGGCAACCCCATCGCGACCGCCGCGGCCCTCGGTGCTCTGAAGGCCTACGACGAGCACGACCTGCTCGGGCGGGCGCTCGAGCTCGAGGCGATCATCCTCGACGAACTCACCTCGCTGCAGGCGCGCGACGGCCGCATCGGCGACATCCGCGGACGCGGCGCCATGATGGCGATCGAGCTCGTCGACGAGAACGGGGCTCCGGATGCTGGGCTCACGAACCGCGTCGCCAAGCACTGCCACGTGAACGGCGTCGTGGTGCTTACGTGCGGCACCGACGGCAACGTCATCAGGCTGTTGCCGCCGCTGTCGATCAGTGACGAGCTGCTACGGGAGGGCATCCGCGTTATCGGCGAAGCCCTCGAAGCCAACTAGAGAACTCAGAGAGAGACGCCACCATGATCACCGAAGCCGAACTGCTCGCCAAGGTTCCCCGCGGCCTCTACATCGACGGCCAGTGGATCGACGCCGAAGGCGGCGCGACGATGACTGTCACCGACCCGTCGAACGGGAACGTTCTCGCCGAGATCGCGAGCGCCTCGGTCGCCGACGGCAAAAAGGCCATGGATGCCGCCGCCAACGCGCAGGCGAGCTGGGCCGCCACGGCCCCCCGCGTACGCGGCGAGCTGCTGCGCAAGGCGTGGGAGCTCGTCATCGAGCGAGCCGACGAGTTTGCCTTGCTCATGACGCTCGAGATGGGCAAGCCGCTCGCCGAATCGCGCGGTGAGGTCACCTACGGCGCCGAGTTCTTGCGCTGGTTCAGCGAAGAAGCCGTGCGCATCACGGGGCGCTTCGGCGAGAACCCCGAGGGCACGGGCCACATCGTGGTCTCGCACGCCCCGGTCGGGCCGTCGTTCTTGATCACGCCCTGGAACTTCCCGCTCGCGATGGCGACCCGCAAGATCGCGCCCGCGATCGCCGCTGGGTGCACGTCGATCATCAAGCCCGCCGCGCTCACGCCGCTCACGACGATGTACTTCGTCAAGACGCTCGAAGACGCAGGCCTGCCTGCTGGTGTCGTGAACGTCGTGACCACGGCGAAGTCGGGCGCTCTCTCGGCCGAGATCATCGCCGACCCGCGACTGCGCAAGCTCAGCTTCACGGGCTCGACCGAGGTCGGCCGCGTGCTCATGAAGCAGGCCGCCGACGGCATTCTGCGCACGTCGATGGAGCTCGGCGGCAACGCCCCCTTCGTCGTCTTCGCCGACGCTGACCTCGACAAGGCCATCGACGGTGTGATGCTCGCCAAGTTCCGCAACATCGGGCAGGCGTGCACCGCTGCGAACCGCATTCTCGTGCAGCGCGACGTCGTCGACGAGTTCAGTCGTCGCGTCACCGAGCGCGTCGCCGCGATGAAGATGGGCCGCGGAACCGAAGAGGGCGTGCAGATCGGCCCGCTCGTCGACGACAACGCGGTCAAGGGCTCGCACGAGCTCGTCGAAGATGCCGTGTCGAAGGGCGCGACGGTCACGACGGGCGGCGCGATTCCCGACGGCGCGGGCCACTTTTACCCGGCGACCGTGCTCACCGGGGTCACCGCGGGCACGCGTCTGCTGACGGAAGAGATCTTCGGTCCGGTGCTCGCGATCGTGCCCTTCGACACCGAAGACGAGGCCGTCGAGCTCGCCAACGCGACCGAGTACGGGCTCATCTCGTACGTCTACACCTCCGACTTGCACCGCGGCATGCGCATGATCGACCGCCTCGAAACGGGAATGATGGGCCTCAACGCGGGCGTCATCTCCAACGCCGCGGCGCCGTTCGGCGGCGTGAAGCAGTCGGGCATCGGCCGCGAAGGCTCGCTCGAGGGCATCGACGAGTACCTCACCACGAAGTACACCTTCGTGCCGAAGGCGTAGTCCTCTCACACTTCCGCTGCCGGGCGCTGTGGTGGCCGCTCGGCAGCGGATCTCTTCTCAGGTCGCGCACACCGTTCACCGTCGAGCGCCGCGACGCTGCACACGCGATCGGTATGTGGCTTTCGCCTACCTCACGTCACACGCAGCAAGGAACTCCTTCACCACGTTCGCGGTCTCCGCAGGGCGCTCGGCGAAGAGAAGGTGGTCGGCGCCCTCCCGTTGCATGACCTGCGCGTGCGGTACCGACTCGGCGAACAGGGCAACTTGCCGACGCTGCCAGGGCACGTATCGCTCACGCGCGAATCGTTCCACCTCGTCTTTCGTCGCGACGTCGACAGAGTCCGGAAGGTTCGAGGGCGGGTCGATCGCATACATCGCCAGAGCTGGCATCGTCACAGCAGTCCAGTCGACGGCGAAGCTGAACAATGCGTCCACGATCTCGTGCGCGACGGTGGCCGGCGTGACCGGCTGCACTCCGCGTTCGGTCGTGGTGAAGCTCTCGCGCAGATCCTTCTCGATCCCGCCACTCCACACGCCGAAAACGGATCGATACCACTCGACCAGGTCGTCGATCGAGCGTCGCGCGGTGGGCGGCGGAATGAGCGCGGGCGTCGGATCATCCTCAAGAAGTCCGAGAAGCTCGCGGCGGTCATACGCAGCATCGAGGAACACCATCGACCCCGCCCTGTCTGGCGCGGTGTGGGCAAGGTACGCAAGCTCTGAACCGGCAGCACTGTGACCCACGACATGAGCCCGCTCGAGAGAGAGCGCGTCGAGGAGGCCGAGGAGGT
Source organism: Microcella sp. (assembly GCF_019739195.1). Taxonomy (NCBI): domain Bacteria; kingdom Bacillati; phylum Actinomycetota; class Actinomycetes; order Micrococcales; family Microbacteriaceae; genus Microcella; species Microcella sp. The sequence continues at coordinate 616,073 of NZ_JAHHDS010000003.1, read as the reverse complement.
CACCAGCAAGGTCGGCGATCGTCGTTCCCGGGTTGGGCATGTGCGACCGTCCGTATCCACGACGAGTGACGGCGATGACTCGATGCGCCGTAGAGAGGTGCGCGAAGAAGTCACCCCACACTGCGGCCGTGTTGCCCACGCCGGCGACGAGAATCGCGGGGCTTCCGGACGTCGTCGAATCGACAACGTGCAGACGGTTGCCACCGACTTCAACGAATTTTTCCTCCACGGAAGGCTCCTTCCTCGCACGGGGAGAATACCGTCGCTAGAGTTCGAGGAGGGTCGTTCGTGAGCGAACGACTGTCGAGTGTGCGAGGAGGCATCGCGTGAGCATCCGCTGGGTCATGGTTCTCACCGAGAACGACGCGATCGTCGACCCGCGTGATCTCGGCGGGCTCGTCGAGTTGGCGGTCACGGCCGAGCGCTGCGGAGTCGACGCCGTGATGCTGAGCGACCACATCGCCCTCGGGCCTTCGGCCGGAGCGCACGGCGTGATGGAGAACCTGCGCGACTACGCCGCGCCCGGCAATCAAGACCCGGCGACCGCGTGGCCGAGCTCGATCGTGCTCATGTCGGCCATCGCGCAGGCGACGACGACGCTGCGAGTTGTCGCCGGGGCCATTGTCTTCCCACTCAGGCATCCTTTGCAGCTCGCGAAAGACCTCGGCACGCTCGACCTACTCTCGCAGGGCCGACTGGTCGTGCTGCCGACGGTGAGCTGGCATGAAGACGAGTACGCGGCGCTCGGGGTGCCCTTCCGGCGCCGCGGCGCGATTCTCGACGAGCAGCTCGACGTCGTCACGCGTGCCTGGCGAGAGTCGCCCGTGCGTCACGAGGGCGAGTTCTACCAGTTCGACGACGTGTGGCTCGAGCCGGGCCCGTTCCGGCCCGGTGGCCCGCCTCTCTGGTTCGGTGGCCAAGGCATGCATCCGCCGCTCGTGCGGCGCATCGTGCAGTACGGCTCTGGCCTCAACCCTTTTGGCACGCTCACGGCCGACGACCTGGCGGTGCTCGAGGCGGCCATGACCGAGGCCGGGCGCTCGATGAGCGAGCTCGAGCTTGTAGGGGGCATCCGGGGCCGCTTCGACGGGCCGGATGCTGTCGCCGACATCGACGAGGCCCTCGCCGCCCTGCCCCGACAGCTGGAGCAGGGCTACACGAGCATCTGCGTCAAACCGGCGATGTTCTGCCGCACGGTCGACGAGGTGCCCGAGCTGATCGCTCGGCTGATCGCGCGGGGCGACGAGCTCACCGCTTGACAAAGGCTGCCGCCAATCGGACCCTCGTTGAATTTCCGATCGGCGATGAGCGGTGAGCCCAAGCCGAGGCCTGGTACAACTCGCCTGCGGCTAGGCGTTTCTCCGCCTCGCACCAAAAGGCATCACGGCATGTAGACCTGACCATCCCGGAAATCCTTGTGGAGAACACTCGGCGTGTTTCCCTCGCCTCAACCAGCGCGCGCCGCGCTGGCCGCGAGGCGGCGGAATTGTTCGTCGTTGTACGCTCGGACTTCATGAGGAAGCATCGCGCTGCAGCCCTAACGCCGGCTCTCTTCTTGGCGTGTGCAGTGCTCATGTTGGCTGGGTGTATGCCGTTCGTGCCCATTTTCACCGACGACGTGGAAGCGGATCTCGGGCCGGGCCCCCCAGGCAACCTGCTTTTGCCCGGCGAAGCCATCATCTGCTCGACTCCGGCACCAGACGCGACGCCAGACTCAGCCGTTGCGATCGTCGAGGCGAACGCGATGCCCAGTGATGAGTTCTGGCAGTACATCGAGGTGCTTGACGGTACAAACTCGCCTGCCGGATTCACGCGGCTTGAGACGGAGCTCGCGAAGGCCGACCTCGACACCATCATCGCATTCGACGCGCGATTGACGCTTGCCCTTCACGCACTCGACTCGGATTGTCGCGCTGAGTGGTACCGACTCAACGAGCCCGCACAATTCGGATTCGTGAGCGACGACGTCTTCCTCTATGCACGAGCTGACACGATCTCGGCGGGGAAGGCGACGTGGGAGGAAGCCGTAAACACCCAAACACTGCCATGGGGCGGAGCAGACCCCCTTGCCGGAACAGGTGAGTTCTTGCTCTACGTGGGTGTCGGAGCAGCAGAGCGGCAGGGGATCACGTTCGACGAGTACTTCGCGCAGCTCTTGGAGCGAGTGCCGCTGAGCTATGAGACGGGCAGTAACCCTCTTGGCTGGGGCGGCTAGCCGCTCAGCCCAGCTGGTAGAGCGCGAACGCGAGCGCGAACCCGAGGGCGGCCCACAGCCCGGTGAACGATCGGTCGGCCGCGAACGCCTCGGGAATCATCGTGTTGGCCACCATCGCCAGAATGCCGCCCGCCGCGATCGTCGTGACGACCGCCACGACCTCGGGCCCGGCCTGGGCGAGCAGCGCGAAGCCGAGCATTGCGGCGAGCCCCGAGACGAGGGCGATGCCGCCCCACACTCCGAAGACGTAACGCGCGCTGCGCCCTTCGTGCTTCATGCCCGCCGCGCTCGAGAGCCCTTCTGGAATGTTCGACACGGCGACCGCGACTAGAATCGGGATGCTCACCGCTCCGCCCTGCGCGATCGACAACCCCAGCACGAGGCTTTCGGGCACCCCGTCGAGCAGCGCACCGATCGCGACAGCCAACCCGGCCCCTGTGCTCGCGGTCGCGGTCGCCGGTGCCGCATGCACGCCCGGCTCGCTCTGCACGGCGATAGATCTCTTGCGGGCCCGGGCGCCTCGTTGCGCGAGCGCGAGGTCGGCGAGCACGTAGACCACGGCGCCCGCGAGGAAGCCGCCCAGAGTCGGCAGCAGCCCACCCACCGCGTGCGCCTCGCCGACGAGTTCGAACGCGAGAGTCGAGATGAGCGCGCCTGCGCCGAACGCCATGACGCCGGCGACGGCTCCGGTCGGAACCCGCACGAACCAGCCGATCGCGGCGCCGATGACGAGAAAGCTCGCGGCACCGAGCCCCACGGCTCCGGCGGCGAGGGCGTCAAGCATGCGGGCCTCCAGGTCGTAGGGTGCTGCCCGAGAGGCAGTCGCCGCCCAGCCTAGAGCGGTGTGGGTTGCACTGCGGGCGCATCCGTCGCCCACTGCTTGTGGAGAGTCGCGCAAGCCCAGAGCTTGCGCTCAGCAGAATGGCGCGCATGCCGAGTGCCGTCAGCGTGATCACCGACCGCGTGCGCGAGCGGGTGCGCGCCGAGCGGCTCGACCTCAGCGCCGACCCGACCGCGGCCGAGCGTCTCGTGCGCGACGAGCTGCGGTCCTACGCCGAGCGCTCGCTCGCCGGCAGCCTGCCGAGCCTCGGCGACGAGCAGGCCGCGCTTGGCCGCGTGCTCGCCGACCTCACCGGCTACGGTCCGTTGCAGCCCTACTTCGACGATGCGGAGGTCGAGGAAATTTGGATCAACGCTCCCGACGCCATCTTCATTGCCCGGGCGGGCGTGACCGAGCGGGTGGATGCTCGCCTCACCGACGACCAGGTGCGCACGCTCGTCGAGCGCATGCTGCAGAGTACGGGCCGCCGCGTCGACTTGAGCAGCCCTTTCGTCGACGCGAGTCTGCCGGATGGTTCGCGGCTGCACGTGGTCATTCCCGATGTGACGCGGCGGCACTGGGCCGTCAACGTGCGCAAGTTCTCGCAGCGCATCGGCAGCCTCGAGCGTCTGGTCGAGCTCGGGTCGATGCCGACCCTCGCCGCGGAGTTTCTGCGCATGAGCGTGCTCGCCGGCTGCAACATACTCGTGAGCGGCGCGACGCACTCTGGCAAGACGACCCTGCTCGGCGCGATGCTCGCGAGCGCGCGCCCCGCCGACCGCATCGTCACGGTGGAAGAGACCTTCGAGCTCGATCTCTCGGCAGGCGACGTCGTCGCGATGCAGTGCCGCACGCCCAACCTCGAGGGCACGGGCGAGATCACTCTGCGGCGTCTGATCAAAGAGGCCCTGCGCATGCGCCCCGACCGCCTCGTGGTCGGCGAGGTGCGCGAAGCCGAGTCGCTCGACCTGCTGATCGCGCTCAACTCGGGGCTGCCGGGCATGTGCTCGATCCACGCGAACAGCGCGCGCGATGCCCTGGTCAAGCTCTCAACATTGCCCCTGCTGGCGGGCCGCAACATCGACTCGGGGTTTGTCGTGCCGACGGTCGCGAGCGCGATCGACCTCGTCGTTCACTGCGAGCTCGTGAAGGGCGGCCAGCGCCGGGTCGCCGAGATCGTCGCGCCGACCGGCGCAGTCACCGACGGCGTGATCGAGGCCGACACGCTGTTCAGGATGCTCGAGGGCGGTCTCACCCCGACCGGAGTCTTGCCGGCGCGCGCCGAGCGGTTCACCGGCGCCGGCTTTGACCCGGCGATGCTGCTGCGCCCCGAAACGCCCAGTGAGTCGGCGGCACCTCCTCGCGTGCCCCCAACAACCTCGGCTTCCGCTCACGAAGGTGCGCGCGCATGACCCTCGTCGCCGCCCTGCTGCTCGCCGCTGGTGTGCTGCTCGTCGCCTCGCCCTGGCTGTGGCCGCGTCGGGAGCGGCCCGCCCACACCCGCCGCGACCCCCTGGCCCCGCTCGCCGAGCTGCTCGCGCGAGCGGGAGTCAGCAGTGTCTCGCCCGTGGTGCTCGTCGCGATCATCCTCATGGCGGGTCTCGCTGGAGGAGCAGTGACGCTCATCCTCGTCCCCGTCGTGGCGCTCGCCCCGATCACGGCGGTCGTCGCGGCGGCGGTTCCGGTGCTGATCCTGCGCAGTCGCGCCGCCACGCGTCGCCGAGCCCTTCGCGCGGTCTGGCCCGACGTCGTCGACCACCTGCTCTCGGGCGTGCGCGCCGGGCTGAGCCTGCCGCAGGCGGTCGCTGCGCTCGCCGATTCCGCGCCCGAGGCGGTGCGGGGGCCGTTCCGCGAGTTCCGCCGCGACTACCTGCGCTCTGCGCAGTTCACCGAGAGCCTCGACGCGCTCAAGGCGAGCCTCGCCGACCCGGTCGCCGATCGCATCGTCGAGACGGTGCGCATGGCGCGCGAGGTCGGCGGCACCGAGCTGCCGAGCGTGCTGCGGTCGCTCTCGCACTATCTGCGGGCCGACGCGGCGGTGCGGTCAGAGGTCGACGCCCGTCAGTCGTGGGTTCGCACCGCGGCTCGACTCGGCGTCGTGGCCCCGTGGATCGTGCTGCTACTTCTGAGCACCCGCCCCGAAGCCGCGGCCGCCTACAACACCCCTGGTGGCGCCGCGCTCGTGGCGGGCGGACTCGCCGCGACCCTCGTCGCCTACCGCCTCATGATCGCGCTCGGGCGGTTGCCCGAAGAGGGCCGGTGGTTTCGATGACGCCCCTGCTCGCGGCCGGAACGCTCGCCGGCCTCACGCTCGGCGTCGGGCTCTGGCTGCTCGTCTCGACCATGCCCCGGCTCGGCCGCCCGCGCCTCGTCAACCGCCTCGCCCCCTACCTTGTCGACGTCTCGGCCGAGGCGCGCGCGATGACCGAAGCGCGGCGCATCGACCCGCTGCCGGTGCTCGGTGCCCTCGTGGCCCCCGCCGTCGAGTGGGCGCAGCGCGTGCTCGACACGGTCGTCGGCGGTGAAGAGGTCGTTCGTGTGCGACTGCGCCAGTCGGGTTCGGCGCTCACCGTCGCCGGCCATCGCACGCGGCAGCTGTTCGCCGCCCTGATCGGATCCGCGCTCGGAATCGTTGCCGCGATCGCCGCAGCTCGCAACGACGCCCCCTTCGTTCCAGTCGCGGTCGTCGCCATCGCTGCGGGTGCCGTGGGCGGCATCGCGGCGGCGGATGCCCTGCTCGCCCACTCCGCCCGCCGGCGCGCGGCGCGCATCGCCGAAGAGTTTCCGACGGTGGTCGAGTTTCTCGCCCTGAGCGTCGCGGCGGGGGAGAGCGTCCTGGATGCCCTGCGGCGCGTCGCCCGCACCGGTTCAGGCGAGCTGGCCGGAGAGATCGAGCGCGTCGTGCGTCGAGCCGCCGCCGGTCATCCTTTCGCGGCGGCACTCGCCGAGCTACGCGATGGCCTCGAGATTGCGGCCGTCGGCCGACTTGTTGATCAGATTCTCGCCGCCCTCGACCGCGGAACCCCGCTCGCGGAGGTGCTGCGCGCCCACGCCCTCGACGCGCGCGACGAGTCGAAGCGGCGGCTGCTCGAGGCTGCCGGTACGCGCGAGGTCGCGATGCTCGTGCCGCTGGTGTTCCTCATCCTGCCGGTGACGGTGCTCTTCGCCATCTGGCCAGGCCTGATGGTGCTACAGCTCGGCTTCTAGCGCCCATCGTCGCGATCAGGGTGGGGCGGGCGGAGTGTTCGTCTCGCCGTGCGCTGTCGACTCGTCGGCACCTTCGTTCGTTTCATCCTCGGTGTCTCGATCGTCGCTCAAGGGCAAGAAGTCTCCGGGCGTCTTCGGTTCTGGTGTGTCTTTCATCCCTCTACTGTGCCGAGAGCTCGAGCAGACCACGAGGCCTTGCGAAGTGGCGCCTGTTGCCCTAACGCGCCGATCAGTGAGGCCCGGGCGGCAGCTTCGCGACGCCGTGCCGGGCAGGCTTTTCGGGCTCGGCCGCTGTCGCATCCGTGACTGACGGGTGGTCGGCGCCATTGCTGTCGTCCCCCGGGTACGACTGCTCGGTCGTGCGCTCGTCGTCGGGCTCACGCTCGTCGCGCGGCGGCAGATGATCGGTCGGCTGCTTGCGTTCTGGTGTGTCGTTCATGACTTCACTCTCCTCTTGCATCACCCGATGCGCGAGGGGTTGCAGGCTCGGGCCCTTAGACCTATAGGCCCGGGAGCATCGCCGTGCGACTATGGCGCCACGCCGGAGGTGATCGCGGTCACCCGGCGTCGGGAGCAGGCCATGACCGTCGATTCGGCGAACGAGCTTCGAGTGGGGCGCACGGCGATCGCCCTCGCGTGGGCGGTGCTGCTGCTCGTCTCGCTACTGCCGCGGGTGTTTTTGCACGAGATACTCGGGTTCGAGGTTCCGTCGGCCACCTTCTCGATCGTCTCGGCGGCACTGCTCGCGCTCGCCCTCGCGGTCTCGGTCGTATGGCGGCCGTTGCGGCCGCTCGTGCCGTTCGTCATCCTGTTACTGGTGCTCGTCGCCGCCGAGTGGCTGGCCTTCACCGTCGTCGACCAGATGCCGGCCTACCGCGAGTGGCTCACCGACCCGTCGTTCGCCGTGTACATGCCCGCCGAGCAGTCGCTGCGCCTCATGGTGACGGCCATCATGATCGGGGCGCTGCTCGTGCTGCGCGGTCGGCCGTCCCGCTTCTTCCTCGTGCCGGGCGAGCTCGCAGCGCCGATGCGCCGCATCCGCTGGCTCGGGGTGAACGAGGGCACGCGATGGAGCCGCTTCGGCCCTCTCGCCGCCGTGGCGATCAGCGGCGGCACTCTCGTCTTCCTGCTGATCGCCGGTGCGCCCCCGGTCGATCTCGTGGTGCAGGCGGCGCCCTTCCTGCCGATCGTGCTGCTCTGCGCGGCGCTCAACGCGTTCAACGAAGAGGTCACCTACAAGGCCTCGTTCCTCTCGGTGCTCGAAGGCCCCGTCGGGCGCGGTCACGCCCTGTTCATGGTGGCCGCCTACTTCGGCATCGGCCACTACTACGGCGTGCCCTACGGTCTGGTCGGGGTAGTCATGGCGTTCGCCCTCGGATGGCTGCTCGGTCGCTCGATGCTCGAGACGCGCGGACTCTTCTGGGCGTGGTTCGTCCACTTCTGGCAAGACGTGCTGATCTTCGCGTTCCTCGCGATCGGCTCGATTCGGCCTGGAGGATGACGTGAAGAACTGGTGTTAATGATTAACTTAGATTAATAATTAACACTATAGTGATGGCATGCCCACCACCATCCAGACCGACACGGTTCTCACCGCGCTGCACCGGCTCGGGCACGCGACCAACCTCGAGTTGCATGAGGCGACCGCCGACCAGTTGCCGCAGCTCGGGCTGACCTCGCTGCACCGCATCACGGCCCGCATGGTCGAACGCGGAGAAATCCGCCTTGCGCCTTCAGACGGCCGCCAGGTCGTTCTCGATGCTCGCCCCGACGCGCACGACCACTTCGTGTGCACCGTGTGCGGCGGCATTCTCGACATCACCCTGCCCGACTCGACGATCGCCATGATCCAAGGGCAGTTGGGGCGCAACCTCGTGCGCGACGGCATCGTCGTGCGCGGCCGCTGCGAACGCTGCGGCCCACTCGGCGCGGGCAACTCCGCGCCATCGCAGTAAAGGAGACGCTCATGGCGTTCGCTCGTTTCATGTCTGGTCCACTCGGCCGCGGTCTGCGCATCGTCGCGGGCACGGCCCTCATCGTGCTGGGCATCGTGCTCGCCCTCGCAGGCGACACCGGGTCGCTCATCGGCGGCATCGCTCTCGTGGTGGTCGGCGGCGTGTTCTTCTACGCCGGCGCCGCCAACGTCTGCTTCATCGCCCCGCTGATCCGGGCACCGTTCCACGGGCGCGACGCGCGCGCCTAATCGACACAGACCGGGCGGGGTATCAGACGCCTCGCCCGGTAGCTTCTGTTTATGGCCGACTCCGCTCCTGCTATTCGTCGTGATCCGACGTGGCTAGCCACGGGAGTGCTGTGGACTCTCGGCGCCAGCATGGTCATGTGGCTCATGGCCATGGTCGCGGTGCCCCCAGGGCCGGCGTTTCTGATCCCGCTCGTGTTCGCCGGAACCGTCTTCGCCGCCATCGCTGGCGTGTGGTTCTCTCCGCAGCCCATCACGGCGCGCACGGCGACTCTGCCCGCAATCATGGGAGTGTTCGCCGGGCTCGCGCCCGTCGCCCTGGTCCTCTTCTTCCGGCTGTCAGTGGAGATGTGCACGGTCGTCAACGTCTTCGGTCTTCCGTGGTCGGAACCATGGCGCGACGTGGCGCATATCGGGTCTGGCATCGTCTGGTTCTTCTCGTGCCTGCTTATCGTTCTGGGGTTCGCACTCGATCGTGGCCTCCGTAGACCTGCGATTGCCATGATGGCGTGGAGCGCGATGGCGATCGTGCCTGCCTTCCTCCTGTTTTTCATCACCGTGTACGGTGACCCGGCGCCTGGTTGCGTCGTCACCTGATCACGGACACGACGTCTGCCGCACGAGCGCTCAATCGCAGCCACATGGCGCGGGGACCCGGCGGATCCGCTAGTTTCGCCCAGGTCATCGCTCTGTCAAAGCGGGCCGCCGGCTCGCGCAGGGAACCGTGGATCCTGCGTCTCAGCGCCGCGCTACCGCAAGCGCGGCGGTCACTGCCCGTGCGCGGTCGAGCTCGGCTGCGACGGGCGCGACGACATCGCGCTGCACGACCTCGTCGACGGATGCGAGCAACCGCCTGCGCGTGCGACGCCGGCGCGCGCCAGCGTTCAGGGCGCTGAGCGCGGCCGAAATGAGCCCGAGCAGCACCCCGACGAGCACGGCCGCGATGATCAGCAGCGTGGGGATCGCCCAGCCCTCGAGCGGCCCATCCTCAACGCGCGGAATGAGCAGAGCGGGCATCCCGAACGTCGGCAGCAGGGAGGCGCCGACGAGCCAGAGCGCACCGCCCACGCCGATCACGATCGCGAACCACTGCACGATGCCGACGATCACCCACCACCACGAGCCCTTCGCCGGCAGGGGAGTGCGCGCGATCGCCAGATCGAGGTCGGCGGGCAGCCGGTTGAGGGCGCCCTCGGCGGCGGTGCGCACCGCGGCCTTCCACGGGCCGGCAAGCCCCGAGGCGGCAATGTCGGCGAACGAGCGCACGGCGAGCGACAGCGTGGCCTGCGCCCCGGCACTCAGCAGCGGCATGCTCGTGCGGTGCACGTCGGGGTCGCTGTTCTTGTCAGAGCCGCGGCGCCGAGGCCCGAGCCCCAGGCGCGTCAGAGGGTCGGCCCGCAGTCGCCCGATCCACGAGACGAGCGGCCACCCGGTGACCTGTCCGGCACGCTTGCGGTACGAGCTGGCGACAGCGGTCGCAACGACGTCGACCCCGGCGGCGGTCCCCACCTCGTCACGAACGCGCACCGATGCACGAGCATCAAGGCGAGGCGCCGAGCCCGGGTCGTCGATGCGCGCGGCGAGGGTCTGCACGTCGGCGGTGAGGCGGGCATCCCGAGCCTTGCGCGCCGCAGCCAGATCGCCGATCGCCGCCCGCAGCGCGTCGATACCCTCGAGCGTGCGCGCACTCACGGAGAGCACGCGGGCGCGGGGCAGTCCGTCGCGCGACACGATCGACTGCAGCGATGCGACGACGGATGCTCGGTCAGAAGCCGCGAGCAGATCCACTTGGTTGAGCACGACGAGCGTGACCGCTGCGTGCTTGGCGTGCGGCGCGATGAACTGGGCGTGCAGCACGTCGTCGGCGTACTTCTGCGGGTCGACGACCCACAGCAGGGCATCCACTTGTCCGGCCAGCCGTTCGGCGATCGCGCGATTGCCCGCCTCGATCGAGTCGACGTCGGGCAGGTCGACGAGCACGAGCTTGCCCGCACGCGGGTCGACCGGCTCGGTGCGCTCGACGCGCTCGCGAATCTGCAGCCAGTCGAGCAGGTCGGCGGCTCCGGTGGCATCCCACGTGACGGCGAGGGCCTGCGAGGTCGTCGGGCGTCGCACGTGCGCCTTCGCCACCTCGTCGCCCACGAGCGCGTTGACGAGGCTCGACTTGCCCGACCCGGTCGCGCCGAAGACACCCACGACAGTGTGCTCGGGCGAGCGCGAGCGTCGCGCTTCGGCTTGCTGTAGCAGCGTCTTCGCCTCGTCGGCGATCGCGCTCGGGATGCGCCCGGCCCCCGCCTCGGTCACCTCGCGCAGAGCGGCGATGCGCTCGTCGAGGGTCGCCTTGGACGCGCTCATGGCGCGTCCCATCGGCTCAGCCTGGCGCTCACGCTTCCTCCGCCGCTCGCGCCACATCGCCGAGCAGCGCTTGCGACGCTCGCCGCAGCGCCTCGGGTGACGAGCCGAAACGCAGGGGCTCGATCGCCGTGCCGAGCCGGTCGGCCTCAGCGTCGAAAAGAGCCTCGAGCCGCCGTTGTAGGTCGAGCCGAGCCTCGGCAGCGAGCCGCCTCACGGCGTCTTCGCCGAAAATCGTCTCGAGCAGCTTCTGCCCGACCACGGCCGAGCCGCCCGCGATCGCAATCTCGCCGCCGGTGAGGCCACCGGTCGACGCAAACACCACGATCATGAGGGCTACGGTGACGACGTTGAGCCCGAGCGACAGCACGCGGGCGCGCACGCGCTTGTTGCGCGCGTTGTCGTGAATCAGCTGCATGAGCGCGCCCTGCCACTCGCGAATCATCGCGGATGCCTTCTCGCGCAACTCGGGGCTCTCGGCCGCGAGGTGAGGGTTGAGCTCGGCGACCATGCGGCCGGGAGCACTGCGCTCGAGGTCGGCCCACGCTGCCGCCGCGGCACGCCCGGCCTGGTCGATGATGACGGCCTGCAGCCCGGTCTCGATCTGCGTCTCGACCGCCACCACGGGGCTCGGCTTGCCGGTCACCCAGGCGGTGACGCTGTCGCGCGCGCGCGAGAACCACGATTCGACCTTGCGAAACAGGTCGGATGTTCCCACGAAGTCTTGCCACCGCGCGAGCACTTCGCCGCGCAACAGTGCGCCGTCGCTCGTCGCGGCATCGACGGCATCGATCGCGGCTTGGTAGTGCGCGTCGGCGGCGGCTTCGGCACCGTCGAGCCAGTCGAGTTGCTGCTGGCGAGCATCCGCGATGCGGGCCACGCGCCGATCGAGGTCCACGATCGCGCCGCTGAGGGTGCGCGCGGCGATGCGGGCTCGCGCCGCGCGGTCGCCGGCAATGCCCTCGAGCCATGCGCGCGGGCCGTCGACCGCGGTGGCGGGCAGCATGCCGAGCTCGTCGAGCGGCTGCTCGTCGATCGTGAAGACGGGGGCGTCTGCGAGGCCGCGGTCGGCGAGCATGGTGCGCAGGTCGGGCAGCACCTCGTCGGCGGCGCCCGGCGGCACTCGGTTGAGCACCACACCGACAGTGATCTGCCGGGCGGCGGCGCCCTCGAGGAGGCGCCAGGGCACGGCGTCGGCGTAGCGGTTGGCGGTCGTGACGAAGAGCCACAGGTCGGCGGCGGCGAGCAGTTGCGCCGCGAGGGCGCGGTTCTCGTCAGCAACCGAGTCGATGTCGGGCGCGTCGATGATCGCGAGCGAGCGCGGCACGGCTTCGTGCTCGAGCAGCATGAGCTCGCTGATGCGCGCGGCCTCGGGGGTGTCGCCTGCAGCGCTCGCGGCCGTGCCGGGGGCGCTCACTCGGCCGCGCACGCGCGCGAGCCCGGGCAGAATGCGGTCGCTCGCGAACCAGCCGGCATCGACGGGGGAGTGCACGAGAATCGGCTGCCGTGTCGTCGGGCGGATCACCCCCACGCGGGTCGTCGCGACCCCGAGCAGCGCGTTGACGATCGTCGACTTGCCTGAGCCCGTCGAGCCGCCCACGACCGCGAGCAGTGGAGCGTCGAGGTCGGCGAGCCTGGGGCGGATGTAGTCGTCGATCTGCCGCACGGCGGCGGCCGCGGCTTCGCGCTGCTCGACGATGCCGTCGAGGTGCAGGCTCAGTCCGACGTCGGCGAGCGAAGCCCGCAAGCGCTCGAGCGTCACAGTCGCGGGCGCTCGGGTGTCGGTCACGACTCAAGCATGCCCGCCGCGGCCCGGGTTGGCGAACCCTTGACGCGGCGGCGGATGCGTGTCGCTTCGCCCCGGTGGCCGATCCCGCGCGCGGCGTGTCGCGCCCCTCGGTCGGCGTGTCGCAGGAATCTCCGGGGCGAGCGGACACGCCCCACACGCGCACGCTGTGGAAAGCCCGCGACGCACGACGCCTGCCCGCGCCAGAATCGCGCGCATGCGCAGATTCCTCGACTTCCTCAGCCGAGCCGACGACGACCGCGGCGATGTGCCTGGGTGGGTGCTCATCACTTTGATGACAGCCGGCCTGGTGATCCTGATCTGGGCACTCGCGGGCCCCGCGCTACAGGGCGTGTTCCAGCAGGCGATCGATCGCGTCACCGGCTTCTAGGCGGAATCGCCCCATGCGCCGCAGGATGCTCGCGCGCAGCACCCCGCACCCGCTCGTCGCGCGGCTCACCGACGACCGCGGCGCGGCCCCCGTCGAGTTCGTGCTCGTCGGCGTGCTGCTCACGCTCGTGACGCTGAGCGTGCTGCAGGTCGCGTTCGCCCTCCACATCCGCACGACCCTCATCGATGCGGCCGCGGAGGGTGCGCGGTTCGCGGCACTCGCCGATAGCTCACTGCAGGCCGGCATCGAGCGGAGTCGTGAGCTCATCACCGCGGCCCTGGACGAGAGCTACGCGCAGAGTATCTCGGCGGGTACGGGGGCGTTCGGCGGGCATCCGGTCGTCATCATCACCGTGCGATCGCCGCTGCCCCTCATCGGCATGATCGGCATCGACGACACGCTGGAGGTGAGCGGACGTGCAGCCCTCGAACCGCTCCGCTGAAAACGGCGCCGTCGACGGATGCTCCGACCGCGGTTCGGCCTCCCTCGAGTTCATCACGGCAGGGCTGCTGATGCTCGTGCCGCTCGTCTATCTGATTCTCACGCTCGGCACCATCCAGTCGGCGGCTCTCGCGACCGAGGGGGCCGCGCGGCAGGGCGCGCGCGTGTTCGTGCAGGCCGAGTCGACCGCCGCCGGCACCGCGGCCGCCCGGCGTGCGCTTGACCTCGCACTCGCCGACCACGGGCTCGACCCGAGCGACGTTGCCCTCAGCATCAGCTGCACCCCCAACCCCGGGCAGTGCCACACCCGCCGAGGCTGGGTCACCGTCGACATCGCCGTGCGCGTGCCGCTGCCGCTCGTGCCGCCGATCTTCGACTTGCGCGTGCCGCTCGCGGTGCCCGTCGAGGCGAGCGCGACGCAGCAGGTCTCGCGATTCTGGGGCGCGCGATGAGCGGCCTCCACCAGAACCGACTGCGGAGACGGATGCTCCGCCTCGACCCGCGCGACGACCGAGGCTCGATCCTGCCTCTGATCGCGGGCTTCGGGGCTCTCGCGCTCGCGGTCGTGCTGCTCGGCAGTGCTGCCACCTCGCTCTACCTCGAGCGCACGCGCCTTTTCACCCTCGCCGACGGTGCGGCGCTCGCCGCAGCAGAGTCGTTCGACCTCTCGACTGTGCGGCCCACGCCCGAAGGCGTGCTGCGTCCGCGCCTCACGAAGCCCGAGGTCACGGCGGCTGCGGCCGACTACCTCACGCAGGCGCCGGGATCCCGACTCGAGGGGCTGAGGCTCGTCTCAGCGACAACGCCCGACGGCCTCAGCGCACGGGTGACCCTCGCTTCGGTGTGGGCTCCACCCGTGGTAAGCATCTTCGTGCCCGAGGGCATCCCGCTACAGGTCACCGCGACGAGCCGCAGCGTCTTCGATTGACAGTCACGACTGCCCTCAGGTGCCTGGCGGAACGTCAGCGTACTGCTCCATGACCGCGCCGATGGCGGCTTGCGCCTGCTCGATCGTCACGTCGAGATCGCCCCAGTACACGACGAGCTCGACAAGACTGCCGCCCATAGCGGCCCGACCTCGAACGGCCTGGCCCGAGGGGCTCAGCCACCACTGCGCGTTCGAGGTCGTGGTGCGCGGCTCGTACAGGTCACCCAGGTGTGGCCCTTCGGTCTGCTCGACCCCCGCGGCCCACGCGGCACCATCGACGACCCACGCGCCGATGCTCAAGACGTCGGTCGCACCGAAGAAGTACTGGCAGGAGCTGAGTTCGGCGAGGTCGTCGTTGGATACCGGACCGCCGAACGGCGTGTCGAGCTCGAGCGCTGCCAACAGGTCTGCGCCGACGGAATCGCAGAACGCGGCGTCAGCGTCGAGAGAGTCGGAGGGCGCTACCCACTCTTGTGATCGCGGGCCGGCAGCGGATGTGCGCTCGATGACGAGCTCGAGAATGTCGACAGCGACCTCGCCGATGGCGGCTTCACTCGAGTACGCGCCGAAGCTATCGATGAAGCGGAGTTCCATGGCCGACGTGCCCACGAGTGCAGTGATGATGCACCCTCCGGGAGCCAGGCCGTCAACAGGATCGCTGCCGAAGTAGCACGACCCCACCGCCGCTTCTGCACCGGTGACAGAGAAATCTTGCGTGAAAGGGTCGGTTGCTCTCTCTGCGACGACGTCTGGTGCATCGGGCATGAGTAGCACCTCGACGTCATCCTGCCAGGTGCCCTCGGTGCCCCAGACGCAATTCAGTCCACCTCGCTGCAGCAGAGGTATCTGTGAGACTTCACCTGGAACATTCGACTCGTCCCGCTTGACCGCGATCCGGGCGGTCACTCGTTCTTGCACTTCTGCGAGGCTCAGCATTTCTGCGCAGTCGATCGCGAAGACAGGGTTGGGGCGAAGGGCAGGCTCGACGCTTGGCTCCGGCGCTGGCTCGGCAGTCGGGGTGGCGACGGGCTCGGCCTCTGGCGTGCACCCGCTCAGCACGAGCGCAAGAGCCACGACGGCAGCCGTCACTGTGAAGCGAGTCATGCTCGCACGTTACTCGAGCAACAATGCATCGTCGATAACCCGGCCAGAATGGTGTCATGCCTCACGCTCGCGACACCCGCCCCTCCACCCTCATCAGCGTCGACATCGAGGCAGCGGGTCCGAGCCCGAGCAACTACGCGATGCTGTCGATCGGGGCGTGCCTGATCGATCGTCTCGAGACCGCGGCACCCGACCACTTCTACGCCGAGCTCAAGCCCGACCGCGAGGGGGTTCTCGACTCAGCGATGAGCGTCGGCGGGTTCACGCTCGACGGTTTGCGAGCATCCGCAACCGACCCGAGGTCGGCGATGCAAGCATTCGCCGACTGGATCGACTCGGTGACACCCGAAGGCAGTCGCGCCGTGATGGTCGGATTCAACGCCCCCTTCGACTGGATGTTCGTCGCCGACTACTTCGACCGCTACCTCGGCCGCAACCCGTTCGGGCACTCGGCGCTCGACATCAAGGCCTTCTACATGGGTGTCACGGGGCTGCCGTGGGCCGAGACGAGCATGGTGCACGTAGCCGAGCACTATCGAGTGACCGTCGACCTGACGCATAATGCACTGGACGACGCTCGCGACCAGGCGGCGCTGTTCCGATCTGTACGAGCGGAGCGCGCTGCGCGACCCGACTGACCGAGGCGGGCATCGCACCCACCCGAGAGGCACGCCGATGACGCCCCCCACTCAGACTCCCGCCGACGACCTCGAGCGCATTCGCGAGTCGGCCGCGCGACTCGGCGTGCAGCTCGATGAAGAGGGCGCGCTGCAGTGGCTTGCCGCGATCGCTGCCGACGCCGAGAGCGACGACCACATCGTCGAGCACGAGAGCGGAGTCTTCGGGCATCGCGTGAGCATGCTCGACTTCACGCCGCGCGATCTCGAGCGGTTCCGGCGCATTGGCGAGGTTGTCGAGGTGACGGGGCCCAAAGGCATGGTCGAGGGTGCTCTGGCGCTGAGCGGCTCGGCGGCGCAGTCGAAGATCCAGTCGTTTCCCGGTGACTGCGACTACTTTCAGCGGCTCAACATCAAGGCCGAGACGCGCGACGAGGCCTGCCGCATCATGGCCGACTGCATGCGCGCGGCCGCTCGCCGCACGGCGACGGGCGACCCGTTCCAGTTTCTCGAGGGCAAGCTCGGCAGCTACCCCGCCGACTGCTTGCACGGTGGCGCAGCGCGCAAGAAGGGCAGCCCGATCACCTGGACCGCAGAAGAAATCGAAGCCGAGCGCATCGAACTGACGCTTGCCGACGGCACCGTGCAGACGCTGACGTGGCAGGAGGCCGCGCTCGACCCGGGCTGGTGCAAGCTCGATTGGGTCGTCGCCGACCCCGCACGCAAGGCGCTCTCGAACGCGAGCAACGTGATCGATGTGACGTGGGAGGCCCCCGACGGCGAAATCGTGCCGCTCGACGGCTATCTCGACGCCTACTTCCAAGAGGTCTACCTCGACGCTGACGCGATGCCGACGTTCGCCAAGGTGGCCAAGTTCGTCAACGACGATGCGCTCGACGAGTATGTCGACCGGCTCGAAGAGGAGGTGCGCAAGTACCTCACCAAGCAGCTGAATTACGGCAAGGCAGCCAAGCGCATGTACAACATCTTCCGGCTTTCGGGCAGGCATCTGGATGCGGCCTATGTGCGCGAGCTCTTCGACGAGCCCGCAACGATCCTGTACCAGGTCTGGTCGCTCATCTCGACACTCGACAACGCCACTCAACCGGGCTCGACGATTCCGATCGATTCGGTGCGCGACCAGACCGACACGCTCATGCTGCAGGTGATCGACATGCTCGAGGGCGATGAAGAAGCCGAGATCGTCGCCGCGCTGCTGACGCTGCGGCGCACCCTTGAAGACCAGAACGCGGGCGAGCGGCGCACGAGCGATGTCGAGGCTGCCCAGAACCGCGTGATGAACCTCGTCAACACCTTCTTCCGCGAGAAGCTCGAGGGCGTTCCTACCATTCGGGAGTACATCGTCACGATGCAGTCGGCTGCCGACGCCTCGTGAGTCGCGAGCACTACGCCGCTCACTCCTGAGCGGCAGCACGACGGGCCCTGGGCGCGCTCTGCATGTTCCCAGAGTGCGGCCATACGGTGGTCGACATGACAGATCTGGCTGGCGCTTCCGTTCTCGTTCTCGGCGCGACGGGTGGTCTCGGTCGCGAGTTCGCGCGGCAGCTGGCCGCTGACGGCGCGCTACTGACACTCACGGGCCGCTCGATGCTCGCGCTCGACGACCTCGACATTGCCGGCGCGGCACTCATTCCCGCCGATCTCGATGACCCCGGTGCCGCGCGCAACCTCGTCGCCGCCGCGCACACCGCCCACGGCCGCCTCGACGGCATCATCAACGCGGCCGGCGTCGTCGCGTTCGGCGCCCTCGCCGACACCACCGATGAGACGTTCGAGACCCTGTGGCGCATCAACGTCATGGCTCCGCTGCGGGTGCTGCGGGCCGCGGCCCCGTCACTCGCCGAGTCGGCCACCGCGGGCGGCTCGCCGTTCGTCGTCTCGCTCAGCGGCGTGGTGAGCGAGACCCCGACTGCGGGTATCGGCGCCTACAGCGCGGTCAAAGCTGCCGTGGCCGCGGCGCATCAGGTCGCCGCCCGCGAGCTGCGGCGCTCGGGCATCCGCGTCATCGATGCCCGACCCGGGCACACCGAGACCGAGCTCTCGCACCACCCAGTGGCGGGCGAGCGGCCGACGTTCCCGGTCGGCTACGAGCCCGCCGCGGTCGTCACGCGCATTCTGGATGCTGTGCGCAACGACGAGAAAGACCTGCCGTCGAGCGCGTTCCAGGGCCTGCCGACCGCCGCGAGCTGACCGCGGCCTAGGGCACTTCGGTGTCGCGCGGCAGGTGTCGCGGAATCATGTAGCCGAGCATGCCTGCGCCCACGAGACCGAGCACGCCCAGCACGCCGGCTCCGACGGCGAGTGAGAAGGCCGCCGTCAGCGCTGCCAGCACGAGCGGAGCGGCCGCGCCGCCCGCGTCGAGAATCAGACGCCACGCACCGAGGAACATCGCGGGGTCGGTGCGACCAGCCAGGTCGCTGCCCATGGTCATGAGAATCCCCGCGCCGATGCCGTTGGCGAGGGCGAGCCAGATGGCAACGCCGATGAACCACGCGATGGGGTTGTCGATACCTGCGGTCACCGCAAGCACAATGAATCCGAGCCCCAGGCCGACCGTCGACGGCACGGCGGTATAGAGGCGGCCGAAGCGATCCATGAGCCAGCCACCGAGATAGAACAACGCGAAGTCGACGGCTGCCGTGGCGCCGATGATGGTCGCTGTCTGCGCATCGCCCAGGCCGATGCTCACCGCCCACAGGGGCAAGAGAACCTGACGGCTCGCGCGCAGGGCCGAGACGGTGAGCGCTGCCAGACCCAGCCGTGCGAGCACATCGCGTCGACGCCCGATCGTGCGCAGCACATCGAGCGGAGCCACGGGCGCTCGATCGCTGACAATCTCGCGGCGCAGCAGTTGCTCGGGGTCAGGTAGTAGCAGCAGGCTCGCCGCGACGCCCACGAGGGCGCCGATCGCAAGCCAGTAGACCGCGCCCGTCTCGCCCGTGAGCGTGATGATGGCGGCGCCCAAG
Organism: Microcella sp.; assembly: GCF_019739195.1. Taxonomy (NCBI): domain Bacteria; kingdom Bacillati; phylum Actinomycetota; class Actinomycetes; order Micrococcales; family Microbacteriaceae; genus Microcella; species Microcella sp. The sequence goes on along the minus strand of NZ_JAHHDS010000003.1, from coordinate 597,025 downwards.
AACGGGCCGATCATGAGACCGAGCCGGTAGACCCCGCCCAGGGTCGAGAGCGCCCGCGCTCGATACGCGGCGGGCACAGCGGTCGTGAGCAGGGCGTGGCGTGCGAGTGCGAACACTGCCGCCGACGCACCGAGCACCAGCATGCCAACGCCGAGCAGGGCCGCCGTGGGTGCGAGTGCAGAGATCGCGATGCCGAAACCTGACGTCGCGAGTGCCCCCAGCATCGCCGCCCGCTCGCCGACGCGAGCCACGATCCAGCCTGCTGGCAGGTCGCCCATGAGCTGCCCCACCAGGAGCATCGCCGCCACGAGCCCCGCCGTCGCGAGGTCGGCCCCGACCTGTGCCGCGAGAGACGGGATGAGCGGAATGATGGCGCCTTCACCGATCGTGAACAGCAAAGTCGGCAACAGCGCGGGAGCGACGATCGAGCGCCAGCGGAACGGCGGGGGCATCGAGGTCACCCCGCCGACTATGCCACGCCCCGCCGGTAGGCTGGGCTCGACATGATCGATCTGGACTTCGCTGAGCGCATCGCCGCCGCCCGCAGCACCTTCGCCGACATTCGCGCGGTGATCGATGTCGAGAGGCTCGAGAGCGACATTCGCGAGCTCAGCGAGCAGGCGGGTGCGCCCGACCTGTGGGACGACACGACCCACGCGCAGAAGGTGACGAGCGCGCTGAGCCACCGCCAGAGTGAGCTCAAGCGCATCACCGAACTGCAGGCGAAGCTCGACGACCTCGACGTGCTCATCGAGATGGCGCGCGAGGCCGATGACGCCGAGGCTGCGGACGAAGCAGCCTCCGAGCTCGACGCGATCGAGAAGACGCTCGCCGAGATGGAGGTGCAGACGCTGCTCGACGGCGAGTACGACGCGCGCCCCGCTGTCGTCACCATCCGTGCGGGCGCCGGAGGCGTCGATGCCGCCGACTTCGCCGAGATGCTCATGCGCATGTACCTGCGCTGGGCCGAGCAGCACGGCTACGGCACAACGGTCATGGATGTCTCGTACGCCGAAGAGGCGGGCATCAAGAGCGCGACTTTCGAAGTGGATGCGCCCCACGCTTTCGGCACGCTCAGCGTCGAGGCGGGCACGCACCGCCTCGTGCGCATGTCGCCCTTCGGCGCCGCGGGCAAGCGGCAGACCAGCTTCGCCGCGGTTGAAGTGATCCCACTTCTCGAAGAGAGTGCGGCGATCGAGGTGCCCGAATCGGACATCCGTGTTGATGTGTTCCGCTCATCGGGGCCCGGCGGGCAGTCGGTCAATACGACCGACTCGGCCGTGCGCATCACGCACCTGCCGACCGGCCTCGTCGTGTCGATGCAGAACGAGAAGAGCCAGATTCAGAACCGCGCGGCGGCTATGCGCGTGCTGCAGTCGCGCTTGCTCATCATGCAGAAAGAGCAGGAGGCGGCGACGAAGAAAGAACTCGCCGGCACCATCACGGCCAGCTGGGGCGACCAGATGCGCTCGTACGTGCTCGCGCCGTACCAGATGGTGAAAGACCTGCGCACCGAGTACGAGGTGAACAACCCCTCGGCGGTGTTCGATGGCGACCTCGACGGCTTCATCGCCGCGGGTATCAAGTGGCGCAAGCGCCCTCTCGACGAGTAAAGCGCGCCACCGTAGAGTGCTCGCCATGGTGAGCATCAACATTGTCGAGATTCCGTCGCGCAACCTCGAGCGCGCCCTCGCGTTCTACTCCCGTGTCTTCGCGCTCGAGCTCGAGATCTCTGAGATCGACGACCAGCGCATGGTTTTCTTTCCGCAAGTCGACCCCGAGGGTCCGGCCATCGCCCTCACCGAGGGCGACGACTACGCGCCGAGCGGCGAAGGGCTGCGGCTTTACCTCACGGTCGACGATCTCGAATCGATCCTCGCTCGTGTGGTCGACGCCGGGGGCGAGATCGCCGCCGAAATCGATGTCGTCGAGGGCTGGGGGCGCTACGCGGCATTTCGCGACCTCGAGGGCTCGGTCATCGGCATCACGCAGCCGCCCGTCGACTAAGCGAGCGCTGAGAACCGCACCCCGGCGGGTGTCGCACCGCGCTGCGACGCGCGGCGCCGCTTACGCTGGCGCACGATGATTCGATTCGATGAGGTCACCAAGGTCTACCGCGGAACCGCGCGGCCGGCGCTCAACAGCGTCAGCCTCGAGATTCTCAGCGGTGAGTTCGTGTTTCTCGTCGGCGCTTCCGGCTCGGGCAAGTCGACTTTTCTGCGGCTCGTGCTCAAGGAAGAGAAGCCGTCGAGCGGTTCGATTCACGTGCTGGGCCAAGACCTCGGCAGCATCTCGAGCCGCAAGGTTCCCTACTTCAGGCGCAACCTCGGCGTCGTCTTCCAAGACTTTCGCCTGCTGCCCAACAAGACCGTCTTCGACAACGTCGCCTTCACCCTGCAGGTCATCGGCAAGAGCAAGGGGTTCATTCACGAGGCGGTGCCTGATGCCCTGCAGACGGTCGGTCTCGACGGCAAGGGTCAACGGTTTCCGCACGAGCTCTCGGGCGGCGAGCAGCAGCGCGTCGCGATCGCCCGGGCCGTCGTCAACAAGCCCGCGATCATGCTTGCCGACGAGCCCACGGGCAACCTTGACCCCGAGACGAGCGCGGGCATCATGGCGCTGCTCGAGCGCATCAACGCCAACGGCACCACCGTCATCATGGCGACGCACGACGCCGGCATCGTCGACCGGCTGCAGCGCCGCGTCATCGAGGTGATCGGCGGTCGCATCGTGCGTGACGAGCGCGGCGGCGGCTACAAGACCCAGGCGAACCCGATCGCGACGCAGGGCTTCGGCATGGGTGCGCCCGCCGCGCCCCCGAGCACGCAGACCATCACGTCGGGAGACCACCGATGAGACTCGGGCTCGTGCTCAGTGAGGTCGGCCAGGGCCTGCGCCGCAACCTCAGCATGGTCATCTCGGTCGTGCTCGTGACGTTCATCTCACTGACCTTCGTCGGCGCGGCGATTCTGCTGCAGATGCAGATCACCCAGATGAAGTCGTACTGGTTCGATCGTGCTCAGGTTGCGGTCTACCTCTGCACCGAGTTCACAACCGTCGGCGGCTGCGATCAGCAGCCCGCCACTCCTGACCAGATCGCGACGGTGCAGGCGCAGCTCGAGTCGCCCACGCTCGCGCCCTTCATCGACACGTTCTACTTCGAGACGCAAGAAGAGGCGTTCGCCAACTTCCAAGAGCAGTTCGAAGGCCAGGCCGTCGCCGATCTCGTGACGCCCGACCTTCTGCCGTCGGCATTCTGGGTGAACCTCGTCGACCCGACGCAGAGCGCCGTGCTGCAAGACTCGCTGCGCGGCCTCGCCGGAGTCGAGAGCGTGGTCGATCAACGCAGCCTGCTCGACCAGATCTTCGACATTCTCAACGCGGCGAGCTTCACAGCGGTCGGGGTGGCCGCCCTCATGCTCGTCGCCGCGGCACTGCTCATCGCCACGACCATCAGGCTCAGCGCGTTCTCACGGCGCCGTGAGATCGGCATCATGCGTTTGGTCGGCGCATCCAACCGGTTCATCCAGACGCCGTTCATCATTGAGGGTGTCGCGGCCGCCCTTATCGGCTCGGTGCTCGCCGGGCTCGCGATCGTCGCGATCGTCGAGTTCTTCGTGCAGGGCTATCTCGCGCAGACCCTGCCGCTCACGTCGTTCGTCGGGCTGTCAGAAGCGCTGATCGTCGTGCCGATTCTGCTCGCCGCCGGAGCCGTGCTCGCCGCGCTCTCGGCCAACGTCGCCATCACCCGCTACCTGCGCGTCTAGCGCCCGTCGGCCGGCCGTGCCGCGTTCGGCCCGCGACCGATATGCTGGAGGGCTGCGCGCGGGGTGCGCGCGGCATCCGTCGGCCGCAACAGGAGGTGAATCGTGCCGAAAGAGACAGGCGAGAAGGTCGTGGCGACCAACCGCAAGGCGCGGCACGACTACGCCATCGAAGACACCTACGAGGCCGGCCTCGTGCTGAGCGGTACCGAGGTCAAGTCGTTGCGCATGGGCCGCGCGAGCCTGGTCGACGGCTACGGCTTCATCGACGGTGGTGAGGCGTGGCTCGACGCCGTGCACATTCCGGAGTACACGCAGGGCACGTGGACCAACCACCCGCCCCGCCGCAAGCGCAAGATGTTGCTGCACAAGGCGCAAATCATCAAGATCAGTCAGAAGGTCAAAGAGGGTGGCTACACGCTCGTGCCGCTGCGCATCTACTTCCTCGACGGGCGGGCAAAGGTCGAGCTCGCTGTCGCAAAGGGCAAGAAGGAGTACGACAAGCGGCACGCCCTGCGCGAGCGGCAAGACAAGCGCGAGGCCGATCGCGCCATGCGCACGCGCAATCGCATGAACGAGTGATGCACGGCATCACTCGCACGTCACTCTCGACACCATGACCAGCCGCCCAGCGAGCCGGGCGTAGGCTCGAGCATCGTGACTGACTCTCCGCCGGCCATGAGCGACCGCACCCGATGGCAGGCCTTCGCGATCGCCGTGTCGGTCGCGGCCCTCACGATTCTCGACCTTTCGAAGGTCAACGTGGGCATTCCCGCCATCGAGCAGGCGCTCGAGGCGAGCCCTACCGAGATTCAGATCATCGTCGCGGGTTACGTGCTCGCGTTCGGTGTCGTACTCGTGCCTGCGGGCCGCTGGGGCGACCTGCACTCGCGCCGCCGCATGTTCCTCATCGGTCTGGTCGTGTTCCTCGTCGCGAGCCTGCTGTGCGCGATCGCCCCGACGGTCGAGGTGCTCGCGGCCTCGCGCGTGCTGCAGGGCGTCGCCGCCGGTTTGCTCATGCCGCAAGTGCTGGGGCTGACGCAACAGTTGTTCACTGGCCCGGCGCGCGGGCGCGCGTTCGGCATCTTCGGGGCCGTGATCGGTCTGGCGACGGCGTTCGGCCCGACACTGGGTGGCCTCTTCGTAGGGCTGGGCGATGCCGACTTCGGGTGGCGGCTGATCTTCTGGATGAACGTGCCGCTCGTGGTGGCACTCTTCCCTTTCGCCTACAAACTGCTGCCCCGCACGCAACCCGACTCGGGTGCGGCGAAAGACCTCGATCTCGTGGGCACCGGGCTGCTGGCGCTCACGGTGCTCGCGGTGATGCTGCCGTTCGTGCTGACGACCGGCGGCACCGACGACGACCCGGCGCGCTGGTTCTCGCTCGTGGCCGCCGCGGCCACCGCGACCCTGTTCGTGTTGTGGGAGCGCCGCTACACGCGGGCCGGCCGGTCGGCGGTCGTCGACTTCACGCTCTTCCGTATCCTGAGCTACCGCAACGGCACGCTCATCGGCATGTTCTACTTCGCCGCCCTGCCCGCCACGTTCCTGACCCTCACGCTCTTCCTGCAGCTCGGCATCGAGCTCGCGCCGGTGTTCGCGGGCATGGTCACGATTCCGTTCGCGCTCGCCTCGGCGGTCACCTCGTTCCTGTCGGGTCGCGTCGTGCACCTCTACGGGCGGCGCATCGTCGCAGGCGGTCTCGCACTCGTGATCGGCGGGCTGGGTTCGACGGTGCTCGCGGCATTCGTCGTGCCGGTGGATGCTCTTCCGTGGGTCGTCGCGGTCACGATGGGCATCGCGGGCGCCGGTGGAGGAGCAGTCATCGCTCCCAACCAGACGCTGGCCCTGGCCGAGGTGCCCGTCACCTCGGGCGGGGTCGCCGGATCGATCCAGCAGGTCGCCCAGCGCGTGGGCACGGCCGTCGGCATCGCGGCCGGAACCGCGGCGTTCTACGCCACGATCTACGCCGAGCGGGGCGAGTTCGCCGAACTAGTGGTCTTTCAAGACGCGTTCCGCAACGCGAGTGCCGTCGCGCTCGTACTTCTATCGCTCGCGATGATCACAGCACTCGTCGACCTGCGTGCGCGGCAGGACGGGCGCATCACCGTCACGACCTAGCGTGCTGCGCGGCTGCCCGTGCGTGGGAGCACTCACCGCATGTTCAGCGCGCGCTGAAGCGCGCATCGACCGCCACATTGATCACGATCGGCTCGGGGCGCAACGAGAATCCCACGTCGCCGTGCGGCATCGAGGCCATCGCCATCGCGCGCTCCACGCGCGGCATGGGCATGCCGCCACCACCCGAGCCGTCGAGCATGCCGGGGTCGGCGAGGGCGAGGGGGGTCACCGACCCGAGGCCGACCGACTCGGCCAAGACCTCTGCTTTGGCCCGGGCATCGGCGACCGCGCGGGCGCGCACGTCGCGCTGCTCGCGCGCGAGGCGGGCATCCGTCAACGACCACTCGAGGCTGTCGATGGCGACCAGGTCGTGGCTCGCGAGGTCGTCGATGAGCTCGGCCACAGCATCGATTCGGCTGATCGTCGCGCGGCCCGATGCGGTGGCCTGATGCACGAGAGCCGCGGGAACGCCGTCGTTGGTCCACGGCCGGTGCGAGGTGACCGCCACACGGTCGGCAGACCACTGAGAGACGGGGCCGTCGTTGGCATGCTGTGCAGAGAGGACGCTCGAGACGTCGTTCAGGGCCGCCGTCACCGCGGCGACGACGGGCACGCGCTCGGGGCCGTCGGCGGTGACTGTGAAGCGCAGCACGGCCTGCTCGGGCGGCATCTCGCTGCGCGCCGATCCTTGCACGGTGATGACGGTCTCGCTCATGGTTCTCCTCGGTGACTCGGTGAGTCGGCAACGCGGTGACGGTGTCGCTCGGCGCTGGGCTGTCTGTCAGCGGTGACGTATACTGTAGGGCTACGCCGAGAACGGCGTCTGATCGTCGGCCTTGTGCGCCGGCCCCCATAACTCCACAGTGCGTGACAGTGACCCGCCCGGGCAGCACCCGGGTGACCGAGGGGATGATCGGTTTCGACATCGCCTGCGAAACGGTGAGAAGCGGGTCGAGGATGCAGGGTTATCTCGTAAACGATCTCTGCAAACAACAGGTGCCAATGCTAAGCGCACCGACTTCGCTCTCGCCGCCTAGGCAGAGTAGATAGTCCGTCAGTCCGGGTGCGTCTCCGACCCGATCACTGGCGTCATTAAGGAGACTTGCTGCGTGCCTGCGTCTCAGGTGCACGCGGGACTTTCACTGAGGCTGGGCTCGTCGACCTAGGGGTCTGCAACAAAGGTCGGAGCCGAGCAGAACGATTCAGCAGACTACGCCCGTAGAAGGCTCCGGCTCACAGCGATGGACGGGGGTTCAATTCCCCCCATCTCCACCACTGGTCGCTGTCACGCACTGAGGATCTTGTCACGCGATGCGAAACCCTGTGCATGCCGTGCTCTGTCATGCTTATGCCATGCGCACCCTTCTCAACATCATCTGGCTCGTGCTCTCGGGCTTCTGGATGTTTCTGGGCTACGCCCTCGCGGCCGTGATCATGTTCATCTTCATCATCACGATTCCGTGGGGCATCGCCGCGTGGCGCATCGGGGTCTACTCGCTGTGGCCGTTCGGTAAGACGGTGATCGACAAGCCGCGTGCTGGCGTCTTCTCGATCATCGGCAACATCATCTGGGTGGTGCTCGCCGGCTGGTGGCTCGCGATCGGTCACATCGTCTCGGCCGTGGGCCTCGCGATCACGATCATCGGTATTCCCTTCGCGATCGCGAACATCAAGATGGTGCCCGTCGCTCTGCTGCCGCTCGGCAAGCAGATCGTCGACCTGCCGTGACAGCCAGCCCTGCCGGGCTCGTGCTGAGGTGAGCCTCAAGCACTCTCTGCTCGCCCTGCTTGTCGTGGTGATCTGGGGCGCGAATTTCGTCGTCATCGATGTCGGCCAGGCGGATGTTCCGCCTCTGCTCTTCCTCGCCCTGCGGTTTCTCGTGGTGTGCCTTCCGGCGATCTTCCTCCTGAAGCCCCCGCCCATCGGGTGGCGCAACATCGTCGCGATCGGAGCGACGCTGAGCCTCGCGCAGTTCGCCCTGCTCTACGTGGCGCTCATGCTCGGCATGCCTCCGGGGCTCGCCTCGCTGCTGCTACAGACGCAGGTCATCTTCTCGATCTTGGTCGCCGCGGTGGCGCTGGGGGAGCGCCCGACGCGACGCCAGCTGGTCGGTGCCCTCATCGGCATGGCGGGTCTGGCGATCGTTATCGTCGGGCACAGCCAGGTCGCGCCGTGGCTGCCGCTCGCGGTTACGCTGCTCTCGGCTCTCGCGTGGACCGTCGGCAACGTGCTTACCCGCCGATCGAAGGCACGCTCGGGTCTTTCGCTCGTCGTCTGGTCGGGCGCCGTGGTGCCCCTGCCGGCACTCGCGCTCTCGCTCGTGATCGACTCGCCCCCGGTCGTGTGGCAGGCGCTGACCTCCCTGTCGTGGATCGCGATCGCGAGCACGGTCTACACCGCGGTGTTCGCCAGCCTCATCGGCTACGGCATCTGGAACTCTCTGCTCGCGCGCTACCCGACGAGCGCGGTGGTGCCGTTCACGCTGCTCGTGCCCGTCGTCGGCATTCTGACCGCGTGGCTCGTGCAGGGCGAGGTGCCGACGACTGCTGAGTTCATCGGGGGCGCGATCATGCTCGGGGGTCTCGCCGCAGCGGTGATTCAGCCGAAGCGCCGCGCCGCCCGCAACTCTCATGAAGCAAGTCAAGAAAACTTGACATGATGTAACGGATGCTTTACCTTCGAGCATGTCAAGCATTCTTGACACTGACCGAAGGGAGGCCCCCGTGGCCAAGCACGACATGGGCTACGAAGAGAAGATCGCATGGGCCGGCGTGATCGTCTCGATCGTGCACTTCACGATCTACCTGGGCGTGCTGCTGACGCGCGCGACGACAACCCCGATGCCCCATACGCCCTACGTCGACGCGATGCTGTGGAGCATCGGCGCAGCGATCGTGGTGATGATCGTGGTGTCGATCATCGTGGCCGTCACGACGGGCAAGGACGGGCGTGAGACCGACGTGCGCGACAAGCAGATCACGGCGCGCGCCGAGTTCACCTCGCGCGGCCTCCTCATCGCTGCCGCGCTCGCTGCGCTCATCTTCGCGATGCTCGAGCTCGATGCGTTCTGGATCGCGAACGTGATCTATCTGGGCTTCTTCTTCTCGGCGATGCTCGAGGCCATCACCAAGATCGCCCTGTATCGCGGGGGCATGCCCGCATGGTGAAGCCCACCCGCGTGACCAACAGCATCCGCGCTCTGCGGTTCGCCGCCGGCGAGCTCACGCAGGCCGAGCTCGCCGAACGGGTCGGCGTCACCCGCCAGACCATCATCGCGATCGAGCAGGGCAAGTACTCGCCGTCGCTCGAAGTCGCCTTTCAGATCGCGCACGCGCTCGGCGTGCGCCTCGACGAGGTGTTCGGCTACCCGAGCGCCGAGAACTGAACGGAATCATGATGACCTCATCGACCATGCGCGCCCTGCTGCAGCGCGGTTACGGCGGCACCGAGGTGCTGAGCATCGGCGAACACCCCGTGCCCGTGGCTGGGCCCAAGCAGCTGCTTGTGCAGGTGCACGCCGTGAGCCCAGATTCGGGCACGGTGCATCTCATGACCGGCCGCCCTTCGATACTGCGTCCCTTCGTCGGATGGCGTACGCCTCGGCAGCCTGTCGTCGGTCTCGCGTTCGCGGGCATCGTGCGGGCCGTCGGCGAGCAGGTCGAGGGCTTCGCGGTGGGTGACCGAGTAGCAGGTTCTGCTCCTGCGGCGTTCGCCGACGTCGTCGTCGCGAACCCTGCCAAGGTCGCCCGGGTGCCCGACGGTGTGTCGATGGCCGATGCCGCGACCCTGCCAATCTCGGCCGGCACGGCGTTGCAGGCCGTGCGCGACACGGCGAAGGTGCGGCCCGGTCAACGGGTGGCGGTCATCGGCGCGGGCGGCGGGGTGGGGTCGTTCCTCACCCAGCTCGCCGTGCTGGAGGGTGCCCGAGTGACCGGCATCGCCAGCGCGGCGAAAGCGGCCTTCGTGCGGTCGCTCGGCGCCGAGAAGGTGATCGACTACCGTGCGGTCTCCGACCCCCGAGAGTGGGGCGTCTTTGATGTCGTCATCGACACGGCAGACGGCCGCTCGGTGAGTGTTCTCAGACGCGCGCTCGCCGAGAGAGGCACCCTCGTGATCGTGGGTGCCGACGGGGCGGGCGGTCCGGTGCTCGACGGTCTCGACCGTCAACTCTCTGCCGGGCTGCTCAACCCCTGGGTGCGGCATCGACTGACATCGACAATTCAGGTCGAGCGGGCATCCGATTTGCAGATTCTGCTCGACCACCTCGGTGCCGGCCGTCTGCGCGCCCCCGTAGCTGAGATCGTGCCGCTCGATGCGGCCCGCGAGGCGATCGACCAGCTGCGGCACCAGCGGGTGCCCGGCAAGATCGTGATCGAGTTGCGCGCAGAACGCCCGTAAGTGAGGCGAGGGCGCGTCGCCTCAGCCGAGCGGAGCGTTGAGCGGCCCCGCTGGGTCGTAGGCGACGCAGAGCACCTCGCGATCGCCCTCGGCCCAACTCGACTCCGTCGGTGCGTAGTAGCTGACGTCGTAGGGCGTCTCGAGGTACGACTGCTGCACGAGTCGTTCGAGGGCGGCGATGCACACTGGATCGGCCTCGGCGCTGATCGCCTCGGCCCCGGGGTAGCTGGTGCCCGTGAGGGTGATCGACGCGATGACCTCGCTGTCGTGCGGCCCGTCGCAGGGTACGGTCGGCAGAGACTGCACCTCGGTGCCGGCATCATCGGCCACGAGGGCGTCATCGAGGCAGTCGCCGACAAGAAGGGCGAAGGGGTCGGTCGAGGGGTTCGGCTCGATGATCACACCCTCGTCATCGCGGATCGGCTGATCGGCAGGCACGATCGGCCCGCATGCCGACAGTGCGGCGATGCTCAGCAGCATCGCCGCACTGGCGAGAGGGCGAATGCTCAGTTGCCGATGTTCTGCAGCGATCCGGTGACCTGGCCCGCCTCGTCGTAGACGGTGCAGAGAATCTCGCGGTCGCCGTTCGACCAGCTGCCTTCGGTCGGGAAGTAGTAGCTGTAGTAGTACGCCGACTCGGCATACGAGGTGCCGATGAAGCCCGCGAAGGCGTCGAGGCAGGCAGCATCGGCTTCGGCGATGACCGCGTCCTGGCCGGGGTACGTGTCGCCGCTCATGATGATCGACGCGTAGATCTCGCTGTCGTGCGGTTCTGAGCAGGGCACCGTCGGCACGGTGTCGACAGTGTCAGAAGCGGTCGCATCGTTGAGGCAGTCGCCGACCTGCAGCGTGAACACGTCGGTGTTGTCGTTGCCTTCGACGACCTCGCCGCTGTCGTCGCGGGTCGCCTGGCCGCCGCCAGTGAGCGAGTTGAGAATGCTGCAGCCGCTGAGAGCGACGGTCGCTGCGCCGACGGCGAGCAGGGCGGTCGCGCGGGTCCAGCGCGAAGAGGTGATGAGGGTCACGACAACTCTTTTCGTTCGGGAGGAGTGGATGCCCGGCTCGTCGAGCTCGCTGTGCCGGTTATGGCGAGCCTACCGAGCACGAACGCGCCGCAACACCTCTTCGTGCAGTATGCCGTTCGTGGCGAGTGCGCTGCCGTGCCAGGGGCCGGGTTCTCCATCGACCGAGCTGAAGCTTCCGCCGGCCTCCTCGATGATCGGCTGCAGCGCAGCCATGTCGTAGGGCTGCAGGTCGAATTCGCCGGCGATGTCGATCGCGCCCTCCGCCACGAGCATGTACGACCACATGTCGCCGATCGCCCGCGCGCGCCAGACCGCTCTCGTCAGGTCGATGACCTGCTCGAGCCGACCCGCGTCGTCCCACCCCGGCAAGCTGTTGTAGCTGAGCACGGCATCGCTGAGCTCGCTGACGCCGCTGACTCGCAGGGGCCGCGCGGCACCGCCCTGCTGCGACGTGTAGGCGCCGAGACCAGTGGCGCCCCACCAGCGCTGACCGAGCGCCGGAGCGCTCACGACACCGAGCACCGGCACCGTGTCGATGGCCAGCGCGATGAGCGTGCCCCAGATCGGAACACCCCGCAGAAAGTTCGCAGTGCCGTCGATGGGATCGATGATCCACTGTCGATGAGTGCCGCTGCCGGCGCCCGCCGACGTGCCGAACTCCTCACCGAGTATGCCGTCGGCAGAGCGCTCGGCCGCCAGGCGGTCTCTGATGGCCTCTTCGACAGCGCGATCCGCATCCGTCACCGGAGTGCGATCGGGCTTGCTCGTGACGAGCAGATCGAGGGCTCGAAAACGGTCGATCGAGATCGCGTCGGCCGCATCGGCGAGCGCGAGGGCGAGGGCGAGGTCGGCAGCGAGAGGGGGATGCTCGGCTGCGTGAAGAGCGTCGGTCACGGCTTCAGGCTATCGGCGCCCGTGCGCCCGCTCGGCGTGACGAGGGTCGTGAGCAGGCGCTGCAGCGAGTCGAGGCGTTCAGCACCGAACTCACCGAGCTCACCCGCTCGTGCCCGGTCGACGAGCTCGCAGTCGGGCGAGTCGGGCAAGTGGGTGCAGCCGCGCGGGCATCGTTCGGCGATGGCCGCGAGGTCGCCGAACGAGCGCAGGATGTTGTCGGGGTCGACATGGCCGAGGCCGAATGACCGCACCCCAGGGGTGTCGATGATCCAGCCGCCGCCGGCGAGCCGCAGCGAGACGGTCGACGACGAGGTGTGTCTGCCGCGACCCGTCACGACGTTGACGACGCCGACAGCACGGTCGGCGCTCGGCACGAGCGCGTTGACGAGCGTGGATTTGCCAACGCCCGAATGGCCGACGGCCACAGTCGTGCGCCCGTTCAGCAGCGCGAACAGCTCGTCGAGGGGCACATCGTCTGAACGGCTCGTGACGATGCGCAGATCGAGGCCGCGGAACTGCGCCAGAAACGCGGTCGGGTCGGCGAGGTCGGTCTTCGTGATGACGAGCAGCGGTTCGACTCCCGCGTCGAAGGCCGCGACGAGATAGCGGTCGACCAGCCGGGGGCGGGGCTCGGGGTTGGCGGCGGCGACGACGATGAGTAGCTGGTCGGCATTGGCCACGATGATGCGCTCGACCGCGTCGGTGTCGTCGGCGCTGCGTCTCAGCAGGGTGCGCCGCTCGTGCACGCGCACGATGCGGGCGAGCGACCCTTCGTCGCCGCTCGTGTCGCCCACCAGGTCGACGCGGTCGCCTGTCACGACGGGTGTCGAGCGCAATTCGCGGGCGCGTGTCGTGATGACCTCGTGCTCGGTGGCGGCGTCTTCATCGACGATGCAGAGGTACCGCCCGCGGTCGACCGTGATCACCCGACCGATGACGGCGTCGTCGTGGGCGGGCCGCTGCTTCGAACGGGGTCGGTTCGCCTTGGGGTTCGGCCGCTGCCGCACGGCCGATTCGTCGTACTCGTCGTACGGCTCGTCGTCGTCGGGCGGCAGCCAGCTCACGGCGAGGGCGCCGTCTGGTCGAGCAGCGCGTGCCACAGCGTGGGGAACTGCGGCAGGGTCTTCGACGTCGAGCCGATGTCGTCGACGAGCACGCCGTCCACGGCGAGGCCGATGATCGCCCCCGCGGTCGCCATGCGGTGGTCGTCATAGGCCTTCCACATGCCGCCGTGCAACGGGCGCGGGTCGATCGCGAGACCGTCGTCGAGCTCGGTCACCGCACCGCCGAGGTTGTTGATCTCGGTCGCGAGCGCCGCGAGACGGTCGGTCTCGTGCCCCCGCAGGTGGCCGATGCCGGTGATCTCGCTCGGACCGTCGGCGAGCGCGGCGAGCGCGACGAGCGCCGGAGCCAGCTCGCCTCCCGTCGAGAGATCGAGCTGGATGCCCGGAACGCGCAGCCCGCCGAGCAGCCCCGCGCCGCCGTCGACGACCAGCCGTGTGCCGTCGCGGCGCACGCTCGCGCCGAAGCGCGGCAGCAGAGTCGCGAGGTCGGCTCCGACCTGGGTCGTGGCCTCGGGCCAGCCCTCGACGGCCACGGTGCCGCCCGCGATCACCGCGCCCACCAGAAACGGCGCGGCGTTCGAGAGGTCGGGCTCGATATCGACAGAGCTGCCTGCAATGGGTGTCGGCGCGACCACCCAGACGCCCGGCTCGGGGCTCTCGACCCGCACGCCGCGGGCCGCGAGCGTGGCGATGGTCATCTCGATGTGGGGCATCGAGGGCAGATGAGCACCGGTGTGGCGCAGCACAAGACCCTCGTCGAACCGGGCGGCCGCGAGCAGCAGTCCCGAGACGAACTGGCTCGACGCCGAGGCGTCGATGGCGATCTCGCCTCCGCGCACCGTGCCGGTGCCCCACAGGCTGAAGGGCAGTGCGCCGCGACCATCGTCATTGACCTCGACGCCGAGGGCGCGCAGCGAATCGATGGTGGTGCGCATCGGGCGCCGCCGGGCACCCTCGTCGCCATCGAAAGCCACGGGGCCGAGCGCAAGCGCGGCGACGGGCGGCAAAAACCGCATGACGGTGCCCGCGAGTCCGCAGTCGATCGACGTGCTGCCCGAGAGCTCGGCGGGGGGAGTGATGCGCAGGTCGTGACCATAGGTGCCGTCGCCGTCGACCTCGTCGATCACGACGCCGAGCGAGCGCAACGCCTCGATCATGAGCATCGAGTCGCGCGAGTGCAGGGGGCGCCGGAGCAGCGACGGTCCATCGGCGAGTGCGGAGAGCACGAGCTCGCGGTTGGTAAGGCTCTTCGACCCAGGCAGCGCGACGCGAGCGTCGAGCCGGGTAGTCGCTCGCGGGGCAGGCCAGTTGCCGGCCTCATCGAGACCCTCGGCGGTGCCGGGACGCTCTTCATCGCCGTACGGCGAGAACCGGGCTCCGGAATACGTGAATAGCTGCATCGGTTATCAGAGTATCGGCACCGAACGGGGTGGCCCGATCGCGACGGAAGGATGGTCATGACGACGGCCACGCTCGATCGTGCGTTCTCTCGCACGGCAGTACCCTCGCCGCGCGCGCGAACCCGACGACAGCCCGCGCAGACTCGATCGCTAGACTCGCGCGTGATGACCGACACGACGCCGAACGAGGCTCAGCAGACCGAGGCCGATGAACTGGCCGAGCGCCGACGGCTCTTCCAAGAGCAGGCGCTGCCGTTCATGGACCAGCTCTACGGCGCCGCCATGCGCATGACGCGCAACCCGGCCGACGCCTCCGACCTCGTGCAAGAGACCTTCGTGAAGGCCTTCGCCGCTTTCGCGCAGTTCGAGCAGGGCACCAATCTGAAGGCCTGGCTCTACCGCATTCTCACCAACACCTTCATCAACGTCTACCGCAAGAAGCAGCGAGACCCGTACCAGGGCACGATCGACGAGATGGAAGACTGGCAGCTCGGCGGCGCCGAGTCGGCCACGTCGAGTTCGAGCCGTTCGGCCGAGGCCGAGGCGATCGACCGCATGCCGGCGAGCGCGGTCAAAGACGCGCTGCAGGCGATTCCCGAAGACTTCAGGCTCGCGGTCTACTTCGCCGACGTCGAGGGCTTCGCGTACCAAGAGATCGCCGACATCATGAAGACCCCGGTGGGCACGGTCATGAGCCGGCTGCACCGCGGCCGCCGCCTGCTGCGCGAGCTGCTGGCCGACTACGCGCGCGAGCGCGGCATGACCGCTGCTGTGGCAGCCACCACCACGAAAGAGAGCTCGCGATGACCGACTGCGGCTGCACCAAAGCGCAAGAAGAACTCGAAGAGTTTCTGCACAACGAGCTCAGCGCTGAGCAGTGCCAAGACATTCGCGATCACCTCGCGAATTGCGACGACTGCTCGGCCGAGCACCTTGTCGGCGTGACGCTCACCACCAAGGTCAAAGAGGCGTGCCAAGAGAAGGCGCCCGATGAGCTGCGAGACATGATCCTCGGGTCGATCGAAAGGCTCGACAGCCGGTCATGACGACCGCCGCTCGTTTCCTCGTTTGTAGTTTCCGGTGAGGCGAGCGAGCAACTGCTGCTCGTCGCGCCCCGCGGCGATATCGTCCCGAAACCTGGCTGCGGCTCGCCCGCGCAAGGCCGCTGCAGGTCGGCCATGGTGCCAGACCATGACATCGCCCGAGGACCTCACCTCGTAGGCGAAGCCTTCAGGCGTCGCCATGATCGATGTTCTCGTCTACTCGGAGAGCGCGGCATCCATGATCTCGGCGTGCTCCTGAGCGCTGCGCTTGCTCGAGCCGGTCGCCGGTGAGGCTGCCGCGGGTCGCGAGATGACGCGCAACGGAGCCATGCCGCGCTTCTGCGCCTCGAGTGCCAAGAACGGCCACGCGCCCTGGTTCTCGGGCTCGTCCTGCACCCACACCACCTCGGCGTTCGGATACTGCGCGAGCACCTCGCGAAGCCGGTCTTCGGGCAACGGGTAGTACTGCTCGAGACGCACGAGGGCGACGCCCTTCGTCTCCCGCTTCTCGATCTCGCTCACAAGGTCGTAGTGGATCTTGCCCGCGTGCAGCAGCACCCGCCGCACCGCGGCGGCATCCGTCACCGTCGCATCGTCGATGACGGGCTCGAACCGGCCGCTCGTGAAGTCGGCGACCTCGCTCGTCGCTCCGCGCAGGCGCAGCATTGACTTCGGGGTGAAGACGATGAGCGGGCGGCGCGGGCGGGCGTAGGCCTGACGGCGCAACAGGTGGAAGTACGACGCAGGAGTCGAGGGCCGCGCGATCGTCATGTTGTCTTCGGCCGCGAGCTGCAAGAAGCGTTCGATGCGCGCCGACGAGTGATCAGGACCCTGGCCCTCGTAGCCGTGCGGCAGTAGCAGCACGACGCTCGACCGCTGGCCCCACTTCTGCTCAGCAGCGGCGATGAATGAGTCGATGATGATCTGGGCGCCATTGGCGAAGTCACCGAACTGGGCCTCCCACAGCACGAGCGCGTCAGGCCGCTCAACCGAGTAGCCGTACTCGAAGCCCATGGCCGCGTACTCGCTCAGCAACGAGTCGTAGATCCAGAAGCGGGCCTGGGTCTCGCTGAGGTTCGCGAGCGGCAGCCACTCTTGACCGTTCATGCGGTCGTGCAGCACGGCATGCCGCTGCACGAACGTGCCGCGGCGCGAGTCTTGACCCGACATGCGCACGGGGGTGCCCTCCATGAGCAGAGAGCCGAGCGCCAGCAACTCGCCAAAGCCCCAGTCGATCTGGCCGTTGCGGCTCATCTCGACGCGCTTCTTCAGCATGGCCTGCAGCTTGGTGTGCACGGTGAAGCCTGCGGGCGGATTGTCGTGTGCGTCGCCGATGTGCTGAATCACCGCGACGTCGACCCCCGTCGACTCGGGTTCTCCAGCAAGGTCGTCCGTGTCGAGCGTCGGCCCGCCATCGACGACAGGTATCGCGCCGGTCTGCGCCGCGTGCGTCTCGGCGAACGCGACCTCGAGGCGGTCTTGGAAGTCGCGGTGCGCGGCCTCGAACTCTTCTTCGGTGATGTCGCCACGACCGACGAGCGCCTCGGTGTAGAGCGTGCGCACGCTGCGCTTCGCCTCGATGAGGTTGTACATGAGCGGCTGCGTCATCGACGGGTCGTCGCCCTCGTTGTGACCGCGGCGGCGGTAGCAGACGAGGTCGACGACGATGTCGCGCTTGAACTCTTGCCGGTAGGCGAACGCAAGCTCGGCCACCCGGGCCACGGCCTCGGGGTCGTCGCCGTTGACGTGCAAGATCGGCGCCTGAATCGCCTTGGCGATGTCGGTCGAGTAGATCGACGAGCGGCCCTCGCCTGGAGGGGTCGTGAAGCCGACCTGGTTGTTGACGACGATGTGAATCGTGCCGCCGGTGCGGTAGCCGCGCAGCTGGCTCAGCTGCAACGTCTCGAAGACGACGCCCTGGCCGGCCATCGCGGCGTCGCCGTGAATGAGCACGGGCAGCGTCGTGAAGGTTCCGACATTCTTGCGGTCTTGCTTGGCGCGCACGATGCCCTCGAGCACGCCATTGACCGCCTCGAGGTGAGAGGGGTTGGCGGCGAGCGAGACCTCGATCTGCTGGCCGTTCATGGCAGTGAAGGTGCCCTGGGTGCCGAGGTGGTACTTGACGTCGCCCGAGCCCTGCACCGAGCGGGGGTCTTGCGTGCCCTCGAACTCGCGGAAGATCTGGCCGTAGGTCTTGCCGCCGATGTTGGCGAGCACGTTGAGGCGGCCGCGGTGGGCCATGCCGATGGCGACTTCGTCCATGCCCTGCTCGGCCGCGCCCTGCAGAATCTCGTCGAGCAGCGGAATCACGCTCTCGCTGCCTTCGAGGCTGAAGCGCTTCTGCCCGACGTACTTGGTCTGCAGGAAGGTCTCGAAAGCCTCGGCCTGGTTGAGCTTGCCGAGAATGCGCATCTGCTCGTCGTGCGTGGGCTTCTGGTACGGCTTCTCGAGCCGCTCTTGGAACCAGCGGCGCTGCTCGGGCTCTTGAATGTGCATGTACTCGATGCCCACCGTGCGGCAGTAGGTGTCACGCAGCACACCGAGCACTTCGCGCAGCAGCATCGAGCGCCGGCCCCCGAAGCCGCCGGTGACAAACTCACGATCGAGATCCCAGAACGTCAGGCCGTGGCTCGAGATGTCGAGGTCAGGATGCGACCGCTGCTTGTATTGCAGCGGGTCGACGTCGGCCATGAGGTGGCCGCGCACGCGGTACGAGTTGATGAGCTCTTGCACGCGCGCCGTCTTGTTGACGTCATCGGCGAGGTCGACGTGAATGTCTTGCGCCCAGTGAATCGGGTCGTAGGGAATGCGCAGGTCGGCGAAGATGTCTTCGTAGAAGTGACGCTCGCCGATGACGAGCTCGTGAATCTTCTTGAGGAACTCGCCCGAGCCGGCGCCCTGGATGACGCGGTGGTCGTAGGTGCTCGTGAGCGTGATCGTCTTGCCCACGCCCAGGTCGGCAAGCGTCGCCTGCGACATGCCCTGGAACTCAGCGGGGTACTCGAGGGCGCCCGCGCCGATGATGGCGCCCTGGCCCCGCATGAGCCGCGGCACGGAGTGCACCGTACCGATGCCGCCGGGGTTGGTGAGCGAGATGGTGTTGCCCTGGAAGTCGTCGGCGATGAGCTTGTTCTCACGAGCGCGCTTGACGACGTCTTCGTAGGCCGTGAGGAACTCGTTGAAGTTCATCGAGCCGCACTTCTTGATTCCGGGCACCATGAGCGCACGCGTGCCGTCGGGCTTCGGCAGGTCGATCGCGATGCCGAGGTTGATCTGCGCGGGCGTCACGACGACCGGCTTGCCGTCGATCTCGTCGTAGAAGACGTTCTGGCTCGGGAACTCTTGAATGGCCTTGACCATGGCCCACGCGATGAGGTGTGTGAAGCTGACTTTGCCGCCGCGAGCGCGCTTGAGGTGGTTGTTGATGACGATGCGGTTGTCGATCATCAGCTTCGCCGGGAGGGTGCGCACACTCGTCGCGGTCGGCACCGTGAGGCTCGCATCCATATTCGATGCCAGCGTTTTCGCCATGCCGCGCAGGGGCGTTACGACGTCGTCGGGCTCGCCGTCTTCGTCGGCGTCGACGACCGCGACGCTCGAGGTGTCGGGGGCCTGTGCCGGAATCGGTGCGGGCTGCGGGGCGATGGAGGTGGTCTTGGCCACGGGCTGGCTGCCGGTGACGGGCACGGAGGCAATCGGCACAGACCCCGTGGTGGCCGGCACCTCGGGCGCGGCGGCCGGAGTCGGGGGCACTTCAAGCGGTGTGCTCGCGGCCGCTTCGGCGGCGGCGGCGCTCGGCGTCTCAGCCGGAGCGGCGGCCGTATCGCCCGAGGTGGAGCTCTTGTGGTAGCTGTCGAGAATCGGCCACCAGGAGGGGTCGACCGAGTTGCGATCGACTTTGTACTGCTCGTACAGCTCTTCGACGAGCCATTCGTTGGCACCGAATTCGCCCGCGGCACCGCCGTCGGGTCCGACTCCGGTCACTTGGCTTGACACAGCCGACCGCCCACTTTCGCTTGACATCGAGGGGTTCGCTCCGCATGCCCCGCCCATGGCGCATGCGGTGACAAGCTTAACGGCTCTCAGGCACGGTGTTGGCCGTCTGCGAGGCGCAGTAGCGTTAAATCTGTGCAGTTCTTATCAGAGCGTCCCAGCCATGATCTGACCTACTCCGACGTGTTCCTCGTGCCGCAGCACTCTGAGGTCGGCAGTCGGCTCGGTGTCGACCTCGCCGCCGACGACCCGACCGGGCTGCGTATCCCGCTCGTCGCGGCCAACATGACCTCTGTCACCGGGCCTCGTCTCGCGGCCGCGATGGCGCGCCGCGGCGGTCTCGGCGTGCTGCCACAAGACGCGGGCCTCTCTGAGCTCGATGCGAGCATTCGCTCGGTGAAGCAGGCGTCGACGCTGCTCGACGTGCTCGTGGTCGTGAGCCGATCGACGACCGTGGCCGAGGCGCGGTCGCTCGTTCCTGATGTGCCGGGGGCGCTCCTGACGATTGCCGACGCCGATGGAGCGCCTGAGCGGTGCATTCCCGCCGCCGCCCTGCGCCACGCGCTGCCCGATTCGATCGTGGGTGACCTGGTGGCCGACGACGTGCCGTCGATCGACGACGACGATGTGACCGAGCCGCGTGCGGCCTTCGATCTCATCGATGCGGCCGGCGTCGAGGCAATGGCCGTGCGCCACCACGGGCGCATCATCGGCTCGCTCAGCGCCCGCAGTGCTGTGCGGGCCACGCTGTACGCCCCGGCGGTGGATGCTCACGGTCGCTTGCGCGTCGCCGCCGCGGTCGGCATCAACGGTGATGCGGCTGCTCGGGCCGCAGCCCTCGTGCAGGCTGGCGTCGACGTCATCGTCATCGACACCGCGCACGGTCACCAGCAACAGGCTGCTGACGCGGTGCGCGCTGTCGCGCAGGCGAACCTCGGCGTGCCGATCGTCGCGGGCAATGTCGTGACGCCCGAGGCCGTGCGCGACCTCGTCGCCGCGGGTGCGCACGTGCTGAAGGTCGGAGTGGGGCCCGGTGCGATGTGCACCACGCGCATGATGACGGCCGTCGGCCGCCCGCAGTTCTCGGCCGTGTTGGAGACCGCGGAGGCTGCGCGCTCACTCGGCGCCCACGTCTGGGCAGACGGGGGAGTGCGGTACCCGCGCGACGTCGCTCTCGCGCTCGCCGCGGGCGCCTCGGCCGTCATGATCGGCTCGTGGTTCGCGGGCACGCTCGAGGCTCCCGGCGCGATCGAGACCGACGAGCATGGGCGCTGGTTCAAGAGCAGTTGGGGAATGGCCTCCACGAAAGCGGTCGAGCAACGGTTCCGCCGGCTCGATGCATTCGAGCGCGCGCGCAAGACGCTGTTCGCCGAAGGCATCTCGAGCTCGCGCATCTATCTCGACCCCGAACGGCCCTCGCTCGACGACCTGCTCGACATGATCACGTCGGGGCTGCGGTCGTCGATGACCTATGCGGGAGCATCCACGGTGCCCGAATTCCACGAGCGCGCGGTCGTCGGCACGCAGTCGGCGGCCGGCTACGACGAGGGCAAGGCGCTGCCGGTCTCATGGTGATCGGTGACGCTCTCACAGGCGCGAAGGCCTGAGCGGGCCGTATACTCCTGAGCGTTATGGAGCCTCCTAGTCCGGGCGATACGCCCGCCCCTGACGAACAGTCGTCGTCGGAAGAACCCGGCCATAGACCTTCGCCGATGATCGGCGGTCGCCGTGAGCGCTGAGTGGATCGGCGTGCTCGCTGGCCTGCTGCTGACCATCGGCACCGGCTTCTTCGTCGCGAGCGAGTTCTCGCTCATCAACCTCGACCGCTCAGAGCTCGAAGCGCGGCAATCTCGCGGTGAGAAGCGGCTCGGCCCGACGATCGCGGCCCTCAAGATCACCTCGACTCACCTGTCGAGCGCGCAGCTGGGCATCACGCTCACGACACTGCTGACAGGGTTCTTGATGGAGCCGGCGATCTCGGCCATGCTCGCTGATCCTCTGCGGGCGATCGGCCTGCCCGAGGGCGCCGTGCCCGTCGTGGGGTCGATCACGGCCATCGTCATCGCCACCCTGCTGTCGATGATCGTCGGCGAGCTCGTGCCCAAGAACTTCGCACTGAGCCTGCCGCGGCAGACCGCCAAAGTCGTCGTGCCCTTTCAGTGGGCGTTTACGACAGTGTTCCGCCCCGCCATCCTGTTCTTGAACGGTTCGGCGAACGCCATTCTGCGGGGCATGGGCGTTGAGCCGAAAGAAGAGCTCAGCGGTGCCCGCACGGCCGAAGAGCTCGCCTCGCTCGTGCGTCGCTCGGCGAGCCAGGGCAGCCTCGACCACGGCACGGCCACTCTGCTCTCGCGCACGCTCGCGTTTTCGCAGCACACGGCGCAAGACGTCATGACCCCGCGCCCGCGGGTCGCGGCGGTCGAGCGCGGCGACAGTGCTCAAGCGGTCATCGACTTGGCTCGCACGACCGGTCACTCGCGTTTTCCGGTGATCGACGATTCGATCGACGACATCGTCGGCATCGTGCACGTCAAGCAAGCCGTCGCCGTGCCGCGTGACCGGCGCGCCGATGTTCCCGCCTCCGCCCTGCAGACCGAACCGCTGCGCGTGCCCGAGACGATGAAGCTCGACACGCTGCTCGGCGAGCTACGGGGTCGCGGATACCAGATGGCGATCGTCGTCGACGAGTACGGCGGCACAGCGGGCGTCACGACTCTCGAAGACCTCGTCGAAGAGCTTGTCGGCGAGGTGAGCGACGAGCATGACCGCGCACGGGTCGACGTCGTGCGCTCGCGCAACTGGCTGA
The DNA here is from genome assembly GCF_019739195.1 of Microcella sp. Classification (NCBI taxonomy): domain Bacteria; kingdom Bacillati; phylum Actinomycetota; class Actinomycetes; order Micrococcales; family Microbacteriaceae; genus Microcella; species Microcella sp. Next base: position 574,517 of record NZ_JAHHDS010000003.1, on the reverse strand, counting down.
CCTTCCCCGGCATTCTCCGCCCTGATGAGCTGAAAGACCGCGCGGGCGTCACGGTGCCCGAAGACGGCCCATGGGAGACCGTGGGCGGGTTCTTGATGGCCGAACTCGGCCGCCTGCCCGAAGTGGGAGACACCATCGAGATCGCGACCGGCACCTTCCGCATCGAGCGCCTCGACGGCCGCCGCATTGACCGTGTGCGGTTCACGCCGCTCACGACCGAAGAGATCGCGATCGTCACGGCCGAGGCGGGTGAGCGTCGATGACCGAAGCAGACTGGTGGGGCATTGCCTGGCTGTTCGTGCTGCTCGCGGCGAACGCCTTCTTCGTCGGCGCCGAGTTCGCCGTCATCGCTGCGAAGCGTTCGCAGATCGAGCCTCGCGCAGACGCGGGGTCTCGTGCGGCCAAGACCGCACTGTGGGCCATGGAGCACGCGACCCTCATGCTCGCGACCTGCCAGCTCGGCATCACGATCTGCTCGCTGCTGATCCTGAACGTCTCCGAACCCGCGATCAAGCACCTGCTCGAGATTCCGTTCGGCCTCACGGGCCTGACCCCCGAGTGGATCGCCGGTCTGTCGTTCACCATCGCCCTCATCCTCGTGACCTACCTGCACGTGGTGTTCGGCGAGATGGTGCCGAAGAACCTGTCGTTCACGCTGCCGACGCGCGCCGTGCTCTTGCTCGCGCCGCCGCTCGTGATCGTCTCGCGCATCTTCTCGCCCGTCATCCGCAGTCTGAATGCGATCGCGAACGGCGTGCTGCGTGCGTTCCGCGTCGAGCCGAAAGACGAGGCCGCGAGCGCCTTTACGCTCGAAGAGGTCGAGACGATCGTGCGGCAGTCGAAGCGCGAGGGCGTGTTGCTCGACGCCACCGGTGCCCTGACCGCCGCGTTTGAGTTCACGAACAAAATCGTGAGCGATATCGCCCTGCCGATGGATGCCCTCACCGCGCTGCCCGACGACGCGAGCGCCCTCGACCTCGAGCGCGCAGTCGCCCAGCGCGGGTTCAGCCGTTACGTGCTCGTCGACGAGCACGGCGAGCCCTCGGGCTACCTGCACCTCAAAGACGTCATCGACCTGCCCGACGACGAGCTCGACGATCCCGTGCCGCCGAAGCGCATCCGTCGCCTCGTGTCGATTCTCGCCTCGGCTGACCTCGAAGATGCGCTCGCGGTCATGCGTCGCTCAGGTGCGCACCTCGCGCGGGCGGTCGACGCTGAGGGCAACACCACCGGCGTGCTCTTCTTGGAAGACATCATCGAAGAGCTCGTCGGCGAGGTGCACGACGCGACGCAGCGCGGGTGGCGATAGCGGGCACGACCTGCTGGTAAGTCACCGTCCCTTTGCGCACTCCCCCGAACGGGGAGATGTCGGCCTCCGCCGCCCGACGGTAATGTTCCGCACACGTCTATGACGTCGCCGGGGGTTCGGTCGAGCGGGGGATGAAATGTCTATCGGGGAAGACGAGTCGCGAACAACTCGTTGGTGGAGTAATCGCACAAAGCTGACGATCGGTATCGCGGTCGCCGCCGCACTGGTGTTGGGGGGCGGAGCAGCGAGCGCTACCGTCGTGTCGATGCAGATCGCGGCCGAAGAGACGGAGGCAGGGCAGGTCGCCGCGGCGCTGGAGTACGAGGCGGCCCTCAAGGAATACAAGGAGCTCGTCACCTCAGGTAACGCGCCCGTCAGCGACATGCGGTCTTCACTCATTGTCGCAACGGGCCTGGTCGATCAAGCAGCGATCGACGAGGCATCCCGTGTGGTGGAGTACCTCTCCCTCACCATTGCCGCGACGACCACATCCGAATCCACGACAGAGCTCAAAGACCAGAGCGACGCGATTGCCCCGGCGATCGTCGATGCGCAAGCCGCTCTCGAGAACGTCAGCACCCTTGCCGAATCAGCAGGCGCGGCTCGGTTGGCCGCGGCAAGCCTCGCGGGCGAGCAGATTCGCGACAAAGTCGCCGCCGCGCTGGCCGCGCTCACTGCTGCCGGAGAGAGCAGAAAGGGCACCGCCGACGCGCTGGCAGCCCTCGTCGCCGCGCTGACCTGTGCTGAAGCGTCCCACCAAGCCGCCATCCTCGCTCTAGAGGCCGAGAACAAGCCCGAATCCGAGGCCAAACCGCCCGCGAAGCCTCAGCCCGACTCCGAGGCGAAGCCTCCCGTGAAGCCTGAGCCAGACAAGACAGGTTGGTACTCGCACGAAGAGGCGTCACAGGCTGTCGTGAGCGCGTGGGGCGCTATGCCCTGGTACGAGGGTTGCGTGAAGGTTGGCGACGGGTACTGGTACCGCAGTGGCGGTTCGCCGTCATCGCCGCCGGCGCCACCAGCTGTCGCCAACGTGCTGGGCTTCAAGGTCGAGATCATCAACGCCGAGAAGGCCTGGGTCTACTACTACGACTGCCCGTAGTGCTGGCGGGCCTGCAGAACCACGATGTGGTCGTCGGTCACGTAGTACACGAGCCGGTTGACGTCGTCGATGCGTCGTGACCACGCGCCCGACAGGATGTGCCTGAGCGGCTCGGGCTTGCCGATTCCTGCGAACGGGTCGCGGAGCGCGTCGGTGATGAGCTGGTTGATGCGCTTGAGCGTCTTGCGGTCTTGCGTCTGCCAGTAGACGTAGTCCTCCCACCCGTTCGGATCGAAGGAGACGGTTCGACTCATGGTCGACCCGTTCTAGTCGTCGGTGAGGTCGTGCTGCTCGAACTCTCCACGGCGGGCGCGCTCGATCGAGGCGAGTAGGCGTTCGGCGCTCGCCGGGTTGCGCAGCAGGTAGGCGGTCTCGGTCATTGCGTCGTAGTCGGCCTTCGAGAGAATGACCGCATTGCCGTGCTTGGAGACGACCTCGACGGCCGTGTGGTCGTCGTTGACCTGCTGGATGAGACCGAAGAGCGTCTTTCGCGCTTCGGTGGCGCTAATCGCGGTCATGGTGTCCTCCTGAGTGGTACCACATAGTGTACCAGTCAGGCTCGATCGTTGACTGCGAGCCTTCTGCACCTCCGTTCCCAGCTCCGCAAGCCATGGGTCAGTCGTGGAACCCCGGAGCCGGGCATCCGGATAGATTGGACGCCGCCGAGGATCAAGGCCCGGCGGGACACAGGAGACAGTGCATGACCCTGTACAGGCGGGTAATCGTAACCGCGACGCTTGGCGGAGCTGTCGTGGGGTCGCTGTCGGGCTTGACCGTTGTCGCGCCTTCGGTTGCGACTCCCGTCGCTGGGATCGTTGGCCTAGTCGTGGGACTGGCGTTCGGCTTACTGGCCGGAGTTCTCGCCGCTCTCATCTGGGCCACGACTCGAAGCCTGGAGAGCTTCTTGTTGCGTATCGCAGCGATCGGCGCAAGTGCGGCCCTTCTCGCGTGGCCCTTGGTTACCCTGTTGCTCCAGACGGCCGAACTCGAAATGAACCCGCTCGTCATCAACCTCTTCTCGATGCTGTGCGGTCTCGGCGCTGTGGTCGCAGTGCTCGTGGCAACCCGACCCGTCCCCAGCGCTTCTGAATCGCCGCGCTCGGTGGCCTGACGGCCGCCGAGCGAGCCTAGCGATAGGCGCGGGTGTACTGCGGCGGGGTGCCGACCGGCACGCCGTCGACCTCGACGCCGAGCTCTCGCGCGAAGCGCAGGGGAGCGTGCGGGTCGCGCATGAACTCGCGGCCCATCATGACGGCGTCGGCCTGGCCGGTCGCGACGATCTTCTCGGCCTGCGCGGCCTCGGTGATGAGCCCAACAGCATTGACGGGCACGTTGCCTTCGCGACGCACGGTCTCGGCGAACGGCACCTGGTAGCCGGGGCCGACCGTGATGCGCGCGCGCACGAGACCGCCCGACGAGATGTCGAACAGGTCGGCGCCAGCCTCGAGGGCCCACGCGGCGACCGTCGCGGTGTCGTGCTCGTTCCAGCCCAGCACGCCTGAATCGGCGAGGCCGTGCGACTCGAGCCAGTCGTCGTCGACCCAGTCGCTCGCCGAAAAGCGCACGAGAATCGGCACGTCGACGACCGCGCGCACGGCGCGCACGATGTCGAGCACGATGCGCGCGCGGTTCTCGAGGCTGCCGCCCCACTGGTCGTCGCGCGTGTTCGACAGCGGCGAGAGGAACTGGTGCAGCAAGTAGCCATGCGCTGCATGGATCTCGACGAGATCGAAGCCCGCGGCGACACTGCGGCGAGCCGATTCGGCGAACGCGACCACCACATCCCGAATGCCCGCCTCATCGAGCGCGACGGGCTCGGCGTAGCCCTCGAAGGCGATCGGCGAGGCGGATACGGCCTGCCAGCCGCCGAGCTCGGCCGGCACCGTGCCGCTGCCGGACGCGCCGTTCGCCATCGCACCCCACTCGGGGTAGACCGAGGCCTTGCGGCCGGCATGGGCGAGCTGGATGCCCGCCGCGGCTCCCTGCGAGTGGATGAAGTCGACCACGCGCGACCACGCGGTGGCCTGCGCGTCGTTCCAGATGCCGGTGTCGTGCGGGCTGATGCGACCCTCGGGCACGACGGCCGTCGCCTCGGCCATGACCATGCCGGCCCCGCCCCGGGCGAACGAGCCCAGGTGCACGAGGTGCCAGTCGGTGGGCACGCCGTCGGCGGCGGTCACCGAGTACTGGCAGAGCGGCGACACCCACAGCCGGTTGCGAACGGTGAGCGAGCGGAGGGTGAGGGGGCTGAAGAGCGAAGAGGTCACAAGAGCAGTCAACCTCACGCGCGCCCGAGTGATTCCCGCACGCCGGTCGATAGGGTTCTCGCGTGACCGATGCGCCCCCGATGACCCCCGCCGAGGCGGGCGCGCTCATCAAGGTGCCGAGGGTCGACGACGACAAGTACTCGCGCGGCGTCGTGGGCTTCGTCACGGGATCGACGCAGTACCCGGGCGCGGCCGTTCTGGGTGTCGAGGCGGCGCTGCGCACGGGCGTCGGCATGGCACGCTACCTCGGGCCGCCGCGGGCGACCGAGCTCGTACTGCAGCGCCGGCCCGAGGCCGTCACGGCCGAGGGGCGCGTGCAGGCGTGGGTCGTCGGCTCGGGAATCGCGAGCGTGGGCGACCTCGAGGCCGAGCCGCAGCGCTGGGCGCTGACGGCGCTCGCGAGCGGGCATCCGACGGTCACGGATGCCGGCGCGATCGAGCGCGACGCCGTGGTGCGTGCGACCGCCGCAGGGGCGCCCGTCGTCATCACGCCGCACGCGGGCGAACTCGCGCGGTTGCTCGACCGCGACCGCGAGGCAGTGCACGCCGACCCGGTCGGCTCAGCCCGCGACGCTGCCCACCGCTTCGGCGTCGTCGTGCTGCTCAAGGGCAGCACCACGCGAGCCGTCTCACCGTCGGGGCACGTCATCGAGGCGCGGTCGGCTCCGGCGTGGCTCGCGACGGCCGGGGCGGGGGATGCTCTCGCCGGCCTGCTCGGAGCCCTCCTCGCCGCGCACGCCGACGCTCTGGCCGCCGACGAAGACCGCTCTCTTCTGACCAGGTTGGCTGCGGCGGCCGCCGTCATCCACGGTCTCGCCGCCGAGCGCGCTTCCGCGGGCGGACCGCTCACGGTGCTCGACCTGTGCGCCGCGATCTCGCCCGTCCTCGCCCAGCTCGTGGCGGACCGTTCGTGAGGCGAGCCGCGGGCAGCGCGGTCTCGCTCTGGCTCGCCTTCGCCGCCGTGCACCTGTGGCTCGGATACCTGAACCTCTATGGCCCCGGCCTGCCGATGGGCGACGTCACCTACGTCTACCTGTTCTGGGTCGAGCGGGGGCTGAACGAGGGCGAGTGGGTGGGGCTCGACACGGCTTGGGTGTACCCGGTGCTCGCGCTCGTGCCGATGCTCGCCGCGTACGCCTTCGGCCCCGACCTCTACGCGACGACGTGGCTCACGATCGTCATGGCACTCAATGCCGTCGCGCTCGTGTCGATCATCGGAGTGCAGGAGCGCGCGCGGCGTGCGCCCGTCGCCTGGTGGTGGATGCTCTTCCTTCTGCTCGTCGGCCCCATCGCGCTCGGCCGCATCGACGCTGTGACGGTGCCCGTCGCGCTCGTCGCCGTGATGCTCATCGCCGATCACCGCAAGTGGGGCGCCGCCCTGCTCGCGATCGGCGCGTGGATCAAGGTCTGGCCCGCCGCGCTCGTCGTCGCCGCGTTCATCGCTCTGCGGGCCCGCTCTGCCGTGGTGATGTCGGTGCTCGTCGTCTCAGTCGGCGTCGTGGCACTCGCCCTGCCCTTCGGCTCGCTGCTCGCGCTCGTGAGCCCGATCACGCAGCAGACCGCGCGCGGGCTGCAGGTCGAGTCGATCATCGCGACGCCCTGGCTCTGGGCAGCCGCGGCGGGGCAGCCGGGCACACGGGTGTACTACGACCAGGGCATCCTGACCTGGCAGGTGCTCGGCGAGGGCACGGCGCTCGCCGCCGACCTCATGACGCCGCTGCTCGCCCTCGCCGTGCTCGTGATCGTCGCGCTCGGCATCCTCGCCGTGCGGCGCGGGGCGACCGAGCTCGAGCTGTTCCCGGTGCTGTCGCTCGCCCTCGTGATGGCGCTGATCGCCGTCAACAAGGTGGGGTCGCCGCAGTTTGCCACCTGGATCGCTGTGCCCGTCGTGCTCGGACTCGCGTGGCACCGCTGGGGCGGACGATCGTTTACGACCCCGGCGGTGCTCGGGCTCATGATCGCGGGGTTCACTCAGATCGTGTACCCCGTGCTCTACACGAACCTGCTGTCGCTCGACGCGGGCATGCTCGTCGTGCTCACGGTGCGCAATCTGCTCTACCTCGTGCTGCTGGGCTGGGCCGTTCAGCAGATCGCGGTACTGTGCTGGCGGCCGCGCGTCGCGGCCCCGCGGCTCGAGCCGGCGGTCGACGAAGAGGGAGCATCCGCATGATCGTGGCATTCTCGGTGGCGCCGTCGGGCGGTTCGTCGTCGGATTCGGTGCACGATGCCGTCGCTGCGGCCGTTCGCGTCGTGCGCGAGTCGGGCCTGCCCAACCGCACCTCGTCGATGTTCACAGAGATCGAGGGGGAGTGGGACGAGGTGATGGAGGTCGTCAAGGCCGCGACCCTCGCGGTGGCCGAGTACGGCACGCGCGTCTCGCTCGTGCTCAAGGCCGACTACCGACCTGGCCACACGGGCGAGCTCGACGGCAAGGTGCAGCGGCTCGAGGCCGCCCTCGTGAAGGGTGCCGACTCCCCGCAGTGACGACTCCCCGCGGCCGTGCGCGGGGCGCAAAGCCGACGGAGAAATGTCGGTGGTCGGTGGTGTGATGGCCTCATGAACGCACCCGGGGTCGCACTGGCTGAAGCGCCGCGCCCCTCGATGCAGTTCGCCGATTCACTGGCCGATCTGCTGCAGGCGGCCGCGACGCTCGACCGAGTCATCGCATCGGCGCAGGCCATTCGGGCCGAGGTCATCGACCGCGCTCGACACCTGGCAGAGCTGACCGCTGTGGCTGAGTCTGCTGAGTGCGATCGAGACGAATCGCCGTCGACGCGGCGGCAGCTCGCCCATCGGGTGCTCGTGAGCGAGGTCGCGTGCGCTCTGCGTGTGCCCGAGCGCACCGCCGAGCGGCTGATCGACGAGAGCGACATGCTCGTCGCCCACCTCGGTGCGACTCATCGTGCGCTCGCCGAGGGGTCGATCAGCTACCGCCATGCGCAGGTGATCATTGACGAGGCACAGTCGTTGCCTGATGCGGCACGCCCCGGCTTTGAGCAGGCCGTGCTGCCAGCGGCCGAGCGGCTCACTGCCGCTCGACTGCGCCCACGGGCGCGCGCCGAACGCGAACGCAGCCACCCCGACAGCATCGAGCAGCGCGTCGAGAAGAGTCGCGCTGATCGTCAGGTGCTTCTCGAACCAGCCCATGACGGCATGGCGTGGCTCAGCGCCTTTCTGCCGGCAGAGCGTGCCAGCGCGATCTACGAGCGAGTGACGAGTGTGGCGCTCGGCATCAAGCGCACGTCACCGGGCGACGACGAGCCGCGCACTCTCACGCAGCTACGAGCCGATATCCTCACCGACCTGCTCGTCGACGGCGTTGTCGATGCGAACGGATGCGGTACCGGGGTTCGCGCGACCGTGCACGTCACCGTTCCGGTCGAACGGCTGGTCGGCGTGGCGACGTCTGGCGAGGCGCCCGCACTCTCTTCCTCAGCATTCATTCCTCCGGCCGAGCTCGAGGGCTACGGCCCGATCGACGACGAGACTGCGCGCGAGATGGCCGCGGGAGCGCCGTCGTTCACGCGCTTGCTCCGGCATCCCGAGTCAGGGGCCGTGCTGTCGGTCGGTCGCGATCGGTACTCGGTGCCCGCCGACCTCGCGACCGCGCTGCGCATTCGCGACCGCACGTGCCGCTTTCCGGGCTGCGGGCGCTCAGCCGCCCGTAGCGACATCGACCACACGGTCGACTGGCAGTTCGGCGGTACGACTTCTATCGACAACCTCGCTCACCTGTGCCCCGCACACCATCAGCTGAAGCATCGCAGCGACTGGCGGGTATCGCAGGAAGGCGGCGGAGTGCTTCGATGGCAATCACCGAGCGGGTTGACCTACGTGACTCACCCCGAGGGCGGCCCCGCCCCGCCGTGAGGGAAGATTGCAACGAAAGCTCGTTCTCTGGCCATGTCTCAGGTAGGGGCAACCAACCAGAGAAAGGTCGATCATGCACGACCACGACGTAGCGTCGCTGTTGAGGCAGTCTGATCCCGCAGCGTCCATAGTGCGGACTGCACGACTTGGCGCGGTGGAGGTCGAAGCTCAAAGCCGGGCCGCAGGCACGCGGATGCGGAGACGGCGACTTGCGTGGATGATTCCCTCCATTGCTCTTGCAGGCGGGCTCACCGTGATGACGGCAGGAACGACCCTCGAGAACTTCGCCCTGTCGAGGCCTCCATTCTTTGGGCTTGCGCCCGATGAGCAGCGACCTGCCGTCGGTGCGCGATTCGTTCCCCAGAGCGGTCAGGACATGGGAGAACGGTGTTTGCTTTTTCCGGATTACGTCGGGCTTGAGGGTAATGAGCTTCGAGTCATCACGGGAGCCATCGAGTCGGGCGCTTGGGAGGCACCGCTCGCCGAGGCGTCCGAGCGAGCGCTGAGGGAAGCGGGTGTCACTCCTCTTTCGACTGCGGCGCGCTCCGACACGGCTCGCGACGCAGAGACTGCAGAAGTCAATGTTGTCCTTCGTGAACTCAGCAAGAGTCTTGTCCCGTCATTGAACGACGACGACAAGTACCTGACCGCGTTCACCATCACGTGCCGGGCGGGTCTGTGGTGAACAGCAGCCGAGTCGCGGAGGTAGACCAACTTGTTCGCCGAGAGTCTGCAGATCTTCTCGCGTACTTTGCTCGTCGAGTCGAACAGCCAGCCGACGCGGCCGACCTCTTGAGCGACACCTTGGTTGTTATCTGGAGGCGATCACGAGATGTGCCCCGTGACCCCCATGAAGCTCGACTGTGGTCGTTCGGAATAGCCCGCAAGGTTATGTCAGGGCACTGGCGATCGCGAAGAAGACGTGCAGACGCGGTCGCAAAGCTTGGAGAAGAGCTGACGACTGTGCTCTCGGAGTCGGACCAGGGTTCTCTACTGGATGTTCGGTCGGCTATTGCGCGTCTGTCAGAACTCGACCGTGAAATCATGCGGCACGTGTACTGGGAGGGCTTCTCTCTGGAGGAGACGAGCCGCCTACTGGCCATGAGTTCAGCGACTGTCCGGAGCCGACATCATCGCGCGAAGGCGAAGCTGGCCGCAGAGCTTTCCGAACAGGGGGCGAACTCGTGACCTGGGACTTCTAGCGAGGCTCCGGGTCTCGAGTCGGTTCGATAAACTCGGGGTGAATCTGCCGGCAACGATGCACGGCTCCACCCACTGCGCATATCGAGAGTTGCCGTGACCGTCTCTACCGCCAGTGTTCCCGTCATCGACGAGGCCACGGCCGCTGCCTATGCGCGTCAGCAGCGCGAGCACGATGAGGCGCACCGTCGTGCGCACGGGGGTGCCGAGCGCCGTCCTCTGAGCCGACGGCGCATCTACGCCGCCCTGCTCGCGCTCGCGCTCGGCGGTTTCGGCATCGGCGCGACCGAGTTCGTGGCCATGGGCCTCCTTCCCGAGATCGCTCGAGACCTGCTCCCGGGGCTCTACGCCGCCGATCAAGAAGCGGCGATCGGGCAGTCGGGCTGGGTCATCACGGCCTATGCCCTCGGGGTTGTGGTGGGCGCCCCCACGATCGCGGCGTTCGCGGGCAGGATGCCGCGCCGCCGTCTGCTGCTCTGGCTCGCCGCGGCGTTCACGCTCGGCACGATCGCGTCGGCGACGCTGCCCACATTCGAGCTCGTCATCGCGGCGCGCTTCATCGCCGGCCTGCCGCACGGTGCCTACTTCGGCGTCGCCGCCCTCGTCGCCGCGAGCCTCATGGGCCCGGGCAAGCGCGGTCAAGGCGTCGCCCTTGTGCTCAGTGGCCTCACGATCGCGACCGTGATCGGGGTGCCCGTCATCACCGCGATCGGCCAAGCCGCCGGCTGGCGAGCGGCGTATCTCGTCGTCGCGGTCCTGTTCGCGGCCACCTTTATCGCGGTGCGAATGCTCGTGCCGTGGCAGCCCGGCGATGCCAACTCGACCGTGCGCCGCGAGCTCGCCGCGTTCGGCAGCCTGCAGGTCTGGGTGGCCGTCGCGGTCGGCGCCATCGGGTTCGGCGGATTCTTCGCGGTCTACAGCTACATCGCGCCCATGGTGACGGAGTCGGCCGGTCTGCCGGGCGGGGCCGTGCCCTGGGTGCTCGCGAGCACGGGCGTCGGCCTGACGATCGGGAACTTCCTCGGCGGACGCCTGGCCGACGCCGGTACCTCGCGCGCGATGTTCGTGGGTTTCGCCGGCCTCATGGTTGCCTTGGTGATCGTCGGGCTGCTCGGCACCACGCCGGTCGGCCTCATCGCGGGCACGTTCTTCGTGGGGTTCACGGCCGCGATCCTCTCGCCCGTCATTCAGACTCGATTGATGGATGTCGCGGGCGAGTCGCAGACACTCGCCGCGGCCCTCAACCACTCGGCTCTCAACGTCGGTAACGCGCTCGGCGCCTTCCTCGGCGGCCTGGTCGTCGCGGCAGGCTGGGGCTACCTGACTCCGGCATGGGTCGGCCTGCTGCTCGCCGTCGGAGGAGTCACGCTCGCGCTCGTGAGCGTGGCCCTCGAGCGCCGCTCTGCGCCGCTCGTCGTTTGACCGCACGCACAGCGCGTCCCGACGAGGAGTCTCGCCGGGACGCGCTCGGTGCCGGGTGCTAGTAGCTGTACAACTGCTGGCTCACCAGCTCGCTCACCACGCCGGTTCCGCCGAGGATCACGATCTTCGCCGGGGCGAGTCGCGTGAGCTCGGCAATCACCTCATCGGGAATGCTGTCGCGTCGGACGAGCAGCACGGGCACCTCTTGCATGCCGGCGACCGCCGCACCCGAGAGGGCGTCGGGGAACCCTTCGCCGCTCGCGATGTAGACCACGGGAACGCCCGGCGCGAAGTTCGCCGCCGAGATTGCCGCCGAGGTCGCGTAGCGGTCAGGCCCGGCAAGGCGCGTTACCGATCCCGAGGTGGAGGACTGAAGGGCGGTGGCGACTTCGTCGCTGACGATTCCACTGCCTCCCAGGATCACGATTGCGCCTGGTGCGAGCCGTGTGAGTTCGGCCTGAACGGTGGCGGGGATGCTGTCGCGGCGCACGAGGAGCACAGGCACCTCGAGCTTGCCCGCGACTGCCGCGCCGGAGAGGGCGTCGGGGAAATCCTCGCCGCTCGCGATGTACACCGACGGAACCCCGGGATCGAAGTTCGCCGCCGAGATAGCGGCCGACGTTCCGTAACGATCGAGTCCTGCGAGTCGCGTGACCGATCCACTGGTGTAACCCTGCAGAGCGGTCTGCACCGCACTGCTCACGACTCCGGTTCCGCCGAGGACCACGATCCGGCTCGGTTGCAGCCGGTTCAACTCGGCCTTGACCACGTCGGGGATGCTCGTCAGACGCACCAGCAGCACCGGGCCTTCCTGCATGCCCGCCACCGGGGCGCCCGACAGTGCGTCGGGGAACTCCGCACCGCTGGCGATGTAGGCGACGGGTGCCTCCGCGGCGTAGTTCGCCGCCGAGATCGCCGCCGACGTCGCGTAGCGGTCAGCTCCCGCCAGCCTCGAGACGCTGAAGGGCTGCACGGTGGTCACGTAGACCCCGGCCCAGCTCTCGGTCGTCGCGGTGTTGAGCATCGAGATGCTCAACGCCAACGTCTGGCCACGGAATCCTTCGCGCTCGAGACCGACCACGCTGACGAGAGACCCCGCCGGCGCCTGCGGATCAATGCTGGGTCCATCGGTGCTGGTGTCGACGATCGTCTCGAACCGTTCGACCGGTCCGGGTCCCTGCCCGACGTAGATGCCGCTGCCGCCCGCGACAGGGCTGCCCTTGAAGGCCACCTGGAAGCCACTCGAGATGCTGGTGACCGCCACGAAAGACGAGGAGCGCCAACGCGGGGGTTCCATCGTCTCGTCCTCACCGCCGCCGACCTCGGGCGGAGCACCCGAGAACACCCAGTAGAGGAAGCTACCGAAGGTCGCCCCGGTCGCGGCCGCCCGGCTCAACTCGCTAGTCACCGTGTCGTACACGAAGATGCCCTGGTTGACAGGGACCTCTGTCGTGAAGCCCGAGGGGTAGGTCTCGTTGCAGTACGCGATCAGATCAGCGTTGCCGTCGGCCGGGCACGTCAGGGTGATCGTCGTTGTCTCAGTGCCCCACGAGCCTGCGAACGCGACGTAGCGTCCGTCGAACGAGAGGGCCTCACCGATCTTGGTGAACACGTCCTCCACCGCTGCGCCCGGCACCTGGTCGCCGATGGCGACGAGCGTGGTCAGGGTCGGCGACGGCTCCAGGGGGGCCAGGTAGATGCCGCCGAGGGTCGGGGCCTCTTCGTTGTCGAGACCGAGAAAGACGACGCGGCCGTCGGCCGCGCTCGGTGGCGCCGTGGAGCCGAACTGCACGCTGCCGCTCGACTGGCCGGGAATCACGGTGTCAGAGCTGGCGATGACCTGCGTCGCCGCGGTCGGTTGGGCGACGTCGCGGAAAAAGATTCCCGTCTTGCCGTCTCCGTCGGTGTAGTTGCCCTTGAAGGCGACGGTGGTGCCGTCGACGGCGGGCGCACCCGGAAACTGGTCGAACCTCGTACCCGAAGGGGCACCCGGCACCGAGTAGATCTCTTGCCCGGGCACCGCGCCCAGCAGGCTGGCGCCGGTCGTGAGCGCTCCGTTCAGCGTCGCGTACACGCCGCTCGTGCCCACACTCGTTGTGGTTGTGTCAGGCAGCGCGTACTCCCACACGGGCGTCGATTGCCCACGGGTGCCGACGGTAGAACCGGTCATGTCGATTCTCGGGAATGACGGGAATTCGGTGAACGTACCATCGAGGTTGTTCGGCTGAGGGACGGTGTCGCCCACCTCGGCGATGGTGACGACGCTTGAGGATCCTGACGCGGAATTGCGGGTGTATACCCCTCGGATCGGTGACGGGCCCTGCGTGCGCGCGCGAAAGGCCACGAGCCCGGCTTCGTTCACCGACGGCTGGTTGAAGCTGTTGAACGTCGCGGACGTTCCGGGCGCTACCGTGCTGCTGTTGGCCACCGTGGTCCAGTCGTAGTCATCGACAGCAGCGTTCGCGGGTACTGCGATGAGTGATCCGGCCAGGCCGATCGTGACGGCCATCGCGGCAAGACGCGCCGGGGGAAGGGAGCGCGGGCGGGTTGATTCACGACGATGTGACATGACGTCCTCTCGGGTTCGGCGCGGGGAGCGCTCGAAGGTGCTCACACTGTAGGGGCGACAACGGTCGTGCACACCGGGGCTAAAGTCCTCAATCTCTGTTCCCGGGTCGAGGGACTTTCGGCCCTGGGCGGGAGGGCCTCGCGACCATATCGTCGGTGCACGAGGTGTCGTCGCACTCGACGTCCTGCCGTGCACGACCGTGGCACCTCGCGCTCAGGAGGAGCTCGCTATGACTGCCCACCGCTCCGAAACGGGTCGTAGAAGGCTCGTGCTGGCAGTGTTGGCTACTGCCCTCATCACGGCCCTCACGGCCGGCGCACTCGCCGCTGTATTTGCCGGAGTCGGCAGGGCCGACGACCCGTCCGGCGGCCTCGACGACGGTGCCACGATCGTTCCGTCGTGCACCGTGCCCGACCTTCCGGGCACGGTGGTGACGGTGTTCCTCAGCGATATGGGTGTCGACGCAGATGGTCAACATGGACGCATGACCTCAGGAACCGCCATGTTCCTGAGCGCTGACCCGGCGGCCGTCCCCAACGGCAACGTCTCCTTCCTCGCCATCAATGGAGGCCGGCTGACCCACCAGCTGATCGTCATGCCGCTGGCCCCGGGCGAGAACGCCGGTGAACGAGTGATCGTCGAAGGATCGACAGTTGCCGAAACAGGGCTGCTCGGCGAGGCCTCTGCGACCTGCGGCAGCGGCGAGGGGCAGGGCATCCTGCCAGACTCCTCAAGCTGGGTGACCCTCACACTCCCGCCTGGACGCTACGAACTGCTCTGCAACTTTCCGGGCCACTACGCCGCTGGCATGCACGCCGAGTTCACGGTCGGCCAAGTCGAGGCTGAGAACTAGGTCGAGACTGTGTGCGACCCGATTGGCGCGTCGCACTCAGCCTGAATGACTCAGAGCCCGCCGCCGCCGGAGGGAGCATCCACGAGGATGCCGTCGCTGATGGCCTGCTTGCGCAAGGCGACCTTCGTGCCGACGTCGATGCCCGCGATGCGGTACTTCTCGCGAATGCGCTTGAGGTAGCTCTTCGCCGTCTCTTCAGAGATGCCGAGCTGGTAGGCGACGGTCTTGACGGGCTCACCGGCGCCGTAGAGGGCCATGACGCGGCGCTCTTGCGCGCTCAAGCGAGGGGAGCCACCGACGTCGGCGGCGTTGAGCGCGAGGTCGAGCTCGGCTGAGATGAACGATTCGCCGTTGCGCGCTGCGCGGATCGCCTCGACGATCATGCCAGCGTCTTCGCTCTTGACGAGATAGCCGAGGGCACCGGCGCTGAGGGCCTCGCGCACGACGTTGGGCTCGCTGTAGGTGCTCATGAGCACGACGCGCACGCCCATCGACTTGAGGGTCTGAATCTTGAGCGAGACGGGGATGTTGTCTTTGAGGTCGAGGTCGAGCAGTACGACATCGACGGGGAACGCCGGGTGCGACAGCAGGTCGGGCCACGTGGCCACGGCGGCCACCATGTCGATGTCGTCGGCGGCCTGGCGAATCCACTCGGTGAGGGCGCCGAGCAGCATGCGGTGATCGTCGACCAGTGCCAGTCGAATCGTGGTCTCGGCCATCTGGTCCTCCGTGGTTCTCTGCTCGGGGTGTGCTGGTTCAGGTGCTCAGCTCGGCCGAGCCGCGTCGACCGGGTTATCGACCGTGCAGTCGAGCTCGATGCGCACTGCGCCACCGGCCGTGCTGTCACTGTATCGCCCGGCCCGGTCGAGGGCCTCCCACACACCGGGGTCGACGCGATTGCGCCGCAGACCCGTAGCCTCGATCGCGACAGAAACGGTGAGGTGCCGACCTGTGGGCGACCGCTGCGGATCGAGCGGCCCGAGGGTCACCGAGACCGCTCGGGCCGGGGCAACACCCTGCGGGTCGGCGGCCAGTAGCCAGAGGGCGGCGAGCAGCGAGTCGCGCTGCACGTCGTCGAGCAGCCCGGCGAGGGTCGCCGAGTCGCTCACCGTGACGCGACGACCCAGATGCTCAGACTCGCTCACGGCGTGAAACAGCCAGGTCTCGCGCCGGCCCTCAATGAGATGCAGCCGCAGTTCGGTCGCGAGCGTCGACGCGCGCGAGGCAAGGGGTGCCGGCAGGGGCAAGGGGGCGTCGCCGTTCGCCACCGCGTCGAGCAGCTCTTCGGCGTCAAGATCGAGCCGGGCGAGTTCTTCGCTGGCGAGCATGCCGACCGCGAGACGCGGCGCGGTGACGGTCGACTGCACGAGCACGCGGTCGAGTTCGCGTTTGAGCATCCGCTCGAAGCCGCTCACCAGAAGCACGCCGGTGATGCCGGGGCCGATCGCGAGCGCAACGGTCACGAGTTGCGAGGGGATCGTCACGGGCGTGAGCGGGGTCGTGGCGATGATGGCGACAACGAAAGCGATGCCGAGCAGGCCCGTGGCGACGAGCACCTCCCACCGCGAGCGCAGGGTCACGATGATGAGCAGCACGAAGCCTGCCGAGACCGAGGCCGTGGCGTAGCGACCGACATCGCCGAGCGGAGCGATCGCGACGAAGTCGAGCCACACCACAGCTGCGAGAGACGAGAGAAAGACGCCGTAGAGCCAGTCGGGCAGACGTTCGCCGCTCGCCGAGATCGTGATCGTGAGGCCAAGGAACGTGACCATGAGCAACAGCCACGCAGCGACCACGGGCAACAGCGACGGGTACTCGGGGGCGCGCACCAGGAAGAGCGCGATGCCGAGCATCGACTGCAGTGCGGCGATGATCGCAACGCCGAGGCCGAGAAAGCCCGACCCGAGGGCCGAGGCGTGGGTCGAGGTTGGGGTGCCGCGCCGTGTCGACGAGCGCGCGCCCGCGGGTCGCACGAGGCCGCCAAGCGTGGTCTCCTCCGGTGGGGTATACCTGCTCGTCATCGCGGTACCTCGAGAAACACGGTGGTGCCCGAGCCCGGCACCGAGAAGACGCGGGCATCGCCGCCGACATCGCGCAGGCGTGCGACGACCGACTCGGTGAAGCCCAGTCTCTCGGCGCTGACCGTGTCGGGGTCGAAGCCGACACCGGCATCGGTCACGACAGCGCGGAGGCGATCGTCGGTCTGCGTGATCGTGACGTCGGCCTCGGCGACCCCGGCGTGGCGCCGCACGTTCTCAAGGCACTCGGCGAGGGCGAGCAGAAAGGCGTCGAGCACGTCGCTCGGCAGCAGCACCTGACCGCTGCCGTGCCAGCGCACCGAGAGTCCCATGCGCAAGAAACGCTGCTTGACCGACTCGAGGGTCGTGCCCAGCGCCGTCTCGCCAACCGGCTCGAGGCTGTAAGTGCCCGAGAACTGGGGCATGGGGGTCGAGCCGAGTCGCAGTTGGCGCAGCAGTCGCGAGTCTTCAGCGGCCTGCTCGCGCAGCGCGGGCTCTGAGACTCCCACGCCCGAGTGGGCCAGCAGCGTCAGCGTCGCGAGCACGGTGTCGTGCAGCAAGCGGGCTCCTTGTCGGCGCTGCGCCTCGGTCTCGCTCGCCTGTCGCTCGAGGTGATGCGCGCGCCCGATGCTCTCGATGCGCTGCAGCGCTCGCTGCACGCCGACGGTCACCCAGAGACCGATAATGAGGGTGATGACCCACCCCGCCAGAGTGGCGACCGCGGGGGTAGAGATGAGGCCGCGGGTGGGGCCCGCCGCTGCGATGAGCAGGCTGCTGCCGAGCGCCCCGCCCGCCCAGATCAGCCAGCGCGGCGTCGTATCGCTGAGCACCATGCCGAGGGCACCGAGTCCGGCGACCCCGAGTGGCGAGAGAGCGGTCGGCAGGGCGATCGAGCCCGACTGTCCCCACGGTAGCTGCGCCAGGGCGAGAGCCCCGCAACCGAGCACAATGGTGAGCACGATCCACCCCACGTGCCCGTTGCGCCCGACCATCACGAGAGCCCCGGCCTGCCCCGCGAGCACGATGAGCACGGAGGGAAGGATGTCGGGATCGACGACGCCAGGAAGAGCCAGGCAGACCGCTGAGAGGATCACGCCGCTCAACCCCAAGGCGCGGGCAGCCGAACGCAGCAGGCGTTGGCGCTCTTTCTCGATCATCACGACGACGCCGATCGCCGTGTGCCGCCCCCGCGCCTCATGGTGACCAGTGTGGCACCTTCGGGCTCGAGAGCCTCAGAAGCCGCACGTCTCGGCAATCGCGTCGTAGAGGGCAGCGCGCGTCTCGTCTGCGGCGATGACGGTCGTCGTTCCGGTCTCGCCGTCGAGGTCGAGGTGCACGGTGAAGAGCGTGCCCTGCTTGTCTTCAGCGACCGCGTGCGGGTCGCACCGAGCCGCGGCCAGCCAGATCGGCACGGTCATCGTCTCGGCGGCAGTCAACACCCGATCGAGAGCGAGCGTCGACACGCGGCCTGAGTCGGTCGGCCCGGTGCGCAACCCGAAGAGCACGGTGTCGGCGATCGCGACGAGTCGCACGCCGCTCACTCGCGCTGTCGCGACGAGTTCAGCACCGATCGTTCCGGCCGCTGGGTCATCGAGCGCTGGCGCGCGACGCACTTCAAGGTCGACCTGCGCGGCCGCCGCCTCGGCGAAGCACGCACGCTCGTGCCAGTCGACCCACTGCCCGATGCGGTCGGTGGTCGGCAGCCGCAGTTCGGCGGTCGCACCCGACGCGAGGGCCACGGTGAGCACCGCCTCGGGCAGCGTCGGCCCGCCGTCGCACCGCGGAGGCGGCAGCAGCAGAGCCAGGTCGCGGGTCGCGCCGGGGGGAATCACGGTGGTGCGATCGCGCTCGATCGCCTCGGCGAGAGCGGGGGAGTCGAGTACGGCGTGCAGCACTGTCAGCGGCGTCGTCCCGGTGTTGCTCACGCTCAGCTGCAAGCCTCCGCGGGCCGGATCACTGCGGGTGCGGTAGACCTCGGCGGTCGCCGACACCTCGTCGAGCGAGCTCGGGGCGTCGATGACCACGGGGGCTGGTTCGGGCTCGACGAGCGGAGAGCATCCGCTCAGCGCCGCCATCACGAGCGCCACTGCGGTGACGATCGCGATCGGCCGGCGCATCGTCGTGCTCGCTCAGCTCGCGAGCAGCCGGGCCAGGGGAGGTCCGACGAGGTCGTCTTCGATGAGGAAGGCGTCGTGACCGAACGGCGACGAGATGACGATCGCCTCGTCGCCGTGCACCGAGTGCGGCAGGTGGGCGGCGATCACCTGCTGCTGTTCGAGCGGGAACAGCCGGTCGCTGTCGATGCCGAGCACAAGGCTGCGGGCGGTCACCCGGCCGAGCGCGTCGGCGAGTGAACCGCGCCCGCGCGCCACATCATGCGAGTTCATGGCCTCGACGAGCGTGATGTAGCTGCCCGCGTCGAAGCGGCGGGTGAACTTGTTGCCATGGAAATCGAGGTAGCTTTCGACCGCGAAGCGGCCGCCGTGACCGAGCGGGTCGAGAATGCCCTGCCACGAACGCTCGAAGCGCTCGTTGAGCTCGCTCGGCGAGCGGTAGTTGAGCAGTGCCATGCGCCGCGCGAGCGCGAGCCCGCGGAACGGGCCCTCGGGCTCGTCGTAGTAGTCGCCGTCGCGAAACAGAGGATCCATGCGGATCGCCTCAATCTGCACCGAGTTGAGGGCGATCTGGTCGGCACTCGAGACGGCGGGGGCGGCGAGCACGGCAAGGCGTTCGACGCGGTCGGGATGCTCGACCGCCCACTCGAGCGCGTGCATGCCGCCCATCGATCCGCCGATGACGGCCGCGAATCGCTCGATGCCGAGCGCGTCGGCGAGCACAACCTGGGCCGCGACCTGGTCGCGGATGGTGAGGTACGGAAAGCGCGAGCCCCACTCGGCGCCGTCGGGCGACACCGAAGAGGGCCCAGTGGAGCCCTGACACCCGCCGAGCATGTTGGGCGCGATAACGAACCAGCGGTCGGTGTCGACGGCGAGCCCGGGGCCGACGATGCCGCCCCACCAGCCTGCGGTCGCGTGGCCGACGCCGGGGCGGCCGACGACGTGGCTGTCGCCGGTGAGCGCGTGCATGATGAGCACGGCGTTGTCGCGTTGCTCGTTGAGCTCGCCCCAGGTCTCGTACGCGAGTCGTGCGTGCGGCAACGACTGGCCCGATTCGAGCGTGAGCGACCCCACGGCCTGGAAACGGCGGTCGCCGGAAGGGTCGCCCTCGCGCCAGGCGCCGCTCGTGGGCGGAGTGCCCAGCAGGGCACGCCGATTCGCCTCGGTGATGAAGGCCGAGGGCACCGTGTCTTCGCTCGTCTGCCAGTCCATGCTCAGGCCATTCTGTCGCAGGATGCGCGCGACCCCCGCCGTGTGACGACGGGGGTCGCGCGTGCTGTGGTGAATGGGGTGGAACCGCCGAGCGCTCGGTCGCGCGGCGGGGTCTTGCAGGGCTAGGCGGCGTTCGCCGCCGTGACGGCCCGCGCTGCCGCGAAGCCGGTCTCGAGGTCGGCGATGATGTCGTCGACGTTCTCGAGCCCGACCGAGAGGCGCACGAGGCCCGGGGTGACGCCCGTGGTGAGCTGCTGCTCAGGAGTGAGTTGCGAGTGCGTCGTCGAGGCGGGGTGGATGATGAGGCTGCGCACATCGCCGATGTTGGCGACGTGGCTGAACAGCTTCACGGAGTCGACGAGCGTGCGACCGGCGTCGACGCCGCCCTTGAGCTCGAACGACAGAACCGCACCGACGCCGCGCGGCGCGTACTTCTGCGCGTGTGCGTGCCACGGGCTCGACGGAAGGCCGCTGTAGCTGACCGAGGCGACGTCGGGGTGCGCCTCGAGCCACTGCGCGACCGTCTGCGCGTTCTGCACGTGGCGCTCGATGCGCAGGCTCAGAGTCTCGATGCCCTGAATGAGCTGCCACGCATTGTCGGGCGAGACCGCCGCGCCGATGTCGCGCAGCAGCTGCACACGCGCCTTGATGATGTAGGCGATGCCGTCGCCGAGCACGCCCGTGTAGCTCGCCCCGTGGTACGAGGGGTCGGGTTCGGTGAGGCCGGGGAACTTCTCGACGTTCTTCGACCACTCGAACTTTCCGCCATCGACGATGAAGCCGCCCATGACCGTGCCGTGACCGCCGAGAAACTTGGTGGCCGAGTGCACGACGATGTCGGCGCCGTGCTCGAGCGGGCGGATGAGGTACGGCGTGGCGATCGTGTTGTCGACGATGAGCGGCAGGCCGGCGCCGTGCGCGACCCCGGCGACCTTCTCGATGTCGAGAATGTTGATCTTGGGGTTGCCCACAGTCTCGGCGAACAGCAACTTCGTGTTCGGGCGGATCGCAGCCTTCCACTCGTCGGCATTGTCTTGGTCTTCGACGAACGTGACCTCGATGCCGAGCTTCGCGAGCGTGTAGGTGAAGAGGTTGTAGGTGCCGCCGTAGATAGACGACGACGAGACGATGTGGTCACCCGCCTGAGCGATGTTGAGCACCGCGTAGGTCGTCGCCGACTGGCCCGAGGCGAGCAGCAGCGCCGCCGTGCCGCCCTCGAGCGCAGCGATGCGCTGCTCGGCGACGTCTTGCGTCGGGTTCTGAATACGGGTGTAGATGTTGCCGAACTCAGCAAGCGCGAACAGGTTCTTGGCGTGCTCGGCATCGTTGAAGACGTAGGCGGTCGTGCGGTAGATCGGCGTCGCCCGCGCGTTGGTCACCGGGTCGGGCTGCGCTCCGGCGTGAATCTGCAGCGTCTCGAACTTGTAGGGGTCGGCCATGAGGGCTCCTTGCGTCGCGGGTGGGTCGCCTCGACGGTACGTCGCCCCCGTCGGCGGGTCAACGCCGTGCGTCACGCGCCGTAACGCGGACAGATCGTCGATAGAGGATGCCCGCTCAACGGCCCGAGCGGCGCGACCCCGTCGGGTCGGTGCGTGACGGTCGCAGGTCGAGCGGCCCGGTGCGGGCATCCACGTCGGCACGGAAGAGCCAGCGCGGCCGAGGCTCGACGAGCGGGCGGAAGGCACGGCGCACGGGCGCGCTCGCGAGGAAGGCGGCGATGCAGATCGAGATGACAACGAGCCCGAGCAGCCACACCCACTCGGTTCTCGGAGTGGGCTCCAGCACGCCCGACTCGCGCAGGGGGTACAGCACGAACGAGTGCAGCAGATAGACGTACATCGTGCCCTGACCGAGCGCCGTGACGGGAGTGTCGCGGCGCGGAACCAGCACGAGCACGCAGAAGCTCAGCAACACGGCGAGGGCGATGAGAGCGAGTCGCACTCCGCCGGCCCACCATTCGTCGGCTCCCAGTCGGCCATACGCGTCGTCGTAGAAGAACCAGAACCGTAGATCGGCCGCCCGCCACGAGTCGATGTTCACCACGATGAGAGCGAGCCAGCCGAGCAGTACCGTGGCGGCACCTGTTCGGAGGAGTGCTCCCGGCCGCGCAAAGCCGCTCCACCGATCGAGCACACCCCACTCGTGAAGCTTCCAGCCGAGCACGAAGAAAGGCAAGATACCGATCGCTCGCGAGAGCGAGAACGTCGAGTCGACGTTCGTGAAGTAGCCGACCGAGACCGAGGCGACGATTGACCACAGCAGCGGCCAGCGCACGAGGGCGAGGTACGGCAGCAGCACGCGGAAGATGGCGAGAGCGAGCAAGAACCACAGCGTCCATGAGGGCGTCGTGGGGTTGATCGACGTGCGCCCCTCGACAAGAAACTGCACCGCACTCCAGATTGACTCGAAGACGATGTAGGGCAGCACGATGTCGGTGATCACGCGCCGCATCCGTCGCTCATTCGGTGGTGCCGAGCGCGAGAAGTAGCCGCTGATGAGCGCGAACAGCGGCATGTGGAACGCGTAGATGAAGAGGTAGGCCACGAGAGCGGCATCGCTGTCGGCGGTCAGCCGCTGGATCGCGTGCCCGATCACCACGAGCGAGATGGCCACGAATCGTGCGGTATCCCAGAAAGGTACCCGCGCGCGCGACGGCGCGGTCGCTCCCCCCGGTGCGTCCATGAGCAGAGAGGTTAGCGGATTCGATCGGGCGAGTACCGTGAAGGCATGATCTCTTCTGCTCCTTCTCTCACCCTGCGCGCGGTCGTGACCGGGGCCAGTTCAGGCATCGGCGCCGCCACCGTGCGTCTCCTCTGCGCGCGCGGATGGCAGATTGTCGCCGTCGCCCGCCGCGCCGATCGGCTGGCGGCGCTCGCCGCGGAGTGTGGGTGCGAGACCGTCGTCGCCGATCTCACCGACCAGTCGGCGGTGGATGCCCTGCGCGACCGCATCGCCGCGACCGGCCCGATTCACGCCATCGTGACCGTCGCCGGCGGAGCGATCGGCACCGACTCAGTCGAGACCGCCGACGCCCGCGACTGGATGCGCATGTTCGACATCAACGTGCTGAGCGCGCAGCGGGTCATCGGCGCGCTGCTGCCCGCTCTGCGCGACGGTGCCCGAGAGCGCGGCGTCGGCGACATTCTCGCCGTGACGTCGACTGCCGGTCAGGTGGCATACGAGAGCGGGGGAGGCTACAACGCCGCCAAGTTCGCCTTGCGCGGCATGATGGGCGCCTTGCGCCTCGAGCTCGCGGGCGAACCGCTTCGTGTCATGCAGCTCGCGCCGGGCATGGTCAAGACCGACGAATTCGCGCTCAACCGCTTCGGCGGCGACCGCGAGAAGGTCGACGCGCTCTACGCGGGGGTCGAGCACCCGCTGACGGCCGACGACATGGCTGCGCTCATCGTGCACGCCCTCGAGGCGCCCGGCCACGTGAACCTCGACGAGATCACCGTGCGCCCGGTCGCGCAGGCCGCGCAGCACAAAATCGTGCGCGGCCCGCTCGAGCTGCGCGACTAGAGCAGCGTCGGGCTCGACTGCAGGCCCTCCTCGGCCGGGGCGTCGCTGAAGGCGAGCTTCGGCACAAACACGAGCGCGACCGCGGCGACGAGCGCCGCACCGCCGCAGATCGCGAACACGACGAGGTAACCGAGCAGGCTCGAGGCCGTCTCGGTCACCGCCTGCCCAGCGGCGAGCACGAGCACCACGGCGAAGATCGCGCTCGCGAAGGCGCCGCCGATGGTCTTGGTGGTGTTCGTGAGCCCGGTGGCGATTCCCGTCTGTCCGAGGGGAGCGGCTGCGGCGGCTGCTGCCGGTAGCGCCGCGACGAGTGCGCCCGAGCCGATGCCGGCGACGACCATATTGAGCGTGACGCCGACGGCCGTCGTGTTGTTGACGAGGAAAGCGAGATAGCCGACGGCCACGATGAGCGTCGCCCCGATGAGGGTGAGGCGTGGGGTGGTCTTGCGCGAGATGAGCGGGAACAGCAGCGCCCCGATGATCATCGCCACGAGGTAGGCGCCGATAATGTACGAGCGCTCCGCTGCGTCGAGGCCGAGCCCGAAGCCGTTGACGGGGTCGGTTCCGGCGAACGTGCTCAAGGGTGCCTGAGCGCCCAGGATGCTGATGCCGACGAGCCCCGCCGTCAACTGCACCGGCCACATGTTCGGCTGCCGCAGCACGCGCAGGTCGATCGCGGGGTCGGGATGCTTGAGCACCCATTTTCCGAAGGGGTAGAGCAGCGCGATGCCGAGCAGCATGAGCGCGTACACCCACCACGTCTCGGGCCCGTTGATGCGCAAGAAGGTGAGCCCCGACGTGATCGTCAGCAGGGCGAGCGTCAACAACACGAAGCCGATCGTGTCGAGCCGTCGGCCGGTGACGGGCTGCGACTCGGGCACGCCGAAGAGAATCACGAAGAACGCGACGGTCACGGCGATGGCCGGAATCGTCAGGGTGAGCGCGATGTCGCCGTTGAACGCCGAGAAGATGCGCGCGCCGCCGAGGGCGCCGGCGATGGCCCCCGCTTCGAGCCCGACGACGAGCAGGCCGGCGGCTTTGCGCGTCTGCGAGGCGCCGACGCCGGTGTGGCGGCCGCGATCGAAGATGAGCGCGACTTCGAGCGGCAGCCACACCACGTAGAAGCCCTGCAGCGCCCACGCCGCCAAGAAGACCCAGAACGAGTCGGCGAAGACGAGCCACCAACTGGCGCCCGCGGTGAGCACGGTCGAGATCAGCAGAATCTTCTTGTGGCCGACCATGTCGCCGAGCTTGGCCAGCACGGGCACGACGAGCGCGCTCAGCAGCAGCTGCGCTGCCTCGAACCAGTTGAAGTCGGCGTCGCGAATGCCGAGGTACTCGACGAGGTCGCTGATGAGCGGCACGTAGTAGCCCTGCAGCACACCGCTGACGAACTCGACGAAGAACAGGTAGCCGACCAGTGAGACGGTGATGGCGCCGGAGGCGCCGCGCAGCCGAGAGGCCGCCGTGGGCTCAGTCATTCCGCGATGCTAGCGCGCCGGGGGCCTGTCGGTGGCCGGTAGCGTGCTGGCATGACCGCCCGTCGTCCGCTCGCCGACCTCGTCGCGCCCGACTGGGCCGAGGCCCTCGCGCCCGTGCAGCCGCGCATCGAGCAGCTCGGCGACTGGCTACGTGCCGAGGTCGCCGCAGGGCGTCCTTATCTGCCGTCGGGCCCGAACGTGCTGCGAGCGTTCACCACTCCGCTCGCCGACGTGCGCGTGCTCGTGCTCGGGCAAGACCCCTACCCGACTCCCGGGCACGCGATCGGCCTGAGTTTCGCCGTCGAGCGCACGGTGCGTCCGATTCCGCGCAGTCTCGCGAACATCTACCGCGAGCTTCGCGATGATCTCGCCATCGAGACTCCCGCTCACGGCGACCTCAGCGCGTGGACCGCTCAAGGGGTGCTGCTGCTCAACCGCGTGCTGACCGTGCAGGCCGGCGTCGCCGGCTCGCATCGCGGCCGGGGGTGGGAAGAGGTGACGACGCGCGCGGTCGAGGCGCTGGCCGCGCGCGGCGGGCCGCTCGTGGCGCTGCTCTGGGGCCGAGACGCGCAGTCGGCGGCCCCGCTGCTGCAGGGTGTTCCGGTCATTGCGAGTGCGCATCCGAGCCCGCTGTCGGCCCGCACCGGGTTCTTCGGCTCGCGCCCTTTCAGCCGCGCCAACTCCCTGCTCGTCGAACAAGGTGCGCCCCCGATCGACTGGAGCTTGCCGACATAGACTGGCGGTCGATCGCGAGGCGCAGAAGGAGGCGGGATGCTCGAAGACGAGTACCTCGAGCGGCGCCGCCCGCCCCGCCACCTGCAGCGCAGGCCTGAGCCCGAGACCCCCTTCGCCTTCCGCGTGCGTGAAGCCGAAGCCCGCGATCTTCCCCACATTCGCGAGATCTACAACCACTATGTGGCGAACTCGACCGTCACCTTCGACGAGTCGCCCTGGAGTCTTCGCGGGCTGCGCGCGAAGTACGCGAAAGTGCGCGAGCTCGGGTATCCGTTTCTGGTCGCCGTCTCGCCCAACGACGTCATTCTGGGGTTCGCCTACGTGTATCCGTGGAAGGAGAAGGCGGCGTACCGGTTCACGGTCGAGAACTCGATCTACCTCGGTCCGGCCTCGACGGGCAAGGGCATCGGGCGTGAGCTCATGCGCGAGCTGCTCGATCGATCGCGCGATGCGGGGGTCAAAGAGGTGATCGCGGTCATCGCCGACAGGGGCGCCGAGGCCTCGATCGCGCTGCACGAGCGCTTCGGCTTTCGACAGACCGGCACGATGGGCCGCGTCGGCTTCAAGTTCGGTCGCTGGCTCGGCGTCGTGATGATGCAGAAGTCACTCAAGAAACAGCGCTGAGCCGCGCTACTGCTACTGGTAGACCTCGCCGGCGACCTCGTCGGCGATCATGACAGCCTCGTCGTAGAACACCTGGCCGCCGAAGGCGCTGATCACCGAGATCCAGCTGTCGTCGCGGATGATGTTGTAGATCGCCGGCGCCGCAGCCTCGTCGCCGAACTGGCTGTAGGTGACGGCGCCCTCGTCGGTCGTGTTTTCGTTGAGACCCTGGTTGGCCAGGTCGTTGACGACGCCGGCGCGCGTGGCGGCAGTGATCGGCGCGACACTCACGAGCAGGCTCGAGAGATCGGTGCCGTCTTCGGCATAGACGCAGCTGATGCCGCCGACGAATTGCTCGGGCGTCGGGTCGAAGAAGTAGTCGTCGCCGTAGAGGCTGCCCGGGCCTCCCAGCAGCTCGAGGTTCTGCTCGGCGAACGAGTCGAGTCGCTCTTGCGGCAGGATCGTCGTGCAGTCGGAGGGCATGACGAACGCGAGCGGGGTCGGCTCGGGGGTTTCTGACTCGACGACGGTGGGCACCGGCTCAGGCGTCTCGGGCTCGGCCATGGGCTCTTCTTCGGCTGCGCAGGCTGACAGCGCGATGACGAGCGCGACGACGGCAGAGCCGGTGAGCAGGCGGTGCGCGAACATGGTGCTCCTCTGGTGGTGAATGCCGCGAATCTAGCAGTCGAAGGTCACGGAATCGTCGTGTTTTGGGCCCCGCAGGCGGGCACGGGGGCGTTCGTTGTGCAATCGATACGCGGGTGCCGTGCGCGACTCGGCAGCGGCCCCGGCATCGAGGTGCGCCTAGGCTCGAAAGGTGTTCGAATTGCACCACCTCACCGCCCTCGAGCAAGGGGAGTGGCTGCACAGCGGCCGCATCACACCTCGAGAACTCGTCGAGCACTATCTGCGGCGCATCGAGCGCCTCAACCCGAGCATCGGGGCCCTGACCGTCGTCGACGGTGATCGCGCGCTCGACCGGGCCGACGCGCTGCCGAGACTCGCGGCGATGACGGCTCCCCTGTGGGGCATCCCGATCGCCGATAAAGAGCTCGTGCGTCGCGCAGGGCAGCGCACGACCTTCGGCTCGCGCCTCTTCGCCGACCACGTGCCGACCGACGACGACGATCTCGTGCGCCACCTCGATAGCGCGGGCGCCATCAGCCTCGGCGCCACCGCGGCGCCCGAGTTCGGCCTGCCCTCGTATACCGAGAGCCTCGTGGCACCGGCCGCGCGAACCCCCTACGACCTGACGCGCGGCGCGGGAGGCTCGAGCGGGGGAGCAGCCGCGGCCGTCGCGGCGGGCCTTCTGGCAGTCGCGCCCGGCAGCGATGGCGGCGGCAGCATTCGTATTCCCGCCGCGGCATGCGGGCTCGTCGGGCTCAAGCCCTCGCGCGGTCGTGTGCCGGCGGGCAGCGGGCTTGAGCATCTCGCGGGCCTCGTCGTCGCCGGACCCCTCGCTCGCACAGTCGCCGACGCCGCCCTCATGCTCGACGCGCTGACGACGGCGGTGACCTGGCCATTCGCCACGCGTGCGCCGATCGACCCTCCCGTGGCCTCGGGTGCGCCGCACCCGCACAGCGGGCCGCTGCTCGGCGCAGCGGTGCGCGGTGAGGGTCGTTTTCAGCTCGGCGTCACCACGAGCTCGCCCTGGGAAGCCTCGGTCGACCTCGCGCTCGACCCCGAAGCTCAGTGGGCGCTCGACGAAGCGGTCGCGGGGTTCGGTGCCCTCGGGCACGGCCTTGAGCCCGTGGTGCTCGACCCCGAACCCGACTACGCGCAGCACTTCAGGGCGGTGTGGATGGCGGGAGCATCCCGCATTCCTGCCCGCACCCCTGACGAGCTCGCCCTGCTCGAACCGCTCACCGCCTGGCTCGTCGGCCAGGGCCGCGCACTGTCGGCCGAGACGCTCGCCGAGGCGCTCGTCTGGCTCGCGGGCTTCGAGCGCCGCATCATCGCGCAACTCTCGCGGTTCGACGCCGTGCTGACACCCGCGGTCGCCATGACACCTCGGCCCGTCGGCTGGTACGACGCCACGGATGCTGAACGCAACTTCACGCAGCAGGTGCAGTACACCCCCTTCACGAGCTTCGTGAACGTGGCAGGGCTGCCCGCTCTCACTCTGCCGGTCGGGCTCACGCCCGAAGGATCAAAGCAGCCGGGGCTGCCCATGGGCGTGCAGCTCATCGGCCGGCCCGGCGGCGAAGCCACGCTGCTGGCGCTCGGCGCTCAGTGGGAGCGGTCGCGGGAAACGGCGCGCATCCATCCGCCTCAGTGGTGAGTCGTTACGGCAGCAGCTCGGCTGCTGCGTCGAGGGTCAGCACCGTGGCGTCACCGAAGCTATAGGCGCTTCCGAACCACAGGTCTGAGGTGAGTAGGTGAGCCTCGGTGTAAGTGATGAACTCTTCTTCGACCGCGAGCGTGTAGAGATCGCCGCTGGGAGTGGTCGACGCCGTGAATCCGGCGCCCGCGAGGGCCGCGATGAGAGCGGTGCGTGAGACACCGTCGAGCACGGCAATCGACGTCGTCGAGCCGCTCTCGCTGGCGGGGAGAATCCAGGTGCAACTCACGCGAGCGTCGATCGCGGCGAGGATCGTCTCAATGCCGACGTCAAAGGTTCCCCACCCGCCGCCTCCCGGTGTGCTCACGTCGCCTTCCGAGGTGCGGCCTTCACCCTCAAGTGCTGCTACCAGGGCAGGCGAGTAGATGTCATCGCAGCCAGGCAGCACGATGGGCTCGGGGGCGGGCTCGCTCGACGCGGAGGGTTCGATCGCACTTGGTTCCGCACTGGGCTCCGCGTCGGGCTCGGTCTCGGGCGCGCACCCGGAGAGCGCGAGAAGTATGACCACGGCAGGTACGAGCATCCATCGGCGCATGCCCGCAGGGTAGCGCTTCGCGAGGGCTTTGCGCACTAGCGATAGCCGCCCTTGTCGAGTCCGGCCTCCACTTCGAAGCGGTTGCGTTTCGCGTCGCGCCCGGCGGCGAGGTAGAGCGGAATGAAGGCGAGGCCGTATCTCTTCCACTGCGCACGATGCACGGCCTCGTGCTCGAGCACGGTGTCGGCGGTGTTGTCGCGCGTCAGGTAGGCCGCGCCGATGGTGGTGCCTCCTCGCCCGAAGGCCCAGCGCGGCAGACCTGCGCAGACGATCACTCCACCGCGCTTCGACACCCTGAAACCGCCGAGCAGGGCCCCCCACGAGACGCCCGCCGCGGTCGCGAACCAATAGCCGGGGCGCGCGACCACCGGGTGCAGGCCGACGGCACGCACGACGCGGTTGCGCGCCAGGCGGTCGACAGCACGTGCCGCCCTACTCTTCCGCGGCGCAGAGGCAGCGGTCACGGCCGCCCGTAGCCCTCGAGCAGCCGCAACCAGATCTCGCTGAGCGTCGGGTACGAGGGCACGGCGTGCCACAGTCGCGAGATCGGAACCTCGCCGACGATGGCGATCGTGGCGGCGTGCAGCAGCTCGCCGACGTCGTCGCCGACGAGGGTGAACCCGACGATGACGCCGCGGTCTTCGTCGACCACCATGCGGGCCGTGCCGCGGTAGTCGTCGCCGTGCACGGTCGCCCCGGCGAGCCAGCCGAGCTCGTAGTCGACCACTCGCGTGCGCACGCCCTTCGCCTCGGCCTGCTGCGCCGTGAGCCCGACGCTCGCCACCTCGGGGCTCGTGAAGGTCACTTGCGGCACCGCGTCGTGGTCCGCCGTTGCCACGTGCGCACCCCACGGTGCGTCGTCGACGGATGCTCCGCTCGCGCGCGCCGCGATCACGTCTCCCGCCGCTCGGGCCTGGTACTTGCCCTGGTGGGTGAGCAGTGCCCGGTGGTTGACGTCGCCGACGGCATAGAGCCAGTCGTAGCCACGCACCTGCAGGGTGTCATCGACGTCGAGCCACGTGCCGGGCTCGAGCCCGATGGTCTCGAGCCCGAGGTCACCCGTCACGGGCGCGCGACCCGTCGCGACGACGACCTCGTCGACCTCGAGCGCGCGGCCGCCCGGCAGAGTCAGGGCGACGGTGCCGTCGGCCCTGCGCTCGACGTGCTCGGGGCTCGTGC
This sequence comes from Microcella sp., assembly GCF_019739195.1. NCBI lineage: Bacteria > Bacillati > Actinomycetota > Actinomycetes > Micrococcales > Microbacteriaceae > Microcella > Microcella sp. Next base: position 544,185 of record NZ_JAHHDS010000003.1, on the reverse strand, counting down.
TGAGCAGCACCTCGGCTCCGTCGGCGCGCAGCCGCTCGGCGACGGCCTCGCCCGCGAACTCCTCCACGCCCGCCAGCAGCCCGCTGCGGGCCAGCAGGGTGACGGCGCTGCCGAGACTCGTGAAGGCGGTCGCCATCTCGCACCCGACGACGCCGCCACCGATGATGGCGAGGCGCGCGGGAATTGCCTCGGTGCTCGTGATCTCGCGCGAGGTCCACGGGCGAGCGGCCTCGAGCCCGTCGATGGGCGGCATGGCCGCCGTGCTGCCGGTGCAGATCGCGACGGCGTGGGTCGCCGTCACCGTACGAGTGGCACCGTCGGAAGCGGTGATGATGACGCGGCGCTCGCGGTCGAGCCGCGCATGGCCGCGGGCCAGCGCGATGCCCGCCTTCTGCAGCCAGCGCACCTGGCCGGCGTCGTTCCAGTGGCTCGCGACGTCGTCCCGGCTCGCGAGCACAGCCTCGGCGTCGATGCCGCCTGTGATCGCGGCGCGCACGCCCGGCACCGCGTGAGCGGCGCGCAGCACGCTGCCGGCACGCAGCAGCGCCTTCGACGGCATGCAGGCCCAGTACGAGCACTCGCCGCCGACGAGCTCGCTCTCGACGATGAGCACACTCAGCCCGCCCTGCACCGCACGGTCGGCGACGTTCTCGCCGACCGCCCCGGCCCCGATCACGACGAGGTCGTACTCATCTCGCGGCGCGTGTTCGGTGTGGGCGGTGGTCGTAAGCGGGCGCATGCGCCTACCGTCCCACGAACTCCGGGTCGGTGCGAGTGAGAAAAGCCTGCATGCCGATGCGCGCATCCTCAGTCTGCATGAGGCGCACGAGCTCGCCCGGCAGCTGAGCCTCGGCGGCCGCCTCGCCGTCTCGCACCGCGAGTCGCGCGTTCGCGAGCGTCGCCTGCACGGCCAGGGGAGCCTGCGCCGCGATCCGACCGGCCAGCTCGCGAGCGCGCGAGAGCTGCTCTCCCGGCGCCACGACCTCCTGCACGAGGCCCATGCGGTGCGCCTCAACGGCGTCGAACCTGTCGCCCGTGAGCATCCACTTCATGGCGTTGCCCCACCCAGCCGCAGCGGCGAAGCGCGTCGTCGCCCCGCCGAACGGAAGAATCGCACGCGCTACTTCGAGCTGCGCGAACACGGTGTCGCTCGCGGCGACGACGATGTCGCTCGCGAGAGCCAGTTCGACGCCGAGCGTCAGGCACGTGCCCTGCACCGCGAGCACGACGGGCTTGCGCACGCGCGTGCCGTCCATGCCCCAGGGGTGAATGCCGCCATCGGGCACCATGGCGAGGCCCTTCGGGCCGATGCGCGGAACAACGTCGGCGAGGTCGAGCCCGCCCGTGAAGTGATCGCCGTGCGCGAAGACCACGCCGACGCGCAGGTCGGGGTCGCGGTCGAGCTCGCCATAGGCCAGGGCCAGCTGCTCGAGCATGGCGACGTCGGCGGCGTTGCGCTTGTCGGCACGGTCGAGGCCGATGAGCAGCACGTGCCCGTCGCGCTCGACGGAGATGCGAGCAGGTGTCTCGGTGTCGGTCATGCCCGACAGCGTAGCGACGCGACCATGGGCCATGCGGCGGGTTTGTGACTCAGCGACTGAGCGCGGCGACGATGCGCAGAATCGCTGAGAGGTCGTCGCTAGAGGCGAACTCCCCGTCGTCATCGTCGTCGATGTCGCTGTCGCCGTCGTCGACGAGGGCCGGCGCATATTCGGTGAGACCAGCGCCCGCGAGCGCGAGAGCAGCACGGGCATCGGTGACGGCCTGGGTCAGCGAGGCGAGGTCAATGCCGAACGGCGCCGGAAAGCCCACGCCCGCAAAGACGGCGGGGTCGAGCACGTCGAGGTCGACATGCACGTAGAGCACCGGTTCGTGGCCGCTTTCTCGAGCGGCGGCGGCGCGGTCAGCGACAGCAGCGCCGACCTCCTGTGCCTTCACGCGCCGCATCGCACGAGAGTCGATGAACTCGGCCTCGGCATCGTCGAGGTCGCGCACGCCCAGCAGCAGCACGTCGGCGGCATCGACGATGCCCTCGTCGATGAGAGCGCGCAGCACCATGCCGTGAAAAGCCCCGCTCGGCGACGACTCGGGCGTGTTCAGGTCGGCATGCGCATCAGCCCAGAGCAGCACGACGCGCCCCGACCTGGCAGCGTGCTCGATCGCACCGTATTCGACCCCGCAGTCGCCGCCGACGACGATGGGGGTGCCGTCGAGCTCTGACAGCTGGCGCTGCAGGCGCTCGCGCACGAGTCTGATCGAGCTGTACCGCAGAATGCCGGTGCCCTCCGCATCGCCCGCTTCGAGAGGCGCATCGACGAGGTGCGTCGCCGCCTTCGGAAGCTGCCGACGGATGCTCTCCGCGCCGTCGACGAGACGCATCGCGCGCGACGACCCCGAGCCCTGCCACTGCGGAACGACGACGAAGCTGCTGGTCATGCGCCCATTGTGGCACCGCGACGACCGGCCAGCCCTGCAAGCCCGGAGACCGCCGCCTCAAGGGGGCCTCGCAAGCGCAGCGCTTGGAACGCCCCGGCAATGAGCACAGCAGCAATGGTCAAGCCCATGAACAGCGGAATGCCCACCTCGGGCTCGAAGAGACCCGCGGGCCCCAGCGAGGCGAAGCCCGCGATCACGAGCACGTGCCCGGTGTAGATCGTGAGCGGCATGCGCCCGATGCTGACGAGGGGGAGCGCGGCGATCGAGAGGGCCCGTGAGGTGCCCGGTCGATCGAGCAGCACAAGCGAGAGGGCGATGACCGCGACCGCGAGACCGCCTGAGCCGAGCAGCTCGGCGACCGTAGAACTGTGGGCCTCGGCGCTCACCTCGGGAAGCACCAGGGCTGCTCCATAGCCCGCGACGCTCGCCAGTGCGCCGAGCGTGAGCATCAGCAGCCGCGTGCGCGTTGCCGCGAGGTCTGACCGCGCGCACAGCAGACCTGTGATGAGTAGCGGCAACCAGAGCAGCACCGGGTAGTACCCCGTCAACAGGTACTCGCTTGCGGTCGCCCAGGGCTCGTCGAGAGCCGCTCCGTCGGCAATGACGGCATCGCGCAGCAACGGTGCTGAGACGAGCAGCGCCGCGCCGACGCCGATGAGCGCGAGTCGAGGCAGGAAGAGCAGGGGGAGCATCAGCGCAAACATGAGCCCGTAGTAGTCGAGGATGATAGCGATGCCGCTGGGGAGCATCCAGAGCAGCAGCCCCAGCGTGAAGAGCAGTGCGGCGCGAATGACCAGGCGCCACCGAGCCGTCGTGCGCGGCACCGCCCCACAGTCGGCACCGCCGGCCACGATGCCGAGCGCGACTCCCGCGACGACGGCGAAGAGCATCGACGGGCGGCCGTCGACCAGAAGCTCACCCTGGGTATCGTCACGCGGCCAGACGTGGGCCGCCATCATGCCGATGACGGCGAGCCCCCGAGCGGCATCGATGCCGCTGAAGCGCACCGACGCGGTCGGGGCGAGCGCGCCGGTGGGCGCCTGCCCCGACCTCGTCACGGGCATTGACTACTGACCGAGCGCCTGCTGCGACGCCCCTGACTTCAGCGCAGCGAGGCGCGCTTCGACCTCGATCTCAACGCCGACGTTCTCGAGCGACTCGAACTGCGCGTCGAGCGTCGACGCGGCGAGCTCTTGACGGCCCATGACTTTGGCTTCTTCGCGCCGGATCTTCTCCTCGAACCGGCCGAGCTCGCTCGTCGGGTCCATGATGTCGATGCTGCCGACGGCGTCGATGACCTGAGCCTGCGCATCAGCGATCTTGGCGCGGGCGATCAGCTGGTCGCGCTGCGACCGCAACTGGTCGAGCTTGCCCTTCATGGCCTCGAGGCCGCTCTTGAGCTGGTCGACGATCGCGTTTTGGTTGATGATCGTCGGCTCGACGGTCTTCGCCTCGGTCTCGGCCTGCAGCTGCTTGCCGAGGGCCACCTTGGCGAGGTTGTCGAACTTGTCGGCGTCGGCCGTGTTGCCGGCCGTGCGCAGTTCGTCGGCCTTGGCGCTCGCGGCGAGAGCCTTGCGGCCCCAGTCTTGCGCGGCGGCGACGTCTTCGGCGTGGTCCTGCTCGAGCAGGCGCAGGTTGCCGATGGTCTGGGCGATGGCGGCCTCGGCCTCTTGAATGCTCGAGGTGTAGTCGCGCACCATCTGGTCGAGCATCTTCTCGGGGTCTTCAGCCGAGTCGAGCAGGGCGTGGATGTTGGCCTTCGCGAGCTGGGCGATGCGGCCGAAGATGGACTGCTTGGACATCGGTGGTGCCTTTCTCTCAGTGGACTCAGGAAGAGGAACGTTGGGGGTCTCTGCAGCGGGTCAGAACCGGCCGCCGCCGCCGCGACGGCCCGACGAACGCGACGACGACGAACGGCGCGTGCTGCCGCCGCTGGAGGGGCGACGGCTGCTCGATCCGCCGCTGGATCCGAAGCGCGGGCGGCTCGATCCGCCGCCGAATCCTCCGCCGCCACTCAGCAAGCCGCCGATGAGGCCGCCGATGATCGCGTCACTGACGCCGCCTCCGCGGCCGCCGCCGCCGTAGCCGCCGACGAGACCGCTCGGGGCCATGGCGCCCCGCACATCATTCTCGGCAGAGCTCAGGGCGAGACCCGCAAGGTCGAGAGCACGCTGGGCAGCCGCGAGCGCGCCTACGGGGTCACTCGCTCGAGTGCTCGCGGCCACCTGCTCTTGCGCCTGGGCTTCGGCGAGTCTCGAGCGCGCGTCGGCTCCGACTGCTCCGCGGTGCGAGGTCACGTACTCCGTGGCGCTGAGAATGCGACTGCGCGCCGAGGCAAGGGTGCGGTCGAGCGCCGCCTCAGCCTTCTCCCGCCGCTCACTCTCTTCGCGTGCGCCTGCCAACTGCGCATCGAGCTCGCGGTCGACGGCGATCAGTCGTTCGAGGGCAGCGATCGGGTCACCCGTGTCGATGCTCGACAAGGCCGACTCTGCAGCGGCGACCGCTCCCGCGAGCGTCGCGCTCTCGGGCAGGGCGGCAGCGCTGGCGATGCCCTGGCGAAGGTCGTCGCTCTGCGCGGCCACCGCGGTGCGCGCCTCACCGAGGTCGGCGGCAAGACGCTCGACGGCGGCCGTGGCGCTCGTGAGCTGCGCGAGCGCGAGTTGCGCTGACCGCACGTCGACCGCTGCCTCGCTCGACTCGCCCGCCTGCTGCCGCGCCGTCGCCTCGGCGAGTTCGGTGTCGGCGAGCTCGAGCAGCCGCTTCGCCTGCGCGGGGGTCTCGACCACGCTCGCGATCGCGGCGGCGCTGTACTCGGCCGTGAGCCGCCGCACGGTTGCTTCGGCCGCGGTGAGAGCGGCGGGCGCCGCATCGCGGGCGCTCGTCGCTGCGGCCAGCGCCGCCGGCAAGTCTTTCTCGACGTCGCGCAGGGCGTCGAAGGCGTCTTCTTGCGCTTCGATCAGGTCGTCGGCCTCGTCGCACGCCGCGACGATGCGCAGCAGCGCTTCGCGCTTCTGCTCGTCAGTCTCGGGGTTCTCATCGTCGAGTTCGCGGCGCACGCGGAAGGCATCGGCGACGAGCGCCTTCGCTTGCGTCAGAGCGGAACGGAAGCCTTCGGTCGGCGCAGTACCGAACTGCGCCTCGGCGAAACCGAGCTCCTGCTCGCTCGTCGTGAGCGCGTCGTCAACCTGCACGAGTCGGCGCGACGCTGTCTGGTCGAGCTCGGCGGTCGACTGCGCGTCGACGGCCGCCGTCACCGGGTTCTTCTTGCGCCGTGCGCGAGCGATGAAGAACCAGGCCGCGCCGATGCCGCCCGCGCCCAGCACGATCGGCACGATCGGAATGCCGCCGGTGCTACTGCTGTCATCGCCGCCGGAGGAGCCATCGCCCGTCGCTGCCGTCAAGCTGTCGGCGTAGGCGATGATGCCCGCCGCCCAGTTGTCGTTGCGCAGCTCGGGAATCAGAGCATCCGTCTCGGCAGTCTCGAGCTGTGCGTCACTCGCCGGAAACGTGACACCGACGCTCGTGGCGTACTCACGATCGTCGACGGCAATCGCGAGCAGAGCATCCCGATCTCCGAGTCCTGAGATCGCGGCCGACGCGTCTGCCCAGGCGAGCGCGTCGGCCGATCCCTCGAAACGATCGACGACGATGATGTACAGGCCCGCTCCCGAGGCCTCAAAGAGCCGATCGATCGCTGATTCGACGCGCGAGAGATCGCTGCCGAGCACTCCGGCCTCGTCGACCACATAGGCGCCCGCCAGATCGACCGGCGGCGCGGCGAGGGCGGGAGTCGCGGCGCCGAGTAGCAGGGCGCTCGAGAGGGCGAGGATCGCGCCACTGCGCTGCACGCGCGACGCCGTGGAAGTCGAACGGTGCCAGCGTGCCGCCATCGAGGTGCCCTTCGTCGATCGGGTCGACCGCGCAGAGCCGAGTGTCACTCCGCCGCGCGTCGTGCCGCGATTCTAGCCAGCAGAAGTGGCGGCGGGTCGACTGTTTCTCGACTCGTGAGCACGGTGAGCTCAGTCGAGCCGGATCTCGACGGGTTCCGCGACGACGAGCGCAGTCGGTCCTGACACCATCTCGAGCACCGCGACGACACCGTAGGCGCCCGGGGCAAGCGACTCAGACGCGGAGCCTCGGCAGGCGAGCGTCGAGATCACCATCGGCAGTTCGTACGACTCGCCCGGCGCGAGGTCGAGTTCGAGGGCAGCGCCGTCTCGGGGCAGCTCGACTCCGACGACCGCGCCGTTCTGTGTGAGCACGGCGACGGCCGTCGCGGCCGTCAGCAGGGTCATCGCGTCGTCGCCCCGATTCACCAGCACGGCGATCGCGTCGATCGGCCCGGCATCGGCCGCGACCGTCGTGGCGATGCGCAGCTCGAGGGCCAGGGCTGAGTCGTCGATCTCGAGCGGCAGCGGTGCCGCGCCGCAGGCCACGATGTCAGCAAGGTCGGGGCCCGTCGTCCGCTCGTCCGCGCCGTCGGCGAGAGGGGCCGCTCCGCCCTCGGCCATGCCCGCCTCGAGGTCGGCCGACTCGCTCGCGGCAATGAGCACCGGCGGGGCCACGGCGGCGACCGCGAGGCCGCCGACGCCCAGCACGGCGACGACCGAGAGCGTGCCGACCGCCCACTGGCGCGGTCGACGTCGGGCGCGGGCGGCGCGCGTCACAGCATCCACGTCGATGGCGGATGCTCGGGGTGCGTTGGCGGCGGCGTCGTCGCGCAATGCCTGCCCCAGGTCATCGAAGCTGGCCATGGTGCTCCCTTCCGGGTTCGGTGAGAGCCGTGGCAAGTTTGGAGAGACCGTCGCTCAGATAGCGCTTGACCGCCCCCGAGCTGATGCCCAGTTCGGCCGCGATGTCGTCGACCTTCTGATCGCCGTAGTACCGCAGTACGACGCACGCGCGCTCGCGCGGGCTCAGCCCTGCGAGTTGCTTCTTGAGATCGATGCGGCGTTCGGCGCTGGCATCGGGCGACTCGATCGCGTCTCTCGCGACATGCAAGTGCGCCGTCGCCCGCCAGCGCGACGCGCGGCGGCCGCGGTCGATGTAGGCGCTCGCGATCGCCGTACGCACGTAGGCCTCAGCGCGGTCGATCGCGAAGCCGTTGCGCAGGCGCCCGAATGTCGCGACGAGTCCGGCTTGCACGAGATCGGCAGCATCATCGGGGTCTCCGCACAGCACGTAGGCGTAGCGCGTGAGGGCGTCTCCGCGCTCGGCGACGAGTGTCGCGAGCACGTTTTGCCATCCCGCACCGGCGGTCTGCGCCACGTGGTGGATCCTCTCTCGTCATCCGCGCGGGGCGCGGAATCCTGCACTGCTCTCACTGTCTCAGACGACGAGCGCTCTCGGAACGTTGGGGTGGCGCGGTTTCTTTCTCGGCCGAATCCTGCAACGCTGTGGCCGGACGCCGCGGCAGTGACGTCGGCGCCACCACCCCCATTAAAGGAGATACTCATGGCTGGACGAGTGAACGAACGCACTGCAAACTGGCGACTCTTCGGCGGAGGAGGCCTCATTCTGGGCGGCGTGCTCTGGCTCATCGTGGCGCTCGCCGGGGTCGGCGGAGCCCTCGGCACGTGGATGACGATCATCGCCTACCTCGCCCTGGCAGTCGCCGGCTTCATGCTGGCGTTCGGTCAGACCGGCTCGAACGGCGTCGTCGGTGGCTCGGTGCTCGGCAAGCTCGGGTTCGTCGCCTTCGGCGTCGGCTTCCTGCTGCTTGCGCTCGCACCCCTGTTGGGCTTCGCGGGCGTCACCCTGCCGTCTGTTCTCGCGACGGTAGCGATCGTGCTGATCGCGCTCGGAGCGATCGTCGGTGCCATCGTGGCCTACCAGAAGGGCGTCGCCCGAGGCATTGCACGCTGGATCTTCTTCGTGCCTGCCGTGCTCGCCGTGGTCTGGCTCTTCGTCACCCTGGGCTGGGTCGCGATCGGCGGCAACATCCTGGTGATCCTGCTGTCTCTCGCCCTCGCGGTCGCGGGCGTCGCCTACCTGCTCAACCGCAAGTAGCGCTCAGCTCACCTCAGCCCAGCTCGGCCTGCAGGCGCGTGCGCAGCAGGTCGAGCTGGCGGCTGAGCTCGCTCGGCATGCGGTCGCCGAACGTCGCGAAGAACGACTCGATGTCGTCGACCTCGTGCAAGAACGCCTCGGGGTCAACCCGGAAGAGCTCGGTCAGCGCGTCGGCGTCGAGGTCGAGACCGTCGACGTTGAGCGCGCCCTGAGCAGGCAGCGACCCTATCGGGGAGTCGACTGCCGTGCGGGTGCCGTCGAGGCGCCCGACCATCCACTCGAGAACGCGCGCGTTGTCGCCGAACCCAGGCCACAAGAACGAGCCGTCGGCACCCTTGCGGAACCAGTTGACCTGGAACACACGCGGCACCCGCGCCGAGCGGCGAAGACGCCGCCCGAAGTCGAGCCAGTGGCCGAAGTAGTCGGCCATGTTGTACCCGGCGAACGGCAGCATCGCGAACGGGTCGCGGCGCAGTTCGCCCACAGTGCCCTCGGCGGCCGCCGTCTGCTCAGAAGCGATCGTGGCGCCCATGAAGACACCGTGATCCCAGTCGCGCGCCTCTACCACCAAGGGCACGTTGCTGGCTCGGCGGCCGCCGAAGATGATGGCGTCGATGACGACGCCTGCCGGGTCATCCCAGTCGTCCGCGATGCTCGGGCACTGACGGGCTGACACGGTGAATCGAGCGTTCGGGTGCGCGGCAGGGGTTCCGCTGCCGGGAGTCCACGACTCGCCGCGCCAGTCGGTGAGGTGCGCCGGAGCGTCGTCACTCAGGCCCTCCCACCACACGTCGCCATCATCGGTGCGGGCGACGTTCGTGAAGATCGTGTTGCCCCAGAGGGCGTCGACGGCGGTCGGGTTGGTGCGCACGCCGGTTCCCGGCGCGACGCCGAAGAATCCGGCCTCGGGGTTGATGGCGCGCAGCCGGCCGTCGCTGCCGATCCACAGCCAGGCGATGTCGTCGCCGATGGTCTCGACCTTCCAGCCGGGCAGGTTCGGGGTCATCATGGCCATGTTGGTCTTGCCGCACGCGCTCGGGAAGGCGGCAGCGAGGTGGTACGCGCGGCCCGAAGGGGGAGTCACCTTGATGAGCAGCATGTGCTCGGCGAGCCACCCCTCGTCGCGGGCCATGACCGAGGCGATGCGCAGGGCGTAGGCCTTCTTGGCGAGAATCGCGTTGCCGCCGTAGGCCGAGCCGTACGACCAGATCTCACGAGTAGCCGGAAACTGCACGATGTACTTCGTGTCGTTGCAGGGCCAGGGCACGTCGGCCTCACCGGGAGCCAACGGTGCGCCGACGCTGTGCACGGCCGGAACCCAGGATGCTCCGCGCGCGATCGCCGCGAGTGCAGCATCCCCCATGCGGGTCATTGTCCCGATGCTCACGACGACGTAAGGCGAATCGGTGACCTGCACTCCGAAGCGGGCCATCGGCGAGCCGATCGGGCCCATGGCGAACGGCACGACGTACATCGTGCGGCCGCGCATGGCGCCGCGGAAGACGCCCTCGAGCTCGGCGCGCATCTCGGCCGGCTCGCGCCAGTTGTTGGTGGGGCCCGCATCGGCCGGATCGTCAGTACAGATGAAGGTGCGGCTCTCGAGCCGGGCGACATCGCTCTCGGCCGACCTGGCGAGGAACGAGTAGGGGCGCAGGTCAGGATTGAGCTGCTCGATCGTGCCGTTGGTCACGAGCAGTTGCAGCAGGTCGTGGCGCTCGCGGGTCGAACCGTCGACCCAGTGCACGGCGGCGGGCTGCAGGTGCTCAACGAGGCCGTCGACCCAGGTCGACACCTCGGCGGGGTACGAGCGCTCTGCACGAGAGGCAGCCGCGTCGGCGGTCTCCGAGTCGGTCGTGGTGGCCAGGGCGGGTCGATCGATCAGCGTCATGCTCGTCTCCCAGTACATCGGTTCGTGTGGTCGTGCAGTGCCGCAGTCAGTGAAGAAAACTGCTGTGTCTTCATCATGAGCGTGCGAGAGGAGTGGTTATCGCGAGTTCGACTGGAAAGAAAACGTGTTCTTTCGCTATCGTCAAGGCATGAGCGATCTCGTCACCCTCGGTCAGCGCATTCGCCACTACCGTTCGGCCGCCGGGCTCACGCTCGACCAGCTCGGCGAAAGGGTCGGCGTGGCCGGAAGTCAGCTGTCGCTCATGGAGAACGGCCGTCGTGAACCGCGCGTCACCCTGCTGACATCGATCGCCGATGCTCTCGACGTCGCGCTCGGCGATCTGCTCGACTCTGCCCCGCCGTCACCCCGTGCGGCGCTCGAGATCGAGCTCGAGAAGGCGCAGCGCGCGGCGCACTATGCGGCGCTCGGCCTGCCCGTGGTGCGAGCGGGCCGTTCGATGCCCGACGACGTGCTCGAGTCGATCGTCGGCCTGCACCGTGCTCTGCTCGACCGCGAGCGCCAGGCGATCGCGACGCCTGAAGAGGCTCGCCGCGCGAACACGGCGCAGCGCCTGCAGATGCGCACGCTCGACAATTACTTGCCCGAGATTGAAGAGCTCGCGCAGCAGGTCGTTGCCGAATCGGGTCACGTCAGCGGTGCCCTCACCCATCGCGAGGTCGGCCTCATGGCGCAGACCCTCGGCTTCGAGCTCGTCTACGTCAACGACCTGCCGCATTCGGCTCGATCGGTGACCGACCTCGACAACGGCCGCATCTACTTGCCGCCGGCGTCGATTCCGGGCGGGCACGGTCTGCGCTCGATGGCGCTGCAGGCCATCGCCCACCGTCTGCTGAACCACGAGGTTCCCCGCAGCTATGCCGAGTTCTTGCGGCAGCGCCTCGAGATCAACTACTTCGCGGCGGCCTGCCTCATGCCTCGCGACCAGTCAGTGGCCTTCCTCACCCAGGCGAAGGCCGAGCGAAACATCGCGGTCGAAGACTTCCGCGACGCCTTTGGGGTCACCCACGAGGCGGCGGCACTGCGGTTCACCAACCTCGCGTCGCGTCACCTCGATCTCACCGTGCACTTCATGCGCGTCGGCGGCGACGGCGCCGTCTACAAGGCTTATGAGAACGACGGTCTACGGCTGCCCGTCGACGTGACGGGGTCGACCGAGGGTCAGTTGGTCTGCCGCCGCTGGAGCGCCCGGGCGGCCTTCGCGCGCACCAACCGCACGACCGAGTACTACCAATACACCGACACCCCGGAGGGCACGTTCTGGGAGTCGACGCAGATCGGCTCCGGCACCGCCGACGAGTTCTCGATCACGGTCGGCGTGCCCTTCGCCGACTCGAAGTGGTTTCGTGGGCGCGACACGGTCAACCGTCATCGCTCGACGTGCCCCGACCCGTCATGCTGCCGCCGCCCCGACGGAGAGCTCGCCGATCGCTGGCAGGGCAAAGTCTGGACGAGCGCGAAGCTGCACGCGCACATCCTGTCTCCGTTGCCGAGCGGCACGTTTCCGGGCGTCGACGATCAAGAGCTCTATCGATTCCTGGATGCCCACGCGCAGTCGCCATCTGACCGCGACTGACCCTGCCCTGGCCGCGGAGGTCGCGCGTCAGTCCGCGGTCGTGGGCGTCGCCTTTGGCAGTCGGCGCACGCGCGCCCTGCGGCGACGACTGGGAATGAGCGACCGCATCTCTTCCATGTTGCCGAAGCAGAGAAGCCGGTCTTCAGCCTGCAGAACCTGACTCGTGCGCGGGTTGGGAATCACCGTGGTGCCGCGGTTGAGTGTGAGCACCGTGATGTCGCGGTCGAGGATGCCCGACTCGCCCAGCGTGCCCCCAACGATGTCAGCCCCCGCGTGTACGAAGAGCTCGGCGACGCCGTAGCCCGTCGACACGGCGAGACGCTGGCGAACGTCGATGTCCGGAAACGCCACCTCGTTCGAGATGTAGTCGATGATCGCGCCGGCCACGTCGAGCTTGGTGGCCGTCTCTATGCCCTGCAGGCCGGGGGAGGAGTTGACCTCCATGACGAGCGGCCCGTCGTCGCTTTCGAGCATGTCGACACCGGCGACCCGCAACCCCATGATCTGGGCCGATCGCACGGCGACCCGCGCGTAGTCGGCGGGCAGGTCGACCGATTCGACCGAGCCGCCGCGGTGCACGTTCGAGCGGAACTCGTCGCCGAGCGCGGTGCGACGCATCGCGGCCACGACCCGGTCGCCGACGACGAGCGCCCGAATGTCGCGACCCCGGCTCTCGGAAATGAAGCGCTGGATGAGCACGTTCTGGTTGGTCGAGTGCAGTGTCTCGATGATGGCCTCGGCGACTTTGACCTGCGGGGCGAGAATCACGCCGATGCCCTGGGTGCCCTCGAGCAGCTTGATGACGACCGGCGCACCACCGACGCGCTCGATCGCGGGCCGCACGTCGGCGCGGTTGCGTACGAAGGCGGTGGCAGGCATGGCGATGTTGTGCCGCGAGAGAATCTGCGTGGCCCGCAGCTTGTCGCGTGCGTTGCTGATGCCGTTGGCGGTGTTCGGAGTGAAGACATCCATCTGCTCGAACTGCCGCACGACGGCCGTGCCGAAGTAGGTGATCGAGCTACCGATGCGCGGCAGGATCGCGTCGTAGGTCGAGAGCGGTCGGCCGCGGAAGTTGAGGTCGGGCTCGGGCCCCGTGAGGTCGATCGCGAAGCGCAGGGTGTTGAGCACCTTGACCTCGTGGCCGCGGTCGACGGCGGCCGCACGCAGCCGCTGCGTCGAGTAGGCGCGCGGTGCACGAGAGAGAATGGCGATTTTCATGAGCGGCCCTGAGATGATGGCGAGGTGAGAGAGCCTGCCCATCTAAGCACCATCGCGGGGTGGCGCGAGTGGGTCGGTATTCCCAGCGCGAACGTGCCGTGGGTCAAGGCCAAACTCGACACGGGAGCGCGCACCTCGTCACTGCACGCCTTCGACATCGAGGTGGTCGACGAGGGCGGCGCGGAGCGTGTGCGGTTCTGGGTGAGGCCGTGGCAAGAATCGTCTGATGACGCGGTGCAAGTCGAATGCCCCATCCACGATCGGCGCACCGTGCGCAGCTCGTCAGGCCACACCGAAGAGCGCATCGTGGTGATGCTCGACATCACCATGCTCGGGCAACGGTTCGCGGCCGAGGTCACGTTGACCAATCGCGATGCGATGGGCTTCCGGATGCTCATCGGCCGTCAAGCGCTGCGCCGACGATTCATCGTCGACCCGTCGCGGTCGTTCCTCGGCGGGCGTGCCCCCAAAGAGGTGCGCCGCACCAACCGCGGCAAATGATGGCGACGCGGCGCTGCGCCGCAGGAGCGGTTCGGGCAACAAATGTCGAATGCGCGAAGCGCGACGACCGCGCTCGTCGCGCGGAAGCGGCGCTGCGCCGCAGGAGCGGCGGCGCAGCAATAGGCACAGCGCCCCCGACAGGATTCGAACCTGCGACCCTCAGTACCGGAAACTGATGCTCTATCCCCTGAGCTACGGAGGCTCGCTCAGCCTAGCGGTTCTCGTCGGGCAGATCGTGCCAGCACGGTCTCGCCTGCTGGGCAGCCTCGTGCCAGGCTGACTCCATGTCCTCCACCCGTCGCCGTGTCGCGTGCGAGATCGACGCCTCGCTCGGCGAGCCGACGGGCATCGTGCTCGCCGTGGCGGTCGCTGACGACGTGGGCCTGTCGATCGACGAGCGGCTCGAGGTGCGTGTCAACGATGAGCCTGTCGCCCTCGACGAGGTGCGCGGCCCTGGCGGCACTCGGTGGCACACCGCGCAGCTCGATGCGGGCATCCTGAGCGTGCGCTACGCGGCTACGGTCGAGGGTCGCGCGAGCGATCACACGGTGGCGCCGCTCGACCGCGTGCTCTACGTGCGGCCGAGCCGCTACGTGCAGAGCGACGAGTTGGCGGGGCCGCTGATCGACACCGAGATCATCGAGCGGCTGACCGAGCTGCCCGATGCCGAGCGCGTGATCGCCGCGCGCGACTGGGTCGCCGAGAACCTCGACTACGTCATCGGCTCGACGCAGCCGACCGACGGGCTGCCCGAGGTGCTCGCCACGGGCCAGGGCGTCTGCCGCGACTTCGCCCACGTGCTCGCGGGAGTGCTGCGGGCCACCGACCTGCCCGCGCGCATCGTCTCCGTTTATGCGCCGCAACTCGAGCCGATGGACTTTCACGCGGTCGTCGAAGCGGTGGTCGACGACGAGTGGGTCGTGCTCGATGCCACCGGGCTCGCCCCGCGCGAAAACATGCTGCGCATCGCGACCGGCCGAGATGCCGCTGACACCGCGTTTCTCGCCAACGACGGCTCGGCGCTCGAGCTCATCCGCATCACCGTCACGGCTGATGCAGACGAGCTCGTGGTCGAAGACCCGGGCGTGCGCGTGCATCTCGGTTGAGCAGCGCGAGGCTCGCAGTGCTGCGCGGGTAGGCTCGATCATCGTGAATCCCGACCAGCTCGCCGCCGCTCTGCTCACCGTCGTCGTCAGCGCGGTCGAGCGACGAGACGCGGCTGCCGCCGGTGGGTTGACGGTCGCCGACATCGCGCTCGAGCGTCCGCGCAATCGTGACCACGGCGACTGGGCGACGTCGGTCGCGCTCAAGACGGCGAAGACGATCGGGATGCCCCCGCGTGCTTTCGCGGACGAGCTCGTGCCCGGCATCCTGGCCATTGACGGTGTGGCTGCCGTCGACGTCGCCGGGCCGGGTTTTGTGAACATCCGTCTCGAAGCCGGTGCGGCGGGCGAACTCGCTCGCACGATCGTCGAGGCGGGCGACGCATACGGCCACACCGAGGCGCTCGCCGGGCAGACCATCAATCTCGAGTTCGTCTCCGCGAACCCGACCGGCCCGCTGCACATCGGTCACACCCGCTGGGCTGCGCTGGGCGACTCGCTCGCTCGCGTGCTGAAGGCCAGCGGTGCTGAAGTGGCGAGCGAGTTCTACATCAACGACGCCGGCGTGCAGATGGACCTCTTCGGCGAATCGGTGCTCGCCGCGGCGCTCGGCGAGCCCGCGCCCGAGAACGGCTACCCGGGCCAGTACATCGCCGACCTGGGGGCGCGAGCCCTGACCGAGCATCCCGATCTCGAGACGATGCCGCGCGAGCAGGCCGTCGAGCTCGTGCGCGAACTGGCGTACGGCTGGCAACTCGCCGAGATTCGCGATTCGCTCGCCGCGTTTAACGTGAGCTTCGACGTGTGGTTCAGCGAGCGCCAGCTGCACGAACCGGCGGGTTCCAGTCCGATCGATCAGGCGGTCGACCGGTTGCGTGCGCAAGGCCATGTCTTCGACCTCGATGATGCGATCTGGGTGCGCACGACCGACTTCGGCGACGACAAAGACCGCGTCATCAAGCGGGGCAACGGGGTCTACACCTACTTCGCGGCCGACGCGGCCTACTACCTGTCGAAGCGCGATCGCGGCTTCGGCCACACGATCTACTTGCTGGGCGCCGACCACCACGGCTACGTGCACCGCCTCAAGGCGCTCGCCGGAGCCGCGGGAGACGACCCCGACCGCGACATCGAGGTGCTCATCGGGCAGCTCGTGAGCATCAACGGTGCTCGACTCAGCAAGCGAGCGGGCAACATCATCGAGCTCAACGACCTGCGCGCGTGGCTCGGCACCGACGCTCTGCGGTTCTCGCTCGCGCGCTACCCGGCCGACTCTCCGCTCACCCTCGACCCCGAGCTGCTGCAGAAGCGCACCAACGACAACCCGGTGTTCTATGTGCAGTACGCCCACGCCCGCACCCATCAGGTCGCGCGCAATGCGGCGGCTGCGGGTGTCACCCGTGAGCAGTTCGACGCATCGCAGCTCATCGACGAGACCGAGAGCGTGCTGCTCGGCGCTCTCGCTGAGTTTCCGCGCATCGTGGCACAGGCCGCGACTTTGCGCGAGCCCCACCGCGTCGCGCGCTATCTCGAAGAGCTCGCCGCGTCGTACCACCGCTGGTACGACACCTGCAGGGTCGCACCACAGGGCGACGAGCCCGTGCAGCCCGTGCACAGTGCGCGACTGTGGCTCAGCGATGCCGCCGGGCAAGTGCTGCGCAACGGCCTGACGCTCATCGGCGTCTCGGCACCCGAAAGGATGTAGTCATGCCCGACGAGCAGCAGGAAGCCGTCTACGTCGAAACGCCCGCCCCGAAGCGTCGTCGCACCGGCCTCGTCGTCGGGCTTGTGCTGCTGGGCGTCGTCATTGTGCTCGCGATCGTTGCCGTGATCGCCGAGTCGCTCGCCCGCCAGCAGGCCTCGGCACTCATCGCCGATCAGGTGCGGCAGGCGCTCGCACTCGAGCCCGAGCATCCCGTCGATGTTGTGATCGAAGGCCCGCCCGTGCTCTGGCAGGCCGCAGGCGGTGAGCTCGAAGCAGTGCAGATCGAGGTCGAGCGCGTGGCGTTCGGCGAACTCGTCGGCGACCTGTCGTTGCGCGCGACGGGCACCCCGCTCGACCCGCAGCAGCCGACTGACTCGCTCAGCGCCGTCTACCGCGTGGCCGAGGTCGACGTGGCGGCGCTGGCAGGGTTCTTCTCCGGCGTCGTCGTGACCGACGTGCAGCTCGATGATCGCGAGGTGCGGTTCGAGACCGGCTTCGAGATCTTCGGCGTGCAGTTCTCGATCGGCATCGGCGTTACTCCGACCGTCGAGAACG
Source organism: Microcella sp. (assembly GCF_019739195.1). Taxonomy (NCBI): domain Bacteria; kingdom Bacillati; phylum Actinomycetota; class Actinomycetes; order Micrococcales; family Microbacteriaceae; genus Microcella; species Microcella sp. The sequence continues at coordinate 527,176 of NZ_JAHHDS010000003.1, read as the reverse complement.
GGCAGCTGGCCTTCAGCCCCTCGAGCATCGTCATCAACGACCAGGTGATCGACGCCGCCGATCTGCAGAGCCAGTTCGGGGGGCTCGTCGAGCCGCTGCTCGCCACGCAGCGCGTCTGCGTCGCGCAGTATCTTCCCGAAGCTCTCGAGCTCACCGCGGTGCAGGTCGGCGACGACCAGTTGCTCGTCGTGTTCACCGCCGACGACGTCGCCCTAGGCGGCGAGAGCTTCTCGACCCGCGGAATCTGCCCCTAGCAGAGACGACTCTCGAGCGAGGTCACACCTCGATCTGCTGGCCTTGCTCGGGCGTGATCACCGTGAGGTCGAGCTCACGCTCGATGCGCAGTCTCAAGGCATCGACCGACCCTGGTTCACCGTGGTTCAGCGCGACGCGGGTGCCGGGCGATGCTCCTGATGCCAACCAGCGCAGAACGCCATCGGCGTCAGCGTGCGCCGACATGCTCTGTAGCTGCACGACTTCTGCCCGAATCGGCACGTCGCGCCCGAAGATGCGCAGTTCGTCGGCCCCGCCAGCGAGCGCACCGCCGCGGGTGCCCGGAGCCTGGTACCCCGTGAGCAGAATCGCGTTGCGCGGGTCGTCGCCGTAGGCAGCGATGTGGTGCAGCACGCGACCACCCGTGAGCATGCCGCTCGCCGAGATGATGATCATCGGTCCGCCTCGCAGGTTGAGCAGTTTCGAGTCATCGACCGAGCTCACCATGGTGGCCAGCTCGTACATCTCGGCGTAGTCGCGATCGTCGATGCGGTGCTCTTCGGGGTGGGCGCGATACAGCGCTGTGGCGTCGACAGCCATCGGGCTGTTGAGGTAGATCGGCACCGCGCCGATCGCGCCCCGTCGGCGCAGGCGCGCCAAGTGCAGCAGCAGAGCCTGTGCGCGGCCGACCGCGAACGCCGGAATGATCACGACGCCGCCCCGTTTTGCGACCCGCGCCACTACTTCGCCGAGCTCGTCTTCGGGGTTCGCATCGGGGTGCTGCCGGTCGCCGTAGGTCGACTCGGCCACCACCAGCTGGGCAGGTTCGAGAGCGGCAGGCGCACGCATGAGCGCGTCGTCGTCGCGTCCGAGGTCTCCCGAGAAGTGCACCGTGCGCCCGCGACTGGTCAGGCGCGCCTGCGCTGCGCCAAGAATGTGACCCGCCGCGACGAATCGTGCCGTCAGGTCGGCGCTGCCGTGGCCGGAGGCGAGGTCGATCTCAGTGTCGAAGGGGCGCGGCACGAGCGACTCGAGTGCTCGTTCGGCATCGGCGACCGTGTACAGCGGTGTCGGTTTCTCGTGCCTCGAGTACTTCTTGCGCTGCGCGAAGCGCGCTTCTTCTTCGAGCAGATAGCCCGAGTCGGGCAGCAGCAGTCCCAGCAGTTCTGCCGTTCCAGGTGTGCAGAACACCGGACCGTGAAAGCCATCGCGCACGAGCGCGGGTAGGTAGCCGGTGTGATCGAGGTGCGCATGGGTGAGCACGACAGCATCGATGCTCTCGGGCGGCACCGGAAAAGGTGCGCGGTTGCGCAGGCGCAACTGCTTGTAGCCCTGAAAGAGCCCGCAGTCGACCAGCACGCGACGATCGTCGACCTCGACAATCGTTCTCGACCCGGTCACGGTGCCCACGGCGCCCCAGAACTGCACGTTCATCGGCTCAGACATGTCGCCTCTTTTCGGCGGCCTCGTCGACGAATCCGCCACCGTCAGTGTCGCGCGACGATGGTGGCGCCACCAGGGTCGAGAGTCCCGATTCTGCGTCGGTACACTGGAATCGGCTTCAGGGACCAATCCGGGTTCGCTCGCCTCACTCTGCTGCAGACCCCCGTGAGGTGCTCGTGTCCGTCAACCCGCTCGCTCCGTCGTGGCTCGGCGACCCCGCCGACGCGCACGACCTCGCGCCGCAGTTGTGGCCGGTGACGGCGCAACGCGACGACTCGGGGGCGCTCAGCATCGGGAGAGTCTCGGCCCTCGACCTCGCGGCCCGCTACGGCACACCGCTGTACGTCGTCGATGAGCGGGATGCTCGCGAGCGAGCATCCCGAACCCTCAACGCGTTTCGGGCGGCGGCCGAGCGCCACGGCACCACAGCGACCGTCTATTACGCGGGCAAGGCGTTCTTGAGTGCAGAGGTGGCCCGCTGGATGACGGCGGCGGGCCTCAACATCGACGTGGCCAGCGGCGGAGAGCTCGCGGTCGCCCTTGCCGCGGGCACCGACCCCGCCCGCCTCGGACTGCACGGCAACAACAAGTCGCTCGCCGAGATCGATCGGGCCGTTTCGGCAGGCGTCGGCGCGATCGTCATCGACTCGCTGCTCGAGATCGAGCGCGTGGCGACGGCGGCCCGCGCGCACGGCCGAGTGCAGCCAGTGCGGCTGCGCATCAACTCGGGCGTGCACGCGCACACGCACGAGTACCTCGCGACAGCGCGCGAAGACCAGAAGTTCGGCATTCCGCTGGCCGAGGCGCCCGCCGCGGTGGCGCAGATCCGCGCCCACGATTCGCTGAGCTTCCTCGGACTCCACTCGCACATCGGCTCGCAGATTCTCGTCGTCGACGGCTTTCTCGAGGCCGCGCGCCGACTGCTTGCCCTGCACGCCGAGCTGCTCGCCGGGGGAGACGTGCCCGAGCTCAACCTCGGCGGCGGATTCGGCATCGCCTACGTCGACAGCGATGAGGCGCCTCCGATCGAGCAGGTTGCCGACGCGCTCGTCGCGGCTGTCGACGAGGTGCGGCGCGAGCTCGGCATCCCGATGCCGCACCTGGCGGTCGAGCCGGGCCGGTCGATCATCGGGCCCGCGGGCGTCACGCTCTACACGGTCGGCACCACGAAAGATGTCGTCGTGAGCCTCGACGAGAGCGGCGAGCAGTCGGCCGTGCGGCGCTACGTGAGCGTCGACGGCGGCATGAGCGACAACGCGCGGCCGGCGCTCTACGGCGCCGACTACAGCGTGCGCCTCGCGGGCCGAGTCTCGAGCGCCGAGCCCGTGCTCGTGCGCCTCGCCGGCAAGCACTGCGAGAGCGGCGACATCGTCGTGCAGGCCGACTACCTGCCGAGCGATGTCGCGCCTGATGACCTCGTGGCCGTGCCCGCGACGGGCGCTTACTGTTTCTCGCTCGCCAGCAACTACAACTACCTCACCCGCCCCGCGGTCGTCGCCGTTCGCGACGGCGAGCACCGCGTCATCGTGCACGGCGAGACGGTCGACGACCTGCTGCGCAGAGATGCCGTGCTGCATCCTCACCCCCAAGGAGACACCCCGTGATCGAGTACCGCAACCTCCGCGTCGCCCTGCTCGGTGCCGGTAGCGTCGGCGCCCAGGTGGCCGATCAGCTGCTCACGCACCGCGACGAGCTCGCCGCCCGCATCGGCGCCGGCATCGAACTGGTCGGCGTCGCGGTGCGCGATGTGGATGCTCCGCGCGACACCGTCTTCCCGCGCGAGCTGCTCACCACCGACGCCGAGTCGCTCATTCTGGGCTCCGACATCGTCGTCGAGCTCATGGGCGGGCTCGAGCCAGCGCGCACCCTGATTCTGCAGGCCCTGAACTCGGGCGCCGATGTCATCACCGCCAACAAGGCGCTGCTCGCCACCCATGGTCCTGAACTCTTCGAGGCGGCCGAGCAGGTCGGCGCACAGCTGTACTACGAGGCCGCCGTCGGCGGGGCGATCCCCATCATCCGCCCGCTGCGCGATTCGCTCGCCGGCGACCGAGTCGAGCGCATCCTGGGCATCGTCAACGGCACGACCAACTTCATCCTCGACCTCATGGATACGCGCGGCGAGACCATGGAGAACGCGCTCGCGATCGCGACCGAGCTCGGCTATGCCGAGGCCGACCCGACGGCCGATATCGGCGGCTACGACGCGGCGCAGAAGGCAGGCATTCTCGCAAGCCTCGCGTTCCACACTCTTGTGCCCGCCGACGCCGTCTACCGCGAGGGCATCACCGAGGTCACGCTCGAGCAGGTCGTCGCGGCACGCAAGGCGGGCTACGTCGTCAAGCTGCTCGCGATCTGCGAGCGGCTCACCGACCCCGCGACGGGTATCGAGGGCGTGAGCGCCCGCGTGCACCCCGCCCTGATTCCTGACACGCACCCTCTCGCCGCGGTGCACGGTGCCAACAACGCGGTCTTCGTCGAAGCCGAGGCCGCCGGCCCGCTCATGTTCTACGGCGCAGGCGCTGGGGGCATCCAGACCGCTTCGGCCGTGCTCGGCGACGTCGTCTCGGCAGCGCGTCGGCACGTCGTCGGCGGCCCGGGCGTCGCGGAGAGCACGCACGCTGATCTGCCCGTGCTGCCCATGAGCGCCGTGACCACGCGTTACCAGATCACGCTCGTCGTCGTCGACGAGCCGGGCGTGCTCGCGGGCATTGCGGCGCTCTTCCAGAACCACGGTGTCTCGGTCGAGACCGTGCAGCAGTCGGTGGCGAGCCGTGACGCGGCCGGACACCCTGAAGCCTCAGACGCGGCTACCCTGGTGATCGGCACTCACGCAGCGTCGGAGGCCGACCTCGCCGCAACGGTCGCGGCACTGACCACCAGCAGCGTCGTCCACTCGGTGACGAGCGTGCTGCGAGTAGAAGGACTCTGAATGGCCACGCAATGGCGGGGACTCCTGCACGAATACGCCGATCGCCTCGATGTCTCCGACGCGACGCCGATCATCACGCTCGGCGAGGGCGGCACGCCGCTCATTCCGGCCCCCTACCTCTCTGAGCGCACGGGCGCGAAGGTCTTCGTCAAGTTCGAGGGCATGAACCCTACGGGCTCGTTCAAAGACCGCGGCATGACGATGGCCATCTCGAAAGCCGTCGAGCACGGTGCGAAGGCCGTCATCTGCGCCTCGACCGGCAACACCTCGGCCTCGGCCGCCGCCTACGCGACGCACGCAGGCATCACCGCGGCCGTGCTCGTGCCCGAGGGCAAGATCGCGCTCGGCAAGCTGAGCCAGGCCATCGCCCACAAGGCCGAGCTCATTCAGATCGAAGGCAACTTCGACGACTGCCTTGACATCGCGCGCGACCTCTCGTCGAACTACCCCGTGCACCTCGTCAACTCGGTCAACCCCGACCGCATCGAGGGGCAGAAGACGGCGGCCTTCGAGATCGTCGAGGTGCTGCACGACGCCCCCGACTTCCACATCGTGCCCGTGGGCAACGCGGGCAACTACACCGCGTACCACCGCGGCTACCGCGAAGAGCTCGACCGCGGTGCCACGACGCGCATGCCGCGCATGCTGGGCTTCCAGGCCGCCGGCAGTGCGCCGATCGTGCTCGGCGAGCCGGTCAAGAAGCCCGAGACGATCGCGAGCGCGATCCGCATCGGCAACCCCGCGTCGTGGGAGCTCGCGCTCGTCGCGCGCGACGACAGCAACGGCTACTTCGGCGCCATCTCCGACGAGCACATCCTCGTCGCCCACCGCTTGCTCTCGCAGGAGGTCGGCATCTTCGTCGAGCCCGCTTCGGCGATCTCGGTGGCGGGCCTGCTCGAGCGGTCAGAGGCCGGGATGATCCCCGCGGGCTCCACGGTCGTGCTCACGGTCACCGGCCACGGGCTGAAAGACCCGCAGTGGGCTCTCAAGGGCGCTGACGGCGTCGACGTGTCGCCGACAGTCGTACCGGTCGATACCGCCGAGGTCGCCTCGGTGCTGGGGCTGAAGAAGGTCAGCGCGTGAGCGGCGCCGCTTCGACCACGATCGACCCGCGCCTCGCTGGTCGCCGCGTGCTCGTGAAGGTTCCGGCGACCACCGCCAACCTCGGCCCCGGCTTCGACACACTCGGGCTTGCCCTGTCGGTCTACGACGAGCTCGAGGTGAGTGTGCGCGACGAACCGGGCGCTCTCGTCGAGGTGCACGGCGTGGGCGAGGGCGAAGTGCCCACCGACGCGTCGAACCTCGTGGTGCGCTCGATTCTGCACACCTTCGAGAAGCACGGCGTCACGGCTCCCGGTCTGCACCTTGTCGCCCGCAACGTCATTCCGCACGGTCGCGGCATGGGCTCGTCGGGCGCGGCCATCGTCGCCGGGGTCATGGCGGCCAAAGGCTTGCTCGACGGAATCGTCGAACTCGGGCCGGATGACCTGCTCGCACGAGCAACCGAGCTCGAAGGGCACCCTGACAATGTTGCTCCCGCGTTGTTCGGCGGCCTCACGATCGCCTGGGTCACGACTGAAGGCCCGCAGCACAAGCGGCTGACCGTGCACCGCGGCGTCTCGTTGCTCGTCGCTGTGCCGGTCGAGAGCACGATGTCGACGGCGCTCGCGCGCTCGCTGCAGCCCGAGTCGGTGCCGCACCAGGATGCGATCTTCAACGTTTCGCGGTCGGCGCTGCTCATCGCCGCGCTCATCCAAAGCCCCGAACTGCTGCACGCCGCCACCGAAGACAAGCTGCACCAGAGCTACCGCGCCAGCGCCATGCCTGAGACCAACGCCCTCATCCAGGTGCTGCGCGAGCACGGCCTCGCGGCGGTCGTCTCCGGGGCCGGACCCTCGGTGCTCGTGCTCTGCAGCGACCCCTCGCAGCGGCTGCTCGCGGCCGAGCTCATCGAGAAGCACGCCACCACGCCGTGGGAATCGCACATGCTGGCCGTCGATTTCAAGGGTGCTACAGTGGTCACGCATCCGGCCGAGGCCGCGGCATAGCCCGCAGACTCCCCGAGCATCACCAGCAGCTCCGCTGCTTCCACCCGCATCTCGCTGCAACTGTGCTCACGACACCGACACCGGTCTCTCGCACGACATCGGCAGATCGATTCAGAAGCACCGGGCATACTCCGTGGCGCATCTCGCCCGGAGCCGAAAGGAAAACATCCCGTGACTGATCCCATCATCCGTGCTTCGAGCCCGGAGATTCCCGCCAACCTGAGCGCCCTCAAGCTCGCGCAGCTGCAGCAGCTCGCCCTCGAGCTCGGCGTGCCCGGCGCATCGAAACTTCGCAAGGGAGAGCTTGTGGCAGCGATCACCGACAACCAGAGCCCCGCGAGCGCCGAGCCCGCGAGCGAGACTGCGGCCGACGAGCCTGCGAGCGCCGAGGTCCCCGCCGCATCGGCGGCGCCGTCGGCAGACGCCGGCGAGTCCGCCGCTGACACCGGCGCGCGCCGACGCGGTTCGCGCCGCGTCTCGAGCGACACGCTCACCCCGAAAGCCGCGGCCGAAGCGACCAACGCTGCCCCGACCTCGACGGGCGACGACGCAGCCGAGGCGTCGGACGCGTCGAAGTCGTCCAGCGCATCCACCGACAGCGGCGATGCTGACGGCACCGAATCGGCCGAGAAGCAGAATGCCGACTCGACCGACGGTGACAGCGCCAGCGGCTCGGGCCGCAACCGCAGCCGCAGCCGCAATCGCCGTGGCGGCGACCGTGCCGAGAACGGTGACGGCAACGGCCAGCAGGGCAATCAGCAGAACGCCCAGCAGGGCAATCAGCGCGGCGGCCAGCAGGGCGTCGCAGGGGGTCGTGGCGGCAACCGCAACGACAACCGCGCCGACAACCGCGCCGACGACAATGGCAACGACACCCAGTCGAACGACTCGCGCCAGGGCGGCAACCGCGGCCCGCAGAGCGAGCGCGCCGATCAAGATGCCGATGGCCGCAACCGCAACCGCGGCCGTGGTCGTGATCGCAAGCGCGGCCCCGGCGGCGACGAGATCGAGCCCGAGATCAGCGACGATGACGTGCTGATTCCCGTTGCGGGCATCCTCGATGTGCTCGACAACTACGCCTTCGTGCGCACGACCGGCTACCTGCCGGGCCCGAGCGACGTCTACGTCTCGCTCGGCCAGGTTAAGAAGTACGCGCTGCGCAAGGGCGACGCCGTCGTCGGCGCGATCCGCCAGCCGCGCGAAGGCGAGAACCAGGGCCGCCAGAAGTACAACGCCCTCGTTCGCGTCGACTCGATCAACGGCCAGACGCTCGAAGAAGCCGGCGCCCGCGTCGAGTTCAGCGCGCTCACGCCGCTCTACCCGACTGAGCGTCTGCGTCTCGAGACCGACGCCAGCACGCTGTCGACGCGCATCATCGACCTCGCCGCACCGATCGGCAAGGGCCAGCGCGGCCTCATCGTCTCGCCCCCCAAGGCGGGCAAGACCCTCGTACTGCAGGCCATCGCCGACTCGATTGCGAAGAACAACCCTGAGGTGCACCTCATGGTCGTGCTCGTCGACGAGCGACCCGAAGAAGTCACCGACATGCAGCGCTCGGTCAAGGGCGAGGTCATCGCCTCGACCTTCGATCGCCCGGCAGAAGACCACACGACGGTCGCTGAGCTCGCCATCGAGCGCGCGAAGCGTCTCGTCGAGCTCGGACACGACGTCGTCGTGCTGCTCGACTCGATTACCCGCCTGGGCCGCGCGTACAACGTGACCGCGCCGACGAGCGGGCGCATCCTCTCGGGTGGCGTCGACTCGGCCGCGCTCTACCCGCCGAAGCGCTTCTTCGGGGCGGCGCGCAACATCGAAGATGGCGGCTCGCTGACAATTCTCGCCACGGCGCTCGTTGAGACCGGCTCGAAGATGGACGAGGTGATCTTCGAAGAGTTCAAGGGCACCGGCAACATGGAGCTTCGCCTTTCGCGCCAGCTCGCCGACAAGCGCATCTTCCCGGCCGTCGACATCTCTGCCTCGGGCACTCGTCGCGAGGAGATGCTGCTCGGCGCCGACGAGGTGCGCGTCACCTGGCAGTTGCGTCGTGCGCTCGCCAGCCTCGACACCCAGCAGGCGCTCGAGCTCGTGCTCGGCAAGCTGAAAGAGACCGGCTCGAACGTCGAGTTCTTGGTCGCGGTGCAGAAGTCGCTGCCGCAGGCGAGCGCCGCGCACACCGACTGATGCCGTCATGCGCGCTCCGGCGCGTGTGACCCGAGGGAGTACTCCATGTTCGAGTCGGTCGACTCACTCATCGCCGAGCACGAAGCACTGCAAGAGCAGCTCGGCGACCCCGCCGTGCACGCCGATGCCGCGCGCGCCAAGAAGCTCAACCGGCGCTATGCCGAGCTGAGCCAGATCGTCGCGGCCTACGAGAACTGGCGGCAGGCCGACGAAGACCTCATCGCCGCGCGCGAGCTGGCGAAAGACGACGAGGCCTTCGCTGACGAGGTGCCCTCGCTCGAGCAGGCGCTCACCGAGCGCGCCGAGAAGCTGCGGCGCCTGCTGATTCCGCGCGACCCCGACGACGGGCGCGACGTGATCATGGAGATCAAGGGCGGCGAGGGCGGCGAAGAGTCGGCGCTGTTCGCGGCGGACCTGCTGCGCATGTACAGCTACTACGCCGAGTCGAAGGGCTGGAAGGTCGAGCTGCTCGACGCGACGCGCAGCGACATGGGCGGCTACAAAGACGTGCAGGTCGCTATCAAGGGCACCTCGAGCGACCCTGCTCAGGGCCCGTGGGCGAACCTGAAGTACGAGGGCGGCGTGCACCGCGTGCAGCGCGTGCCGGCGACAGAGTCGCAGGGGCGCATCCACACCTCCACGACCGGCGTGCTCGTCTTTCCCGAGGTCGACGAGCCCGAAGAGGTCGACATCAACCAGAACGACCTCAAGATCGATGTCTACCGCTCGAGCGGCCCCGGCGGGCAGTCGGTCAACACGACCGACTCGGCCGTGCGCATCACCCACCTGCCGACCGGCATCGTCGTGTCGATGCAGAACGAGAAGAGCCAGCTTCAGAACCGCGAGGCAGCCATGCGCGTGCTGCGGGCCCGTATTCTCGCGCGTCAGCAGGAGGAACGGGATGCTGTCGCCAGCGATGCCCGCAAGAGCCAGATTCGCGGCATGGACCGTTCGGAGCGCATCCGCACCTACAACTTTCCCGAGAACCGCATCGCTGACCACCGCACGGGCTACAAGGCCTACAACCTCGACACCGTCATGAACGGGGCGCTTGGTCCGGTCGTCGAGTCGTGCATCCAGGCCGACGAAGAGGCGCGTCTCGACGCCCTCGGCGACACCGAAGCCTGACCCGCTCCGCCCTCCCGTGAGCATCCCCGACCTCGCCGCTCTGCGCGACCACGCCATCCGGGTGCTCGGCGAGGCTGGCGTGCCGACCCCCGAGGCCGACGCCGACCTGCTCATCGGGCACGTGCTCGGCATGAGCCGCGGGCAGGTGCAGGCCAAGGCTCTCGTCGGCGCGCCCGTCGACGCCGAGCAGGTCATGACTGTCACCGAGTTCATCGAGCGGCGTGCCCTGCGCGAGCCCGTGCAGCACATCACCGGCGTCGCGCCGTTCCGCACCCTCGAGCTCGCCGTCGGCCCGGGCGTCTTCGTGCCGAGGCCCGAGACCGAGCTCGTCGTGCAGTTCGCGATCGACGCCCTCGCCGCCGTCGCGAGCTCGCAGCCCCTCGCGGTCGACCTCGGCAGCGGCAGCGGAGCGATCGCCCTCGCTATGGCAGTCGAGGTGCCGCATGCCCAGGTCGTCGCCGTCGAGAACTCTCCGCAGGCCTTCGTCTGGACCACCCGCAACGTGCGCCGCTACGGCGACGACAGGGTGCGGCTCGTCTTCGCCGATCTCGCGGATGCTCTCCCCGAGCTCGACGGCACCGTCGACGTCGTCGCCTCCAACCCGCCCTACATCCCCGTGGGTGCGGTTCCTCGCGACCCCGAGGTGCGCCTCTTCGACCCCGAGCACGCTCTCTACTCGGGTGCCGACGGCCTGGACGCCGTGCGCGCGCTCGTCGTCACAGCGCACCGCCTGCTGCGACCCGGCGGCACCCTCGTGATCGAGCACGGCGAGCTGCAGGCCGAACCCATCGCGGCCCTTGTGCGCGCGGGCGGCTTCACTGCGGTGGCCTCGCACCGTGACCTGCTCGGCCGCGACCGCGCGACCACCGCCACCCGGTAACGCCGCATCCCCTTCTCTGGAATATAGCGCGGTGATATATTGACTGCATGGCTCGCTTCTCGACGACGCAGCCCGGCGACCTCATCCGCCGGGCGCGACTCGACGCCGGGCTCACTCAGAGCGAGCTCGCACGACGGGCGGGCATCAGCCAGCCGAGCCTCGCGCAGATGGAGAAGGGCACGCGCAGTGCCTCAGACGAGATGCTCGAGCGAGTGCTGCGTGCGGCCGACTATCGCCCGTCGCTGCCGCTTGCCGATTTCGCCGATCAGATCACCGCGCTGGCGGCACATCGGGGGATCGAGCGGGTTCGGGTGTTCGGCTCGACCGTCCGGGGCGAAGACCACTTCGACAGCGACATTGATCTCATCGTGTCGGCCGGCCCGCGGGTCGACCTCTTCGACCTGGCGCTGTTTGCGGAGGAGGTGCGCGCCTTGACCGGGTTCCCGGTCGACGTGGTCACGGACACCGCCGACTCTCCGCAGGCCGCACAGGCAGCACTCGAGGCGGTCGCGCTGTGACCGAGTCGGGCGACACACGCCGTTTCGAGCCGCGGCCACGAAGCGATAGCGATCGACGTGCGTACACGGACGCCGAGAACATCCGGAACGAGCTGCAGCGCATCGTTCAACGATGCGATTCCGTCATCGAGACGGGTCGCGAGTCTTTCGCGGAGGGAGCGCCCCACTACGACGTGGCGAGCATGGTCGTCATCCGTCTCGCGGCGCTGCTCGAGCGGTCAGAGTTTGCTGGACTCGCCGAGAACCTGTCGGCTGACGAGATCACCGCGATCAAGGCCACGCGAAACATCGCCGCGCACGCCGGCTACGTCGGCATGAACGACGACCTCTTCTGGGCCGCAGTGACCATCCGCATCCCGGCGATGGTTGCCCGGCTCCTGGCAGAAGACTCGTGATCGCGGCCGCGGCGCAGACGCTCGACGTCCGAGATTGGGCCGTGGCCCTTCCCTTGCTACTTGTCTTGGTCGGCTTCTGTGCTGTCGGTGTGTGGGTGATCACGTTTCCCGACGATGCTCGACGCTACATGGACCGTAGCCAGATGAAACACGACATGTGGTTCAACCGACGAGGCTCCGGGCCGACGCCATCGTCGCTTCCGCGCGTTCTCGGCTCGGTGCTCGTGGTTTTCACCGTTGGCCTTGGAGTGCTGATTGTCGCCGTAGCTGCAGGCTCCGGCTGACACCGGCGACTACATGCTTACGCGACTTCGTACGGGTACTCCGCAGTCCGCCCCTGGAACGTCAGGATCGCCTCGTTGCGCACCCGGCCATCCTCGATCTCGATCGCACGCGTGATCGTGTCGGAGTCGGCCCACGACGCCGGGCCCTCCATGACCGCGCGCAAGAAGGGCATGAGCGCTTCGCTGATCTCCCACGTCGTCGAGTTCCAGAGCAGGGAGGGGCTGTGGTCGACGGCGTAGTAGTTCGTCGAGTCGCCGACCGTGAACATCGGATCGGCGAACGAGGTGGGCCGTGCCCAGCTGAACCCCATGCCTTCGTCGATCGACACGTCGATGATGAGGCTGCCCGGCCGGAAGGCGTCGAGGTCGTCGAGCTCCAGATAGGTCAGGGGAGCGTTCGGGTCTTGCAGCGTGCAGTTGACGACGATGTCGTTCTCGGCGAGATAGGCCGCGAGTGCGACCGGCCCGTCGTCGGTGTTGACCGTGCTGCCGATAGCGGGGTCGTCGTCGTGCTCGAATTGCACGATGTCGACGGAGGGGATGGGTGCGCTGACCGCGGCGATGTCGCGATTCGTGAGCACGCGCACATCGTGGATGCCGTGCGCATTGAGCGCCGTCACCGCACCGCGCGCGGTCGCGCCGAACCCGATCACGACCGCGGTCAGGCGGCGGCCGTAGTCGCCCGTCGAGCCGCACAGCTCGAGGCCGTGAATCACGGAGCAGTAGCCGGCGAGCTCGTTGTTCTTGTGAAAGACGTGCAGCCCGAAGCTGCCGTCATCCCGCCAGTGGTTCATGGCCTCCCACGCGATGAGCGTCAGGCCCTTGTCGATCGCGAGCTGGGTGATCGCACGGTCTTGCACGCAGTGCGGCCAGCCCCACAGCACCTGGCCGTCGCGCAGGTCAGCCAGATCGGAAGCCTGTGGCTTCGGCAGCAGCACGACGTCAGAACGGGCGATCACCTCAGCACGGTCGGCTATCCCGGCGACGAGGGGCTCGAGCTCAGCATCCGCGATGCCGAACCGCGCACCGTAACCGCGCTCGAGAGTCATGTGCGCGCGCAGATCGGGGTAGATGCGTTCGAGGTGGCCGGGGTGGATCGGCAGGCGCCGCTCGTCGGGTTTGCGCGAGTTCGCCATCACGCCGAGGTGCAGCAGGGCGGGTGCAGGGTCGGGTGAGGTCATACCCCACAGTAGAGCGAGCCGTCGTGGCGCCCGCTCGCAGGGCTACGCGGCGCGGGCCTCGGCGGCGAAGGCCTCGATCGCCGCGAGCAGCGAGGCCTCGTCCACGTAGAGGTGGCCGGTGATGCCGATCGACGCGGCGCCGGCGACATTCTCGACGAGATCGTCGGCGAAGAACGTGTCAGTAGCCGCGGCCCCGTAGTGGGCGAGCACGCGCTCGAAGACGACCGGGTCGGGCTTCCGTGCACCGAAGAACGCCGAGGCATGCAGGTTCTCGCGCCCCATGATGGGTACGAGCTCAGCCGCCACCTCGTGAAGGTGATGGTGGATGAGGATGCCGTTGTTCGTGAGAAGAGCGACTTGCCCGAGCTCGGCTGCGCGGCGCACGGCGTCGAGGGCGGCGGGCCGCGCGTTCGTTGCCTCTGAGCGGATGCGCACCCACTCCTCGCGCGAGATCTCAGCCCCGATCACGCCTGCCACGCGAGCGAGGTATTCGTCAGGGTCGCTCGGGTCGCCGGCTTCGGCCTTCCACTCCAGGCCGCTGATCCACCATCGTCGGCGCAGCTCGTGCAGGTCGTGGCCGGTGATCTCGGTGAGCTCTGCCATGCGCGCGCGCCAGTCGTAGTCGTAGAGAACGTCGTCCATGTCGAACACGAAGAGCAGGGTCACGCCCCTCAGTCTGCCCCAGTACGATGAACGCATCATGACCGCCGTGTACGACTGCTCGATCGAGAGCGAGCTGCTCGAGGGTCTGCGGGCGGCACGTGGCGCCATCGGCCGGGGCGAGCTCGTCGTGCTGCCGACCGACACCGTCTACGGCCTCGCGGCCGATGCCTTCCGCGCCGAGGCCGTGCAGAGGTTGCTCGATGCGAAAGAGCGGGGCCGCGATGCACCGCCGCCCGTGCTCATTCCGGGCATCCCGACCCTCAACGCACTCGCCGAGAACGTGCCCGAGGCGGTCGAGAAGCTCGTGAAAGAGTTCTGGCCGGGCGGTCTCACCGTCATCGTCGAGGCCCGCGAGTCTCTGCTGTGGGATCTCGGCGAGACCAAGGGCACCGTCGCCCTGCGCATGCCCGACAACCGCCACGCCCTGCACCTGCTCGCCGACACCGGCCCCCTCGCCGTCTCAAGCGCCAATATCAGCGGGATGCCCGCCGCCCGCACCGCGGCTGACGCGCTGACGATGCTCGGCGACCGGGTAAGCGTGTACCTCGACGGCGGCACGGTCGGTGTCGAGGTCGAGCCGGGCGCCGACCAGGCCTCGACGATCGTCGACGCCACCAACCTGCATCTGCCCGAGGGCAAACTGCGCATCGTGCGGCAAGGCGTTATCCCCGCCGACGAGATCGCCCGCGTCGTCGGCGCGGAGCTTGTGGCGTGACTTTCTATCTGCTCGTCGCGCTCATCGCCGCGCTGGTGAGCTTCGCGGCGTCGTGGGCCGTGCTGCGGCTCGGTCACCGCTACAAGCTGTACCCGGGTATTCGCGATCGCGATGTGCACACCTCGCCCACGCCGCGCCTCGGCGGCATCGCGATCGTCGTCGGCATCGTCGTCGCCCTCTCGATCGCCTCGCAGATCAGCTGGTTCAACCTGGTCTTCGCCGATCCGTTCCCCGTCATCGCGATCGTGCTCGCCGCGCTCGTCATGCTGACCATCGGGGTCATCGACGATCTCTACGACCTCAACTGGATGACGAAGCTCGCCGGCCAGCTGCTCGTCGCTGGGTTTCTCGCCTGGTCGAGCCTGCAGCTGACGTCGTTGCCGATTGGGCCCAACAACGGCATCACCGTGCTCTCGCCGACGATGTCACTCTTCATTACGGTTCTCGCAGTCGTGCTCGTGATGAACGCTGTCAACTTCATCGACGGCCTCGACGGTCTCGTCGCAGGCGTCACGATCATCGCCGGCACGGTGTTCTTCATCTACAGCTATCTACTCTCGATCGACACGGCGCAGACCGCCTTCAACCTCGCCTCGCTCGTCATGGCCGTGCTGCTGGGCGCCACGGCGGGCTTTCTGCCGTTCAACTGGCACCCCGCGAAGATCTTCATGGGCGACGGGGGAGCCCTCGTCATCGGCATGCTCATGGCGGTGTCGACGATTTCGGTCACCGGTCAGATCACGCCCAACATCGACCCCAGTCAGCTCGTCACGGCGTTCCTGCCGCTCATGCTGCCCTTCGCCGTGCTTGTTGTGCCGCTGCTCGACTTCGGGCTCGCCGTGCTGCGGCGCCTGCGGGCGGGCAAATCTCCGTTCAGCGCCGACCGCAAGCACCTGCATCACCGACTTCTCGACATGGGGCACTCGCACTTTCATGCCGTGCTGATTTTCTACGGCTGGACCACCGTCGTGGCCTTCGGCACTCTGCTGTTCCTGTTCGTCGCCTGGTGGTGGGCGCTCACGGCGATCGTCATCGGGCTCATCGTCTGCACGGCGTTCACCCTCGCGCCCCTCAGCCGCCGCAAGCGCATCGAGGCGGCTGCGCAGTCGGCGCGCGACAACGAGATCACCCTCGCCCGGTTCGACCCGCTGGATGCTGCTGCCCCCGATGCCCTCGATGACAGCGAACTCTCCGATGAGTTGACCGTTCCCCACCAGGAGGAAACCCGATGACGAGCTCGACCGCATCCCGCCCCTCAGACCCGCGCCCCTCGAGTGCTGCCCCCGCGCTGCGCCTCTCGCTCATCTACGGGGGAGCCCTGACGTTCGCGATCGCGATCATTGGCAGCGTGGTCGGAGCGCTCGTCGCCGAGCTGCCCGGTCTGCTGAGCGCCCTCATCGGCGCCGGAATGGCGTTCGTGTTTCTCGGGCTCACCGCTGCGAGCATCCTCGTCGCTGATCGCGTGACCGGCAGCGACCTTCTCTCGCCCGCCTACTTTGGCATCGTGATCGGGTCGTGGATCCTCAAGTTCATCGCGTTCCTCGCTCTCGTGATCACTTTGCGCGATGCCCCCTTCGTCGAGCCGACGGTGCTGTTCGTGACGCTCGTCGTCGCTGTCGTCGGCGGGCTCGTGACCGACATCATCGCCGTCACGAGGTCGCGCGTGCCTTACGTGAGCGACGTGCGCCTGCCGAGCAAAGACGAGATTCCCGACCTGTGATCGGGGGCCCGTCGACCGGGTCTCGCGGGCCCTTCGACGCCTGAGGCACGGTTCATCGATCGCCCGTTCTCTTGGTAGGGTGGAACCACCGCCGCCAATCGCCGCGATGCCACTCGTATCGCCCCGATGCTGGAGACTCCCCTGAGCGCTGTTGCCTTGATCCCCATTCTCGCTTTCGCGACCGCTCCTGCGACAGACGCTCCGGAGTTCAAGGGTCCGTCGATCCTCGACTTCTTCCCGCCTGCCATCTTCTTCGAGGGCAACGAGTTCTTCGAGATGAACCGCATCATGCTGTTGCGGCTCGTGATCGTGGCGCTCATCTTCCTGCTCTTCTGGCTCGGCACGCGCAAGATGCAGCTCGTGCCCGGTCGCTTCCAGGGCACGATCGAGATGGGTCTCGAGTTTGTGCGCAAGAGCATCGTCGAAGACCTGCTCGGGCAGAAAGACGGCAAGCGCTTCTTGCCGCTCATCACCACGATCTTCTTCCTCGTGCTGTTCATGAATCTCACCGGCATCGTGCCCGGTATCAACATCTCGGCGAACTCGGTCATCGGCATGCCACTCGTGCTCGCGATCGCTGCGTACATCGCCTTCGTCTGGGCCGGGCTCCGCAAGCACCCGTGGACCTTCTTGCGCAACGCGCTCTTCCCGCCCGGGGTGCCGCCCGTGCTCTACATCATCGTGACCCCCATCGAGTTCGTCTCGATGTTCGTGCTGCGACCGGTCACGCTCACCTTGCGACTGCTCATGAACATGATCGTCGGCCACCTGCTACTCGTACTGTTCTTCTCGGCCACCGCGTTCTTCATGGTCGAGCTGGGCGGTTGGTGGATCGCCGCAAGCGCCGTGACGCTCGCGTTCGGCACCGCCTTCACCTTCTTCGAGATTCTCGTCTCGGTGCTGCAGGCCTACGTCTTCGCCCTCTTGACCACTGTCTACATCCAGCTCGCGCTGGCAGACGAGCACTAACGACCCGGAGCCGGGCAGCCGCTCGGCTCACTTCGCAACGGAAGGAAACACCCCTCGTGGACGCAAACACGGTTCTCGCCGAGATCAACGGCAACATCGCGACCGTCGGCTACGGCCTCTCGGCCATCGGTGCCGGTATCGGCGTCGGCATCGTCGTCGGCAAGACGATCGAGTCGGTTGCCCGCCAGCCCGAGCTGCAGGGCCGCCTGACGGTGCTCATGTACATCGGTATCGCCTTCACCGAAGCACTCGCGTTCATCGGTATCGCGACGTACTTCATCTTCACCAACTAAGAGAGCCCCTCATGCTCGCAGAGCTCATCATCGCGGCCGACGAGACGCCGAACCCGCTGCTTCCGGCGTGGTACGACATCGTCTACTCGCTCATTCCGTTCATCCTCGTTCTGCTGCTGTTCTGGCGCGTCGTGCTGCCGCGCATGCAGAAGACGCTCGACGAGCGAGCCGCGCTCATCGAGGGCGGCATCGAGAAGGCCGAGTCGGCTCAGGCCGAGGCGAAGGCTGCGCTCGAGGAGTACAACAAGCTGCTCGCCGAGGCGCGCGCCGAAGCTGCGACGATCCGCGAGAAGGCTCGCGCCGAAGGCGGCGTGATCCTCGCCGAGCTCAAAGAGCAGGCGCAGGCCGAGGCCGCCCGCGTCACGGCGACGGCTCAGCAGCAGATCGAGGCCGAGCGCCAGGCGGCTCTCGTCTCTCTGCGCGCTGAAGTGGGCACCCTCGCCCTCGACCTGGCCAGCGGTGTCATCGGCGAGAGCCTCACTGACGACAAGCGTGCTACCTCGCTCGTCGACCGCTTCTTGGCCGACCTCGAGAGCGACTCGACCGCATCGACGAAGGCGGCCAAGTAACGATGGGCTCTGCGACGCGCAGCGCGCTCGAGTCGGCGCGCACAGCTCTCTCGGCCGCGAAGGGCATCGACCTCGCTGCCGGAGAGCAGCTGCTCGCCGCCGCGCGCACGATCGGCTCGTCGCCGCAGCTGCTGAACGCCCTGTCGAACCCCTCGGCGAACTCCGCGGGCACGACGGCGCTCGTCGACACCGTGTTCTCTGAGCTCGGTGCTCCGGCACGCGGCTTGCTGCACACGATGGTCGCGAGCCGCTGGTCGAGCGGGGACGACCTGCTGGCCGGCATCGAGCAGATCGGCATCCGCGCGATCGCCGCGAATGCGCCCGCCGACGGCGTCATCGAGGCCGAACTGTTCGAATTCGGTCGTGCGGTCACCTCACACCCTGAGCTCGAGCTCGCGATTGGCAGCAAGCGCGGCACTGCCGCCTCGAAGCTCGCGCTCGTCACCGACCTGCTCGGGTCGCGTGCCTCGGCGCACAGCCGCGCAATTGCCGGCCACCTCGTGCAGCAGCCTCGCGGCCGCCGCATCGGTGAGCTCGTGCGCAGTGCCGCGACCACGGCCGCCGACACCGCGGGCAAGGGCATCGCGACCGTCACGGTCGCCGCGCCGCTCACGGCCGAACAGCGCACGAACGTCGCCGAGTCGATCGCGACTCGCTACGGTCGCGAGCACGTCATCAACCAGATCGTCGACCCGTCGCTCATCGGCGGCGTGCGCGTGCAAGTCGGTGATGAGGTCACCGACGGCAGCATCGCCGCACGACTCAACGACTTGAAGCTTCAGCTGGCCGGCTAGGTCCGGCTCACGACAACCAGCCGAGAGCCCGCACGGGTTCTCGAACGAAAAGGGAAGAACATGGCAGAACTGACGATCAGCCCGGATGAGATCCGCGACGCGCTGAAGAACTTCGCGAAGTCGTACGCCCCCGGCAAGGTGGCGGCGACCGAGGTCGGCCACGTCATCGACGCGGCCGATGGCATCGCGCACGTCGAGGGGCTTCCCGGCGTCATGGCCAACGAGCTCATCCGTTTCGCCGACGGCACCCTGGGTCTCGCCCAGAACCTCGACGAGAACGAGATCGGCGTCGTCGTGCTCGGCGAGTTCACCGGCATCGTCGAGGGCATGGAGGTCACTCGTACGGGCGAGGTGCTCTCGGTTCCGATCGGCGACGGCTACCTCGGCCGCGTGGTCGACCCGCTCGGCGCGCCGATTGACGGCCTCGGCGAGATCGCCACGGAGGGCCGCCGCGCTCTCGAACTGCAGGCGCCCGGAGTCATGCAGCGCAAGAGCGTGCACGAGCCCCTGCAGACCGGCATCAAGGCGATCGACGCCATGATCCCCGTCGGCCGTGGTCAGCGCCAGCTCATTATCGGTGACCGCCAGACCGGCAAGACGGCCATCGCTATCGACACGATCATCAACCAGAAGGCCAACTGGCAGTCGGGCGACACCAACAAGCAGGTGCGCTGCATCTACGTCGCCATCGGCCAGAAGGGCTCGACGATCGCCGCCGTCAAGGGCGCGCTCGAAGAGGCCGGCGCCATGGAGTACACGACGATCGTCGCTGCCCCCGCCTCCGACCCCGCGGGCTTCAAGTACCTCGCCCCGTACACGGGCTCGGCCATCGGCCAGCACTGGATGTACGGCGGCAAGCACGTTCTCATCATCTTCGACGACCTGTCGAAGCAGGCCGAGGCCTACCGCGCCGTGTCGCTGCTGCTGCGCCGGCCGCCGGGGCGCGAGGCCTACCCGGGCGACGTCTTCTACTTGCACTCGCGTCTGCTCG
The DNA here is from genome assembly GCF_019739195.1 of Microcella sp. Classification (NCBI taxonomy): domain Bacteria; kingdom Bacillati; phylum Actinomycetota; class Actinomycetes; order Micrococcales; family Microbacteriaceae; genus Microcella; species Microcella sp. Next base: position 507,259 of record NZ_JAHHDS010000003.1, on the reverse strand, counting down.
AGCGTTGCGCGAAGCTCTCCGACGACCTCGGCGCCGGCTCGATGACCGGCCTGCCGATCATCGAGACCAAGGCCAACGACGTCTCGGCCTACATTCCGACCAACGTGATTTCGATCACCGACGGCCAGATCTTCTTGCAGTCCGACCTCTTCAACGCCAACCAGCGCCCCGCTGTCGACGTCGGCATCTCGGTGTCGCGCGTCGGTGGTGACGCCCAGGTGAAGAGCATCAAGAAGGTCTCAGGAACCCTGAAGCTCGAGCTCGCGCAGTACCGCTCGCTGCAGGCCTTCGCCATGTTCGCGAGCGACCTCGACGCTGCCAGCCGTCGTCAGCTCTCGCGCGGCGCCCGACTCACCGAGCTGCTCAAGCAGCCCCAGTACTCGCCCTACCCGGTCGAAGAGCAGGTCGTTTCGATCTGGGCCGGCACGAAGGGCAAGCTCGACACGATCGACGTCGACGACGTGCTGCGCTTCGAGAGCGAGCTGCTTGACCACCTGCGCCGCAACACCTCGATCCTGACGACGCTGCGCGACACCAACGTGCTCGACGACGCCACTGAAGCTGAGCTCGAGAAGGCTGTCGACGCGTTCGTCGTGGCCTTCCAGGGCGGCGAAGAGGGCGGTGTGCACGCCGGCAACGAGCAGTTCGAGGCCGTCGAGGCCGAAGACATCAACCAGGAGAAGATCGTTCGCCGCAAGAAGTGACGTCGGCGCGCTGAGCGCGCCGCATCCTTCTCGACCGACTGATCATTCGAGCACCGACCAAGAAACGGAAACCAACCATGGGAGCGCAACTTCGGGTCTACCGGCAGAAGATTCGTTCTGCCCAGACGACCAAGAAGATCACGCGCGCGATGGAGCTCATCTCCGCCTCGCGAATCCAGAAGGCGCAAGCGCGCATGGCCGCCTCGGCGCCGTACGCGCGCGCCGTCACGCGAGCGGTGTCGGCTGTGGCCACGTACTCGAACGTCGACCACGTGCTGACCACCGAGCGCGAGAACCCCACGCGCGCGGCCGTCGTCGTCTTCACGTCTGACCGCGGCCTCGCCGGCGCGTTCAGCTCGCAGTCGATCCGCGAGGCCAATGAGCTGCGCACCCGACTCGAAGACGAGGGCCGCGAGGTCGTCATCTACGTCGTCGGGCGCAAGGCCGTCTCGTACTACGCCTTCCGTCGACGTGCCGTCGAGAAGCAGTGGACCGGCAACACCGACCAGCCCGAGTTCGCCACCGCGAAAGAGATTGCCGACACGCTCGTCGAGGCATTTGTGCTCGGCGGCGCACAGGGCGGTGTCGACGAGATCCACATCGTCTACAACCGCTTCGTGAGCCTCGTCACGCAGACGCCCGAGATCGTGCGCGTGCTGCCGCTCGAGGTCGTCGACGGTGTCGATGAGCCCGGCGACACCACCGTGCTGCCGCTATACGAATTCGAGCCCGAGGTCGATGATGTGCTCGACTCGCTCTTGCCGGTGTACATCGAGAGCCGCATCTTCAACGCGATGCTGCAGTCGGCCGCATCGGAGCACGCAGCCCGTCAGAAGGCCATGAAGTCGGCGAGCGACAACGCCGACAAGCTGATTCTCGACTACACCCGCCTGGCGAACAACGCGCGCCAGGCCGAGATCACCCAGCAGATCTCTGAGATCGTCGGCGGCGCCGACGCCCTCAGTACGAAGTAGCGCGGCTCACTCGCGCACCCAGACGCACAGCACAGACGATAGGAAGAGAAACCATGGCTACCGCAACCAAGAAGGCACCGGCCGCGAAGGCGGCTCCGGCAGGAGTCGGCCGCATCGCCCGCGTGACCGGACCCGTCGTCGACATCGAGTTTCCGCACGACGCGATCCCCGGCATCTACAACGCGCTCTCGACCACGATCACGATCGACGACGTGTCGACCGAGCTCGTGCTCGAGGTCGCTCAGCACCTCGGTGACGACCTCGTGCGCGCCATTGCGCTGAAGCCGACCGACGGTCTCGTGCGCGGGCAGGAGGTGCGCGACTCGGGCTCGCCGATCACGGTGCCCGTGGGCGACGTCACCAAGGGCAAGGTGTTCAACGTCACGGGCGACGTGCTCAACGGTGCCCCCGGCGAGAAGATCGAGGTCAGCGAGCGCTGGCCCATTCACCGCAAGCCCCCGGCATTCGACCAGCTCGAGTCGAAGACCCAGCTCTTCGAGACCGGCATCAAGGTCATCGACCTGCTGACCCCCTACGTGCAGGGTGGCAAGATCGGCCTCTTCGGCGGTGCCGGTGTCGGCAAGACCGTGCTCATCCAAGAGATGATCCAGCGCGTGGCGCAAGACCACGGCGGTGTCTCGGTCTTCGCGGGTGTCGGTGAGCGCACGCGTGAGGGCAACGACCTCATCCACGAGATGGAAGAAGCCGGCGTCTTCGACAAGACCGCTCTCGTGTTCGGCCAGATGGACGAGCCGCCCGGAACCCGTCTGCGCGTGGCCCTGTCGGCGCTGACGATGGCGGAGTACTTCCGTGACGTGCAGAACCAGGACGTTCTGCTCTTCATCGACAACATCTTCCGGTTCACTCAGGCCGGCTCCGAGGTGTCGACGCTGCTCGGCCGCATGCCCTCGGCGGTGGGCTACCAGCCCAACCTCGCCGACGAGATGGGTATTCTGCAGGAGCGCATCACCTCGACCCGTGGTCACTCGATCACCTCGCTGCAGGCCATCTACGTGCCCGCCGACGACTACACCGACCCGGCACCGGCCACGACCTTCGCGCACCTCGACGCGACGACTGAGCTCAGCCGTGAGATCGCGTCGAAGGGTCTGTACCCGGCCGTCGACCCGCTCACCTCGACGAGCCGCATCCTCGACCCGCTCTACATCGGCGACGACCACTACCGCGTCGCGACGACGGTCAAGCAGATTCTGCAGAAGAACAAAGAGCTGCAAGAGATCATCGCCATCCTGGGTGTCGACGAACTCTCGGAAGAAGACAAGATCACCGTCTCGCGTGCACGTCGCATTCAGCAGTTCCTGTCGCAGAACACCTACATGGCCAAGAAGTTCACGGGTGTCGAGGGTTCTACGGTTCCCCTGAAGGAGACCATCGAGTCGTTTGACGCGATCGCCAAGGGCGAGTTCGACCACGTGGCCGAGCAGGCCTTCTTCAACGTCGGCCCGATCAGCGACGTCGAAGAGCGTTGGGCGCAGATTCAGAAGGAGAACGGCTAGTCATGGCCGAGCTCACGGTGAGCGTCGTCTCGGCCGACCGAGAGGTCTGGTCGGGGCGCGCGAAGCAGATCGTGGCGCGCACCACCGAGGGTGAGATCGGAATTCTGCCGGGCCACGAGCCGCTGCTCGGAATCCTGAGCGCGGGTGAAGTGCGCATCACGCCCACCGAAGGTGCGGTCATCGTCGCGCAGGCTGAAGACGGCTTCCTCTCGGTCGAGAACGACACCGTCACGATCGTCGCGGGCGCCGCCGCGCTCGCGTAGTCCGTGCTCATCGCGATGGCCGGCCTTCCGGGGTCGGGCAAGAGCACGGTCGCTGAGCAGCTGGCGCGGCAGTGGGGCATCGCCGTCGTGTCGGTCGATCCTCTCGAGTCGGCCATTCTTCGCGCCGGTATCGACGACGACCAGCCGACCGGCCTCGCCGCGTACCTCGTGGCCGAGACGATCGCCGACGCGGTGCTGCGCGCCGGGCAAAGCATCATCGTCGACGCCGTGAACGCCGTTGCGCCAGCCCGCGACCAATGGGTGTTGCTCGCAGACCGTATCGGCGTCGAGGTGCGCTTCATCGAGACCTTCTGCAGCGATGCCGCCGTGCATCGTCAGCGGCTCGAAGAGCGTCGCCGAGATCTCGTGCACCTCGCGGAGCCCACGTGGCATGCCGTCGAGCAGAGCCTCGACGAGTACGACGCGTGGTCGGGCCTCGCTGGAGCGCGGCCGCGACTCACCCTCGACACCATGGCGCCGCTGCCCGAGCTCGTCGAACGCGCGGCGACGTTCCTGCGCTCCTGATGCAGATTCTGCTGCCGCCCTCGGAGACCAAGCGAGAGGGCGGAACGGGTCACCCGCTTGTCTTCGAGGCCCTGTCGTTCGCGTCGCTTACCGACACTCGTCGCGACCTCGTCGCGGCTGTCATCGAGTTGAGCGCCGATGACGAGCAAGCGGCCCGGGCCCTCAAGCTCGGCTCTACGTCGGCCGCTGTTGAGCTCGAGCGCAATCGCACCCTGCTGTCGAGCGGCACCATGCCGGCCATCGAGCGGTACACCGGAGTGCTCTACGACGCGCTCGATGTGCGATCACTGCCCGCTGCGGCCCGTCGACGGGCCTCGGCCTCACTCGTCGTGCATTCGGCGCTCTTCGGCCTTCTGCGGGCCGACGACCCGATTCCGGCGTACCGTCTCTCGCACGACAGCAGGCTTCCGGCACGGCCCCTCAAGCGTGCGTGGGGCGGAGTGATTTCAGAGGCACTCGCCGAGTTGCCAACACCGATCATCGATCTGCGGTCGGCCGGCTACGCGGCCCTGGGGGCTCTCCCCGAGCGTGCGAATGCTGTTGGGGTCTCGGTCGTCGCGGTCGGTGACGACGGCGTGGCGCGGGCGCTCAACCATTTCAACAAGAAGGGAAAGGGCGAGTGGGTGCGCGCTCTTCTGAACGCCGGAGCCCTTCCGAGAACGATCACTGCGCTGTGCACGAGATCGACCGCGCTCGGCTGGCCGCTGCGCCGCATCGATGAGCGGATGCTCGAGCTCATCGTGCCGGGAACTCTGCCTGCGCGCGCCAGCACCCGCTGACGTGGTCGTCGACAAGGCCCGCTGACTGCATGAGGGCGTAGGCGGTCGTCGGGCCCACGAACCGCAGCCCGCGATCTTTGAGTGCACGGGCGAGTGCGCGAGACTCGTCGGTCTGGGCAGGAATCTCGCTGAGCGAGTCGGGCCGTCGATCGCGCGCGGGCGGCTGGAACGACCAGATGAGCGCATCGAGGGCTCCGGGCTCAGCACTCGTCCACTCGTTCAGCACGCGGGCGTTCGCGATCGTCGCCTCGACCTTGGCGCCGTTGCGAATGATGCCGGCATCGCCGAGCAGACGCTCGACATCACGGTCGTCGAAGGCGGCGACGCGATCGATCTCGAAGCCCGCGAACGCGTCGCGAAAGCCGTCGCGTCGACGCAGGATCGTGATCCACGACAGGCCGCTCTGAAAAGCCTCGAGGCTAAGCTTCTCGAACAGGGCGCGGTCGCCGTGCAGTGGCACGCCCCACTCATCGTCGTGATATCGCTGATAGAGCGGGTCGTTGCCCGCCCAGCCGCAGCGCGGCCGGTCAGTAGCTGGGGGCGCAAGTTCGGCCGAGTCGGTCATCGGTGCGTGATGCCCTCGTGGTCGAGCAGCCAGACCTTCGTCGGAATGCCGTCGCCCGCGCTGTAGCCCGTGATGCGGGCATCGCTCGCGAGCACGCGGTGGCAGGGGATCAGCAGTGGCACGGGGTTCGCGCCGACCGCACCACCGACCGCACGGCCCGCGGTAGGCCGACCCGTGGCGCGCCCGAGCTCGCCGTAGCCGCGCACCGCGCCGAACGGAATCTCTTGCAACTGCTGCCAGATGGCCTGTTGAAACGGCGTGCCCACCACGCGCACGGGCACGGTGAACGAGCGACGTCGACCGGCGAAGTACTCGGCGAGTTCTTTCGCGGCGCGCGTGAGCACCGGCGTGGGCGCATCGGGAGCACCGTCGCTCGACAGCGCGCCCTGCGTGGCGATCTCGACCCGGGTGACGGCGCCGCCGTCGCCGTGCAGGGCAATGCGCCCGAGGGGCGAGTCGATCGTGAGCAGGCCTGCTGCAGAAGTCGTGGGGGGAGTCATGCACGTCAGGCTAGCGCTGGCGAGCATCCGGCCGCTGGCGGTTTCGAGACACGGGGATAGCCCTCGCTCAGGCGCGGCGGGGGAGGATAGGCATATGACATCGATGCCGCTGCGCCCTCTGGGCCGATCTGACCTGCTTGTCTCGGCCGTGGGACTCGGCTGCAACAACTTCGGCCGCCCCGGCAGCCCGACCGAGGAGCAGGCTGGCACCTCGCGCGTGCTGCACGCCGCGATCGACCACGGCATCACCCTGCTCGACACCGCCGAGATGTACGGCTACAGCCACGGCCGCAGCGAGACCATGATGGGCGTGGCGCTGGCCGGGCGCCGTGACCAGGTCGTGCTCGCGACCAAGTTCGGCAACGATGGCGCGAAGAACCCCGAGCTGCTTGATGTTCCTCACGGTTCTCGCCGGTACATTCGCGCCTCGGTCGAGGGCTCGCTGCGGCGGCTGCGCACCGACCACATCGATCTCTATCAGCTGCACACCCCCGACCCCGAGACACCGATCGACGAGACACTCGCTGCCCTGCACGAGCTCATCGATGCGGGGCTCGTGCGATACATCGGCCACTCGAACTTCTCGGCCGCCCAGCTACTCGAGGCCGAGGCCACGGCCACCACGAGCGAGCATCCGCGATTCATCTCGGCGCAGAACGAATACAGCCTGCTCGTGCGCGACGCCGATGCCGAGCTGCTGCCGGCCGCCGCGCAGACAGGCATCGGTCTGCTGCCGTACTACCCGCTCTACAACGGTCTGCTGACGGGCAAGTTCTCACGCGACGGCGGCCCCGTCGATACGCGCATCATGCGGCAGCGCCCGCACCTCGCGACCGACGCGCCGTGGGACCGCCTCGAGGCCTACGCCGCTTTCTGCGCCGATCGCGGCATCGGGATGCTCGAGGCGACGATCGGCTGGCTGCTGAGCCGCCCTGCCATGGGCTCGGTCATCGCCGGCGCGACGACGGTCGAGCAGATCGCCCAGAACTCGGCGGCTGCCGGAGCGTGGCAGCCGACTGCTGACGACCTCGGCGAGATCGACGACCTTTTCCCCCCGGTGGCCGCTCCGGCGCTCGACGACGAGGCGTGAATCGCTAGTCGCTTGTCTCGATCGGCTGCGGATCGATGTTGAGCGAGCGGTTGAGTGCTGCTGCCTGCTCGTTGAGCGCATCGAACTCGTCGAGCAAGGCGTTGTAGGCATCGATTGTCGCGTTCGTCGCGTCGATCTGGGCGTTGAGCGCCTTCTGGCGGGCGAGCAGGGCATCGCGATCGCGCTCGAACGCCGACTGGCTGGTGTAGCCGCCCGGCCGCTCGGCCCGCGCATTGAAGGCACTGATGTCTGCTTCAAGCGCGGTTGCGTCGCGCTCGGCGGCCTCGCGCTCGGCGTCGATCTGCGCCGCGAGGGCCTCGAGTTCGGCGCCCAACCGCTCGAGTTCGGTCTCGAGCTCGACGAAGATGGCCTCGATCTGCTTCCAGACGCCCACGACGACCGACCGGTCGTCGAAATACTCGGCGTAGTGAAGCTCGAGCGCCTCAGGAAGCTCGGCGATCTCGGTGCCGATGATGGCGTAGAGCTCGGGCACGCGCGAGGTCGGGTCGAAGGCCTCGTACGACGCGATGCGCTCGACCAGCTCGTGGTCGGGGCCGAGCTCGGCGAACACCGCCTCGAGCGGCGCCGCGAGGGCCAGCTGCTCGTCGGCGCTGAGCCTGTCCCACGCCGCATGCAGCATCTCGTGCGCGGCGACCACGACCTCGAAGGGCTCGAGGTCGGCATCGGTGATGTCGTAGAGAAAGATGCGCCCCTCGGCGAGCGTGAAGCAGCCGAGCACCCCGATGCCGGGCTCATCGCGCGAGCAGAACAGGTCGAAGCTTTCGGCTGGCACCAGCTCGGGAACGCTCGCGTAGAAGACGAAGCGACCGCGCTCGCTCATGTCGGCGTCGGTCGCGAGGGCCGAGATGGCGACCGGCGGATCGAAGCGGTGCACGGTGACAGCGTCGCCGACGAGTCGCGGGTTCGCAGCCGCCCAGCCCGCGCCCGCGAGTACCGCGCCCTGAGCGACGATGCCGACTGCGGCGAGGCCGATGAGCACGCCGCGCCCGATGCGCGAACCGCGCGAGCGCGCGGGCACGGCGGCAGAGTCAGCGAACGTCACGATGCAACGGTATCGGGCGACACCCGACTATCGGGCGAGCACGGCGATCGCCGCGTTGAGCGTCGTGGCGAACAGCGCCCAGAACCAGTACGGAATGAGCATCCACGCCGCCACTCGGCTGACATCGGAGAACCGGATGATCGCCGCGAGAATCGCGAAGTCGAGAGCGACGATGACACCGAGGGCGAACCACACACCGGCCGAGCCGATGAGGGCGCCGAGCCCGAAGAAGGCGGGACTCCACAGCGCGTTGAGCGTGAGCTGCACGATGTAGGCCCGCAATGCTCTCGTGCGCTCGACCGAGTCGGGTCGACGCCACACGAGCCACGCGGCCACGGCCATCGTGAGGTAGAGCACGGTCCAGACCGGACCGAAGACCTCGTTGGGCGGGTTCCACATGGGCTTCGGCGTGCTCTCATACCAGCCCGAGATCGCACCGGCAGAGGTGAGCGAGCCGAAGGCGGCGACCGCGGCGACGATGGCGACGAACCCGGCGAGGGCGAGCAGCTGGTGAGCACGCGACCCGGTCGGGGCGGTCGACGACGACACGATCATGGTCGATCGACTCGTCGTAGACACGGCACCTCCCTCGCGCTCCGCCGAGAGTAGATGCCGATGCTCCGAGCCTCCTGCGTGTCGACTGCGAGCCGAGCGAGCGAGATCAGTGCCCGATGAGCCCGCCCATGGCGCGAGCGATGAGCGACGCGCGTCCGGTCGCCCGCTCTTCGGCGTCGGCAGCCGTCATGGCGACGAGCCCTGCGTTCGCTCCGATGAAGCGCAGCGGCTCGGGCTCCCACGATGGCGAGCGATGGCCCACCCACGGCAGCCGCGTCAGCTCGGTATCGCGCCCTGTGACGAGATCGGCGAGGGTGCGGCCGGCGAGGTTCGTGGTCGACAGCCCATCGCCGACATAGCCGCCGGCGCCGCCGAGCCCCGAATCGGGGTCGTAGGTCACGCTCGCGTGCCAGTCGCGCGGCACCCCGAGCGGTCCGCCCCAGGCGTGCTCGACCTCGAGCGGCGGCAGCTGTGGAAAGAGCTCGTGCAGAGTGGCGACGAGGTGCTCGAATACGCGCTCGACGCGGTCGTACTCGCTGCGGATCGCGCTGCCCCAGTGGTACCGAGCGCCGCGCCCGCCGAAAGCGATGCGGTTGTCGGCGGTGCGCTGACCGTAGATGACGAGGTGCCGCCCGTCTGAGAAGGTCTGGCCGTGCGCGATGCCCATTGCCTGCCACACCTCGTCATCGAGCGGCTGCGTCGCGACCATAAGCGAGTAGAGCGGCAGGATGCGCCGCTTCGACTGCGCCACGGTGGCACCGTAGCCCTCGAGCGCGGTGATGATGTAACGGGCGCGCACGGCGCCGCGGTCGGTGCGCACCAGGCCCGGCTGCCAGCTCTCGACCGTCGTCTGCTCGTGGATGACCGCACCCTGCTGCTCGACAGTGCGAGCGAGCCCGCGCACGAGGGCGGCCGGATGCAGGCGGGCGCAGGCCGGGTCGTAGACCGCACCCCGGGCATCCCGTGCATGGACGCGCTCGGCGCCCCAGAGCTCGAGGGCATCGACGCCGTAGCCGCGCGCCACGTCGACCTCGTGCTGCGCGGCGCGCCACTGGGCATCGCTGCGTGCGAAGACGATCGTGCCGCCGCGCTCGTAGTCGCAGTCGATGCCCGCGGCAGCGGCCACCGCGCCGACCTCGTCGACCGTGGAGACCATCGCGCGCCGCATGGCGAGCGCGGCCTCGCGGCCGTGCTTCTTCTCGAGCGCGGTCGTCGATGCGGGGAACAGGGCGCTGCACCAGCCGCCGTTGCGACCCGACGCGCCGAAGCCCGCGATGTTCTTCTCGAGAACGGTGATGCGCAAGCCGGGATCGCGCTTGAGCAGTTCGTGCGCCGTCCACAGGCCGGTGAGACCTGCGCCCACGATGGCGACGTCGGTGTCGAGGTCGCCATCGAGGGCAAGGCGGGGCGTCAAGTCGTCCTCGACCGTGGCGTGCCAGTAGCTCAGGCCCCGGTAGTCGATGCTTCTACTCTCATCAGCGCGGCGGGCAGGGGAGTTCGTGCTCAGAGCAGTGTTCCCGCTTCGGTCAGCACGCGACGCAGAATGCCCTCGATCTCGTCGAACTCGGCCGGCCCGATCGTCAACGGGGGAGCGAGCTGAATGACGGGGTCGCCTCGGTCGTCGGCACGGCAGTAGAGCCCGGCGTCGAAGAGCGCCTTCGAGAGGAAGCCGCGCAGCAGGCGCTCGGACTCGGCCTCGTTGAAGGTCTCTTTCGTTTCTTTGTTCTTGACGAGCTCGATGCCGAAGAAGTAGCCCTCGCCACGCACGTCGCCGACGATCGGCAGGTCTTTCAGTCGCTCGAGAGCCGCACGGAACTTGGGCGAGTTCTCGCGCACGTGCTCGAGAATGCCCTCTTCTTCCATGATGTTCAGGTTCTCGAGGGCGACGGCGGCCGACACCGGATGCCCGGCGAAGGTGTAGCCGTGATAGAACGCCGTCTGCCCGTGCTTGAAGGGCTCGTAGAGCCGGTCGCTCACGATCATCGCGCCGAGTGGCGAGTAGCCGCTCGTGAGGCCCTTGGCCGAGGTGATGATGTCGGGCACGTAGCCGAGGGCCGTGCACGCGAACATCTCGCCGATGCGGCCGTAGGCGCAGATGACCTCATCGCTCACCAGCAGCACGTCGTACTTGTCGCAGATCTCGCGCACTCGGGAGAAGTAGCCGGGGGGAGGCGGGAAGCAGCCGCCCGAGTTCTGCACCGGCTCGAGGAAGACGGCCGCGACGGTGTCGGGGCCCTCGAACAGGATCGCCTCTTCGATGCGGTTCGCGGCCCACTGCCCGAACTCTTCGAGCGAGCCGTGGAAGCCCATCTCTTCGGCTCGGTAGTAGTTGGTATTCGGCACGCGGAAGCCACCGGGGGTGAGCGGCTCGAACATCTCTTTCATGCCGGGGATGCCCGTGATCGCGAGGGCGCCCTGCGGCGTGCCGTGGTAGGCGATGGCGCGCGAGATGACCTTGTGTTTCATGGGCTTGCCGGTGAGCTTGAAGTACTGCTTCGCGAGCTTCCAGGCAGACTCGACGGCCTCGCCACCACCGGTGGTGAAGAACACGCGGTTGAGGTCACCAGGCGCGTAGTCGGCAAGTCGGTCAGCGAGCTCGATCGCCGTGGGGTGCGCGTAAGACCAGAGCGGGAAGAACGCGAGTTCTTCTGCCTGCTTGCGTGCCGCCTCCGCGAGGCGCTCACGGCCGTGACCGACCTGTACGACGAAGAGGCCCGAGAGGCCGTCGATGTACTTCTTGCCGTGCGAGTCATAGACGTGGTGGCCCTCGCCGCGCACGATGATGGGCACGCCGTTGCCGGCCTCCATGCCCGACTGGCGGGCAAAGTGCATCCAGAGGTGGTCTTTCGCCTTCTGCTGCAGGTCTGCCTCGGTGGCGGCGTCGAGCGCGACGCCCGAGGGTGCCAGCGCGGTGTCGATGGTCATGGTGTGCTCCTTCACGGCCTTGTGGGCCTTGGCGTTCTTCTTGGTGCGGAAAATGCTCATCGGGTCCCCCAGTTGTAGAACTGCTTCTGCAAGCGCAGATAGACGAATGTCTCGGTCGAGTGCACGCCCTCGATAGTGCGGATCTGATGGTTGAGCAGATCGATCAGGTCGTCGTCGTTCTCGCACACGACCTCGGCGAGAATGTCGAAGCTTCCCGCGGTGAGCACGACGTAGTCGACGGCGCGAATGTTGCTGAGCTTCTCGGCCACATGGGCGGTGTCGCCGACGACGCGCACTCCGATCATGGCCTGCCGATAGAAGCCGAGCTGCATCGGGTCGGTCACGGCCACGACCTGCATGACGCCGGCGTCGGTGAGCTTCTGCACCCGCTGGCGCACGGCAGCCTCGCTCAGGCCGACGGCCTTGCCGATCTCGGCGTACGAACGGCGGCCATCCGTCTGCAACTGCTCGACGATCGCTTTCGAGACGTCATCGAGGTGCACGGGCTTGGAACGGGTGGCCATGAGGTGATTCTGTCAGTGATCGTCAGCCTTGACAAGCGATTCCGCAGATATTGCGGGTCTTGAACGACGAAATCCGTCGCCAGGTCTCCTTCACGAGCCCGGATGCCGCGCTATTGTGTCGGCATGACCGTACGCACTCTGCACAACGTGATCGGGGGCGAGGCCGTGCCGAGCGCGGCCGAGACCCACCTCGAGCTGATCGACCCCGCGACTGAGCAGGTCTATGCCCACGCGCCGGTCAGCACACCGGCCGAGATCGATGCCGCCTACGCCGCTGCTGACTCAGCGTTTCGCTCATGGGGGCGCACTACTCCGGCCGAACGTCAGCTCGCACTGTTCCGCCTCGCCGACGCCATGGCCGACCATGCCGAAGAATTCGCCGACCTCGAGTCGCGAGATACCGGCAAGCCGCGAGCGACGCTCGTCGCCGACGAGATCGATCAGTCGATCGACCAACTGCGCTTCTTCGCCGGAGCGGCACGCGATCTCGACGGCCGCTCGGCCGGTGAGTACCTTGCCGACCACACGTCGTTCGTGCGGCGAGAGCCGATCGGCGTCATCGGGCAGGTGACGCCCTGGAACTATCCGCTCAACATGGCCATCTGGAAGATCGCGCCGGCCATCGCGGCGGGCAATACCGTGGTGCTCAAGCCCTCAGACACGACACCGCTCGCCACGGTGCGCCTCGCCGAGCTCGCGGCGGGCATCCTGCCCCCCGGCGTTCTCAATGTCGTTCTCGGTGATCGCACCACAGGCGCGGCTCTGCTGCAGCACCCCACACCCCAGATGGTGGCGATTACCGGGTCGGTGCGTGCGGGCATGGAGGTCGCGAAAGCCGCCGCGAGCGACCTGAAGCGCGTGCACCTCGAACTCGGCGGCAAGGCGCCCGCGCTCGTGTTCGCCGATGCCGACCCGCAGAAGGTCGCCGAGGGTCTCGTGCTCGCCGCCTACTTCAACGGCGGTCAAGACTGCACGGCGGCGACCCGCGTCATCGTGCACGAGTCGGTGCACGACGAGCTCGTCGCGGCGCTCGTCGAGCGCGCTCGCAGTCATGGCCGCACCGGCGGCCCGCGCGAGGATGGCATGCTCTACGGCCCCCTGAACAACGCACATCAGCTGGAGAGGGTCAGCGGCATCGTCGACCGGCTGCCCGAGCACGCGCAGATCGTGACGGGCGGCGCTCGACAGGGAGACGTCGGCTATTTCTGGCCGGCGACGATCGTGACGGGCATGCGGCAGGACGACGAGGCGGTGCAGGAGGAGATCTTCGGGCCCGTGCTCACGGTGCAGACCTTCCGCACCGAAGAAGAGGCGCTCGCGCTCGCGAACGGAGTGCGTTACGCCCTCGCCGCCTCGGTGTGGACAAGCGACCACGGCCGCGCGATGCGGTTCAGCCGCGACCTCGACTTCGGCTGCGTGTGGATCAACACGCACATTCCCTTCGTGAGCGACATGCCGCACGGCGGCTTCAAGCACTCCGGCTACGGCAAAGACCTGTCGCACTACGGCTTCGAAGATTACACGCGCGTCAAGCACGTGATGTCGTACATCGGCGGATAGCGCAGCTGCGCGGCGGGGGGAGCGATCGTGGCGACTGAGAGCGGCGATCTCGACGACACCATCATTCGGCTCGTCGAGCCGGCGCCTCCGATCGCGCGGCCGTTGCCCGGCGGTGGCGAGTCAGGGCCCGAGCCGACGGTGCAGTGGTCGGTGAGGGTGCGGGGTACCTCGACGGTCGTCGCGCTCGACCGGCCGGTCGACATCGGCCGAAACCCGAGCCTCAGCCGCATCGACGAGCACCCCGCGCCTCGGCGCGTTGCCATCCCTGCCGATCGGGGCGAGGTATCGGCACGCCACGTGCGCGTCGAGCAGGTCGGCGAGACACTCGTCGTTCACGACCTCGGGTCGACCAACGGCGTGGTCGTACACTGGGCTTCGGGGGCATCACGACGCCTGCGTCGCGGCGAGTCGATCGCGGTGCTCTCTGACGCGGTCATCGCGCTGGCAGACGGGGTCGAGCTCGACTTCGTGAGCGAGGGCGATCCGACCAGCGGCTGAGCTCGCCCGCCCCGCACCCCACCCTTCGCCCAGAGACTCGGAGCCCATCGTGACCGCCCTCGGCCGCAGCAGCGTTCGTCACATCGTGACGATGCCCGACCACGGCGAGGCGATCGAGCTGTCGTGGCATGGCGTGACGCATACGGGATACCGCCGCACGGCCAATGAAGACAGTTACCTCGCCGACGTGCCGCTCTTCGCCGTGGCCGATGGCATGGGCGGGCACTCGCACGGCGACCGGGCGAGCGATGCCGTCGTGCGGCGCCTGCAGGCCTCTGTCGACACCGAGTTCATCGAGGCCGCCGCGATCGTCGATGCGCTCAACCTCGCGACCTGGGATATCCATCAGCTCGACGAAGCCGATCTCGGCATCGGTACCACCGTCACCGGCGCTGCGCTCTCGCTTGTCGACGGCCGCGCGATGCTCACGGTCTTCAACGTCGGCGACTCCCGCGTCTACAGGTTCGTCGGCAACGAGCTCACGCAAGTGACCACCGACCACTCGCTCGTGCAAGAGATGGTCGACGCTGGGCAGTTGAACGCCGATCAGGCCGACAACCATCCCGAGGCCAACGTCATCACGCGCGCCGTCGGGTTCTCGATCGAGCCCGAGATCGACATGACTCTCTTGCCGTTGCAGTCGGGGATGCGCCTGCTGCTGTGCTCTGACGGTCTCACGAAAGAAGTACCGCTCGAGCGACTGCGTCTTCACCTCGCCGCGAGGCTGAGCGCTCGAGAGACGGCGAACGCGCTGGTGGATGCTGCGCTCGCGCAGGGCGGACGCGACAACATCACCGTGATCGTCGTCGACGTGGTGCACGCTCCCGACGCCTGACCCGCCCACTCTCTACACTGAGGAGATAGCTGCGGGCTCGCTGCGGAAGGGGGGATTCCATGGCGCAACGCCGACCGTCGGAACCTCCTGTGCTGCCCGGATTCAGTCACGTTCGCCTGCTGGGCAGTGGTGGCTTCGCCGACGTCTTCCTGTACGAGCAGAACATGCCGCGGCGGCAGGTGGCGGTCAAAGTGCTGCTCTCGGCCGTCGTGACCGATCAGGTGCGGCAGATGTTCCAGGTTGAGGCGAACCTCATGGCGCAGTTGTCGTCGCACCCGGGCATCTTGACGGTCTATCAGGCGAGCATCTCGGCAGACGGCCGCCCCTATCTCGTCATGGAGCTCTGCTCGGCGAAGCTCGGCGCGAGGTACCGTACCGAGCAGATTCCGGTCGCTGACGTGCTGCGCATCGGCGTGCAGATCGGCAGCGCGATTGAGACAGCCCACCGCAGCGGAGTTCTGCACCGCGACATCAAGCCGTCGAACATTCTCACCACCGCCTACGGGCATCCGGTACTCAGCGACTTCGGCATCGCCTCGACCCTGGGCTCGGCCGGCTCGACCGACAGCGTCGGCATGTCGATTCCGTGGTCGGCGCCCGAAGTGCTGCTCGACGACACGTCGGGCTCGGTGCAGAGCGAGGTGTGGTCTCTCGGTGCGACCCTGTTCACTCTGTTGGCCGGCCGCTCGCCCTTCGAAGTGCTCGACGGTTCGAACAAAGCCGACGACCTCATCGGGCGCATCGCCCGCGCACGCGTGCCGTCGATCGACCGCGACGACGTGCCGGCGTCGCTCGAGGCCGTGCTCAAGCGCTCGATGAAACGCAATCCTGAGCAGCGGCAGCAGTCGATGCTCGAGTTGGTGCGCGACCTGCAGCGCGTCGAGGCCGAGCTCGGTCTTGTCACGACTCAAGCCGATGTCGCCATGGACGACTGGGCGCTCGCGACCATCGGCGACCCGGGTGACCGCACGATCGTGCGCGCCGTCTCGCCGCGAGCGCCAGGGTCGGCGGCCGATCGTCGTCGACGACGTCGCAGCGCGGCCGCCATCGCCGCACCCTTCGCCGAGACTCCCGATGAGGCACCCACGGCGGCGACCGCATCGGCACGCCGAACGAGACTGATCGCCGCCGTGCTCGTGCTGGTGTCGCTCGGTGTCATCGCGCTCGGAGCGACGGCGACCCTGCTGGCGATCCAGGGAGGAGACCGCGAGCTGCCGCGCGTCGCCAACGTCGACGCGCAGCTCGACGGCTCGGCGATCGTGTTCTCGTGGTCCGACCCGGGACTCGCGGTCGGAGACACCTACCAGGTGCAGCTCTCCGACGGCTCCGAGGCTTTCCAGCGCAGCAGCGAGTTCGTGGTGGCGGCGAATCCTGGCGACCGAGTCTGCGTGACCGTGCGCGTCGTTCGCGAAGGCCGACTGGGTCAGCCGAGCGACGAGAAGTGCGCCGAGACGGTGGGGGAGTGAGCGGATGATCCGCCGCTGGTTCTCCCGCCACCGCTCCGTTGCTCTGACCGCTGTCAGCACGGGCGTTGTGGCGACGGTCGTCGCGACGATCGCGATCATCTCGGCCGGGTTCGAATCGCAGCGCCTCGATCTCAACGATGGAGCGGTGTGGGTGGTCAACGAAGACCGCCAGGCAATCGGCAGAGCCAATGTGCAGATCGGCATGCTCGATTCGGTGATTCCGGGTGAAGGGTCGCGGCTCAGCGTGCTGCAGCGGGGAACTGATGTGATCATCATCGACGAGGCGAACGCCACGGCTGAGGTGGTCGACGCGGCTCGATCCGAGGTCGTCGAGTCTGTGGCACTGCCGCCGGACGAGCCCACGGTTGCCCTCGCAGCGGCCTCGGTCGTGGTGCACAGCGCCGGCACAGGAGAAACCTGGGTCACGCCGCGGCCGGCCTTCGAGTCTTTCGATCCGGCGACCGTGGCCGCGTTCCAGTTCGGGCCTCGCAGCGCGATCGCGACGACCGATCGTCTGGGCCTCGTCGCCGTGTCACCGGGTCTGGGCGAGGTCTACCGGGTCGCACCTGATCGCGCCGATCGCGTCGACGCGACGTGGTCGATCGATCTGCCGCAGACCGCCGAGGTGCAGGTCAGCATCGCGCAGGGGCGCTGGGCCGTGCTCGAGGTCGCGACCCGGCTGCTGCACACCGAGGCAGGGGTCATTGACCTGTCGACGGTCATTCCGCCCGGCGCGGCGCCCGTGCTGGCCGAGCCCAGCGACGACGCGGAGGCGCTGCTTGTTGCCCACCGGGGAGGGCTCGTGTCGGTCGCGCTTGACAGCGGTTCGCTCGACGAGATCGTCATCGATCGCCAGGGGAGCCCGGCACCCCCGGTCACCGTCGACGGATGCTCGTACGCGGCCTGGACCGACGGCCTCGCGTGGCGACGGTGCGGCTCGACCGTGCAGCAACTCGTGCTCGATCAGGTGCCAGCGGCGGGCGAACTCGTGCACGTCGTTCGCGATGACCGCGTCGTGCTCAACGATCGAGGCGCAGGAGCCGCATGGGCGGTTCAGGACGACGGCCGTTTGATCGACAACTGGGACGAGCTCATCGTCGATGAAGAAGATGAGCGTGAACAGCAGGTCGACCTGCTGGACACTCCACCCGAGCTGGAGCGCACGCAGCAGCCGCCCGTGGCTCTCGATGATGAGTTCGGTGCTCGACCGGGCCGCGCGAGCACCCTGCCCGTGCTGCTCAACGACAGTGATCCGAATGGCGACGTGCTCGTGATCAGCGAGGTCGATCAACTCGATGAGCGCGTCGGCAGGCTCGATGTCATCGCCGACGGGCAACTTCTGCAGCTCACGCTGGAGAGCTCGGCGGCCGGAAGCATCGCCTTCGCGTACACGATCACCGACGGCCGCGGCGGGTCTGACACCGCGATCGTGACGGTCACGGTGCGCAGCGCGGGCGAGAACTCGCCGCCCGTGCAGGCCAGGGTCAGCAAGACGACGGTCGCGCAGGGCAGTACGGCGACCTCGGCGGTGCTCGGCGACTGGATCGACCCCGACGGAGACCCCATCTATCTCGAGCAGGCCACGGTCGCGCCTCCCGACCGTGCCACCTTCCGGCCCGACGGTCGTGTGACCTTCGCCGAGAGCGGAGGAGTCGGCGAGCTGCGCACGGTCGTGCTCGCGGTCAGCGACGGCGCGGCCGTCGGCCTCGGTGAGCTCGCTGTGACAGTGCGCCCTGCTGGCCAGACGCCCATCATCGCCGAGCCGTTCGTCGTGCTGGCCTACGCCGGTCAAGAAGTGCGCATCGAACCTCTCGTGCACGTGCGGGGCGGCAACGGCACCGTCCGCTTGTCGGCCGTGCCGGAGAAGAGCGGTGCAACGATCACCCCGAGCCTCGATCGCGGAGTGTTCCGCTTCTCGAGCCTCGAGGTGCGCACGCACTACCTCGAGTACGTGGTGACCGATGGAACGACGACGGCGACCGGCATCGTCAGAGTCGACGTCGCTGCGCCGCCTGAGGCGGGCTCGGCACCGATCACGGTGCCGAAGACGCTTTTCGTTCGCACGCTGAGCAGCGCGACCATCGCCGTCGCGAGCGCCGATATCGACCCCGCCGGTGGCGTGCTCGTCGTCACGGGCGTTGTCGGCATCTCTCCGGCGAGCGGCATGCGGGCAGAAGTGCTCGATCAGCGCGATGTGCGCATCTCACTCGGCCGCCCGCTGACTGGCCCGCAGTCGGTCGAGTACCGCATCAGCAACGGGCTCGCCGAGTCGACGGGCACGATCACCGTGATCGAGATTCCGCGCCCCGATCGCCTGCAGCCTCCCGTTGCGATCGACGACACGATCACGGTGCGCGTCGGTGACGCGGTGAGCATTCCGGTGCTGGCGAACGACGAGCATCCTGACGACGAGCCGATCACCCTCAACCCTGTGCTGGTGCAGGGCCTTACGGGAGACTCGGGTCTGCTCTTCGTCGCGGGCGACCGTCTGCGCTACCTCGCCCCCGACCAGCCCGGAGACTTCACGGCCGTGTACGAGGTGCTCGGGCCGCTCGGGCAAGAGCGTGCGCAGGCGACGGTGCGCATCAGCGTGCGCGAGGTCAACGAGGCGACCAACCAGGCGCCCATTACCCGCACGGTCACCGCCCGGGTGATCGCGGGAGACACCGTGCGCATCGCGATTCCCGTCGACGGCATGGATCCCGATGGAGACTCGGTGCAGGTGATCGGGCAGGAGTCGAGCCCGCAGAAGGGCTCGGTCGTGGAGACCGGCCTCGACTTCATCGACTACCAGGCGGGCAGCTACGCGGCGGGCACCGACGAGTTCCGCTACACCGTGGTCGACGCGCTCGGTGCCCGGTCGACCGGCCTCGTGCGGGTCGGCATCAGTCCCCGGCTCGAGGGTGCGCGCAACCCCGTCGCGAACGACGACCAGGTGCTGATCCGTCCGGGATTCAGGGTGCTCGTGCCCGTGCTCGAGAACGACACTGATCCTGACGGCACCGCGTTGACGGTCACGGGTATCGAGGCCAACGACGAGGCCGTCGTTGCCGAGGTGGTCGACGGTCAGTTCGTGCGCGTGACGCCGCCGAGCACGCCGGGGCAGTACGGGCTCGTCTACACGATCGAGAACGAGCTCGCGGGTGCATCACAAGCGTTCGTCACAGTCACGGTCGGCCCGGATGCCCCGCTCTCTGCACCCGTCGCACGCGATACTGTGCTCTCGCTCACCGACATCCTCGACCGCGACGAGATCGCTGTCGATGTGCTCGCCCGTGTTTTCTTCGCCGAGGGCGATGTCTCCGACCTGGGTCTGCAGCTCGTGCCGGGTTACGAGTCGGGGGCGAGTGTGCAGCCTGATCGGCGCGTTCTCGTCACGGTCGGCGAGCAACGGCAGATCATCCCCTTCCAGGTCGTGCACCCGGCTGATCCCGATGTGCGTTCGACCGCGTTCATCTGGGTGCCGGGTACCGATGACGCGCTACCTCAGCTCGACCGGCGCGCCGAGCGCGTCGAGGTGATCAGTGAAGAGACCGTCACCATCGACATCAATGACTACGTGCTCGCCGTCGGGGGGGCGTCGGTGCGGTTGACCGACTCGGCGACCGTGAGCGCCACCCAGTCGAACGGTGACGGCCTCGTCGTCGACGACGACACTCTGCGCTTTACCTCGGCCGACCTCTACTTCGGCCCGGCCTCGCTGACTTTCGAGGTGACCGATGGCGAGTCAGCAGATGACCCGGAAGGCAGAGTCGCGACGATCGTTCTGCCGATCGACGTGACCCCTCGCGAGAACCAGCCGCCCGCGCTCGTCGGGGCCACGCTCGAGCTTGAGCCCGGGCAAGAGCGGCTTCTCGACCTCGTGCGTGTCACGGCCTACCCGTACCCCGATGACGTCGACGAGCTCGCCTATTCGATCATCGATGGCCCCACGCCGGGTCTCGAGGTCGAACTGTCGGGGCAGTCTCTGCTCGTGAGGGTGCCGCCGAGCACGCCCCGCGGCTCGACGACGGGCGTCACCCTGGGTGTGCGAGACGACGCCGCGCAGGGCACTGCGGGCCGCATCCAGGTCTCGGTCGTCGCCTCGACGCGCCCGCTCGCTCGACCCGCCCCCGACGCCATCATCGCGCCTCGCGGCGAGACGACGACGATCAGGGTGCTCGACAACGACCAGGCCACCAACCCGTTCCCCGGCCAGCCGCTGCGCGTCGTCGACGTGCGCGGCCTCGATCAGGGCAGCCTGCCGGCGGGGGTCAGCATCGTACCGAGCGCCGACGGTCAAACACTGCTCGCGACGATCAGCGAGACAGCCGCCCCCATCGACACGAATCTCGAGTACCAGGTGGCCGATGCGACCGCAGACCCGGAGCGCTTGGTGTGGGGCGCGGTGCGCATCTCGGTGCAAGATGTGCCCGACCCGGTCACGTCGCTACGCGTGCAGTCGTATGCCAATCGCAGCCTGACGATCGCGTGGTCGCCTGGCGCGTCGAACAACGCCCCGATCGAGCGGTTCGACGCGACCGTGACGCGAGTGAGCGACGGTTCATCGACCACGACGTCGTGCCCGTCATCGCCGTGCAGCGTACCCACGCCGGGCAACGGGCCAGACAACAGAGTGCGGGTGAGCGTCATCGCCGTCAACGCGCAGGGTCCGTCGGCGCCCACCGCGATCGCCGAGGCCGTCTGGAGCGACCTCGTTCCCCCCGCCCCGACGATCGTCGGGGTCTCGCCGCTCGACGGCGGATTGCGCATTGGCTGGAGCAAGCCCGGCCAAGACAGTGCTGCGAGCCCCATTCGCAGCTATCGCATCACGGTCGGCAGCGTCTCGCGCACGCTCACCGTCTCGGCCGATGATGCAATCGGGACCGTCTATTGGCTCAATGTCGTGGATGCCGGGGCGCTCGCCAACGGTACGTCGTACTCGGTATCGGTCAGTGCGCGCAACGACTCATTCGAACCCCTGACGAGTTGGAACGCCGCCACCACCTCAGGGGTGCCCGCGGGAGCACCGTTGGCCCTCACGGCGCCAAGCGCGGTCGGATCGACCACGGAGTCGGGCTCGGGCGACAACTCGGTGAGCGTCTCGTGGAACGGTGCCTTCGCCGCGAACGGCCGGTCGATCACGGCGTACTACCTCTGGATCTCCAGCAGCGGCACAGCGCCTGCCTGCACGGTGACGGGCGTCGAGTCGGGGGAGCCCACGCACTCTCCGCCCTCCGGCGTTACTCAGTTCGCACCGACGTCGACGTCGACGGTGGTCGACGGACTCGCGGTCGACACCACCTATCGCGTCGTGGTTTACGCCTACAACGGCCAGGGCTGCACCGCGAGCGCCGAGGTCACGGCGACGCCTCGACCACGGCCGACCGCTGTTTCGGGCATCACCACCACCGGCCCCGAGGCAGTCGACACGGGTCGATGGGACTTCAGGCTGACGGGCGTCTCGACCGCGGGCGGAGACCCGGTCGATGTCGTGCAGTACCAGTTGGTGGATGCGGTCTCGCTCGCGCCGATCGGTGACGTCTCGGCACCCACGGCGCTGCCGATTCTGCTCACAGCCGGCGGGCTGCAGTACGGGCGCGATCTCGCCGTCGAGGTGCGCGGCTGCCGGCAGTACGAAGAGCTGCTGTGCGGTGCCTGGTCGTCGGCGATCGCAGTCGGCGTCGCGGTGCGCATTGACCCCTCCGTGACGATCACCGAGAGCGGCGGACCCCCCGACGACCGCATCGTCGAGATCGCCTGGACCCCGATGGATGCTGGCGCCTACTCGAGCGTCGGCTACGAGTGCCTCGGCGGCATCGTGCAAGGGGATCCCGCCACGTCGCCGTGCACCATCGCAGCAGACCCACCCGACGATCCCCGACTGGTCATCACCGTGACCGTCGGCTCACTCACCTACACACGGGAGTATCGACCATGACCATGACCCCCGAGCAGGCGACCTGGTTCGCCGAAGTCGTCGACCGCATCGTCTCGAACGTCGAGCGGGTCGTGCTGGGTAAGGAGTACGTGATCAGGCTCGGCCTCACGGCCCTGCTGAGCGAAGGGCACCTGCTGCTCGAAGACGTGCCGGGAACGGGCAAGACGTCGATGGCGCGCGCACTCGCGCAGAGCATCCGGGGCACGACGACGCGCGTGCAGTTCACGCCGGATCTGCTGCCCGGCGACATCACGGGCATGACGGTCTACGACCAGCGCACGGGCGAGTTCGAGTTTCACCCCGGACCCGTCTTCGCCACGATCGTGCTCGCCGACGAGATCAACCGGGCGAGCCCCAAGACGCAGTCGGCCCTGCTCGAGGTCATGGAGGAGGGACACGTCACGATCGACGGCGTCACGCATCCTGTCGAGGCTCCGTTCCTCGTCATCGCGACGCAGAACCCGATCGAGCAGGCGGGCACCTACCGATTGCCTGAGGCTCAGCTCGACCGATTCCTCATGAAGACCGCGATCGGCTACCCCGACCATGCGGCCACCGTGCGCATTCTCGACGGCGCGGGCGGACCGCGGGCCGAGGTCGTCGAGCCGGTCGTCGGCCTCGATGCCGTGCGCGACATGATTGCCGTCGCGCGCACCGTTCACGTCGACCCCGTGATCACCGATTATGTCGCTCGACTGGTCGAGGCCACGCGCACGAACGCTGATGTGCGCCTCGGGGCGAGCGTGCGCGGGGCGCTGGCGCTCATCCGCTGCTCCAAGACGTTCGCGGCCATCAACGGCCGCCACTACGTGGTTCCCGACGACGTGAAGGCGCTCGCCGAGCCCGTGCTCGCGCACCGCCTCGGGCTCGACCCCGAGTCGGAGTTCGACGGCGTGACCTCCGGTGCGGTCATCGCCCAGGTGCTCGTCGAGACGCCGCCGCCGAGCGATCGGGTCGCCGTGTGACGACCCCGGTATCTGACCGCTCTCCTCGCACGACGTCGGGCGAGCGGCATCGTCGCGCGCCCGACGAGTCGACGCTCGCCTCGACGGTCACGACGGCACGCACGCGCATCGTGGGCGAGCGCACGGGGGTCGTGGCTGATCTCGTCGTCGTCGTCGTACGCGCCCTGCGCACGGTGCGAGCGGCACTCGCATCGGCCGTGCGCGCTGCCTCGTCGGTCATCACACCACTCGGCTGGACGGTCGCGGTGCTCATTCCGCTCATGCTTCTCGCGGGGTACGCCTGGGGCTGGGTCGAGCTCATCGTGCTCGGAACCATCGGGGCGACGCTCGCGGTCGTCGCTGCGCTTTACCTCGTCGGCCGGGTGCGGCTGGCGATCGAGCTGAGCCCGCCGCCCAGCCGGGTCGCGGTCGGCGATGAAGCGTCGGCCGTGCTGAGGGTGACGAACCCGACGGGTCGACGCTCGTTCGCCCAGGTGATCGACGTGCCCGTCGGCACCGTCATCGTGCCCGTGAGCATTCACGGTCTCGCGCCCGGTCACGTGGTCGAGCGCGAGCTGGCAGTGCCCACTCAGCGGCGCGGCCGCTTGGCCCTCGGGCCGGTGCGAACTCTGCGAGCCGATCCGATCGGCCTCGTGCGCCGTGAGCTGATCTGGACCGACCCGCTCGAGATCATCGTGCACCCGCGAACAATCGACATCCCGTCGACCTCGAGCGGCCTCGTGCGCGACCTCGAGGGCCAGCCGACGCGTGATCTGACGCCGAGCGATCTGGCCTTCCACGCCTTGCGCGAGTACGTGCCTGGTGACGACCGCCGCCACATCCACTGGAAGTCGACGGCGAAGACGGGTGCCCTCATGGTGCGCCAGTTCGAAGAGACTCGACGCAGTCACCTCGTGGTCGCACAGAGCATCGCGAGCATCGATTTCGGGTCTGACGCGGAGTTCGAGCTCGCCGTGAGTGTCACCGCGAGCCTCGGTGCTCGGGCGATTCGGGATGCTCGCGAGGTGTCGGTCGTCGTGAGCGCCGTCACGCCCGACTTCGCGAAGCGCGCCGTGGTCGCGCTGCGACCGCTGTCGACCCTGACGCCCACTCGATTGCTCGACGAGCTGGCGCTCGTCGAGCACGGCCCTGCGGCACTGGGAATCCTCGATGTGGCGCGGCTCGCCGGTGAGGGTACGAGAGGCGTCTCGGTGGCTTTCCTCGTCGTGGGTTCGACCGTGACCGCCGCGAGGCTGCGCACGGCCGCCGCGGGCTTTCCGCCGGCCGTCGCGGTCGTCGTGCTGCAGTGCGACCCGGAGCGCGTGCCCGGGCGGCGCCGACTCGGCTCTTTCTCGGTCGTCACGATCGGCTCGCTCACCGACCTTCGTCATGCGATGCGGGGCGGCGATTCCTGATGCGAGCATCCGCACCCCATCGCGCCGCGTCGAGACCGGCGACGCGTCGTCCGACCCCGCGCACCTCGGTGCTCGTCTCGGCGACCGTCTTCACGATCGCGGCGTGGAGCCTCATCGCGGCGGTGCTCTGGCCGATCTATCGCGACCCGTCCTTCGTCATTCTCGCGGTCGTCGCCATCGTCATCGCGACGACCCTCGGTCTAGTGTCGACGCTCGGGCACTGGCCGGCGTGGGGCGTGATCCTTGCCGCCAGCGCAGCCTTCGTCGTGGTCGGTGTTCCGCTCGCCGTGCCGTCGCGCACCGTGTACGGCGTGCTTCCCGAGCCGCAGGGCCTGCTCGACCTCGTCGCCGGGGTCGCCCTCGGCTGGCGTCAACTCGTCACGATTGACCTGCCGGTCGGCAACTATCAGGCGCTGCTGGTCCCCGCTCTCGTCATCCTGTTAATCGGGCCACTGCTGACCCTCTCGATCGCGCTGCGCACCGAGGTGGGCGAGCTCGCCGCAGCCGTGCCGCTGGCAGCGCTGCCGCTGGCGATCGGGCTCGGCCCCGAGCGAGTCGAGCTGCCGATCTCGACCGCGATCTCGCTGGCAGCGGTGCTGCTGCTGTGGATGGCGGTCTGGAGACGGCATCGGCGTCGCGCCTTACTCGGCGCGGCGGCCTCCGCTGCCGATTCGCGATGGGCTGGTACTCGAGCGATCGCCACCGCCCTTGCCCTCGTGCTCGTCGCCGGCGGCGCGGGCGCGGGGGCGGTCGCGATGCTGCCGCCGGCGGGGGAGCGCACGGTGTTGCGCACGGTCGTGGAGCGACCCTTCGATCCGCTCGAGCAGCCCAGCCCGCTCGCCGCCTATCGCGCCTCGTTCGCCGAGGAGGTCGTGGGGGCGCCAGCGTTGACCATTGCGGGGGCTCCGGCGGGCAGTCGCGTTCGCCTGGCCGTGCTCGACAGCTACGACGGGGTCGTGTTCGCGGTGGGGAGCGACAGCGTCGACAGCGAGTCTGGCCGGTTCGTGCGCATTCCGACGCAGCGCGACCTCACTGGCATCGACGGAGAACGGGTGCAGATCACTCTTCGACTCGAACGGGCGACCGGCGTCTGGCTTCCGATCATCGGCGAATTCGGCGCGATCGAGTTCGCGGGCGACGAGGCCGCCGACGTGCGCGACCAATTCGTGTTCAACGCCGTGACGGGCTCGGCCGCGCTCGTGGGCGGCGCCGACGCCGGTCTCGAGTACACCCTCGAGTCGGTCGTGACCGAGCGCGCGCCCGCGACGCTCTCGACGGCTGTGCCGGGTGACGCCGAGGTGCCCGGCATCATTGCGGTTCCGGAATCGCTGCGCGAATGGCTCGACGCCGTCGCCCCCGTCGACCAGGCTGCGGGTGCTCGACTGCAGCGCGCAGTCGCCGCTCTGCAGCGCGATGGCTACCTCAGCCACGGCGTGGCCGACGACGAGGCGCCGAGCCGCTCGGGCCATTCGATCGAGCGCCTCGATGAGCTCTTCACTCAACGACCGATGATCGGTGATGCCGAGCAATACGCCGCGGCCGCCGCCCTCATCGCCCGCGAGCTCGGATTCCCCTCGCGCGTCGTGCTCGGATTCGGGCCAATCGATGGCGGAGCAGAGGTCACGGTGCTCGAGGGCGAGCGCACGGCGTGGGTCGAGATCTCGACCGGGTCGTCGGGGTGGGTGCCTGTCGACGTCGTTCCTGATCGACGTGAACTGCCACCGATCGAGCCGGATGACCCGACTCCCGTCTCGCGGCCCCAGAACGCACCGCAGCCGCCCGTCGATGACCCGCCGGCCCTCGACGAGCTCGCGCCGCCCGAGATCGAGCAGGCCGATGATCCCGCGATCGACCCGTTCTGGCAGGCCGTGCTGACTGTCGTCTCCGTGCTCGGCTGGGTGCTGCTCGTCGCCGGACTCATCGCGTCGCCGATGCTCGGAGTCGTGGCGGCCAAGCTGCGGCGCCGCCGACGTCGCCGCACCGCAGCAGACCCCACCGCGCGCATCTTGGGCGGGTGGCGCGAGCTGATCGACGAGGCACGAGACTTCGGAGTCGAGCTGCCGCGGGCGGCGACCCGATCAGAACTGGCGACCGTGCTCGATCGACCACAGGCGCTCGTGCTCGCACGCGTCGCAGACCGCGCGGTGTACGCGCCCGAAGAGCCCACGAGCTCTGAGGCCGACACCGTGTGGGTCGCGGCTGACGCCGTGCGGGCATCCCTCGCCGATGGCCGCTCGCGACGCGACCGGTGGCGGGCCGCGATCTCGCCCGCGTCGCTGCGTCGGTATTCTGGGGCGATGCCAGCGTCGACGGGGGGCCGGAGGGCATGAACTGCCAGCACTGCGGTGCCGATCTGCCGCCCATCGCGATGTTCTGCGGCGAGTGCGGGCGATCAGTATCGGCGCGATCAGTCGTGCCCCCGGTCGACGGAAGGCCGGAAGCGCCGGTCAACGCGCGCATCGAGTTTGAGCCTGTCGCGGAGCCCGCGCCGGAGCCGGAGCCGGAGCCGGAGTCTGAGTCTGAGTCTGAGTCTGAGTCTGAGTCTGAGTCTGAGCCTGAGCCGGAACCTGAGTCTGAGTCTGAGCCTGAGCCGGAGCCCACACCGGAGCCCGAGCCCGAGCCGCCCCCGTCACCGGCAGTAGCGTGCACCGCGTGCGGCACGCCCGCAGAATCAGACGATCGATTCTGCGCCGGATGCGGCCAGCGGCTTGCCGCTGAGAGTGCCATCGCCGCTCCACCCGCCGGCGAAGGCGAGCGGTTCGTGCTGCAGTTCAGCACGGGCGAGAGCTACACCGTGATCGGGTCGGGGCTCGCCGGACGCAACCCTCGACCCGAGCCGGGCGAAGTGGTCGATCACGTGGTGACTATCGTCGACCCCGGGCGCTCCGTCTCCAAGACGCACCTCGAGTTCGGCCATAACGACGGCGTGTTCTGGATCAGCGATCGGCACTCCGGCAACGGCACGGTGATCCGAGAACCGGGCGCCGAGCCCCTGCCGTGCGTGCCGGGCCGGCGGTATCCGGTCGAGCGCGGAACCCGGGTCGACCTGGGCGATCAGTACCTGCTGCTCAGTTAGCGGCTCCTCCCCACCGTCCATCACCGCTGACTCCGGCACGAAACCGGCCGCCCACGAGGGCGAGTGCCTCGACGTGCGGTGTCATGGGGGCACGATGCCTCTGCCGCCGATGCCCGAGCCCCCTCGCCCGCCCAGCACTGCGCCTTTCCCGGTGGTCGCCGTGGTCGCACCCATGATTGGTGCCGTCGTGATCGGCATGGTGCTCGCCTCCCCGTTCATGCTGCTCTTCGCCGCGCTGGGTCCCATCGTCGCCGTCGCGGGCGTCATCGATGGCCGTCGGTCGGCTCGCCGACATCGCCGTGCCGAGGCCGAGCGGTTCGACCGCGAGTGCGCGCTGTTCGAGCAGGCGATCGATCATGCCCACGCGGTCGAGCGGCGCGAGGCCGAGCGCAGCACCCCGCATCCTCCCCGCTCGCTCGCCGACGGGGGAGCGGCAGCGGCGCTGCGCATCGGCACTGGGTTCGGCCGCAGCTCGGTCGCGATCGAGTCGGCGCATCGCGTCGGCGACTCCGATGACGATCGGCGCCTGGGGCGGATGCTCGCGCGAGCCCAGCAGAACCCTGAGCTTCCCGCCCTCATCGCTCGTGGGCACCTTGTGGTCGAGGGCAGTGGCCTTGTCGCCGAGGTGCTGTGCCGTCGACTCTCGCACGAGCCGGGGGTGACGCTGCATCGCGCCGCGCGCGGCGGTCATGCCGATGGGTCTGACGGGCCGCCCGTCGGTGCCTCCGTGATCACCGTGATCTCTGCGACCCTGGTCGAGGTGCGCGAGGCGGGCCGCCCGGTACGTCGGATGAGACCTGAATTCGTCACCGGGCGACAACTCGAAGCGGCTCGATCGTCGACAGCCTCTGAACGACGTCTGCCGACCGCTGTCTCATGGGGCACTCTCTCGCGGCATGGTGAAACCGCGACCGGCCTTGTCGGCGTGCCGATCGGCGTCGGCGAGTCAGGCGTCGTCGCGATCGACCTCGTCGGGTCGGGGCCGCACGCCCTCGTGGGCGGCACGACCGGCAGCGGCAAGAGCGAGCTGCTGCGCGCGCTCGCACTCGGCTGGGCCGCGGCCGAGCCCCCGAGCGCGGCGCAACTGCTGTTCATCGATTTCAAGGGCGGGGCCACCTTTGCGCGCCTGACCGAGCTGCCCCACTGCATCGGTCTCGTCACCGACCTCGACCCGGTCGTCGCGCAGCGGGCGATGCGCTCGCTGCGCGCTGAGCTGCGGCACCGGGAACGGGCACTGAGCGACGCCGGCGCACGCGACATTCGCGAGCGACCCGATCTGCTGCCCCGACTACTCCTGCTCGTCGACGAGTTCGCCACCCTGACCGCGACTTTTCCCGAGCTGCACGGTGTGTTCGCTGACATCGCGGCCCGAGGTCGCTCGCTCGGCATGCACCTGGTGCTGTGCACGCAGCACCCGGCGAGCGTCGTGCGCGACGCCATCGCGGCCAATTGCCCGGTCAGGCTCTCATTCCGGGTCACCGACGCCGCTTCCGGAGGCATTGTCGGTGAGCGCGCGCGAGAACTCATCGCTGCGCCGCCCGGTCGAGCGATGCTGGTGGGTGAGAACGGCACCCATCCCCTGCAGGCGGCCGTCATCGACGACGACGACATCGACCAGGTGCTCGAACGGTGGAGCGCGCACGAGGCGGGCGGCAGCACGTGGTGCCCGCCTCTCCCCGAGCGGCTCGCCGTCGATGACCTTCCCCCGAGCGAGCGCCCGTCGCCCGACCACGGCGATCCTGCACCGCCGCGCTCCCTGATCGACAGCATCACTTTCGGAGTACTCGATGATCCGGATGAGCGCGCACGGTACCGTGCGCAGTGGCACCCGCCCCGCGACGGTTGCCTCGTCGTGCTCGGCGCATCGAGCAGCGGCAAGTCAACGCTGCTCGCCGCACTCGCCGCAGGCGTCGGTGACGACACATCGTGCGTCGTGGTGCCGCCGACGCTTCCCGAAGCATGGTCTGTGCTCGAGCAGCTCTCCGTACGCCCGCCTGCGGCCACACTACTGCTCTGCGACGGCCTCGATCTTCTTCTGGCAGCCGCGGGCGACAGGTCGTCCGAGCTGCTAGCGCGATGGGATTCCGCGGTGCGAGCGATGCGAGCAGCCGGAGGTGCCGCGGCGGCATCTGCGTCGTCGTCGAGCGCTGGCAGCTCGGTGCTCGGCGGGCGCTTCGAGAGCCGTGTGCACCTGCGGTGCGCCGACGCAGACGAGCACGCGATGGCCGGAGCACCGCGCGGTCTCTTCGATCGCCGCGCACCGGCCGGGCGCGGGTGGTGGCGCGATCTGCAGCTTCAGGTCATCGAGCCCACCACGACGTTGCCAGCTGCTCGCGCCGCACCCGCACCGCCCTGGTTGCCCGACTCTGATCGCGACGCGATCATCATCGCGGCGCGCATCGACTCCGTTGCTGAGCGCATCGCGGTCGCGCAGCTTCCGCATCAGGTCATCGGCGACGTCTCGGCCGCCGCGGCGTCGACCGCACCGCCCGACCGCAGTGTGGCGATTCAGCCGCGCATCCTTCTTGCGACGCCCGCGCACTGGCAGTCGGCGTGGTCTTTGCTGAGTGCCGCTCGAACGCAGGTTCCGATCGCCATCATCGGTTGCGACGCGGCCGACGTGCGCAGCTTGCTCAGTCACCGCGACCCACTGCCGCCGATCGACCCGGGCCGCGCCGAGTTCTGGCTTGCGGAGCCGAACGGGTCGATCAGCCGCGCGGCCTCGCCGCTCGCCGCCGACCCGCCCCGTGAGAGTAGCCTTCGGCCTGCTCGCTAGGCCTAGTCGAGCACTGAGACGAGGGGCACCGAGGCGAGACCGTGTGCTGTACCGACAGGCTCATTGGTGACCGAGCCAGCGTGGGTGTTGAGACCGAGCGCCAGCGCGGCATCCGACCGCAGGGCGGCCTTCCAGCCGAGATTGGCGATCGCGCGCACATACGGCATGGTCGCGTTGGTGAGCGCGTACGTCGACGTCGCGGGCACCGCGCCCGGCATGTTCGCGACGCAGTAGAAGATGCTGTTGTGCACCTCGAAGGTCGGTTCGGCGTGCGTCGTGGGTCTCGAATCGGCGAAGCATCCGCCCTGGTCGACGGCGATGTCGACGAGCACACTGCCCGGCTTCATGCGTGAGACGAGCTCGTTGCTGATCAGCTTGGGAGCCTTCGCGCCGGGAATGAGCACCGAGCCGATAAGCAGGTCTGCCTGCATGGCGGCGCGCTCGATTTCGAAGCCGTTCGAGGCGATCGTCCGGATGCGTCCGCTGTACAGGGCGTCGAGCTCGCGCAGACGCTGAATGTTGGTGTCGAGCACCGTCACCTCGGCACCGAGGCCGACCGCCATCGCGACCGAGTTCGTGCCGGCGACACCGCCGCCGAGCACGACGACGTTCGCGGGGTGAGTGCCGGGAACCCCCGGTACCAGCAGGCCGGGGCCGCCGTTGGGGCGCAGCATGGCATTGGCGCCGACGATGGGGGCGAGGCGACCGGCCACTTCACTCATCGGAGCGAGCAGGGGCAGGGCGCGAGACGGCAGCTGCACGGTCTCATAGGCGATGCCGGTCACCCCCGCCGCGAGCAGTGCCTCCGTCAGTGCCTTCTCAGCCGCGAGGTGCAGATAGGTGAACAGAACGAGCCCGTCGCGGAAGTGCCCGTACTCCGAGGCCACCGGCTCCTTGACCTTGAGCAGCAGCTCGGCCTCGCCCCAGACGGTGTCGGCGTCGGGCACGATGCGTGCGCCCTGTGCGGAGTAGTCGTCGTCGGTGATCGACGAGCCCGTGCCGGCGCCCGCCTGCACGAGCACCTCGTGGCCGTGGCTCACCAGGTCGTGCACGCCAGCGGGCGTGATGGCGACTCGGTACTCGTTGTTCTTGACCTCGGCCGGAACGGCGATTCTCATGGCGTCTCCTCGCGGTGAATGCGCGCCGGAGAAGAGGCACCGCCGCGCTGCGTTGCTCGATCAGCGTAGCGCGCCGAAGCGATGGATTCCGCACCGTTCTTTACCTGGAAGTGCTGATTTCGTGACATTTGTGTTTCAGAATCGACGAATCGGGCCCTCAGGGGTGCGAGCACGACTAGGCGTATGACAGTATCGACCCACCGTCACCGCGCGGTATCGGACACCGTCGTACCGGCAATCGCTAGAAGGAGCCCGCCATGAACCGACCTCTTCCCGAAGACCCGATGATCCGCAGCCTCATCGCCCAAGCGAAGCGCGCGCAGGTGAGCCGCCGAACCATGCTGGCCGGTACCGGTGCCGGAGCGACCGCCCTCGCGCTCGCAGCCTGCACGACGGATGCTGCACCTGCGGGCCCTGCAGAAGACAACTCGGCGAACGACCCCACCCTCAACTGGGCCAACTGGCCGTTCTACATCGACGAGGACGACGACGGAAACTACCCCACCCTGCTCGCCTTCCAAGAGCAGTTCGGCATCGACGTCAATTACCTCGTCACGGTCGACGACAACAACTCGTACTTCGCCACGGTGCGCGACCAGCTCGCCCTCGGTCAAGACATCGGGGCCGACACCGTGTGCCTCACCGACTGGATGGTGAACCGCTGGATCCAGCTCGGCTACACACAAGAGCTCAACAAGGCCAACATCCCCAATGCCGCCAACCTCGTGCCGAGCCTGCAGAACCCCGCGTTCGACCCGGGCCGCGTGCACTCCCTGCCGTGGCAGGGCGGCTTCGCCGGCATCTGCTACAACGTCGAAGCGACGAGCGAGGTGCGGTCGGTGAGCGACCTGTGGCGTCCCGATCTCACGGGCCGCGTGGGTGTGCTCTCCGAGATGCGCGACACGATCGGCGTCATCATGCTCGAGAACGGCGTCGACATCTCGGGTGACTTCACGGCCGACGAGTTCAACGCTGCTCTCGACATCTTCCGCACCCAAGTCGAGTCGGGCCAGATCCGCAACGTGCGCGGCAACGCCTACACCGAAGATCTCGTCAACGAAGACACGCTCGCCGCGATCTGCTGGTCGGGTGACATCACCGTGCTCAACTTCGAGGCCGGTTACGAGAAGTGGAAGTTCCTGCTTCCCGAGGGCGGAGCCACGCTCTGGAACGACAACTTCCTCATCCCGATCGGCTCGCCGCGCAAGACGAACGCCGAGACGCTCATCAACTACTACTACGAGCCTGAGGTCGCTGCCGAGGTCGCCGCGTGGGTGAACTACATCACCCCCGTCGCCGGAGCACAGGAGGCCGCCGTGGCCATCGACCCCGAACTCGCGGAGAACCAGTTGATTTTCCCGAACGACGAGACCCTCGCGCAGTCGAAGATCTTCCGCGGCCTCACCGCGCAGGAGGAGAACGAGTACCAGGCCGCCTTCCAGGCGATCCTGCTCGGCGCCTGATCCCACCCCACCAGAAGGAGATCCACCGAGGTGACGAACAACGATGTTCCGCAGGGGGGTTTCGCTGAAGCAGGTGCTGACCTCGAGCTGGTCGGCATCACCAAGCGATTCCCAGGCTTCACAGCGATCGAAGAACTCGACCTGACCATTCCGGCCGGTTCGTTCTTCGCTCTGCTGGGGCCCTCCGGGTGCGGCAAGACGACCACCCTGCGGCTCATCGCCGGTCTGGAAGAGCCCACGGCGGGCCGAATCCTCATCGGCGGCAAGGACGTCACGGCGACGAAGGCGTTCCAGCGCCCCGTCAACACGGTGTTCCAGAGCTACGCGCTCTTCCCGCACATGACGATCCTCGAGAACGTCGCGTTCGGGTTGCGCCGACGGGGCATCAAGAACGCCGAGCCGCTCGCGCACGAGGCGCTCACGCTCGTCGAGCTCGATCACCTCGCCACTCGCAAGCCGGGGCAGCTCTCCGGCGGGCAGCAGCAGCGTGTCGCGCTTGCGCGCGCCGTGGTCAACCGACCCGCGCTGCTGCTGCTCGACGAGCCGCTTGGGGCCCTCGACCTCAAGCTGCGGCGTCAGATGCAGGTCGAACTCAAAGACATCCAGAGCGAGGTCGGCCTGACCTTCCTGCACGTGACCCACGACCAAGAAGAAGCCATGACCATGGCCGACACTGTCGCGGTCATGAACAAGGGCCGCATCGAGCAGATGGGCGCCCCGCAAGAGCTCTACGAACTGCCGCACACGGCCTTCGTCGCGAAGTTCCTCGGTCAGTCGAACCTCTTCACGGGAGACGTCGTGTCGAGCTCGAGCACATCGCTCGTGGTTGACGCCGGCGGCACCAAGATCGAGGTTCCGCTCGAACGCGCACAACGCCACAGCGGCCGCATCACCGTCGGTGTGCGACCCGAGAAGGTCAGCCTGCACGACAGCGCGCCGAAGGCCGACTCGGCGCGCAACGTCATCGGCCCCGGCCGCATCACCGATGTGTCGTTCAGCGGTGTGAGCACGCAGTACGAAGTGACGATGCCCCGTCACGGTGCGGTCACGGTGTTCGCGCAGAACACGTCGATCTCGACGCTTCACCACGACGGCGACGAGGTTTGGCTCAGCTGGTCGGTCGATCACGCCTTCGGGCTGGCCGACGAGGCCGAGAGCGAGCCGGTCTCGCGGTTCCATGCCGACCTCGACACCTCGATGATCGCGGTGCAGTCTCGCAAAGACCTCGAAGCGGAACTCGAGGGGGCCTAGGCCATGGCCTTCACCGCTTTCTCGAGCTCGACGGCGGTGGTCGAGCCGGTCGCTCGGCGCAAGAGCCCCATCGCGCTCTTCCTGCTGCTGCCCGGCATCTTCTACCTGATCCTGTTCTTCGTCACACCGCTGATCTCGCTCGTGATCACGAGCCTGCAAGAGCCCGACCCGGTGATCTTCGGCCAGTTCCAGAACGCCTTCAACTGGCAGAACTACGTCGTCGTGCTCGAGACCTACTGGCA
Source organism: Microcella sp. (assembly GCF_019739195.1). NCBI lineage: Bacteria > Bacillati > Actinomycetota > Actinomycetes > Micrococcales > Microbacteriaceae > Microcella > Microcella sp. The sequence goes on along the minus strand of NZ_JAHHDS010000003.1, from coordinate 472,711 downwards.
GCAGGCGATCCGTTCGGCAGGCTATGCAGCGCTCGCCACACTCTTCGCGCTGCTCATCGGCTTCCCGCTCGCCTACTTCATCGGCATCACTCTGCGGCCGTACCCGTTGCTGCAGGCGCTCGCGCTCGTGCTGGTGATCGCCCCGTTCTTCATCTCGTTCCTGCTGCGCACCCTGGCCTGGAAGCAGATCTTCTCGACCGAGGGGCCGGTCTCGGGGATCCTGTCGTCACTGGGCGTTCTCGGTCCGGGTGAAGCGATCACGGGCACCGCGTTCTCGGTGATCTTCGGCCTCACCTACAACTTCATCCCGTTCATGACCCTGCCGATCTACGCGACGCTCGAGCGCTTCGACCTGCGCTTGATCGAGGCGGGCAACGACCTCTACGGCAGTCCGGCAACGACCTTCCGCACGGTCACCCTTCCGCTCTCAGCGGCGGGCGTCATGTCAGGAACCCTGCTCACCTTCATCCCCGCAGCGGGCGACTACATCAATGCCTCGCGCGAGTTCCTCGGCTCGGCCGACACGACCATGATCGGCAACGTGATCGAGACGAACTTCCTGGTGCTGCAGAACTTCCCGGCCGCGGCAGCGCTGTCGCTTGTGCTCATGGCCTTCATCTTGATTCTGGTCAGTCTCTACGTGAAGCGCAGCGGAACGGAGGAGCTGCTGTGAAGGGCTTCGGCAAGTACGCCATCTGGGTCTACTCGGCGATGGCGTTCGTCTTCCTGCTCATTCCGATCGTGTACACGATCGTCTTCTCGTTCAACGACGCCCGGCGCACGAACATCATCTGGCGCGGGTTCACGTTCGACAACTGGCTCAACGTGTGCGAGGCGCAGACGGTGTGCCAGGCATTCGGCAACAGCGTTCTCATCGGCGTCGTCGCGACCGTGATGGCCACGACTCTCGGCACCATGATCGCGATTGCTCTCGTGCGCTACCGGTTCCGGTTCCGCAACACCACGACGCTGCTGATCTTCCTGCCGATGACCACACCCGAGGTCGTGCTCGGCGCCGGTCTCGCGGCGCAGTTCTTGCAGGCCGGCGTTCCGAAGGGTCTGGGCACGATCATCCTCGCCCACACGCTGTTCTGTTTGAGCTTCGTCGTGGTGACGGTGCGCGCTCGGGTCGCGAGCCTCGACCCCGCTCTCGAAGAGGCGGGTCGCGACCTCTACGGCAACCCGCGACAGGTCTTCTGGCGCATCACCTTCCCGATGCTGCTGCCCGGTATCGTCGCGGCTGCCCTGCTGTCGTTCGCCTTGAGTTTCGACGACTTCATCATCACGAACTTCAACCGTGGTGCCGAAGTCACCTTCCCGAGCTTCGTGTACACGGCGGCCGCCCGAGGAATACCGGCAGAAGCGAACGTCATCGCTTCGGCCGTGTTCTTCCTGGCGATCATTCTCGTACTGGTATCGCAGTTCTCCGCGGCTGCCCGGCGACGCAAGCTCGCGAAGCAGGGCTGACGCAGCGCACCGCCCTCCCCGTCTGACCGCTCGTCGCACACGGACGGTCAGGAAGCACGGATGGTCAGAAAGCACTGACGGTCAGTCGTCCGATCTCTCGGCCGCCGGCGTGCACTCGCTGGCTTGTCTCCTCGATGAGCTCACGGGCCACCGCGCCGTCGATCGCGCCGACCGAGGCGAGCAGCGTCAGTGCGACCGGAGTGGTGGCGCGCATCGAACCGTCGAGCACCTTGACCGCCACGGCGACGCCCTCGCGGGTGCCGATGACGACGAGACCCTCGGTGCCGAGCTTGGCGAGGGCGCCCAGCCGCTCGATGACGACGGTGTTCGCCCGCCCGGCGCCGTCGATCGCCCAGGGCTCCGCGAGCACCGCCTCCATGACGCGGCGCGCCTCGGGTTCGTCGCCGCGCGTGAGCCGCGCGATGCCGCGAGCGAGTCCGGCGAGGCTCGTGGCTGCCATGGGAGCACCGCAGCCGTCGACGGCGAGGTGAGCCAGAGGCTGCGCGGTGAACTCCGCGACGACGTCGCGAATGAGCTCCTGAACCGGATGCTCCGTCTCGAGGTACTGCCCCGCGTCAGCGCCGAGCGCGTCGCTCGCGCGGAGTAGCCCTGCGTGCTTGCCCGAGCAGTTGTTCGTCAAGCGCGACGGCCCGAGGGCGGCCGCCTGCAGCGATGCACGCTGCTCGGAGCCGAGCGGCCACAGGGGAGGGCACTGCAGAGAGTTCTCGTTCCGGCCGTCGTGAGCGAGCATCCGTTCGACGATGGCGACATGCTCAGGGCTGCCGCAGTGGCTCGAGACCGCGAGCACGAGCTCGACGTCGGTGAACTGCGCCCCGGCACGCAGCATCGCGACCGCCTGCAGCGGTTTGAGCGTTGAGCGAGGGTAGATCGTCGCGGATACGTCGCCGACCGCGCGCAACACCGTGCCGTCGGCATCCATTACGGCGGCCGCACCGATGTGGCGCGATTCGACGAGTCCGCTGCGCTCGATGCGGGCGAGCTCGACCGAGTCCTCGACGTCGAGCGCCCGAGCACCCCCTTCAGACACTGCCGGCGTCAGGCTGAGAGGGCGTCGTCGAGCACGCTGATCGCCTCGCGCAGCAGCTCGTCGCTGATCGTGAGAGCGGGCAGGAAGCGGATGACGTTGCCGTAGGTGCCGGCGCTCAGCAGCAGCACGCCCTGTTGCGCTGCCGCGGCCACGGCGCGCGTGACGATGCCGGCGTCGGGCTCGTGCGTCTCGGGGTCGACGAACTCGATCGCGAGCATGGCGCCCATGCCGCGCACGTCGCCGATGCGCGGGTGCTTCGCCTTCAGATCGTGCAGCAGCGGCAGCAGTACCGACTCGATGTGCTGCGCGCGCCCGAGCAGATCGCGCTGCTCGATCTGCTCGAACACGGCGATCGCGGCAGCGCACGCGACGGGGTTGCCGCCGTAGGTGCCGCCGAGGCCGCCAGCGTGAGAGCTGTCCATGATGTCGGCGCGGCCGACGACGCCGGCGAGCACCATGCCGCCCGCGATGCCCTTGGCGGTCGTGATCATGTCGGGCACGAGGCCGAAGTGTTCGCTCGCGTAGTAGGCACCCGTGCGGGCGACGCCCGACTGCACCTCGTCGGCGATGAAGACGACGCCGTTCGCCGTGCACCATTCCTGCAGGGCCACGAGGTAGCCCTCAGCGGGAACAATGAACCCGCCTTCGCCCTGAATCGGCTCGGCGACGAGGCACGCGAGGTCGTCGGCGCCGACGCGCTTCTCGAGGTACGAGATCGTGCGCTTCGCCGCCTCGGCACCCGAGAGCCCGTCGTGGAAGGGATACGAGCTGGGGGCGTGGTAGATGTTGCTCGCGAACGGCCCGAAGCCCAGGTTGTAGGGCATGGCCTTGAAGTTCATGGCCATCGTGAGGTTCGTGCGGCCGTGGTAGCCGTGATCGAGCACGGCGACTCCGGCTCGGCCGGTGTGCTTGCGCGCGATCTTCACGGCGTTCTCGAGCGCTTCGGCGCCCGAGTTGACCAGCACGACCTTCTTGGCGTGGTCGCCGGGGGTGTGCTGCACGAGCAGCTCGGCAACGCGCACATAGGGCTCATAGGGCGTCACGGTGAAGAGCGTGTGAGTGACCTTGGCGACCTGGGCCTGCACGGCCGCGACGACGGCGTCGTTCGTGTGGCCTGCACCCATGACCCCGATGCCGCCACCGAGGTCGATGAAGTGGTTGCCGTCGACGTCGACGACGATCGCGTCGTGCGCCCGGTCGATGTAGACGGGCAGCGAGGTGCCGACGCCGGCGCTCACGACGGCGAGGCGGCGCTCGTGCAGGGCCTGTGAGGCAGGGCCGGGAATGGCGGTGACGACGCGGCGCTCTTGAGCGACGGTCGGGGCAGAGCCCTCGAATGACGGGGCTGCGGGCGCAGAAAGGGTGTCAGTCATGGTGGGATGAGTGTACTCCCGGCCTCTGCGTCGGGCCCGGGTGCGAGAGGAGCTTCCTGTGCACGATCGACACCACTTCGCGGTCGCCCTGCAGTGGACCGGCAACCGGGGCGAGGGCACGGCGACGTACCGCGCCTATGGCCGCGACCACCGCATCCACGCCGCAGGCAAGCGGCACGAGATCGAGGGCTCGAGCGATCGCGTGTTCCGCGGCGACGCCGACCGCTGGAACCCCGAAGAGATGGTGATCGCCGCTCTCTCGCAGTGCCACATGCTGAGCTACCTGCATGTCGCCGCGACGAACGGTGTCGTCGTCGTCGACTACCACGACGAGGCGACCGGAACGCTTCAGCAGGAGGGCGACGGCGGTCGGCTCATCGAGGCGACGCTGCGACCGGTCGTGACGCTGGCCGCACATCACGACGAGGGGGATGCGCGCCGGGCTGAGCAGCTGCATCATCGGGCGAGCGAGCTGTGCTTCATCGCCAACTCGGTGAACTTCTCCGTGCACCACGAGCCGACCACGGTGATCGAGGGCGCCGTTCCCGAGCTTGCGTAGGGTCGCCGTCGAGGCGAGTCCAAGGCAGGCCGTGGGAGGATGGCCGTTTCGTGCCCATACCGACGTGAGGAACCCCTCGTGCGCCGCCGTTCCGCTCTGCTCTCTTCCGGCCTCAGTGCCGCACTGCTCTTCTCGCTCGCCGCGTGCGCGCCCGGTGAGGCCCCGACCGGCGATGGCGACTGCGCTCCCGCCGGGGCAGCCTCCGACGCGATCAACGTCGACGGCGCGTTCGGCAGCGTGCCGACGATCGACTTCGAGGGTCCGCTGACGGCCGAGGCCACGCAGCGCACCGTGCTCGAGCAGGGCGAAGGCGACGCGGTCGTCTCGGGCGATATCGCACTCATCGAGTACTCGGTGTTCAACGGCGAGACGGGCGACGAGCTCGCCACGACGGGCTTCGCCGGCACGAACGCCGAACGATTCCCGGTCGACACCGAGAGCCCTCAGCTCGTCGGCTTCTCGCTTCTTATCGAGTGCGCGACGCCCGGCACGCGTCTCGCGGGCGTCATTCCGCCGGTCGACGGCTTCGGCGAGCAGGGCGTGCCCGAGCTCGGTCTCACGGGGTCTGAATCGCTCGTGTTCGTCATCGACGTCGTCAGCATCGTGCCGCCGCCCCTCGAGCGAGCCGAGGGCGAGTCGCAAGAGGCGCCCGAGGGCTTCCCGACCGTCGAACTCGCCGAGAACGGCGCGCCGACCATCACGCTGCCCGACAGCGAGCCCTTCACCGAGTTCGACCTTGCTGTACTCATCCTCGGCGACGGCCCGGTGGTTGAAGACGGTCAGACCGTGACGGTGCAGTACACCGGCATGAACTGGAACACCGGCGAGATCTTCGACTCAAGCTGGGAGCGCGGCGCCCCGACCGACTTCCCGACGAGCGGAGTGATCCAGGGCTTCCGTGACGCGCTCGTCGGTCAGACGGTCGGTTCGCAGATCATCGCGATCATTCCGCCCGACTTGGGTTACGGCCCGAGCGGCGGCACCCCCGACGGATCCATCGGCCCCGATGACGTCATCGTCTTCGTCGTCGACATCCTGGCTGCCTCCTAGAGGCGGGATGCTCGACGCGCGTCGGGCATGATGAGAACCATGCGCGACATCATCGTTCTGGGTTCCACGGGCTCGATCGGCGTGCAAGCGCTCGAGGTCATCGCGGCGAACCCCGATCGGTTCCGCGTGGTCGGGCTCGCTGCCGGCCGCAACCGCGAGCTTGTCGAGGCGCAGGCGCTCGAGCACGGCGTCGAGCACGTCGCGCTCGGTGCCGAGGCCGCGGCGCAGCTCGTGCGCGACGTGCACTGCGACGTGGTGCTCAACGGCATCACCGGGTCGGTGGGCCTCGCGCCGACGCTCGCGGCGCTGCAGGCGGGGCGCATCCTCGCACTGGCCAATAAAGAAAGTTTGATCGTCGGCGGGTCGCTCGTCACCGAGTTCGCTGCCCCCGGCCAGATCGTGCCGGTCGACAGCGAGCACTCGGCGATCGCGCAGGCACTGCTCGCGGGCGAGCATCACGAGGTGCGCAGGCTCGTGCTGACGGCCAGCGGCGGGCCGTTCCGCGGCCGCTCGCGCGCCTCACTCGAGGGCGTGACGCCTGCCGAGGCACTCGCTCACCCGACCTGGGACATGGGCAGGGTCATCACCACCAACTCGTCGACGCTCGTCAACAAGGGTCTCGAGGTCATCGAGGCGCACCTGCTGTTCGACGTGCCCTACGACCGCATCGAGGTCACGGTGCACCCGCAGTCGATCGTGCACTCGATGGTCGAGTTCATCGACGGCTCGACGATCGCGCAGTGCTCGCCGCCCGACATGCGCCTGCCAATCTCGCTCGGGCTCGACTGGCCTCACCGCGTCGGGGGAGTCGGGGCTCCGCTCGACTGGAGCACAGCATCCACCTGGAGCTTCGCGCCCCTCGACGTCGAGGCGTTCCCCGCGGTCGCCCTCGCGAAACGCGTGGGGGAGGCCGGCGCGACCTTCCCGGCCGTGTTCAATGCCGCGAACGAGCAGGCCGTGCATGCGTTCCACGACGGTCGCATCGGTTACCTCGACATCGTCGACACCGTGCAGGCAGTCGTCGATACCCACGAGCCGCACCGCATGACGCTCGAGGGCGTGCTCGAGGCCGAGCTCTGGGCGCGCCGCGCGGCAGATGAGCTCATCGCGGCGCGCGCATAGCCGCCGCCCAGCGGCCGCTGTGCGACCGGCGATAGAGTGACCGCTCGTGGAGACCGTGTTGCTGTACATCGTCGGCATTCTCGTCGTCGTTGTCGGGCTCATCATCTCGATCGCGCTGCACGAGCTCGGCCACTTCGTGCCGGCGAAGCTCTTCGGCGTGCGCGTCGGCCAGTTCATGATCGGCTTCGGTCGCACGATCGTGTCGTGGCGTCGAGGAGAGACCGAGTACGGCTTCAAGTGGATTCCGCTCGGCGGGTACATCTCGATGGCGGGCATGTATCCGCCGGTTGCGGGCCAGGCCGCGCGCACGGCGTCAACCGGTTTTTTCGAGACGCTCGTGCAAGACGCCCGCACGGCCTCGGCCGACACGATCGTCGAGGGCGAGGAGCACCGTACCTTCTACCAGCTCGCCGTCTGGAAGCGCATCATCATCATGCTCGGCGGCCCGATCATGAATCTGCTCATCGCGATCGTGCTCTACGCGGTCGTGCTGATGGGGTTCGGTATTCCGCAAGCGTCGACCACCCTCGGCAGCGTCTTCGAATGCGTGCTTCCCGCCACAAGCGAACGTCAGGAGTGCGAAGCCGGCGACCCTTTGGCACCTGGTGCCGAGGCGGGTCTGGAACCGGGCGATCGCATCGTGGCCATCGACGGGGTAGCCATCGAGTCGTGGGATGCGGTGCTGTCGATCGTTAGCGGCTCTGCAGGCGAGTCGCTTGATTTCACTGTGGAACGTGACGGGGTCGTATCGAGCACAACGCTCACGCCGTTGCTCACCGAACGTTACGTGTATGACGAGCAGGGGCTGATAGCGGAGGGCGCTGACGGGGAGCCGCTCACGCAGCGTGTGGGATTCATTGGAATTGGGGCGGCCAGCGAGACAGTGCAACAGTCGGTCACGACGGTGCTGCCGACGGTGGGCGACAACATCTCCCGCGTCGTGACCATCATCCTGAATCTGCCACAACGAATGATCGATGTCGCCAATGCAGCTTTCGGTCCGGAAGAGCGCGACCCCAACGGGCCGATCAGTGTCGTCGGCGTCGGCCGCATCGCGGGCGAGATCGCGAGCATCGACACGATTCCTGTGTTTGAGCGCATTTCGCTTCTTACAGGTACGCTCGCGTCGCTCAACGTCGCGCTCTTCGTCTTCAACCTCATCCCGCTGCTACCGCTCGACGGTGGCCACGTCGCGGGAGCACTCTTCGAAGGCGTGCGCCGATGGTTTGCGAAGCTGCGCGGTAAGCCCGACCCCGGGCCGATCGACACCGCGAAGCTCGTGCCTTTCACGCTTGGTGTTGTGCTCGTGCTCGGCGTGATGAGCCTGTTGCTGATCTACGCCGACATCGTGAAGCCGATCAGTCTCTTCTAGTCAGCGGTGCCTCAGGGCCTCTCGAGCAGCAACGCCTGACCCTGACCGCCTCCGCCGCACAACGAGATCGCGGCGCGCCGGGCGTGGCCCGCGTGCAGCATGTGCGCGGCGTGCACCGTGAGGCGGGCGCCGGATGCGCCGACCGGGTGCCCGATCGCGATCGCGCCGCCGTGCGGGTTCACGATCGCGGGGTCGACGCCGAGGTCGCGCGTCGACTGGATTGACACGGCGGCGAAGGCCTCGTTGATCTCGATGAGGTCGAGGTCGTCGACGGACCAATCGCTGCGGGCCAGCGCCGCGTGGATAGCACGGGCAGGCTGCCCGTGCAGCGAGTTGTCGGGGCCGGCCACTTCGCCCCAGCCGGTGATGCGCGCCAGTATCGTGGCGCCCTGCTCGCGCGCCCAGTCTTCACGGGCGACGACGACCGCGGCGGCACCGTCGCTCAATGGCGAAGCGTTGCCGGCCGTGATCGTGCCGTCGGCCGTGAACGCGGGCCGCAGTCGGCCGAGTGACTCGACGGTGCTGTCGGAACGCACTCCTTCGTCGGTGTCGACGATCGTGCTCGCGCCCCGCGCGGCGATCTCGACCCCGACGATCTCAGCGCCGAAGAGCCCCTGAGCGTGCGCCTCGTGAGCTCGAGTGTGCGACGCCGCGGCCACAGCATCCTGCTCCTCACGGCTGATGCCGAGCCTGCCGACGTGACGCTCGGTACTCTCGCCCATTGAGATGCCGTCGACGGCGTCGCGCAGGCCGTCGTGTGCGAGGTGATCGAGCGCCTCGACCGAGCCGTAGGCCCAGCCGAGCCGCGAACCGGGCAGCAGGTGGGGCGCGTTCGTCATCGACTCCATGCCGCCGGCGAGCACGGCGTCGGCCTCGCCCAGCCGGATGAGTCGTGCCGCATCGGCGATCGCGCGGGCTCCGGAAAGGCAGACCGAGTTCACGCTCGAGGTCGCCACGGCGGGGGCGATGCCGGCGCCGAGGGCGACCTGCCGGGCGGGGTTCTGACCGCAGCCGGCCGGCAGCACCTGGCCGAGAATGGCCGCGGTGATCGCGTCAGGGCTGAGCCCGCTCGCATTGAGGGCGCCTCTCGCGGCGGTGATGCCGAGCTCAACGGCGGTGAGGCGGGCAAGCGCGCCGCGCGCACGGCCCTGCGGGGTGCGGGCGGCCGCGATGATGACGACGTCGTTGTCGCTCATAAGTGACTCCGTTCCTGGATCGGTGCGGTTGACCTCGACCCTAGCGGCGCGCTCGCACTAGGTTGAGAGGCGAGCCCCGAGAAGGGGACGAGTCAGTGCCGACTCAGCGCCGACTCGTCGTGCGATCCCACAAGGAGACCAGCGATGACGATCGACAAGACGATGAGCGCACCAGCCGAGGCTGTCGCTGACATTCCCGATGGAGCGAGTCTTGCCGTGGGCGGCTTCGGTCTGTGCGGCAATCCCATGCTCCTCATCGAAGCGCTGCTGGCCCAGGGTGCCCGAGACCTGCGCGTGGTGAGCAACAACTGCGGCGTTGATGACTGGGGTCTGGGCGTGCTACTACGTGCAGGGCGCATCGCGAAGATGACGTCGTCATATGTCGGAGAGAACAAAGAGTTCGAGCGTCGGTTTCTCTCGGGCGAGCTGGAGGTCGAGCTCACTCCGCAAGGAACGCTCGCCGAGAAGCTGCGCGCTGGCGGATCAGGCATCGCTGCGTTCTACACCCAGACCGGTGTCGGCACCCAGGTCGCCGAAGGGGGTCTGCCGCGTCGCTATGCCGCGGACGGAAGCGTCGCTCTCGCCTCGCCTCCCAAGACGGTCACAATGTTCATGGTGCACGGAGAGCCGCGCGACTTCGTGCTCGAAGAGGCCATCACCACAGACTTCGCGCTCGTGCACGCGCAGCGCGGAGATCGGCATGGCAATCTCGTCTTCTCTCGGTCGGCCCGCAACTTCTCGCCTCTTGCCGCGATGGCAGGCCGCACGTGCATCGCGCAGGTCGAGCAGCTCGTCGAACCGGGCGAGCTCGATCCCGATGCCATTCACGTGCCCGGTGTCTTCGTCGATCGCATCGTCGAGGTCGGAGTCGGAATCGAGAAGCGCATCGAGCGCCGAACGGTGCTCGCTGCAGAGGAAGGACGCTGACATGCCGCTGACGCGAGCCGAGATGGCGGCCAGGGCCGCTCGTGAACTCGTCAATGGCTCCTACGTCAACCTGGGCATCGGGTTGCCCACGCTCGTGCCGAACTACGTGCCGGCGGGCGTCACCGTCGTTCTCCAGAGCGAGAACGGCATTCTGGGTGTCGGTCCGTACCCCAGCGAGGCCGCTGTCGACCCTGATCTCATCAACGCGGGCAAGGAGACCGTCACTGTGCTGCTCGGCGCCTCGTACTTCGACTCGGCGATGAGCTTCGGCATGATTCGCGGGGGCAAGATCGACGCCGCGATTCTCGGAGCGATGCAGGTGTCGGCCTCAGGTGATCTCGCGAACTGGATGATCCCCGGCAAGATGGTGAAAGGCCCCGGTGGCGCCATGGATCTTGTGCACGGCGCTCGCCGCGTGATCGTGCTCATGGAGCACGTCGCGAAAGACGGCTCGCCCAAGATCGTGAACGACTGCAGCCTGCCACTGACGGGCCGAGGAGTAGTCGATCGGATCATCACCGACCTCTGCGTCTTCGACGTCGGGTCCGAGGGACTCACCCTCGTCGAACTCGCGCCCGGAGTGACCGTCGACGACGTCGCGCGCGCTACCGAGCCTTCGTTCATTGCGGTTGCGTAGACTGCGCATCGTGCCCGCTGTGAATCTCGGAATGCCCAAGGTCCCTGAGACCCTCGCCCCCCGCCGCAAGACCCGCCAGATCAAGGTCGGCAAGGTCATGGTGGGCAGCGACCACCAGGTCAGCGTGCAATCGATGACGACGACGCCGACGACCGACATCAACGGCACGCTGCAGCAGATCGCCGAACTCACGGCCACCGGCTGCGACATCGTGCGCGTCGCCGTGCCGAGTCAAGACGACGCTGATGTGCTGCACATCATCGCCAAGAAGAGCCAGATTCCGGTCATCGCCGACATCCACTTCCAGCCCAAGTACGTCTACCAGGCCATCGACGCGGGGTGCGCCGCAGTACGTGTGAACCCCGGCAACATTCGCAAGTTCGACGACCAGGTGGCCGAGATCGCAAAGCGGGCGAAAGAGGCCGGGGTGAGCATCCGCATCGGCGTCAACGCCGGCTCGCTCGACCCGCGCCTGCTGCAGAAGTACGGCAAGCCCACCGCCGAAGCGCTCGTCGAGAGCGCGGTGTGGGAGGCGAGTCTGTTCGAAGAGCACGACTTTCACGACTTCAAGATCTCGGTCAAGCACAACGACCCCATCGTCATGGTGAAGGCCTACCGTCAGCTCGCGGAGCGGGGCGACTGGCCGCTGCACCTCGGGGTGACCGAGGCCGGCCCTGCCTTCCAGGGCACGATCAAGAGCGCCACGGCGTTCGGCATTCTGCTCGGCGAGGGCATCGGCGACACCATCCGCGTCTCGCTCTCGGCCCCGCCGGCCGAAGAGGTCAAGGTGGGCCTCAAGATTCTCGAGTCGTTGAACCTTCGCGAGCGCAAGCTCGAGATCGTGTCGTGCCCCTCGTGCGGCCGCGCTCAGGTCGACGTCTACACGCTCGCCGAAGACGTCACGAAGGGCCTCGAAGGCATGTCGGTGCCGCTGCGCGTCGCCGTCATGGGCTGCGTCGTGAACGGCCCAGGCGAAGCCCGCGAGGCCGACCTCGGCGTCGCGTCGGGCAACGGCAAGGGACAGATCTTCGTCAAGGGCGAGGTCATCAAGACCGTTCCCGAGTCAGAGATCGTCGCGACGCTCATCGAAGAGGCCAACCGCCTCGCGGCGTCGATGCCGGATGCTCCGGTCGGGTCGCCCGAGGTCGTCACCGCCTGAGAGGTGAACCGAGGTGTCCCCCCATCGGGGGACTGACCGTCGTCGCGCCCCGCTCACTACGCTGAACCCATCGGCCGGGGGAGCTGACTGGAGAGTGCCGGGGGGCTGGCACGAGATCTGCGCAAGATCGCTCAGGGGGGTTCTTCTCGTCGTGCAGGTTTCCCGCCGCGCGACTCATCGCGAGACGGGAAGGGCCTGCGAGCGATCCAAGCCCCCCTTGCCATCGCTCGCAGGCCTGTTTCTATTCTGGCCCCCAAACGGGGGTCAGGATGCACGCCACACGGTCGGCCTGTCGCAGACAAGTAGTCTGGGCCGGTGATCACGCGCCTCTCCACGCTCTTCCTCCGCACGCTCCGCGACGACCCCGCCGACGCCGAGGTGGCCAGCCACCGTCTGCTCGTCCGCGCCGGCTACATCCGCCGACAGGCGCCGGGTGTCTTCGCGTGGCTACCGCTCGGGCTCAAGGTGAGGCGCCGCATCGAAGACGTGATCCGCGACGAGATGGCGGCGGCAGGGGCGCAAGAAGTGCACTTTCCGGCGCTGCTGCCCCGCGAGCCCTACGAGGTGACGGGCCGCTGGACCGAGTACGGCGACGGCATCTTCCGCCTGAAAGACCGCAAGGGTGCGGACTACCTGCTGGCCCCCACCCACGAAGAGGTCTTCACGCTGCTCGTGAAAGACCTCTACAGCAGCTACAAAGACCTGCCGCTCGCGATCTACCAGATTCAAGACAAGTACCGCGATGAGGCTCGGCCCCGCGCGGGCCTTCTGCGCGGCCGCGAATTCTCGATGAAAGACGCGTACTCGTTTGACTACACCGATGCGGGTCTCGATGCTTCGTACCAGGCGCAGCGCGACGCCTACGAGCGCATCTTCACCCGATTGGGTCTCGAATACGTCATCGTGCAGGCCGATGCGGGCGCCATGGGCGGGTCGCGCAGTGAAGAGTTCTTGCACCCGACTGCCATCGGCGAAGACACCTTCGTGCGGTCGGCGGGCGGGTACGCCGCCAACGTCGAGGCCTACCGTTCTGCGGTGCCGGATGCCCTTCCGATCGACGGGCTGCCTGCGGCGGTCATCCACGATTCGCCCGGCACCCCCACGATCGCAACGCTCGTCGACCTCGCCAACGACCGCTACCCGCGTGACGACCGGCCGTGGACGGCCGCCGACACGCTCAAGAACGTCGTGCTGCGCCTCACCGCCGTTGACGGAACGAGAGAGCTCGTCATCGTCGGTCTGCCGGGCGATCGCGACGTCGACCTCAAGCGCGCCGAGGTGGCGTTCGCGCCGGCGGCCGTCGAGGCGGCGACCGATGAAGACTTCGCGAAGGCGAAGGGGCTCGTCAAGGGCTACATCGGGCCGTGGAGTCCGGGGGGCCCGGTGCTGGGCGAGCACTCGGCGACGAAGATCCGTTTCTTGCTCGACCCTCGGGTCGTCGACGGCACGGCCTGGGTGACGGGTGCCAATGAGCACGAGAAGCACGTTTTCCATCTCGTGGCGGGGCGTGACTTCGTCGGCGACGGCTGGGTCGACATCGCCGAAGTTCGCGCGGGTGACCCGGCCCCTGACGGCAGCGGCCCGGTCGAACTCGCGCGTGGCATGGAGATCGGGCACGTGTTCCAGCTCGGCCGCAAGTATGCCGAGTCGCTCGGCCTGCAGGTGCTCGACGAGAACGGCAAGCTCGTGACCGTCACCATGGGGTCATACGGCATCGGCGTGACGCGCATCCTCGCCGTCATCGCCGAGAACGCGCACGACGAGCAGGGCCTCATCTGGCCCCGCGAGGTCGCGCCTTTCGACATTCAGGTTGTCGCGGCCGGCCGCGACGAGGCCGCCTACACGGTCGCCGAGACCCTCGCGACCGAACTCGACGAGCGCGGCGTCGATGTGCTCTACGACGACCGCCCGAAGGTCTCGCCCGGCGTGAAGTTCGGTGATGCCGAGCTCATCGGCGTGCCGCTCATCGTCATCGTCGGCCGACGTGCCGCCGAGGGAATCGTCGAGTTCTGGGACCGCCGTACCGGCGAGCGCGACGAGATCGCCCTGCACGAGGTGCACGAGCGTCTGCGCGAGTCCGCCTGAGGGCGGCGGCCAGCCCTCCGATTCCGGTAGCGTAGGGGTTCGCACGGCACGACGCCGAGGGCGGCCGTGCGGTCTCTAATCGAATAGCGGAGGTACCGTCAGTGGACATCGACCTGAGCATCTTGAGGATGATGGAGCGTGAGCGGGAGATCCCGTTCGACGAGCTCGTGCAGATCATCGAGCAGGCCATTCTGACGGCCTACCTGAAGCACACTGATCACGACGACCACCGCGGAACCGACGAGCCGCAGCCGCGCGTCGAGCTCGACCGCAAGACCGGTCACGTGACGGTCTTTGTGCCCGAGTTCGACGACGAGGGCGCGCTCATCGGCGAGGCCCCCGACAGCCCCGACGACTTCGGCCGCATTGCCGCGTTCGCCGCGAAGCAGGTCATCAACCAGCGGCTGCGCGACATCGGTGACGACCGCGTGCTCGGCGAGTTCAAAGGCCGCGAAGGCGACATCGTTGCCGGGGTGATTCAGCAGGGGCCGAACCCGCGCATGATCCACATCGACCTCGGCACGATCGAGGCCATCATGCCGCCGGAGGAGCAGGTCGCTGGCGAGGAATACACCCACGGCAACCGCATTCGCGTCTACGTCACGAGCGTGTCGAAAGGTCTCAAGGGCCCGCAGATCACCGTCAGCCGCACGCACCCCTCGCTCGTGCGCAAGCTGTTCGCGCTCGAGGTGCCCGAGATCGCGAGCGGCGTTGTCGAGATCACAGCGCTCGCCCGCGAGGCCGGGCACCGCACGAAGATCGCGGTGCGCTCGCTCGAGCCGGGCGTCAACGCCAAAGGCGCGTGCATTGGCGAGCTCGGGCAGCGGGTGCGCGCGGTCACGAACGAGCTCGGCAACGAGAAGATCGACATCGTCGACCACAGCGACGATCTGGCCACCTTTGTCGCCAACGCGCTCTCACCGGCGAAGGTGTCGAGCGCCTTCGTACTCGACCCCTCGACCAAGGCGGTTCGTGCCCTCGTGCCCGACTACCAGCTCTCGCTCGCGATCGGCAAAGAGGGCCAGAACGCCCGCCTCGCCGCCAAGCTGACGGGCGCGAAGATCGATATCCAACCGGATTCAGTGATGGACGAGTAGCCCGGAGGTTGGATATCGATCTTCGCGCCGAAGCCCGAAACGCATCGCGTTTCGAGCGAGGGTCGGCGTGCGGAATGCAAGAGGGGTAACATGGAACCCGTCAGAACCTGCCTCGGCTGTCGACAGCGGGCGCCTCGATCCTCACTCGTGAGGGTGGTCGCGCGCGATGGAGCGGTCGTGGTGGATGCTCGGGCCCGGTTTCCGGGTCGGGGTGCGTGGGTGCACAGCACTCGCGACTGCGTCGAAATCGCCACTGAGCGGCGGGCCTGGGCCCGCGCGCTGCGGGTGGCGGGTCCGCTCGACGCAGCATCCGTTCTGACGACCATTTCATCATCCGAAGAAAAGGCTGATCGGCACATGGACAACTAATGAGCGGCTCGAAATGAGTTCCGTCCAGAACTAATGGTCTGCCCCTGCCTGGGTGCGGACCCAGACAGGAGAACAAGTGGCTGCCAAACCACGCGTGCACGAGATCGCGAGCGAACTCGGTGTAGAAAGCAAAGTCGCCCTCGAGAAGCTCAAAGAGCTCGGCGAATTCGTCAAGGGGCCGTCGTCGACGATCGAGCCCCCCGTCGCCCGCAAGCTGCGCGCGGCCCTCGAAGCAGAAGGCATCACGGCGCCGCCGAAGGCAGCCGAGAAGCCTGCAGCGAAGGCTCCCGCGAAGCCTGCGCCGGCGCCCGCCCCTGCACCTCCCGTCGACGCCGCTCCCGAGCCGGCCGCTGAGGCTCCCGCTCCCGCGGCTCCCACGGCGCCCGAATCCGGTGGCGACGCCGCTGCGCGCCCCGCTGCCGAAGCCGGTCAGCCGCGCCCCGGCAACAACCCCTTCGCCTCGCAGCAGGGTATGACGCGTCCGGGCACTCCTCGCCCCGGCAACAACCCCTTCTCGTCGACTCAGGGCATGCCCCGCCCCGGCGGCGGCGCCATCCCGCGCCCGAGCGCGCCGCGTCCGGGTGCTCCGCGTCCCGGCGCTCCGCGTCCCGACGGCGCAGGTCGCCCCGGCGGCCCGCGCGCTCCGTTCCAGCAGCGCACGGGTGGTCCCGGCCGTCCGGCCGGCGCTGGCGGCGGCTTCCGCCCGGGTGGCGCAGGCGGCCCGGGCGGTGCTCCCGGCGGCGGCTTCAGCGGCCCTCGCCCCGGTGGTGGCGGTCGTGGTCGCGGCCCCGGCGGTGGCACGGCTGGTGCCTTCGGTCGCGGTGGCGGCAAGTCGAAGGCGCGCAAGTCGAAGCGCACGAAGCGTCAAGAGTTCGAGATGCGGGAGGCCCCGTCGGTCGGCGGTGTCAGCGTTCCCCGCGGCGACGGCAAGACGGTCATCCGGTTGCGCCAGGGCGCGTCGATCACCGACTTCGCCGACAAGCTCGAGAACGCCACGGGCATGAGCTGCCCTCCCGGCAACCTCGTGACCGTGCTGTTCCACCTCGGTGAGATGGCCACGGCGACCGAGTCGCTCGACGGCGCGACCTTCGAGGTGCTCGGCGAAGAGCTCGGCTGGCGCATCGAGATCGTGTCTCCCGAAGACGAAGACAAAGAGCTTCTCGAGGCCTTCGACATCGACCTCGATCAGGAGGACGACGAAGACGACCTCGTCATCCGTCCCCCCGTGGTCACCGTCATGGGTCACGTCGACCACGGAAAGACCAAGCTGCTCGACGCGATTCGCGAAGCGAACGTCGTCGCGGGTGAGGCCGGCGGCATCACGCAGCACATCGGTGCGTACCAGGTCTGGACCGAGCACGAGGGCATCGAGCGCGCCATCACCTTCATCGACACCCCGGGTCACGAGGCATTCACCGCCATGCGTGCTCGTGGTGCGCAGGTGACCGACGTCGCGATTCTCGTGGTCGCGGCCGACGACGGCATCATGCCGCAGACGGTCGAGGCGCTCAACCACGCGCAGGCCGCCGGTGTGCCGATCGTCGTCGCCGTCAACAAGGTCGACAAAGAGGGTGCGAACCCCGCCAAGGTGCGTCAGCAGCTCACCGAGTTCGGTCTTGTGGCTGAAGAGTACGGCGGAGACACCATGTTCATGGACGTCTCTGCTCTGCAGAACATGGGCATTCGAGAACTGCTGGATGCTGTGCTGCTCACCGCAGACGCCGGCCTCGACCTGCGTGCGAACCCCGCCCGCGATGCCCGTGGTGTCGCGATTGAGGCGAAGCTCGACAAGGGTCGCGGCTCGGTCGCGACGGTGCTCATCCAGGCCGGAACCCTGCGCGTCGGCGACCCGATCGTGGCAGGCACGGCCTATGGCCGCGTGCGCGCCATGACCGACGAGAACGGCGAGAAGGTCGACGAGGCCTACCCCTCGCGTCCGGTGCAGGTGCAGGGTCTGTCGAGCGTTCCGCGCGCCGGCGACACCTTCATCGTCACCGACGACGACCGCACCGCCCGTCAGATCGCCGAGAAGCGCGAGGCCGCCGAGCGCAACGCCATGCTGGCCAAGGCTCGCAAGCGCATCAGCCTCGAAGACTTCACCAAGGCGCTCGAAGACGGCAAGGTCGAGTCGCTCAACCTCATCATCAAGGGTGACGTCTCCGGTGCCGTCGAGGCGCTGGAAGAGGCTCTGCTCAAGATCGAGGTCGATGACAGCGTGCAGTTGCGCATCATCCACCGCGGTGTGGGTGCTGTGACCGAGAGCGACGTCAACCTCGCGACGATCGACAACGCGATCATCGTGGGCTTCAACGTTCGCCCCGACACGAAGGCGCGCGAGCGTGCTCAGCGCGAAGGCGTCGACATCCGGTTCTACTCGGTCATCTACGCCGCTCTCGAAGAGATCGAGGGCTCGCTCAAGGGCATGCTCAAGCCTGAGTTCGAAGAGGTGCAGTCGGGTGTCGCCGAGGTGCGCGAGATCTTCCGCTCGTCGAAGGTCGGCAACATCGCCGGTGTCATCGTGCGCAGCGGCACGATCACCCGCAACGCCAAGGCGCGGGTCATCCGCGACGGCGTCGTGGTCGGCGACAACCTGGCCATCGAGTCGTTGCGTCGCTTCAAGGATGACGTGACCGAGGTGCGCACCGACTTCGAGTGCGGTATCGGCCTCGGCAAGTTCAACGACATCCAGATCGGCGACGAGATCGAGACGATCGAGATGAAGGAGAAGGTGCGCGCCTAGCACTGCGCCCTCCGGGCGCGCATGACGTGACCCGGTGCGGCCCGCTGATCCGAGCGATCGGCGGGCCGCATCCCTCAGCACCACCCGCACCACCCGCACCACCCGCAGCAGTCAGGAGCAGCTCATGGCAGGCAACCCCCGCGCTCGCAAGGTCGCCGACCGCATCAAAGAGGTCGTCGCGCAACGGCTCGACAAGGGCCTGCGCGACCCGCGCCTGGGCTTCGTGACGATCACCGATGTGCAGGTGACGGGAGATCTGCAGCACGCCTCGATCTTCTACACCGTGCTCGGCACCGAGCAAGAGCGCACTGACACTGCGGCGGCGCTGACGGCGGCGACAGGGATGCTCAGAACCGAGGTCGGTCGCAACCTCAACACGCGCCTCACCCCGTCGATCGAGTTCATCCTCGACGGCATCCCTGAGAACGCGGCCTCGATCGAAGCTCTGCTGCGCGAGGCGCGCGAGCGCGACGCGCAGACCGAGGCGGAGGCCGCGACGGCGCAGTACGCGGGCGACCCCGACCCCTACGTCAAGCCGCGCGACGTCGACGCCGAGCTCGATGAGCTCGATGACGATGAACTGCTCGACGACGACTCGGACGCCGCGGAGTCGCCCCGGCGCTAGTCGTCGAGTGCGGCGGCGTCGTCGGCGAGCAGCTGCCCGCGCAGGCCGCCGCCGAAGATGGCCACGGCGGCCAGGAACAGCACCGCGGCTTTGGCGATGAGCCAGGGAATCAGCAGGCCGGTCACCGCCAGCACGAGGGTCGCGAGAGACGCGACGACGACCATCGGCAGAGCCGCACGGTGTCCGCGAGCCCACGCAACGGGGCTCTCGAGCAAGTGGTCGCTACGGTAGCCGATCCATCGATTCGGCCGAAGGCGCCCGATGGCGCCGAGCCAGATGATGAGCGGAAACCCGATCGCGCCAGCGACGAGAAATACGCCGGTCAACTGCAAGGCATCTTCTCCGGTGATGTCCACGGTGCCAGCGTAGAGGCTCCGCCGATGGGCCAGAGTTCGGCCTGCTCATCTGCGCTCCTCTGAGCACGCTTTGTGCTCAGGTGAGCAGAGCCTTGCCGTGAGTTCGGGGATGTCAGTACAGTCACGTTCACCATTTGTCCATGGTTGTCTACAGACAAGGTGATCAATGTCGATCGCGGTTCTCGGTGGGTACGGCGTGGGTATCACCATGCAGCTCGCCCGCATGCCGCACGCGGGCGAGACAGTCTCGGGTGGTGTGCTCACCCGCGAGCATGGCGGCAAAGGATCGAATCAGGCCATTGCCATCGCTCGGTGGGGATCACGGCCGACCTTGATCACGGCGATCGGAGACGATGCCGACGGCCGAGCCGCGCGAGAGCTGTGGTCGCGCGAGGGTGTCGATGACGCAGCCGTCATCACTGTCGATGACGCGACGATGGCCGGCGTGATTCTTGTCGACGGCGAGGGCGAGAATCGCATCGCGATCGCTGCGGGCGCGCTCGACGCGTTGTGGGGTGCACGTGTCGAGCCGCTTGCAGCGACCGCATTGGAGGGGGCTTCTGCCCTCGTCATCTCTCTCGAAGTGCCCCACGACGCGGCGATGCGCTGCTGTGACGCGGCCCGACGCGCAGGCATTCCCGTCATCCTGAATCCCGCTCCGGCGACAGATGTGCCTCGTGAACTCTGGACCACCGCTGACATCCTGGTTCCGAACCAGACCGAAGCGAGGTCACTGCTCGGGCTCGAGGCCGTCGACCTCGACGACCTCGCCATCGCGGTCGCGCTTGCCGAGCACTGCTCGGGCGACATCATCCTGACGTGCGGCGCGGAAGGCGCCATCGTGGTCGACAACGGCTCAGTGAGCCGCATCACGTCGCCCAGCGCTGTCGTGGTCGACACGACCGGCGCCGGCGACACTTTTGTGGGCGTCTTCGCAGCCGAGTACTCCGCCGGTGCAGAGCTCAACGATGCTGTCACGATCGCCTGCCGCGCCGCAGCCTTCTCGGTCGAGCACCGCGGCGTCATCGCCGGCATTCCGCGACGCGACGAACTGGCGGGGGCCGCAGCATGAACGCCGAACTGGCTGCGGTTATCCAGCACACCCTGATCGCCGCCGACCTGACGGCCGACCGCATGGCGGCTCATGCCGAAGAGTGCGTCCAGTGGGGCTTTCAGGCCGCCATGGTTCCGGGTTCATGGGTGCGCGAGGTCGCCTCGGTGCTGTCAGGCACCGAGGTCGTTGTCGCTTCGGCGCTCGATTTTCCGATCGTCGGCATCACCACACCACGGGGCAAGGCCGCTGAAGCCGAGCAACTCGTGGCGGCCGGCGCTCAGCAGCTCGACATCGGGTGTCAGATCGGGTGGCTGAAGTCGGGCCGGTTCGACGCCTTTCGTGACGACATCGCGGGTGTCGTCACGGCGAGCGGCGTGCCCGTGAAGGTGATGCTCGAGCTTCCACTGCTGACGGCAGCCGAACGCGAGGCCGCGGTCGAACTCGCCATGGAAGCAGGGGCCGCCTACCTCAAAAATGCCAGCAGCGGTGCGGTCGAGATCGCGAACGTCGCGAGCATCGCATGGTTGTCGAGTCGGGTGCGCGACGGCGTGCTCGTCAAGGCATCGGGAGGCATCACGAGTGCCCATCAGGTGCGAGAGCTGATCGCCGCGGGTGCCGCGCTGGTCGGAACGAGTGCGGGCATCGAGATCGTCAGCGGTAGCGACGACACGACCACGAGGAGCTACTGATCATGGCCATCTTCGAGTGGAGAAAGGGAGCAACCAGCATCGACCGTGCGGGAGCGACGGCCCTGCACACTCAGATCTCTGATGCGATCCGGGCACGCATTGGCGCGGGCACCTGGCCGATCGGCCAGCAACTGCCTGCCGAACCCGATCTTGCAGCCGAGCTCAAGGTCAGCCGGGGCACCGTGCGTCGTGCCCTGTCGACGCTCATCGACGAGGGCCTGCTCACGCAGACCCAGGGCAGGGGCACCTTCGTGGTCGCGACTGCCGCGATTCCGAAGGCCGAGGGAGAGCTTCGGGGCATCGCCGAAGACTTCGCCCGTCAGGGTCTGCACCTCACCACGGTCGTGCTGCGCGCTGAGCTCGCCGTGCCCGACGTCGCCGTCGGTGCTGAACTGCATGTGCTCGCCGACGAGCCGGTCGTGTGCATTGAGCGGGTGCGCAGCGCCGATACGACCCCGATCGCCCTGCTCTACAACTTCGTTCGCGCCGACCTCGCCCCCGATCTCGAGAAGCTCGATCTCGTCGGCCGCACGCTCTTCGACCTGCTCGAGCTTCACTACGGTCTCGCCCTCGCCTATGCGCGGCGTATGTTCTCTGCTCGGGCGGCCACGGGCGACATCGCCCGCCACCTTCAGGTAGACGAAGGCTCTCCGGTTCTGCACCTCCGGCAGACCGCTTTTCTGGCGGACGGTCGCCCTCTGGAGCACTCCGAGGTCTGGATCGCGAGCGACGATGTGCACGTGAGCATGGTGCTCGAACGTCCGCAGGCGCACGAGGTGGCCTCATGACGATGAAGCTCATCATCGACTGCGACACCGGCTCTGACGACGCCGTCGCAATCATGGCAGCCGCGCTTCATCCAGCGCTCGACCTCATCGCCGTCACCACTGTCAATGGCAATGTGCCCCTCGAGAACACGACCGACAACACGCTCCGCGTGCTCGATGCGATAGAAAGCTCGATTCCCGTGCATGCCGGATGCCCTCGCCCACTCGTTCGATCCGACTTCCCGATTCCGCGCGATGTGCTCAACGCCGGGCGAGAAGAGTTCCAGAAGCGCCGACTCGATCTGCCCGACCCCGTGTCGACAGCATCTGAGCGAGGGGCCGTAGAGGTGCTCATCGAGCACTATCTGGGTCCCGATGGTCCAGAGACGACACTCGTGGCGGTCGGGCCCCTCACGAATATTGCGGCGGCGCTCGCTGCAGAGCCGCGCCTCGCCACCCGCATCCCTCGCTTGGTGATCATGGGTGGCGCGCGAGGGTGGGGCAACGTCACGGCGACGGCAGAGTTTAATTTCTGGGTCGACCCGGAGGCTGCCGCAGCGGTGCTCTCCGCGGGCATCGCTGACGTGCTGATCGTGCCGCTCGATGCGACCCATGACGCTGCGATCAGTCGTGATCACTGCGCTCGATTCGACGCCATCGGCACGCCGGGTGCTGTGGCCACCGCCTCATTGGTCCGCGGCCGCATCGACACGTATCCCGGTTCTGAGCACACTCCCATGGATGCTGCACCGGTTCATGATGCGTTGTGCATCGCGGCACTGCTGCGCCCCGCGGTGCTCACGCAGGTGATCAGCGCGGCCGTCACCGTCGAAACAGGCGGGCTTCACAGCGTCGGCTCACTGGTCATCGATGAGCGACCGTGGTCGCCCCTGCCGCACAATGCGCGCGTTGCGCTGCGTGCCGATGCTGATGTCTTCGCCGACACCCTCGCGGAAGCGTTCGACTCGTGATCTTCAGCGCCTGCTCATATTCCGTTGCACGCCCGGCAGCGGTCTTCGACTCCGTTCGTCCGAGTGCGCGAAAGGCGACCGCGTCCAGCGGCCGTCGTCGCGCACGGTCGTTCGAAGCGCTCCACAAGAGCGAATCCTGGTCGAGCGTCGATGGTGACGTCCCGACTTCTTCGAGTGCCGCGCGGCAGAGACGCCGCGCGGTTGTTCACCCCCGATTCGAAAGGCATGGATCATGACCAACGCCCCAGTGGCTTCTGCTCCGAAGAAGAGCAGTCGCTTCAACCGCAACAACCTGCCGACGACACTGATCGTCACGCTCATTCCGGTGTGCGTGGCCCTCAACATCGTCGGCGGCTACATCGCGTCTGCTCTGCGACTGCCGGTCTACCTCGACATGATCGGCACCGCGATCTCTGCGATCGTGCTCGGCCCCTGGTGGGGGGCGCTCGTCGGTGTTCTCACGAACACCGGCTCGGCGCTCATCACCGGTCCGGTGAGCTTGCCGTTCGCTCTCGTCAACGTCGTCGGCGCCCTGCTCTGGGGCTACGGCGTGCGCTCGTGGGGCCTCGGCCGCACGATCCCGCGGTTCTTCCTGCTGAACATCATCGTCGCTGTCGCGTGCACCATCGTGGCCGCGCCGATCATCGTTCTGGTCTTCGGTGGCGCGACCGGCGCGGGTGCTGACGCACTCACCGGCACGTTCCTCGCGGTCGGGCAGAATCTCGCGGGGTCTGTGTTCTCGTCGAACATTCTGACGTCTCTGGCCGACAAGATCATCGCGGGCTTCGTAGCACTAGCGATCATCGAAGCGTTGCCGAAATCGTTGACACAGAATCTCGACATAGTGAAGGCGACACCATTGAAAGGCGTGCTTCTTGCCGTCGCCGGTGTCGTCATCGGCGTGCTCATCGTCGTCGTGTTCCTCGCCATCAACGCTGGCGCATAGGCACGACCACAACCGTCCGGGCGCGCGACAACCGTCGCGCGCCCGGACGCAACGGAGGAATCATGACCGACCCCATCATCACTTTTGACAATGTCACCTACACCTATCCCGGCACAGAAGAGCCGGCACTGAACTCGATCGATTTCTCTGTCATGCCCGGCGAGTACGTGGCTGTGCTGGGACTCAATGGAGCCGGAAAGACCACGCTCGGCCTCTGCGTCAACGGAGTTGTACCGACGATGCTCGGCGGTGAGATGACCGGTTCGGTCACCGTCGCGGGTCTCGAGGTCGGCGAGTACGCCGTGCGAGAGATGGCGAAAGTCGTCGGCATCGTGTTCGACAACCCGGAGTTTCAGATGAGCCAGCTCTCGGTTGCTGAGGAGATTGCGCTTGGACTCGAGAACGCAGGCGTGCCCTATGAAGAGATGATCCGCATTATTCCCGAGACGCTCGAGCTTGTCGGCCTCGCTGGGTTCGAGAAGCGCTCGCCTCTCGGCCTCTCGGGCGGTCAGCAGCAGCGTCTCGCGATCGCCGCCGTCTTGGCGATGAGCCCGCAGATTCTCATCATGGACGAGCCGACGTCGAACCTCGACCCGATCGGCAAGCAAGAAGTGTTCGATATGGCGGCGACGCTGAACCGTGACAAGGGCATGACCGTCATCGTGATTGAGCACGAGGTGGAGGTCATGGCCCGTTATGCCGACCGTGTCGTCGTTCTCGACCACGGCCGTGTCGTCATGAACGGCACCCCTCAAGAGATCTTCAGCCGAGTCGACGAACTGGCTGCCCTGCACTTGCGCGTTCCGGAGAGCGCCGCCCTCGCCACCATGCTGAGCGAGCGCGGGCTGTGGAAGGGCGATGTTCCCACCCGCACAGAGACAGCCGTCAGCGCCATCAATACCCTTTTGGAGGCCCAGCGTGGCTAAGAAGATTCCCATGCCGTCGCCTGCCGAAGCCCGGTCGAACGCTCCCCACGCCATCGTGGTCAACGATGCCCACTACGTGTATCCGCACGGCAAGGTTGTCGCCCTCGATGGCGTGAGCGTGACCGTCGAGCACGGCGAGATTCTGGGCATCATCGGCCAGAACGGATCAGGCAAGACGACGCTCACCAAACTGCTCAATGGGCTCTTGAAGCCGTCAAGCGGAGAGGTGATGATCAACGGCATCTCGACGGCGGGCCGTACCGTGCAAGAGATGTCTGCTCACATCGGCTACGTGTTTCAGAACCCCAATCACCAGCTGTTCGCTCGCACCATTCAGGCGGAACTCGAGTTCGGGCCGACGAATATCGGCATCGAAGGCGACGAGCTCGCTGAGCGAGTGGCTCGTGCGGTCGAGTTCTTCGGGCTTCGAGATGTCATCGACGAGCACCCCTATCGCGTCAGCTTTCCGATCAGGAAGCTCGTCGGAATCGCCTCTATCGTCACGATGGAGCCTTCCATCTTGATTCTCGACGAACCATCGACCGGCCAAGATCACCAGACAACGTCGATCATCAACGACTTGATGGGCAAGCTTGCCGATCAAGGCACGACGGTCGTCTGCGTCTCGCACGACATGCCGCTGCTGGCGGATGTGGTGAAGCGCGTCATCGTCATGAAAGACGCGCAGATCATCGCAGACGCCTCGCCTCGAGAGGTCTTCGCCGACAAGACGCTGATGGCCCGCACGAACCTGCAAGCACCGCAGGTGACCGAGATCGCCCTGCAGACCGTTGTTCCGCACGGTGGCCCCGTGGCACTCACCCCAGCTGAACTCGTCGACGATCTCGTCGCCCGACTCGAACGCCAAGGCTAGGAGCCGCAATGTCTATGCAAGGAGCCCTGCCGGTCTCACTGATTCCCGGCGACTCGGTCATGCACCGCATTCACCCGTTGCCCAAGATGATCTGGGTCGTGCTCTACGTCGTCGTGGCCTTCATGACTCAGAACATCTTCCTGCTCTACGGCATGGCAGCATTCGCACTGTTCTTGGCGATCGTCAGCGGCGTCATCCGCCCCATGCTCAAGGCGGCGTTCATCATCGTGCCGATCGGCTCGTCTCTGCTGGCGCTGCAGCTCATGGCACCTGCCGTCGAGCAGCCGTGGACGCAGATCGCCGAATTCGGGCCGATCACGCTTTATGAAGACGGGCTGTATTACGGTCTCGTGCTGCTGGGGCGCATCGTCGCCTGCCTGCTGATGGCGCTCGTCGTGGTGATGACCACGCACCCGAGCGACCTGTTCACGACCCTGTCGAAGCTCAAGGTGCCGTACACGTTGAACTTCATGATGGCGATGACGCTGCAGTTGATTCCGGTCTTCCAGCGCGAGGTCGGCATCATTCTGAGTGCTCAGAAGTCTCGGGGCATGAAGGGCAACGGTTTTCAAGCAGTGCTTCCAAGCTTCGTGCCCGTCTTCGTGGGCGCGATCGAACGCGTGCAGCAGCTCTCGATCTCGCTGGAGTCGCGCGGGTTCGGGTCTGCAGGCCACAAGTCGTCGTATCGGCAGGTGAAAGGAAAACCGACCGACGTCATTCTCGCCCTCGTCGGAGTCGCGGGAGCAGCGACGCTGGGCACGATGTCGATCATGCGCGGCGGCTGGAACGTCAGCGAGCTGCTGGTGGTGGAGCCGGCGACGGCCGTCATCGTCTGGGTGGTCTCCGCCTCGCTCTTCCTCAGCATCATCCTGTTCGCGCTCATCCTGTCGTTCAAGCAGAGCTAGGAGGCTCACATCATGGCCGTCACGACACACGACGACCGGCAACACCACATTCAGGTCGCGCCAGGAGAAGTGGGCAGGTATGTGCTGCTCCCCGGCGACCCGGGCCGCAGCGAGCCGATCGCTCAGTACTTCGACGACCCCGTGCTCGTCGCTCGCAATCGCGAGTACGAGACGTGGACAGGCACGCTCGACGGCGAGAAGGTATCGGTGACATCGACGGGCATCGGATGCCCCTCAGCATCGATCGCCATGGAGGAGCTCGTCAAGGTGGGCGCTGACACCTTCATCAGGGTGGGCACCTCGGGTGCCATGCAGCCCGAGATCGCGCCGGGCGACCTCGGTGTCATCAGTGGCGCCATCCGCGACGAAGGCACGACTCTGCACTATCTGCCGGTCGAGTTTCCGGCCGTGGCCGATATCGATGTCACTCGCGCGCTTGCCGTCGGCGCTCGCTCGTTGGGGCACACGGTGCACGTCGGAATCAGTCAGTCGAAAGACTCGTTCTACGGCCAGCACGAGCCCGGTCGCATGCCGGTCGCCGGCAGACTCGCTGAACGCTGGTCGGCCTGGATGGCGGGTGGCGCAATTTGCTCAGAGATGGAGGCCGCGGCGCTCTACATCGTTGCGTCGACGTTGCGCGTGCGTGCGGGCGGCATCATGCTCATCCTCGGCCACCACGACCAGTCGCCGATGACCGAGGCGGAGCTGGCCAAGGGCTCGATGGATAACCTGCTGCCGCCGGCGATCGCGGGTCTTCGCGAACTGATCGCTCGTGATCGCGAGGCGGCGGCATGAGCGGCCTCGACGCTGATCTTCAGCATCACCTGCATCTGCGCCGCGGCGATGTCGGCCGCTACGTCTTGTTGCCGGGTGACCCCGGCCGCTGCGAGCCCATTGCTGCTCTGTTCGACGATGCCCGCCACGTCGCGAGCAACCGGGAGTACACGACATATACGGGAACCCTGGACGGCGTCGCCGTCAGCGTGGTCTCCACCGGTATCGGATGCCCCTCGTCGGCGATCGCTGTCGAAGAGCTCATCAAGCTCGGTGCCGACACCTTCATCCGCGTCGGCACGTCGGGGGCCATCCAGCCCGATACCCCCTCGGGCACACTCGCGATCGTGACCGCGGCCATTCGCGACGAAGGCACCTCGAGCCACTATTTGCCCATGGAGTTTCCGGCGATCGCCGACCCACTGGTCGTCGATGCGCTCACGGAGGCCGCACGCCGCACGGGCGCACCCTGGCAACGCGGTGTCACGCAGTCAAAAGACTCGTTCTACGGCGAAGTTGAACCCGAGCGCATGCCGATGGCGGCCATGCTCGCCGAGCGCTGGGCTGCATGGGTGGCGGGCGGGGCGATCTGCTCTGAGATGGAAGCGTCGACCATCTTTCTGATCAGTGCCATTCACCGTGCAAGAGCAGGCGGCATCATGCAAGTGCACAATGACGCCGTCGGCGGGGAGATCGACCAGAACCGCGAGCATCTTCTCGCCACGGCCGTGGAGTCGTTGCGCGTGCTGATCGCACACGATCGTTCGGGCGCTTCATGGCCTTGACGGCCGATTCGGAGCGACTCGCTCGAGTTGCTCCGGAGTACGTCGCTCGCATGCGCGAGCACCAGAAGCGCAACGTCACCCTGATGATCCTCGACGGGGCGGCATTCGCACTCGTGCTCTCGATGCTGAGCGAGACGACGATCATTCCTGCCTTCGTCGAAGGCTTGACGGGCAGTGCAGTGCTCGTCGGGCTCGTCGGAGCGATCTTCGCTCTCGGGCGGTATGCGCCGCAGCTGATCGGAGCGCACCTCGTGCTCGGTCGCGAGCGCCGCAAGCCTCTGTTCGTCACCATCATCGTCGGGCAGCGCATCGGAATTCTGGCCGTCGCGGCGAGCGCGCAGCTCGCGGGCACGCTCGACACCTCGCTCGTCGTCGTGCTGTTCTTGATCTCGTTCGGAATGTACGCGGCGCTCGCGGGCATCATCGGGCCCGTCTTCGGCGACTTCGTCGCGAAGGCGGTTCCGGTCGGGCGCGGTCTCTTCTTCGGCACTGTGCAATTGATCGGCGGGCTTCTCGGCTTCGGTGCGGCGCTCGTCGCCGAAAACGTCATTCGCGAGTACCCCTTTCCGGTGGGCAACCAGATTCTGTTCTGGGCGGCCGTCGCCGGCTCGTTGGTCTCGCTCGTGCTCGTGAGTTTCTTGAAAGAAGAGCGCCTGCCTGACCCCGCGCCGCGACCGGCGTTTACGCGAACGCTGGCGAGCATCCCGGGCATTCTGCGCACTGACCCCGATTACCGGCGCTACCTCGTTGGCCGCCTTCTCCAGGCGATCGCGGCGGGCGGCATGGGCTTCGTCGTCGTCGCAGGCTTGCAGGGCTCGACGCTGGTGCCCTCTGATGCAGCGCTGCTCGCCGCGGCGTTCATTTTGGCTCAAGCGGTGCTGGGTTTCGGGCTCGGCGCGCTCGGCAACGCCGTGGGCTGGCGAGCAGTCATGGTGACGGGCGGCGCACTCATGGCAGTCGGGTTCGCGGTCGCGGCCGTCGGCGGATCACTGACGGTCAGCATCATCGCCATGGCGATGCTCGGAGGGGCGAACTCACTCGTGTTTGTCGGCGACCAGAACATGTCGATCGAACTCGCCCCGCCGGGCGCGACGAGCGTGTACCTCGGGCTCACGTCGACCGCGCTGGGTCCCTTCTTCATCGCCGGTCCGTTGCTGGCAGGCGTGCTGTCTCCGGTGGTCGGCTTCACCCCGGTCTTCATCGCAGCAGCCGTGCTCGCGGGCGCGGGGGCCCTGCTGTGCCTGCGCGTGCGGGAGCCTCGCCATCGCGTTGCCACCGGCGAGCGCCACGACGAGGTGCTGCCATGACGATCGCGGCCGACGTCGAGCAGCTGAGAGTTCTTGCTCCAGAATTCGTCGCGGGTATGGAACGCCACCGGCGTCGCAACATGACGCTCATGGTGCTCGAGGGCGGCACGTTCGCCCTGGCGATGTCGCTCTTGAGCGAGACCACGATCATCCCCGCCTTCGTGCAGGCCCTGACCGGCAGTGCCTTCCTCGTCGGGCTCGTCGGCGCAGTGTGGGCGCTGGGCCGCTATCTGCCGCAGCTGGTCGGTGCCCACCTGGTGCTGGGCCGACGGCGGCGCAAACCGCTGTTTTTGACGATTGTCATCGCCGAGCGGGTGGCGATTCTGCTCATCGCGATCGCCGCCTCACTCGCGGGGGTGCTCACGACTGAGCTCGTGATCGTGCTGTTCTTTCTCGCCTTCGCGGCCTATTCGACGACCGTCGGTCTGCTGGGCCCTGTCTACGGAGACTTCATCGCCAAGGCGATCACCGTGGCGCGCGGATGGGTGTTCGGCCTCGTGCAGCTGCTCGGGGGCGTGCTCGGCTTCCTCGCCGCGCTCGGAGCCGAGCGGCTGCTGGCGACCTACCCTTTTCCGCTCGGAAACCAGATTGCCTTTTGGGCAGCACTAGGCCTCTCGCTGCTGTCGATCGTCTTCGTGGCGAATCTGGTCGACCACGAGTTTCCTGTCGCCGAGGCACGCCCGCCCTTTCGTCACACCCTCGCCGGTGTGCCCCGCATGCTCGCAGAGCACCGTCACTACCGTCGCTACCTCACGGCGCGCGCGGCCATGGCGGCCGCGACCGGGGGAGTCGGCTTCGTCGTGGTCGCTGGTCTCGCGGGGCCGTTGCAGGCGCCCGATGCGGCTCTGCTCGCGGCCGCATTCGTGCTCGCGCAGGCCGTCATCGGCTTCGGTCTCGGTGTGCTCGGAAATCGCACCGGCTATCGCGTCGTCGTGGTGGTCGGCGCGCTGCTTCTGGTGTGCGGGATGCTCACCGCAGCGGTCGCCGACAGCCTGCTTCTGTTCGCACTGGCCTGCGCGCTGCTCGGCGGTGCGAACTCGTTGACCTTCGTGTGCGATCCCAGCATGTCGATCGAGTTCGCGCCACCGGGCCGCACGAGCGTCTACCTGGGCACGACTCTGACGCTGCTGGCGCCGTTCTTCATCGCGGGGCCATTGCTCGCCGGGGCGCTCGTGCCGATCGTGGGCCCCACCACGATCTTCGTGAGCTGTGGGTTTCTGGCGGCGATCGGCGGCGTGCTCGCGCTCGCCTTCCGCGATCCGCGCGCGGGCGGCGCCCTCATGAGCAACGCCATCATCCAGCAGAAGGAGATTCTGTGACTCGACGCATGATCATCGATACCGACACGGCCGCTGACGACAGCTTCGCCATGCTGGTCGGGCTTCGCCACCCCTCGGCTCAACTCGAGGCTGTGACGATCGTCGCGGGCAACGTCGCGTTCGATCAGCAGGTTCAGAACGCCCTCATCACAATCGAGCAGGCCGGTCGGAGAGGCGAGGTGCCGGTGCACCTCGGCGCCCGAACGCCGCTGCTGCGCGAGTGGGTGGAGGCGAGCGCCCACGGTGATGGCAAGGGCAATCACGCGTGGCCCGTTCCGACACAGGCGCCGAGCGATGAGCGGGCCGCTGAGGCGATCGTGCGCATTGTCGATGAGAACCCGGGCGAGATCGACATCGTCGCGATCGGGCCGCTCACCAACATCGCGACGGCCGTGGCACTCGATCGCGATCTGCCGCGAAAGGCCCGCTCGCTCTGGATTATGGGAGGGTGCGAGAACTCGATCGGCAACATCACCGCGGCGGCCGAGTACAACTTCTATGTCGACCCTGAGGCCGCCCAGCTCGTGCTCGCTGCCGGATTCGAGACCACGATCGTCACCTGGACGCTCACGCTCGAGCGTGCACTATGGACGAGCGAGCAGCTCGAGCAGCTCGCCGCGCTCGGTACGCCGCTCGCCGAGTTCTTCCGCATTCTCGACACCCCGAACCTCGAGTTCAATCGAACCGTGGGCATCGACGGCAGCACGCATCCCGACTCGTTGACGGCCATGCTTCTCGTGCGCCCTGATCTCATCAGAGCGTCGCGGCAGCTCTACGTCGAGGTCGACACTCGACCGGGCCTCACCAGCGGGTACTCACTCATGGACGACCGCCCGACGCGCAATGCTCCGAACGCGACGGTCATCACCGACATCGACGCGGAGGGATTCTTCGCGGCCTACCGCGAATTGCTCTCTGCGGAATAGGAGGTGCGTCGAGTTCGGTCACTCAGGCCGACGGGCGCTCGCGCCGTTCGGGTGGTGATCGCCCAGGCGAGCGTTGCGACGTGCAGAGTCACGGCTCGCGCGGAATCGGTGAGGGCATCGGCCCCGAGCAGCGACTCGAGCCGATCGATGCGGTCGTAGAGCGTCTGGCGTCTGATGCCCAGCGCACGAGCTGCGGCTGTGCGGCTGCCCCCGGCGCGGAACAGCTCGATGAGAGTGCTCAGCAGTTCACTACCGCGTCGGGCGTCGAACTCGAGCACGGCACCCAGCTGCGCCGTGACGAAGTCGTCCAGGCCCCCTGCGTCGTCGATGGTGCGCAGCAGCCGGAACAGGGCGGTGTCTTCTGCCAGCATCACCGCGTTCTGCCCGAGCAAGGGCGCCAGGTTCGCGGCATCGAGGGCGGCTCGAAGAGACGAGGGCACGTCGCCCCACGTGTCGACGATCTCGCCTGCTGTGACCGAGCGGAAGAGTCCGCTCGGTGCCGTGGTCACTCGCGTCAGGGTGCTTCGCACCGAGTCGAGCGGCTGCGAGCGGTCCAGTGCGCTGATGAAGACGACGCTGGGGCCCACGCGCCCGATGATCGATGGCCCGAATGCTCGGGGCACCGTGTCGACGAGGTGCACATAGCCGTCGTCGATTCCGCGCCCTGGTGCGATGAAGCACGCCACGGCGACCACCGAGTTCGCCTGCCCGATCACGATGCCGAGAGAACGTGCGCGCGCCTCGAGCTCGGTCACCGAGATGTCTCCCGAGAGCAACGATTGCAGCAGCTGCTCGTGCGCATAGCGCCGTGTCGGCATCGTGGGGCCCGAGCGGGTCAACTCGAGCGCCATGGCCGCCGCACCACGGTCGATGATGACGCGGTGGTCGGCGGTGACCGCAGCTGCCGAGCGGATCGATCCGCGGCGCTCACCGAACACCTCGACCGGTCTCTCGAGCTCGCGTGCGTACTGCGGCACCGTTCCGGTCGCGGCGATCTCGCGGCCCTCGCTGTCGATGAACGCGGCAGGAGCCCCCGTGAGGTCATCGATCGAGCCCAGAATGCCGGCGACGCCGCCACCGTTGAGCAAGACCTCCATGAAACGGGTCGTCGCACGATCCGAGGCCCGCAACGACATCGACTCGGCGTCGAGAATCAAGCGGTGCGCGGCTTCGGTGATGTCGATGAACGGCACCACGCCGTCGAGCCGCACCAGGGCGACGGGCGACTCGCGCAGCTCGTCGATGATGGCAGGGGGAACCTCGCTGAAGGTTCTGCCGACTTCGAACAAGAGAGCGCCCACGTCGATCTCTCTGAGCGATCGGGCATAGGCGCGCAGCCGCGACTCGTTCGCACCGACGAGCCCGAGCCCCGAGGTCAACAGCGCCTCACCGCCCTTGAGCAGCGTGGCGATATCGAAGATCTCTGAGGTGTGCACCCAGCGCACTCCGCGATCGGGACTCCCGCTGACGATCTGGGGCGCTGCGGCTGCCAGCGCCGGCAGCGTCACGAGGTCATGCACGGTGAGAGCCACCCTTGCACCTTCGCGAAGGCTTGACAGGTTGTCCACCCATTGCACATATGAGCAGGTGAGACCAGACAATCTGTGCGTTGTTGTGACGGGAGCCTGTGAGCAGACTCAGAGCGAGCATCCAGTGCCGGATGCCCGCGAAAGGAGCCCGCTGTGGTCACCATGGAACCCGCCATCGCCGCCGTCAAAGGCGCGAGCACGCTCGTGCACGTGCCCGAGGGCTACTCGTGGATGGGCTGCGATGACTACGAGCGCGAAGCGCCGCGCCGCCGTGTGTATGTGCCCGAGTTCTGGATGGACAAGTATCCGGTGACCAACGACGACTATGCGGCCTATGTCGACAGTACGGGTGCTCGAGCGCCCTCGTACTGGCAGGGCGGCCGCATCCCGGAAGGGTACGGCGACCACCCCGTCATGGTGAACTGGCTGAACGCCTGCGAGTACGCGCGGTGGGCGGGCAAGCGTCTGCCGACCGAGGCGGAGTGGGAGAAGGCGGCGGGAGGCGGGCAAGGGCTGGTCTTTCCGTGGGGAGACCGGTTCGATGCCGACCGCGCGCTGACCTGGGAGACCGCGGCCGTCACGGGAGTGCACAGCGAACCGGTGACTGCGCGACCCCAGGGCGCATCACCCTACGGCTGTGAGCAGATGGTCGGCTTGGTCGAGGAGTGGGTCGACGACGTCTACCGCGGGTATGCGGGCAGCGGCTACGACTCGATCGGGTACCAGCAGGGCTATCGAGTGCTGCGCGGCGGCAGTTGGATCTTCTCGCAGACCCACGCCCGCATCACCTACCGGTGCTTCGAAGACGAAGACCTCTCTGACGAGCACTTCTGGGGGCTCGGCGGGCCCACCTTCCGCTGCGCGTCGACCGTGGCGCCTCAGCTCGAGGCTCGGGCATGAACGGCGAACTGAAGCCGGGCCACGACCTCGTGCGCATCCCGGCGGGAGAGTTCGTGCGCGGCAGCGACGAGTTCGACCTCGAGGCGCCCGAGCGCGTCGAGTATCTGCCCGCATTCGAGATCGACTGCTACCCCGTGACGGTCGAGCAGTACGCGCACTTCTGTGCAGCCACTGGTGCCCCCACGCCACCCGACTTTCCCGACGCGAACCGTCGAGCGGTCGAGCCCGAGCTACGGCGCCACCCCGTCGAGCGCGTGTCGTGGTTCGAGGCTTCGGCCTACGCCGCCTGGGCGGGCCTGCGCCTGCCTACCGAAGCCGAGTGGGAGCGCGCCGCGCGCGGCCAGCAGGGCCGTCGCTGGCCGTGGGGCGACACATTCGACGAGTCGAGAGCCGTGGTGTGGGACAACGCGAAGGCACTCGGCGTCACGACCGTGACGATCGACCGCTTTCCGGGCGGGGCGAGCGTCGAGGGTGTGCACCATCTCGCCGGAAACGTCGAAGAGTGGGTGAGCGATGCGTTGCGACCCTATGACGGCAGCTCGCACCGTTCACCGTCGGCCGACGGCACGTGCAGAGTGCTCCGCGGCGGTTCATGGTTCTACACGAACGAGTACGCCCGGGGCTCGTTCCGGCGCGGGGCGCTGCCCGACTTCACCGGGTACGACGGAGCCGGAGGGCCAGGGTTCCGATGTGCTCGCGACGTCGACGAGCAGGCCCCCTGACGCCTAGTGGTCGAGCTTGATGGCGCCGGTCGAGAAGATCGAGATGGCGATGAAGACGAGCGACGGCAACACGATCAGAGCCGCGAAGCCGCCGAAGAGCAGAACAGAGAACTTCTCCAGCCGAGTGAGCGCAGGGGCTCCGTCGTCGAGTGTCATGATCCGATGATACGTCAGCCCGAGTGGGAGCCGGGCAGGCCGTAGCCCTCGTCGACCGAGCCGATGGCGAGGCCGTCGGCGAGCAGGCCCGCGAGCGCGCGCTCGCGCTGCACCGAGTCGGGCCAGAGCTGCTCGATCACCTCGGCCGGCACGGGGGTGTCGCTGAGGCGCAGCTCGCGCATGATGAGCCCGCGCACCTGGCGGTCGCTGCCCTCGAAGCGCGTCTGGCGGGGTGCGGCCGGACCCTCGTACTCGGGGTAGCCGGCCGCGCGCCAGGCGCACAGCTCGGCGATCGGGCAGGCCGCGCACTTCGGGCTTCGGGCGACGCACACCGTCTGGCCGAGCTCCATGGCGCCGGCGTTGAACGCCCGCGCGTCAGCAGGGTCACTCGGCAGCAGCGCCTGCATCGTGGCGAGGTCAGCGCGAGTGCGTGCGGGCCCGGCTTCGCCCAGACCAGTAACGGCGCGGGCCAGCACCCGGCGAGTGTTGACGTCGACGACCGGCACGGGCTTGCCGTAGGCGAACGCCGCGACGGCGCGGGCGGTGTAGTCGCCGATTCCGGGCAGGGAGAGAAGAGCATCCACGTCATCGGGCACGACCCCGCCATGCTGCTCGCTGATCGCGACGGCCGCGGCATGCAGACGCAGGGCGCGGCGCGGATAGCCGAGGCGGTCCCACGCGCGCACGGCCTCGGCGGGGGAGTCAGCAGCGAGCGCGTCAGGGGTGGGCCAGCGTGCGAGCCACTGCTCGAGCCGGGGAATCACCCGTGCGACCGGCGTCTGCTGCAGCATGATCTCGCTCACGAGCGTGCCCCACGCGCTGAACCCGGGCCGCCGCCACGGCAGGTCGCGCGCGTTCTCGGCGAACCACGCGATGACGCGGGGCGGGATGCTCGCACGCCGCTGTTCGTTGCCCGTGGTCTGCACGGCCTCCACGCTACGGCGTGCGGGGCAACTCTCAGCGCGCGCCCCTAGCGTGGCGACATGAAGATGCTCGTGACCGGGGCGACCGGCTACATCGGCGGGCGCCTGGTGCCGCGCCTGCTCGATGCCGGCCACGAGGTGCGCGTATTCGTGCGCGACCCGGTGCGGTTGCGCGACGTGCCGTGGGCGGGTGACGTCGAGGTCGAGGTGGGTGACCTGAGTCGCTCCGCCGACGTCGAGCGCGCAGTCGCCGGAATCGATGTTCTGTACTACCTCGTGCACTCGATGAGTAGCGCGGGCGACTTCGAGCGCACCGAGCGGCAGGTGGCCTCGACGGTGGCGCGCGCCGCGGCCGCGGCGAAGGTGGGCCGCATTGTCTACCTCGGCGGCCTGCACCCCGACGGCCCGCTCTCGGCCCACTTGCGCAGCCGCAAAGAGGTCGGCGACATTCTCATGGCGAGCGGCGTGCCGACGGCGGCGCTGCAGGCCGGAGTAGTGATCGGTTCGGGCTCGGCGAGCTTCGAGATGATCCGGCACCTGACCGAGGTGCTGCCGTACATGCCGGCCCCGAAATGGGTGCGCAATTTCATTCAGCCGATCGCGGTGCGGGATGTTCTCCACTACCTGGTCACAGCCGCCACTTTGCCGGCCGACGTCAACCGGGCCTTCGATATCGGAGGCCCCGATGTGCTGCGCTACGGGCAGATGATGAACGGCTACGCAGTGGAGGCCGGCCTCAAGCAGCGCCCCATCGCGAGCCTGCCGGTGCTGACGCCCTACCTGGCGAGCCAGTGGGTGAACCTGGTGACGCCGATTCCGCGCGCGCTCGCGGTGCCGATTATCTCGAGCCTGCAGTACGACGCAGTGCGCAGCGAGCACGACATCGACGACTACATCGAGCCGCCCGCCGCCGGGCTCACGGGCTATCGGCTCGCCGTGCGCTACGCGCTCGCCAAGATGCGCGAGGGCGAAGTCGAGACGAGCTGGCAGAACTCGACCGTGCAGGGTGCGCCGAGCGACCTGCTGCCGAGCGACCCCGAGTGGAGCGGCCACACCGTCTTCACCGACCGGCAGGAGGCCGAGTCGTCGGCCCCGCCCGAGGCGCTCTGGCGCGTGGTCGAGGGCATCGGCGGCGACAACGGCTGGTACTCGCTGCCGGTGGCCTGGGCGGCACGCGGCTGGCTCGACAAGCTCGTCGGGGGAGTCGGGCTGCGGCGCGGCAGACGTGACCCCGATCGACTCGCCCAGGGCGAGGCGCTCGACTTCTGGCGTGTCGAGCGGCTTGAGCGCGGGCGCTTCTTGCGGCTGCGTGCCGAGATGAAGCTGCCCGGGCGCGCGTGGCTCGAGTTCACGGTCGAGAAACGACCGGGCGGGCGCTCACGGCTCGTGCAGCGCGCCATCTTCTTTCCGTCCGGGCTCGGCGGGCGGCTCTATTGGGCGGCGGTCTTCCCCTTCCACGGCATCATCTTCTCGGGCATGGCGCGGTCGATCGCGGCAACGGCGGCAACGACTCGTGGCCGCTCGCTCGGCGGCTCACGAGCAGCGAACGACGTTCAGGTCACAGAACGGTAACGGGCTGCGCTAGCATGGCTGCACCGTAATGACGCGGTGACCGTCTGAAAGCGAACGCGATGCCCCTGACGCGCACGATCGACCGACCTCGTCGATACTCAGTGCGCCGCAGCGCGGCCGCCTTCACCGCCACCCTGGCCCTCGTGGCCGTTCTCACCTTCGACCACACGGCGGCCACCGTGCACGCCGCGCAGCCGCTCGGCTCGTTCGGGCTCAACGACGGAGTGCCGCTCACGGTCGCCCACCGCGGCGACCCGGCCGCGGCCCCCGAGAACACCCTGCCGGCCTTCGAGGCCGCACTGCGCAGCGGAGCCCAGGTGCTCGAACTAGACCTGCAGGCGACAGCCGATGGCCACGCGGTGCTCTTTCACGATGACCTACTCGACCGCACCACGAACGGCAGCGGCCCGATCGCCGACCGCACGCTCGCCGAGCTGCAGGCTCTCGACGCGGGCAGCTGGTACGGCAGCGCGTGGGCGGGCACGGGCATCCCGACCTTCACCGAGTTTCTGCCGCTGCTGCAGTCGTCGAACGCGCGCGCGCTCATCGAGTTCAAAGGCGTCTGGACCCCCGATGAGCTGCGCCCCGTCGTCGCCGCCATCTACCGCGCCGGCGTGCAAGACCGCGTCGTGCTCGCGAGCTTCGAGACGCCGACGCTGCTCGACCTGTGGCGTGAGGCCCCGTCATTACCGCGCGCGATCATTGTGCGGCGACTGCCCGACGACCCCGTGGCCTTCGCGGCCGCGCACGGGGCGTCAACGGTGGTGACGAGCCTGCGGTCGTTTCAGGTCGAGCCAGAGGCCGCCGAGCGCCTGCGCGCCGCGGGCCTCACCATCATCGTCTACACGCTCAACCGCGCCGACCTCTGGCAGCAGGCGGTCGATCTCGGCGTCGACGGCGTGGTGACGGATGCTCCCCGCCGGCTCGCGCAGGTGCACGCCGCGGCGCGCGGGTAGTCAGCGACGCCGCACAAGTGCTTCGTAGATCGCGATGCCCTCGAGGAACGACGAGATGCGGATGCGCTCGTTCTTGGCGTGCAGGCACGCGCGCTCTGCCGCGCTGAGTCTGAAGGGCGCGAAGCGATAGACGTGATCACTGATTGCGGTGAAGAAGCGCGAGTCGCTCGCCTGCATCATCACGTAGGGGCTCACGAGCAGGCCGGGCACACGTTCGTCGATCGCCGCGACGAGGTCGTTCCACTCGGGCCCTGACGAGGGGGAGACGGGGGAGGGCTCGCTCGGCAGCAGCACATCGATGAGCACCAGGTCGTCGTCGATTGCGCGCCGCACCTCGTCGACCGCTTCGGCCACGCTCGACCCGGGGGCGATGCGCATGTTGACGGTCGCTTCGGCGTGCTCGGGCAGCGCGTTGGCGGCATGCCCGGCCCGCAGTTCGGTGACGGCTCGGGTCGTGCGCAGCAGGGCAGTCGTCTCGGCACCGCGCCGCAGCAGCACGCGCGTGAGCAGCGGCGCGAAGGCGTCGACGTGCCCGAACACGAAGCGCAGGGGCTGCTTCGTGCGCGCGCCGAGCGTGCGGATCATCGCCCGCATGGTCGGGTCGAGCCGCGCTTTCGCCGGTGAACCGTTGAGCCGCAGAATGGCGCGAGCCAGGCGCTCGGTCGCCGCGAACGGCGGCGGGCTCGAGGCGTGACCGCCCTGCTGCTCGACGCGCAGCGTGAGCGTCGTGATGCCCTTCTCGGTCACGCCGATGAGCGCGGCCGGCTCGTCGAGCCCCGGAAACACGTCGCGCACGATCGCGCCGCCCTCATCGACGACGAGGGAAGGGCGGATGCTCTGCTCACGCAGCGCCGCCACGATCGCCTGCGCACCGGTGCCCGCGACTTCTTCGTCGTGGCCGAACACGAGCAGCACATCGTGCCGCGGCGTGAAGCCGGCCTCGAGCAGCCGGTCGACCGCTTCGAGCAGAGCGACGAGCGAGCCCTTGTTGTCGATCGCTCCGCGGCCCCAGACCACCTGCTCGCCCTCGTGCTCAAGCACCTCCGCCGCGAACGCGGGGTGGGTCCAACCTTCATCGGTCGCCGGCACGACGTCGTAGTGCGCCATGAGCACGGTCGGCGAGCTCGCACCGGAAGGATCGCTGCCGCGCCAGCGGTAGAGCAGCGAGTAGGGCACGTCGCCTTCGGGGTCGGTGCCGTGGCGCTCGACGGTCAGGGCGTCGTGCACGCGGGGGTACTGCGTGGGTAGCTCGGCGATGAACTGCTCGAACGCGTCCCGATCGGCGCGCGGGCCGGGGCCGGTCGTCGGGCGAGAAATGGTGGGGATGCGCACGAGCACGCGCAACCGCTCGATCGCGCGGGCATCGGCGGCAGCATCCGTCATGCATTGAGCCTATGGCGGGGCCCGCCGAGCAGGTAACGTGCCAGAATGCGCCGTTTGCCGATCGCCCTCGTCGCGGGTGCCGTCATGATCGTGCTCGCGATCGTCGCCGCCGTCGTGCTGCTGCCCCGGGTTCTGCCGACCACGCTCTCGAGCGGCCCGGCCCCGCAGCTGGCGGCCGCCGCGATCTCGAACGGCCCGCTGCGGGCCGACGTCAACGCGTTCACGTTCGACTCGTTCCATGCCGACTACGTGCTCGGCCGTGACGAGACGGGGCACGCGACGCTGACGACGACCGAGACGCTTGTCGCCCGTTTTCCTGACTTCGATCAGAACCGCGGCATCCGTCGATCACTGCCCGCCACCTATCAGGGCCACACGACCAAC
This sequence comes from Microcella sp., assembly GCF_019739195.1. Taxonomy (NCBI): domain Bacteria; kingdom Bacillati; phylum Actinomycetota; class Actinomycetes; order Micrococcales; family Microbacteriaceae; genus Microcella; species Microcella sp. Next base: position 432,761 of record NZ_JAHHDS010000003.1, on the reverse strand, counting down.
CTGCAGGTCGTCTCGGTGACCGACGAGAATGGACAGCCGCGGCCATTCGAGGTCAGTTCTGACACGGGCCGCGTCGACATCGTCTCGGCGGTGCCCGAAGGCAGCTACACCTACGGCGTGCAGACCTACGTCATCACCTACACGCAGCGCGACGTGGTCGACTTCTTCAGCAGCACGCAAGCGCAAGAGTTCTATTGGAACACCAACGGCACCGACTGGGCCCAGCCGTTCGCGAGCGTCTCGGCGACCGTGACGCTCGACGACGGACTCGCCTCCGCACTGCTGCCCGGCCGGGTGTTCTGCTACGTCGGCTACTCGGGTTCGACCGACCAGTGTGAGATCTCGGTCGACGGAGCGGTGGTGTCGACCGAGCCCGTCGCGCTCTTCCCCTACCAGAACGTCACCGTGGCGCTCGGCTTCGCCGACGGCACTTTCGAGCTCTTCGACACCTCGCTCATGGCCTCGCCCTGGGGCTGGCTGCTGCTGCTGAGCGCAGCGCTCGCCGTCGGTGCGGCCCTCGCGGCGATCGTGCTGCGCCTGACCGTGCATCGGGATGCTCGCGGCAGGCCCGTCATCGTCGCCGAGTATCTTCCTCCGCGGGGCATGAGCCTGCTCGACGCCTCGGTTCTCACCGGGCATCGCACGCGAGCCGTGGCGAGCCAGCTCGTCGACTTCGCGGTGCGCCGCGTCATCACGATCATCGAGGTGCCCGGCGGGTGGTTCTCGCTGCGGTCAACCTGGCGGCTCAGGCTCGAATCGGCGTTGGGCGTCGAGGGTGAAGAGAAGAGCCTGCTCAGCTACTTCTTCCCCGGGCTCGTCGGGGGAGACGAGCACACCCTGAAGGCGCAGAATACGACGCTGAGCACGAAGATTCAGAAGCAGCTGAGTCGCATCTCGACCTCGATGGTGAAGCGCGGATGGCGGCGCACCATTCCGGGCCGGCACTCTGGTTGGCTGAGCCTCGCCGTCGTGGGCTCGACGATCGGCGCGTTCGCCTCGGTCATCACCCTGACCGACGAGGGCAGGGCAGATGGTGACTCGATCTTCCTCGTGATCCCGCTGACTTTCTTGTGTTTCTTCGTCGTGGCGAAGTGCCTCTACCGGCACCCGCTCACGGCCGAGGGTGCCGAGCTTGCCGATCACATCAAGGGGCTCAACGAGTACATCCGACTCGCGGAGGCCGACCGCCTGCGCGTGCTGCAGTCGCCGCAGGGCGCCCTGCGCGAGCCGGTCGACGTGAACAGCCCCGAGCAGCGCCTGAAACTCATCGAACGGCTGCTGCCCTGGGCGGTGATGCTCAAGCAAGAGCGCGAGTGGGCAAAAGAGCTCGGCGAGTTCTACGCCGAGGGGCAGAGCCCGGCCTGGTTCTCGAGCTCGCGAGCGTTCTCGGTGAGCGCGTTCTCGGCCGGAGTCGGGTCAGTCGCCTCGACACTGTCGTCAAGCTATTCGGGCTCGAGCTCGTCGGGTGGTTCGTCGGGCGGAGGGTCGTCGGGCGGTGGCGGTGGCGGTGGAGGCGGCGGCGGAGTGTAGACTTCTGCTCAAGCGCTTCCGCCCACCGGCCGTTCCTCGACCGGGTCAGGGCGACGAAAGCGCGGCACGTGCAGTCGTCGAGTTCGCGCACTTCTAGCGAGCCCGAGGCGGTTCTGCAGATCATGCAGGGCCGCGGTTCGTACGGAGCATCCACGCTCCGCACCGTTCGAGGAGGGGCATGGCCCAGACCGGCCAGCGTCAGAGAAAAGGGTCGTCGTCGAAGCAGTCGTCGACGCGTCGTCGTCGACCGCTCGACGAGCAGGGAATCATTCCGATTCTCGCCCGCGCCGTGCGCGAGGTCGAGAACGCCGCCGAGCGCGGCGCCAAGGTGAGCCCGTCGAATCGCACCAAGTTCCAGGTGGCTGCGCTACTCGTGCGCGAAGAGCGCGCCCGGGTGAAAGACGACCGCGAGGTGCCCGACAGCGAGCGCGCTGAAGTGCTCAAGCGCCTCGACGGTCTCGCGAGCATCATGGCCAAGACGGCCGCCCGCGACACCTCTCTCATCGCTCTTCTCGCCCCGGAAGCGAAGGTCTCTGACGCCGCGAAAGCGCTGCGCCGCGACATGCTGCTCGCCTCCGGCGCCGAGCTCGAGCCCGATGATCTGCTCATCGTCTCAGAGCCTGAGCCGGTGGCCCCCGAGGTGGCGAAGCAGGTCGTGCCGAAGTCGGTCAAGCAGGCGCAGCTCGCCAACCCCTTCTTGGCTCCCGACCTTTCGGCGCTGAACCCGCAGCCGGTCTCTATGGCGGGTCGCCTCGCCAATTGGGAGCTCATCGAGCCTCTCTTCCGCTCGTTCGAGTACGGCGCGGGCGGCCAGTCGGCGTCGATGCCGCTGCCCGATCCCGGGTCTCTCGTCACGCCCGGCGGCATGGATCTCATGCTCCACCAGTCGAAGCTCATCGAGGCGGTGCGTCGCGGGCACCGCACGTTCCTGCTCGCCGATGAGCCGGGGCTCGGCAAGACGGCCCAGGCGCTCATGGCGGCGAACGTCGCCAACGCCTTCCCGCTGCTCGTCGTCGTGCCCAACGTCGTGAAGACGAACTGGGCGCGCGAGGTGCAGCGCTGGATTCCGCAGCGGTCGGCGACGGTCGTGCACGGCGACGGCGATGATCTCGATGCCTTCAGCGATGTCGTGATCGTCAACTACGAGATTCTCGACCGCCACGTCGGCTGGCTCGGCCGGTTCGGCTTCAAGGGCATGGTCGTCGACGAGGCGCACTTCATCAAGAACGCCACGTCGCAGCGCACGCGTCACGTGCAGGCGCTCGCGCAGAACGTGCGGGTGCTGCACCCGAAGGCGCTCATGATGGCGCTCACGGGCACGCCCCTGATCAACCAGATCGAAGACTTCAGAATGATTTGGAAGTTCCTCGGTTGGATCGACGACAAGAAGCCGCTCGGTCGCCTGATGTCGTCGCTGGAAGACACCGGTCTCACGCCGGCTGATCCGGGCTTCTTCGCCGCCGCGCGCCAGTGCGTCATCGAGATGGGCATCGTGCGCCGCAAGAAGGTGGATGTCGCTGCTGACATTCCCGCTCGCCGCATCGCCGACATCCCGGTCGAGCTCGACGACGACGTGGCTCGGTCGATTCGGGCGTCGGAGGAGGCGCTCATCAACCGCCTCGTCGATCGCTACCGCCGCGTTGTGGCGGCCCGCGATGTGCCGCCGGTCGGCATCGACCGCGAGCTCGTGCGGCTCGTCGCGACGGCCGAGCTCGAAGAGTCGAAGCAGGCCGCCAACGGCGACAACGTCTTCACCATGGTGCGCAAGATCGGCACGGCGAAGGCCGTGCTCGCCGCGGACTACACGGCGCAGCTGGCCCGCAACGTCGGCAAGGTGGTCTTCTTCGCGAAGCACATCGATGTGATGGATGCCGCCGAGGCGCACTTCGCGAGCGTCGGCATGCGGTCTGTCAGCATTCGAGGCGACCAGTCTCCGAAGGCGCGGCAGGAGGCGATCGACGGCTTCACGAACGACCCCGAGGTCAGCGTGATCGTCTGCTCGCTGTCGGCCGCGGGTGTCGGTGTGAACCTGCAGGCGGCGTCGAACGTCGTGCTCGCCGAGCTCTCGTGGACCTCAGCAGAGCAGACCCAGGCGATCGACCGCGTGCACCGCATCGGTCAAGAGCTGCCCGTCACCGCGTGGCGCATTCTCGCCGCGCAGACGATCGACGCGCGCATCGCCGACCTCATCGACGCGAAGGCGGGCCTCGCGGCGCGTGCGCTCGACGGGTCGGACGAGCAGGTCGCCGCCGAGGGCACCGTGCAGGTGCAGGCACTCATCGCGCTGCTCACCGACGTGCTCGAGCAGCGCGCCGCTGCCTAAGCCCGCAGGGCGGCGCAGTAGTCGGCCTGCCGGAGGGCGACCGATCGACTGACGGCCTGCCGGTCGCCGCTGCGAAAGTCAGCGGTGCTCCAGTGAATGACGGGCGGCAGCGGAGTCTCGATTCCCCAGCGTCGCGCCAGCAACTCGGGGCTCGGTACACGATCGCGGTTGCCAGGCACACACACGTGCAGCGGTTGAGGGATGTGAGGCGTCATTCCGAGGTCACGTTCGCCGTGAGACGCATGCAGTTGCAGGGCGCTGATGCACGCCAGTGGCCCGCCGAACCTCCACGCGAGCCGGGAGACCTGCGGCACTGAGGGTGCGCAATGCCAGCCTTGGCGCACGGCCTGAAGCGACTGGTAGTGGCGGTACATCTCGAGCGTGGTCGCATCGACTCCGACGTTGCGTAATTCGCTCGTGGAGACGATGCCGCCGCGCCGCGCGAGCAGCCTCAGAACCGGGAACGCGAGATTGCCTGTGCCGAGCGGAGGCCCGGAGTACCGGCGAGTCAGTCTGAGCATGAAGACAGTGTCACTCTCCCTGCGGCGACATCAGGCCCCAGTCGGCCAATTTCCGACAGGGGCGCAGTTCAGCCTCACCGTGGAGGAGTGACCGCGTGCGAGACGAGTGGGTGCATCACCCCGAGAGACTCGTGAACCCAAGGAAGAACAGGATCGGGTGACGCTGTGCTTCCTTGAGTTCACGAGTCGCTGAGTGGGTGCACCGGGTCACCTGCGCTCGACGTCACAGAAACGTGGGCTTCCGCAGGGCGGTGAGCGGGTGGGGCGGGGGGCTCAGCGGTGCACGGCGCGCTCGGGCGCGGCGAGGGCGGCGACGGCAGCGAGAGGGATCGGCAGCCATGACGGTCGGTTGCGCGCCTCGTACATCGCCTCGTAGACCGCCTTGTCGAGCTCGAACGCGTCGAGGAGAGCGCGGTGGGCAGGCAGGTCGATGCCGCTCGCGGCCGCGTACCCTTCCAGGAATGACTCGCGAGCGGTGCGCGCCCACTCGGCGCGCGCCGGCTCGCCGAGCACCGCGACAGGGTCTGCAACAGCGGCGGCCGCCGAGATCGCGGCCGTGTTGCGCAGCGAGCCCACCACGTAGTCGAACGACCGCAGCATGCCGGCGATGTCGCGCAGGGGTGAGTCGACGCGCGCCCGCTCGGCGAGGGGCCGCAGGGGCTCGCCCTCGAAGTCGACGAGCAGCCACTCGCCCGAGGGGCGCCGCAGCACCTGGCCGAGGTGGAAGTCGCCGTGGATGCGCTGCAAAGGCGGCCACGCCGCCTCGCGCGCGGCGTCGTAGACCGCCTCGATCGCCGGACGCAACTCGCGCAGCTCGGGCACATCAGAGGTCGCGATCGCCAACCGCTGGTACCAGCCCGCCACGAAGCCCACGATGTCGCCGAGCGACGCCTGGCGTGACGGCAGGCACTCGGCGAGCGCTGTGTGCACCTCGGCGGTGACGCGGCCGAGCCGTTCGGCATCGTCTGCCCACGACTCGTCGGCGGCCGCCGCTTCGAGCGCGAGCGGCCAGCCGTCGCGCACGCCAGGCACGAACTCTTGCGCGAACGCGATGTGGCCCGTTGACGGCTCGTCAGAGTGCGTGTGCGAACCGAGCGGGTCGACCCACGTCGCTTCGAGCGAGCCGAGCATGCGCGGCACCGAACGATTGCCGGTGGCGGTGAGCGCAGACTGCAACACGACGTCGGGGTTCTCGCCCGCGTGCACGAGGCGGAACAGCTTCACGACGAGCGGCGCATCGTCGCCCGCATCGAAGATGATCGAGGTGTTCGACTGCTCGCCCGTGTGCACGCGCGACGACTCATCGGCCCGCTGCACGCCCAGCCGGGCGAGCAGCTCGTGCGTGTAGGTCTCGTCGTGCGCGGCGTCGAACAGGTAGTCGTCGTTCTCATCGCGTCCGATGAACGTGCGGCCCGAGCCGCGCGGAATCGTCGATCGCAACACGAGCGGCACGTGGTAGAGCGACGGCGGATTGTTGGCCATGTCGCGCACCAGCAGAACGACGATGCGAGCATCCGGGTCGGCGCACGGCCACTCTTCGCGCCCGACCTCGGCGAGCTCGGGAATGCGCCCCTTGCCCGCGTACCACCGCTGGCGAGACATCCAGTCGGTGAGGCACTCCAGCGTGCTGTGCATACTTCGACCCTACACACGGCGCGTGAGGCGGCACTCAGGTGCGTCGGGCGTGCAAGAAGCCATTCATCGCTGCCGTGAGCGCAGCATCCACCGCCATCGGCACGCCATCGACCGCCCGCACGGGGGCGGCATGCCGCACGCTCGAGACCAGCCACGCCGCGTCGGCAGCGCGAAGGTCATCGGGGGTCAGCGGCTCGACGACGGCCTCGAGACCCCACTGAAATGCTGCGGAGAACAGGTCTGCCTGCGTGGTTCCGGGCAGAATGCCGAGATCGTCGGGCGGCGTCGACCAGCGCTCGCCGCGCTGCACGATGACAGTCGACGTGGGCCCCTCGAGGAGCAGGCCGTCGGTCGAGACGAAGACGACGTCATCTGCGCCGCGCCGCTGCGCCTCACGAACGGCCGCGCGATTCACCGCGTAGGAGAGGGTTTTGGCCCCCGCAAGAAGCCAGGGGCTTGACTGCGCTACGTCGCTGCGGTACCCGCGGTCGAGCAGCACGACGCTCAGCCCTTCGGTGCGGTCGCGCCGAAAGTCGGGCGACACAGCGCCGTAGACCCAGCCCGTCGGCAGCGGCTGCCCTTCGACCCCGCGCGAGAGCACGGTCTTCACCCAGGCTTCGTCGTGGTCGGCGAAACGTTCGGCCACGGCGATGATGGCATCGCGCCAGATGCCGCGATCGGGTGCAGGCAGGTCGAGCATGCGCGCCGAGCGCTCGAAGCGCGTGAGGTGCGCCTCGAGCGCCTGCGGGTTGCCCTGCACGACGCTGAGGGACTCGAAGATGCCGTCGCCGCGCGTCGCCGCGACATCCATGACGGCCAGTTGCGGATGCTCGGCATTGGCCTCGACAAGGTGCGGAGCCGCGTCGGCCCCCGAGTGCACGACGAGCAGCAGGTGCGCAGAAGTCATGCGCTGAAGGTATACCCGCAGTCGTCGCTGCGGCACTCGAAGCCCGGCGGGTCTGCGTCATGCACGACACCGCCCAGGGCGATCTCGCCGCGCAGAGCTGCGCGAATGTGGGACGGCTCGGGATAGCCGTAATGCAGGGGGAGTGCTCCGTCGGTTCCGCATCGCGGACACGTCGCCACTCCCGGCCCAGGGGCGGTGTCGTTCATATGCTCAGTGCACACCACTGCACCGACAAAGGTGCATCAGTGTCACGTTTCCTACATACGCAAAGCGCCAATGGCGCGCAACGCGTCAGCGCAAGTCTGCGCGCACAACGGGTATCTCTCCGGTGTTGCGGCGGCCGTGCCCGACCCCGCGCACACCGCGTGTGTGCACTCGATTGATGACGACCGCGAGGGCGGCCAAGACGATGATGAACGCGGCGATGCCAACCACGTAGGTGACGACGCCCATGACCCCGTTCGGGCCGTCAGGCTCGAGGAACGGGTAGGGGTACCACCCCGTGAACTCACCGCGCAGCATCGTGACGCCGACCCAGATGAGCGGGTAGCTCACGGCAAGCCAGAGAGTCTTCCAGCCGATGCGCACACGCCCCGGCGTGAGCAGCCAGTCGAGGGCAATGTAGATCGGAATCCACACGTGCAGCGACTCGTTGGGCCAGACCGGGCCCACGTAGCCGTCGGCGTTCGGCACATCGCGCAGCAGCAGGTTGTAGACGACGCCCGTGACGATGGCGTACGAGAACACGCTCGCGCGAATGGCCGTGTAGAGACGGGTGTCGCGATCGAGCCGCAGGGCCATGATGCCGCCGGCGATGAGCACGACGATGTTGATCATCGCGGTCTGAATGGTGAAGAACGCGAAGTACTCGGTCGGCTCGAAACGGCCCACGGAGATCTGATCGGTGATCTGCGTGATCAGCGCGGCAAGAATGATCAGACCGGCGACGAGACTGATGATTCCGGCGATGTGTCGAAGGGTGGAAAGACGGGCGGCTGCGGCTTTTTCGCCGAGGGGGGAGGGCGCACTCACTTGATCGACGGTAGCAAGATTCGTCAATGCGCACGCATCTTTTTGGCGAGCATCCCTCGTCTGATCGGGTTTTCTGCGCTCGAGTTCAGTTTTTGACGGGGGCGGCGAGGGCCGTGTCGCTGTCGGTCACGCCGAGCACATCGAGCAGCCAGGCGATCTCGATGGCGCGCTGCTTCCACGCCGAGTAGCGGCCGCTCACGCCGCCGTGCCCGGCCTCCATCTCGCAGCGCAGCACGGCGTCGGCGCCGACATCGCGCAGGCGCGCGACCCACTTGGCCGGCTCGACGTAGAGCACGCGCGTGTCGTTGAGGCTCGTGACCGCGAGAATGCGCGGGTAGTGCTGCTCGGTGACGTTCTCGTAGGGCGAGTATGCCTTCATGTAGGCGTAGACCTCGGCGTCGTGCAGCGGGTTGCCCCACTCGTCCCACTCGATCACGGTGAGCGGCAGCTCGGGCATGAGGATGCTCGTGAGTGGATCGACGAACGGCACGTCGGCGAGAATGCCGGCGAACAGCTGTGGAGCCAGGTTGGCGACGGCGCCCATGAGCAGCCCGCCCGCGCTGCCGCCCTCGGCGACGAGCCGGTCGGGTGCCGTCACGCCGGTGTCGACGAGGTGCTGTGCCACGGCCACGAAGTCGGTGAACGTGTTCGTCTTGGTGAGCGTCTTGCCGTGCTCGTACCAGGCACGGCCGAGCTCGCCGCCGCCGCGCACGTGCGCGATCGCGAAGACGACGCCGCGGTCGAGCATCGACAGGCGCGGGATGCTGAAGCCGGGGTCGATCGAGGCTTCGTAGCTGCCGTAGCCATACAGATGCAGCGCGTTCGGCTCAGCCTTCTCGTCGCCATCGAGTCGCGGTGCCAGCCCCTTCTTCCACACGAGCGAGATGGGCACGCGCGTGCCGTCGGGGGCGACGGCCCAGTCACGCCGCTCGGTGTAGTCAGCCGACGAGTATCCGCCGAGCACGGGCTGTTGCTTGAGCACGGTGACCGCGGCGGCCCCGTCGGCGAGCCGCGCGACGTCGAGACTTGCCACGGTCGAGGGCTCGGTGAAGCTCGCGTAGCCGATGCGGAGCGTGGGCTGATTCCACTCGGGGTTGCCGCGGGCGCCGATGCTGAGCAGCTTGGCATCGTCGGCGAGCGGCACGACGATGTCGCTGAAGGTGAGCGGTGAGCCATCGAGGTGCGCGATCGCCGTGGCCGGCAGGCCGTCGCGCCGGTAGTCGAGCACCAGGAAGCGCGAGAAGGCATCGATGCCCTCGACCCGACGACCGGCCTCGTGCGGGATGAGGGTCTCGGGCGGCGCGAGGGGAGCATCCGTCGGCACCGCCACGATCTGGAAGTCGGGAGCGCTGTCATTGTGGGTGATGAGCCACAGGTCGCGCCCGTCGATCACGGCATGGTCGAGGTCGTACTCGACTCCGGCACGGCGCGGCCAGACGATCTCGAACTCGCCCTCGGGGGTCGACGCATCGAGCGCGCGGGCTTCGCTCGTGATGCTGCTCGAGGCCTCGATCACGAGGTAGCGGCGACTGCGGGTGAGGCCCGCGCCCACCCAGAAGCCGTCATCGGGCTCGTGGAAGACGGCGACGTCGTCGGCCGGGTCGGTGCCGACGCGGTGCCGCCACACGGTGTCGGGTCGCCACGAGTCGTCGACGGTCGAGTAGAAGACGTAGCGCCCACTCGGGTCGAAGAAGGCCCCGCCCGCGGTCTGCTCGATCGTGTCGGGTAGCGTCTCGCCCGTAACGAGACTGCGGACGCGCAGGGTGTAGCGCTCGTCACCCTCGGTGTCGACCCCGAACAGCAGCCAGTTGCCGTCATCGCTCACGTCGAGCGAGCCGAGCGAGAAGAAGTCGTGCCCCTCGGCTTCGACGTTGCTGTCGATGACGATCTGCTCGCCGTCGCGCGGCTGGCTCGGGTCGGGCAAGGGCGGCGGGGGAGCCCAGGCGGCGGGGTCGTCGGGGTTCGCGGGGTCGATCGGCGCTGCGGGCACACGGCACTGGATGCCGTACTGCAGCCCTTCGACCGTGCGGCCGTAGTACCACCAGTCGCCTTCCCGCACGGGAATGCCCATGTCGGTCTCTTGCGTGCGGGCCGTGATCTCGCCGACGATGGCGTCGCGCAGGCCCTCGAGGTGCGACATGCGAGCATCTGCGTAGGAGTTCTCGGCCGTGAGGTGAGCGATGACCTCGGGGCTCTCCTTCTCGCGCAACCACTCGTAGGGGTCGATCACGACGTCGCCGTGGTGCTCGCGGCGGGTGGGCTTCTGGGCAGGGCGGGGTGCGGGCAGCGGGTGTGTGTCGGACGAGTGCTCGGGGGCGTGTTTCACTCCACCAGCGTAAGCGGCGCCACATGATGACTCATCTTCGCCCAGATGTCCAGGGGGTGGTGCGGCTCGACCCGCTCTTCTAGCGTGGCCCGCTGACAGTCATGCCGCTGTGCACGCGACCCCCGCGATGGCACGGCACCGTGAGTCGCCGCCGTCGCCGTCTCTCTGAGCCCTGACCCCGCTCTGCGCCAGTACCCAGCGAAAGAGAAGACCCATGGTGACCACCCCGACACGACCTGAGCCCGCAGTCGGCCGACGGTACTCGATCGACGAGCCAGTGGCGCACACGCCCGTGAACGCGTCGATCAACTCGCCTTCGGTGCTGCTGTTCATCGTGCTCGCCCTGCTCGGTGCGCTCGCGTACTCGATCTTTCTCCTCAACCCCGAGAACAGGGGCGATCTGCTGCCCTTCGTGCTCGTGATCATCGCCGAGGTCGTGCTGATCAGTCATGCGCTCGTCTCGCTGTGGACGATTCTGTCGGGCGGCCAGGACCCCCGCGGCTTCGCGTTTCATCGCACGCAGCGCGAGATCGTGCAGTCGGTGAACTCGCTCGGCGAACGCCCCCATGTGGTTCCGCAGAGCGAGCCGCTGCGCATCGACGAAGCACCCGTCACGATCGATGTCTTCATCACGGTGTATGGCGAGCCGCTCGAGGTGATCGAGCGCACGGCGACGGCGGCGCTCGCCATGCACGGCCAGCACGAGACCTGGATTCTCGATGACGGGCGCTCTGACGATGTGCGCGAACTCGCGGCGCGGCTCGGAGCCCGTTACATCAGGCGACTCAGCAGCAACGGCGCCAAGGCGGGCAACGTGAACCACGCCCTGAGCGTGACCTCCGGAGAGTACTTCGCCATCTTCGACGCCGACTTCGTACCCGCCCACGACTTTCTCATCGAGACCGTGCCGTTCTTCGTCGAAGAGAAGGTGGCGTTCGTGCAGACGCCGCAGACCTACGGCAATCACACGACCCTCATCGCTCGGGGTGCGGCGTTCATGCAATCGCTCTTCTACCGGTTCGTGCAACCGGGTCGCAATCGTTTCAACGCCGCGTTCTGTGTCGGCACCAACGTCGTCTTCCGGCGCACGGCCATCGACAACGTGGGGGGCATCTACACCGACTCGCTCTCCGAAGACGTCTGGACCTCCCTCATGCTGCACGAGCGCGGGTGGACATCGGTCTACATTCCGATCACTCTCGCGGTCGGCGACGCCCCGGAGACGATCGAGGACTACACGAAGCAGCAGATGCGGTGGGCGACCGGAGGGTTCGAGATTCTGCTGACCCACAACCCGCTCAGCCGGCGGCGGCGGCTCACCCCTGATCAGCGCATCCAGTACCTGGTGACCGCGACGCACTACCTGATCGGCATCGTGCCCCTCATGCTGCTCATGGTGCCGCCTCTCGAGATCTTCTTCGATCTTCGGCCGGTCAACCTGGGGGTCACGCCCTTCGAGTGGTTCGCCTTCTACTTCGGCTTCTACGGGCTTCAGATCTTGCTGGCCTTCGCGACCATGGGGTCGTTCCGCTGGGAGACGCTCATGCTCGCCGCCGTGTCGTTTCCGATCTACCTGCGCGCGCTCATCAACGTCATCACCGGCCGACGTAAGAGCTGGCACGTCACGGGCGGCGCCCGGAAGCGGCAGTCGCCGTTCAACTACATGGTGCCCCAGACGCTCTTCTTCGTCTTCCTCGCCCTGACGTCGGTGGTCGCCATCTACAAAGACCTGGGCAACGGTGCCCTGACGCTCGCGACCGCCTGGAACGTCACCAACACCCTCATCATCTGCGCGTTCATTATCACGGCAGTGATCGAGGCGCGGCGCATCCGCCTGGCCGACAGGGCCGCGCGACGTCGCAGCGTTCGCATGGCCGCCACCGCACGCTCAACGAAGGAAGTGACCTCATGACCTGGTCGACCCGTTTTCGCCTGTTCTTCGGCACCATTCTCGTCGTCGCTCTCGTCGCGGCCCTCACGGTCGCGCTCTCGCAGCGCAAAGGTGAAGCCACGGCGACCTCGGCGCAGATCGACGCCGTCAACTACGGCGTCGGCAGCGATTATCCCGGCCCCGTAGTCGAACAGTTCGTCTCGCGCGGCGACCTTGTGAACCCGGGCGACCCGATCGCAACGATTCAGAGCAACGACCTGCTGCGTGACCTGAACGACGACCTGGTGGTGCAGTCGACGGAGGTCTACCGCGTCAATGCCGACGGCACCCTCACGGTGACCTCGGCTGTGACGGGCATTGTGCTGGATGTCGAGGTTCCGCAGGGTGCCTATGCGCCGGCCGGTGCGTCGATCGCCTCCATTGCCGCTACCGAGACCCTGTCGGTGACCGCCGAGTTCCGCCTCACCCCGACTGACTTCGCACGTATCTACGAGGGCGCTCAGGTCGTTGTTGCGCTGCCTGACGGCACTCAATTGATCGGCGAGGCTGGCCCGGTCGAGACGACGACCGCTGACGGCGACGCGATCGCTGTCGTGACGGTGCTCATCGACCAGCGGCAGTTCGACGAGCTCGACAACTTCATCCTGCCCGGCACCCCGGTCAACGCGACTATGGACCTGCGCAACGACGACGCCCTGGCCGCCTTCACCGATGCCGTTCGCGAGTTCATCGCCGATGTGCGCACCGCCCTCGACCTGTGAGCGCGGCGATGAACGAGCGCCGCATGGCCACCGCCCTCACCATCGCGCTGACGATGGTGCTGTCGGGGTGCTCCGCAGCCGCGCCGCCGGACGACGCGCCGGCGGCGGACGATGGCCGCGTCGTGCTGCCTGACTCCGAGATCGCCCAGTACCTCGATGAGGTGCCGCGTGACTCGCTCGCATCCGTATCGATGCAGCGCCTCGCCGACGACCTGGTGCCGCCCACCAATCGCTGGTTCAGCGGCATGGTGTTCGGTGATGAACCGCAGCCGGTCTTTCCGCTGCCACTGTCGTTCGCGCTCACCGACGGCGGGTTCTCCTTCGGCGTGCCTTCGGTGACCACGCAGCCGGGCCTGATCGCGGCGCCCGCGGTCGCGCACATCGCGGTCGATGTCGGCGCTGCTCAGACGCTCGTCACCGGGTTTGACGAGGTCTCGGTCGCGACCGCCATGCTCGACGACAGCGACGTCGAGCTCGGTACCGTCACGATCGCGCGCGGCTCGCCCATCGTGGGCTATCGCGCTGCGGTCGAGCACGAACTCGAACTGGGCGCGTCGTTCGAACCCGCGGACGAACCGGGCGTGTGGCGCGCACGCGTCGTCGACGCTGAGTATGCGCTCGTCGCTGCCGATGGTGAGCTCGACGGGCAAGGGCGCACGCTGCGCCTGCCCGAGGGCGCCTCGGCCACGTGGGCAGTCGTGCCCGAGGGCTCGAGTGTCGACGACATCGCACCGCTCGCGTCGAGCCCGATCGTCGGTGTCGACGTGCAGTACAGCGTCGACGGAGACGAAGCCCTGACAACGTTGAGGTATCGCACCGCCGACGATTCGCCCACGATCATCGGGGCACTGCCTCACCAGCGCGAGAACGACGTGGCCACCGATTGTGCGCTAGGCGAGGTGCTGACGACGTACGGGTCGATGACCCTGTGGGGCGGCTCTGAGCTGTCGTACTCGGTGCCGGTCTCGGCGGGGTCAGACGTCGAGACGTTGAGCAGTCTCGATCTGAGCGGAATCTCCGAGGCCGAGCGAGATGAACTTGTCGAGGTTCTCAAGCTCGAGGCCTCCACGATTCCCGACCTGCCCGCGGACACGTACTTCGGTGGCAAGGCTCTCGCCCGCATCGCCACGTTGTTGTCTCTCGCGCACGAGCTGCAGCAGCCCGGCATCGCTGACGACCTGCGCGAGCGGCTGGTGGGAGAACTGCGCACGTGGGCTGAACTCGACGGCTGCGAGTCTCGTGCTGACCGCTGCTTCGTCTACGACCCCGAGTTGCGCGGCATCGTCGGCCAGGTGCCATCGTTCGGCTCTGACGAGTTCAACGACCACCACTTCCACTACGGCAGCTTCATCTACGCGGCCGCCGTGGCCTCGCTGACTGACGAGGGGCAGGTCGACGAGCAACTCGTCGACGAGCAACTCGTCGACGAGCTGCGGCCGATGATCTCGCTGCTCGCTGCAGATATCGCGAGCTCGGGTGGCGAGAGTCTTCCGACCCGTCGCGCGTTCGACCCGTACTCGGGCCACTCGTGGGCGTCGGGCTTCTCCCCGTTCGCCGACGGCAACAACCAGGAGTCGAGCTCGGAGGCCGTCGCGGCGCACCATTCGCTCGCGCTGTGGGGCGCCGTCGCCGGCGATGCGGCCCTGGAAGAGCAGGCGCGGTGGATGCTCGCCCTCGAGTCGCACTCCGCCCGCACCTACTACACGCAGTTCGATACGACCACGCAGCCGTACGACGGCTTCGACCGCTCCGTCGTCGGCATCGTGTGGGATGGCAAGCGCGACTACGGCACCTGGTTCAGTCCCGAACCCGCGGCCATTCTGGGCATTCAACTGCTGCCCATGCGGCCGGGCACCTCGGCGTCGCTCGCGGGCGATCCGGAGCGCATCCTCGCCAATATCGATGAGGCTACCGCGCAGGGGCCGGCGCCGCAGTTCGCCGACTACCTGCTCATGTACCAGGCGCTCGCGGGCAGCGAGCAGGCCGAGCTCGCGCTCGAGGCCGCACGCGACCTGCCGCTGTCGAGCATCGACGACGGCAATTCGCGCAGCTACCTGCTGGCGTTCATCATGGCGCAGCGATGACGGCGGCACGGCGGCGCAGCGGCATTATGAACCACTCTCGCCGACTCGTCCAGGGGGTGGTGTGCTCCGCGCCGCCCGCCTACCTTAACTAGCTTTCCAGGGGGTGTACTCATGAACAAACAGCTCGAAGCGCCGCAGCAGACGACATCTCGACTCAGTGTGGCCCTCGCCATCATCGCGTCGACGATCTTCGTGCTCGCCACGGCAACGATCGTGGTGCTGCTGAACTTCTTGCCGCCGGGTGATCTGGGGTTCGAACCGGCTTTCGCCCACTGAGAACCCTGTTCATGGTGGGGCCCTAGGCTGGCCCCACCATGTCTGATTCACCTCTGGCCGCCAACCCTTATGAGGTGCTGGGGGTCTCGCCGACGGCGTCAGACGACGAACTCAAACGGGCGTACCGGGTAGCGCTTCGCAAAGCCCACCCCGATACGGGCGGCTCGGCTGCGCAGTTCGACGCCGTGCAGCGGGCGTGGCAGCGGGTCGGCTCGCCGTCAGCGCGCAACGCCTACGATTCGGGGGCGGATGCTGGCTCTGTGTCGCGCGCCTGGTCGCAGTCGGGCGGCGGGGCTTCGGGCCCGCAGCGCTACGACTCGCGGCCTTCGGCGAAGTCGCACGGCCACCCCGGCGGGTGGTATCGCGAGCAGTACCTCGACCACATCCGCGAGTGGGTGGGTCGCGGAGCCGACCTGCCCGACCCTTTCGACGATGCCCTCGTGCGCTCGGCACCCCGGCAGATCCGTCACCTGCTCGCGGCGGCGATCGCCGAAGAGCGCTCGGCCGCGGCCTTGGCGACCCTCGGCATGGGTTTCACGATCTGGCACGACGTGCTTGCCGGGTCGACGCGCGACGACAAGCTCGACCACGTCGTGCTCGGGCCGACGGGCTTATGGGCGGTCTTGAGTGAAGACTGGGGCACCGCGGTGTCGGTCAAGCGCGGCGAGGTCATCGGCGAGGGCCTGGCGCCCGGCGAGAAGCCGCTCGCACTGCTGGGCTCGAGGGCGCGCGTGCTCGCGCGGGCGGGGCGCGTGAAGTTCTCGGCCCTTGCAATCGTCGTCGAAGACGATCAGGCCGCGCAGTCGCTCACTGAGCTCGGCACCGTGCGGGGGGCCCAGGGCCTGCTGCTGCAGCGCTCGCGCCTCGTCAACGCCATCCGCACGGGGCTGCCCGGGGTCGGAGTCGGCGGCACCGACCTGTTCGAGGTGCGCACGCGGTTGCAGTCGGCCGTGCGCTTCGTGTGAGGGGTGCAATGAGACGTCGGCATCGCGAAGAGAGTCAGTCGTGCGGATGGTGAATCCGCACGACTGACTCCTCGCAAGTGCGCGGTCGCTACTCGGCAGTGAAGAAGAACGGGTCTCCGAAGAGCGTCGAGACCGCCCAGGTACCGCCTGCGGCGTTCTCGGTGGGGATGAGGATGACAATGTTGCCCGTGCCCGATGCGCCGGTGAACAGGTCGTTGATGTCCATGAAGGTCGGGGCGGGCGCGACTGCGAATGAGTCGCTCTCAGTGTGTGTGGTTCCTGCCGCGGAGACGAACTCGATAGTGAAGTCGACCCACGGAAGACCGCTCTCGTCTCCGATGTAGGTGACCGTCACCGGCACGAGCGCGTACTGGAAGCCCTCGGGCGGCGCCTCGTTGAACTGGTTCTCGGCCAGCACGAGCGCGGTGGCATCGAGCGTCGACGGCCCCATGGTCAGCTCATAGATCGGCTGGCCGAACTCGGAGACCTCGATGGTTGTTCCGAGCGGTGCGGGGTTGTCCCGAGTTCCTTGCTCAGCCTCGGCGGGCTCTTCGGGGGCCTGAGGCTCTGCATCAGTCTGTTCTTCATCAATGATTGATGTGTCGTCACGCACGTCGTTCACTGCGTTGGTGAAACCGGTCACGTAGACCACGATGAAGACAATCGAGAGCAGGAGTGCCAGCCCCGAGACGATGACGCCGCTGAGGGGCAAGCCCTTCGAGGTTGCTTTCGAGAGGGCCACAATTCCGAGGACCAGACCTACGACGGCGAGGATCGCCGAGAACACGTTGAGCACGGGAATGGCGACACCGAGAAGCGCCACGATGCCGATGATGAGTGCCGTGATGGCCATGCCCTTGCCGGGCGTTGAGGCCGACGCGACGGGCGCTGTGTAAGCGGGCGTCTCGACGGCAGGGGGTGGGGTGGTGCTGTCGGGCGTTTCTGAGGTGGGTTCTTCATTCATGAATCTGACTTTAGGGGGGAGGCCAGACATTCGGATATCCCTCACTTGGGGGCTCTCGTTGAGAACCTTGATATTCTGGCTAGGAAACAACGCCAGACTGCGACTGCTGGAAGCGAGCTGATGAAGCCGATCAATATTCTGGATGCCCGCAACAGCCTCTCGAAGCTCGTTGCCGCGGCCGAGAACGGCGATGATGTCGTGATTGCGAAGCGCGGCCGACCGGTAGTGCGCCTGGTGCCGGTCGAGCAGCCGCGCTTCACGGGAGGAGCGCTCGCGGAGCGGCTCGTGCGCAATCCGCCGCCCAGCTCACGCAGTGCTGCCGAGATCGACGCCGACATTCTTGATGCTCGCGAGAGCTGGGGCTCGTAGGACGTGATCTATCTTGACTCGTGCATCCTCATCTATGCGGTCGAAGACGACGGCGAGCGGGGGCGCACCGCACGACAGGCGCTTGCCGACCACGCTGACGACGAAATCGTGATCTCGCCGCTTGTGGTCATGGAATGCCTCACGGGGCCGCTGAAGCGTGGTGATCTGGCGCTTGTCGACTACTACCGCGCGACACTTGACGCCACGGGTCGAGCGCCGTTCGATGAGGAGGTCTTCGTGCGGGCCGCTGAGTTGCGCGCTCGTCACAGTCTCTCGACACCGGATGCCCTGCACCTGGCCGCAGCGCAAAAGGCTGGCTGTTCTGCACTGTGGACCAATGATCGTCGGCTCGAGCGCGCCGCGCACGGGCTCGCCGTGGCGATCGTCGAGGCGCAATGATCGCGCGGGTCGCGGGGGTCGACCTGGCGGCGGAGGCGGCGGGCACGGCGCTCGCGGTGCTCAGCGCTAGTGGGGGAGCCCTCGCGCTCGAGTCGCTGCAGCTCGGCGTCGACGACGAGACCATCGTGCGGGCGACCCGCGAGGTCGAGCTGATCGGCATCGACTGCGCCTTAGGCTGGCCGCGCGACTTCGTCGACTTCGTGTCGCGGCACTCGGGCGCGGTCGAGACAGCTGCCGCGGTCGGCGGCGTTCAGCCCGCCGGCCCCACGGCTGCGCTCGCGGGTGCGAACGACCCGGCAGCACTGCCGGCGACGGGCGACCTGGCCTGGCGCCGCCGACTGGCGTACCGCGAGACCGACCGCGTCGTCACCGAGCGCACGGGAGCGCGGCCTCTGAGCGTCGCGACCGACCGGCTCGGCATGACCGCGCTGCGCTGCGCCGTGCTGCTGCAGCGTCTTGCCGCCGATGGTCGGGTCGCCAACCGTTCGGGAGCGCATCCGAGCGCCGTCGTCGAGGTCTACCCCGCGATGGCCTTGCGCGTGTGGGGGCTCACGGCTGCGGGCTACAAGCAGTCGACGGATGCTCGCCGCGCCCTCATCGCCGACCTTGAGCAGTCCGCCCCCTGGCTTGAGCTCGGCGAGCACCGCACCCGCATGACGACCTCGGCCGATGCACTCGATGCGGTGCTGGCCGCGCTGGTTGCGCTCGCGCACGTACGGGGTGCGAGCATCCCGCCTGACCCCCATCAGCGGGCGCTCGCCGAGGTGGAGGGCTGGATCGCGATTCCGACCGTCTCGCTCGACCAGCTCGGCGCGGTAGCCTAGAGGTTTGGGGGATACCCGCGTTTTGCGGAGCCCCTGTGAGGGAGTGCTGGGTGGCTGGGTCGTCGACGGAAGAGTGCATTCACGGTTTCGAGCCGGGAATGTGCGCCAGTTGTTTTCCCCCCGCTCCGCCTGCGGTTCCGCTGCCGGTGAAGCGCACGCCTCGCACGGCCGCGCGCAGCCTGCGCACCCCGGCCCCGGGCGCCACAGGCAAGGCCGCCGAGGTGCGTCCGCCGGCGTTGCCGCACCGCATTTTCCACGTGACCCACATCTCGAACCTGCCGCTCATTCTCGAGGCCGGCGAGTTGCGGCCGTCGGCGACCGCTGAGCCCGCGCTGCGCCTGGCGAGCGATATCACGCACGAGTTGCGCGCGTCGGCGCCCGTGACTGACGAGGTGAGCGTGCACGACTGTGTGGCGTTCTCGCTGAGCCCGCTCGCGACCTGGTGGGGCGAGGTGCAAGACGGGGCCGCGGGTCCGACCTGGAGCGATGAAGCGCGCGCCGCATCGACCGTCGACTTCGTCGTGCTGGGTGTCGACATCGAGGCTGTCGCGAACGAGCTGGTGGTCTCTGACGGCGACGCTGCGGCGAAGCTGACGCGTCTCGGTTCGGGCCCCGAGGGTCGTGACCGGATGCTCGCTCGCGCTGCATCGTCCCCCTGGGCTCTGCAGGCCGCAGAGGCGCTGTTGCCCGGCTCGGTGCCGCTCGACCGCGTCGCTCTGGTGGCGGTCGCGAACGACCGCCGCCGCGACGAGGTGCGTGCGCTGCTGAAGTCGGCGGGTGCCACGGCCAAGGTCGCGGTGTATCCGCCGTGGTTCGTGCCGCACGTCGGCGAGTAGAGCGACCGCGGTCTGCCGCACTCTTTACGGTCGTCGGCCTCGCAGGTAGCCTCGGGGGCACGTGACCCGAGGAGGCATCATGACCGACCACGATTCGACTGCCGCGGCAAGCCCGCCGCCCGCCGACAACGGCGAGACGTCGGTGAAGCCGAAGAGTCGCGCGCCGCTCGTCTGGACCATCGTCGTGTTGCTGCTCGCCATCATTGCCCTGATCATCGCAGCCGTGCTCGGTCTGTTTTCGCCCGCCGCAGAGCCCGAGGCCGAGCCGACGGCGACTCCGGAAGAGACGGTCGAGCCCGAGCCCGAACCGGAGGAGACTCTCGCCGGCTACGTCACGCCTGAAACGTGGTGCACGGCGGTGCGGCACACGCCCGCCCCCGATTTCGCCGACAGCCCGTCGTTCATCTGGTGGGCGACTGTTCTCATGACCGACGACGGCGAGCTCGCCGCTGAGGGCACTGAACTCGAGTTGCTCGTGCCGGGCACCGACGCAGATCCCCTCGAGGCGACGGTGGGCGAGTTCGGGGTGGTCGAGGTAGTCGTGCCGATCAGCGCGTATGGCATCTACGAAATTTTCGAGATGTTCGAGGCCGGCGACGGCCGTATCGTGCCGCCGCCGTTCGTGGGCGTCGAGGTCACGGAGGCCCCGTTTGGCCCCGAGTGCGAGGGCCCGGAAGAGCCCGCGCTCGACGACCTGATTCTCGAGTCGGAGTTGCTCGGCTAGGGCCGCTCGCTCGACGGCAAGAAGCTGTCAATTCCTTGCGTTTCGGCGTTGGAGTCGGGAAGGTGGAAGGTACAGGACTCCCGACACGACACGAAGCGAGGAATCTCATGAGCTCGACCATCGCCCACGACCGCGCACTGCGGCCCCTGGTTCCCCTCATCGTCGGCCTGCTCGCCGTAGCCCTCACCGGGTGCGCGAGCGCTGATGCCGACACTGAGACCTCGTCGACTGACCCCGAGGTTTCGACGCCGACAGACGGGGATGGCGACGAGAACGCGGACAACGGCGATGCTGCGGATGCCGACCTCGGCACGATCACCGCGGGCACGTCGACGTACACAGTCATCGACAGCGTCAACTGCGAGCCGCTGCAGTCGAGCGATCTCGTCACCGAGACGTTCAATGCGATCGCGATTGGCCAGTCGAGTGACGGCGATGAGGTGCTGTTCTTCGCCTACACGCAAGAGCAGTCGGGCGTGAACGCGAACTTCGTCGACTATCAGGGGCCCGAAGGCACGTGGTCGTCGCAGGGTGGCAACGCCACGTTCACGGTGAACGGCGGCACGCTCTCGGGGGCGAGTCTCGTCGTGAACGAGGGTGAGACAGAGTCGCTGATGCTGCAGTTCACGTTCACGATTCCTGACGAACTCGTCGAGTGCTGACGGGCGGGGTTGTCTGCTGAGGCTGTGTGCCGTTCGCGGCACATGCCACGAGCGGCACACTCCCGCAACAGAGAGCGCCTGCCGCGATTGGCCAGGTCCACACCCTCTGCATAGAATCGGCCTCATGTCGTCGGTGACCCGGAGCGCACCGGCGCTCAGTCTCAAGAACTCGCGCGTTGCTCGTGCTGCCGTGGCCGCTGCTGCGATCGCTGTGATGGTGAGCCCTGCTCTGCCGATGCAGGCCGTCACGGCCGCGGCGGCCCCCGGCGACACCATCACGGTCACCTTTCCCTACCTGCCGAGTGGGGTGCAGACCGAGTGGACCGTGCCAGCAGGCGTCAGCGAGGTCACGGTCGAGCTCGCGGCGGGCTCGGGGGCGAGCGTGACCCCCGCCACCGGCGGACCGGGTGGTGCCATCACCGCTCGCGTACCTGTGACGCCGGGGCAGACCCTGCTCGTGCTCATCGGCCCTCAAGGCGTGACGACGCCGCTCATGACCGGCGGTGAAGGCAGCGCGGTCGCGACGGCTGACGGTGACCTGCTCGTGGTCGCCGGTGGTGGCGGAGCATCCTTCCGCTGCGCCGCGTCAGGAGTCACCAACGAAGTGTGTGGCTCAGGCGGGGCCGGCGGGTTCTCGGCGCAATCCGGCTCCGCCCCGGGCGAGGTCGCCTCGCCCCCGCCGCAGAGCGCCGCCACGACGAGCGGTCCTGGGGTGAGCGGAGACGTGGTTGTCAACGGCGTCCCGACTGGCCCGATTGGCTACAACCAGCCGTCACCCAATCCGGCGGCGGTCGTTGCTGGTGTCGTCACGACGGCTCCACCTACCGACCCGTCTTCCGCGTCGGAGCCGGTCGAAGGTCTCAGCGCTGGCGGCGGAGGCGGCTACTACGCCGGCGGTCAAGGAAAATCGCAATACAACGCCTCTCTCGACCCCACTCTCGAGGCGGTCAACGGCGGAGGCGGTGGTGGCGGATCCGGCTTCCTCATCGCCAGCGCCACGCAACTGAGCCTCGCCAACAATGTCGGCAACGGATTCGCCTCGATCAGCTACGTCGAGCCCGCGGCGTCCGAGCCTGACTCTGAGCTCGCCGCGACCGGCACCGCCATCGAGCTCGGCGTTGCGGGTCTCGCTGCGCTCGCGCTGGTCGTTCTCGGGGCCATCGTTGTGTGGCGCGGCCGCCGGGCCGACACGGTCTCATAGCCAGACGCTCGAGGGGGCCAACCGCGTCGCGTGGCACACCCGCGACATAGGCTCACCTCATGGCCCGCATGATTCCGCCGACGATCGGCGACGACGCCCCGCCGGGGGAACATGCGGTCTTCGCGGCACTCCGCGCCGCGCCCGAGGACTGGGTTGTCTTCCACTCGCTCGAGATCGCCCACCACGTCAGCCAGGTGCAGGGCGAAGCCGACTTCGTCGTCGTCGCGCCCGGGCACGGCGTGCTCGTCATCGAGGTCAAGTCGCACGAGAGCATCGAAGCCGACGGCGACGGACGCTGGCGCTATGGCAACCGCGACTGGGTCACCCGCAGCCCGTTCGAGCAGGCCTCGGGCGCGCAGCACTCCATCATCGAATACCTGCAGTCAAAGGGCGCCGGGCCGGTCGGCTACCCGATCTTTCACGCCGCGTGGCTCACGCAGCTGAGCAAGAGCAAGATCACCCCCAGCATCGGCTGGCACGACTGGCAGTTGCTCGATGCCGCCGATCTGGTGGGTGACAAGGCGCCCAGTGCGATCATCCGCACCCTGAACAAAGCCAGCGCGCACCTCTCCGAGACCATCAGCGGATACCGCCGCGTCGCCGCCCAACCCGACGCCCCGCACACCGACCGCATCGTCGAGCTGCTGACTCCACGTTTCGTCGCCGAGCTCAGCGCGAAGGAGCTCGCCCGCCGACGCGAGAAGGAGCAGGCCCAGTTCACCGACGAGCAGGTGAAGATTCTCGACGTGGTCGGAACCAACCCGCGGCTGCTGGTCGAGGGGCCCGCCGGCTCGGGAAAGACGTGGGTGGCGGCCGAGGCCGCGCGCCGAGCATCCGGAAACAAACAGCGCACCCTCGTCGTCGTGTTCAATCGCCTCATCGAAGCCCGGCTCGCTGAACTGTGCGGTGAGGGGGTGGAGGTGCGGCGCATCCACTCGCTGATGGCGCAGGTGGTCGACCGGCACGCGGGGCGCAACGAGGCGCGGCGCAAGCTCGAGAGCGGGCGCGTCGAGCCCGAGTGGTACGACCAGACCCTGCCCGAGCAGGCGCTCGAGGCGGCGCTCGAGCTGGGGCCTCAGTTCGACTACCTCGTCGTCGACGAGGCGCAAGACGTGGCCCTCGAGCAGTACCTCGACGTGCTCGACGCACTGCTCGTGGGCGGGCTCGAGCGCGCGCCGGTCTTCATCACCGGAGACTTCGACCACCAGGTCATCTACCGCCGCCACGAAGCAGGCGATGAGGTTCCGGATGCTCGTGCCACCGTGCTGCGCCGCATCCCAGGTCTCGTCACCCTGCAGTTGCGGTCGAACGTGCGCACGACCCCCGAGGTGGCGCGTTTTGTGGCCGAGCTCATCGGCGAGCCGACCCTCTACAGCGAGCACCGCCGCAGCGACGACGACCAGGTCTCGGTCGAGCGCCACACCTTCACCACCATGGATGAGCAGCAGCGCCTGCTCGCCGACGCCGTGGAGCGCATCCTGTCGGAGCCGTTCACGGTGCGCGAGCTGGTCATTCTGTCGCCCTACGCCCGCGAGCGCTCGGCTGGCGGCCAGGCTATCGCCGACCCGGCGGCGGATGCCCGCCTCACCTCACGCCTCGGCGCCAGCATTGGCGACGCGACGCGCATTCGGTGGGGGAGCATCCATGAGTTCAAGGGCCTTGAGGCGCCCGCGGTGATTCTGACCGATGTCGACCTGTCGAAGGAGTACCACCGCGATCTGCTCTATGTGGGGGCGTCGCGCGCGACCGATCGGCTTGTGGTGCTCGAGCAGGTGCAGTGACCGTGAGTTGGTCGGCGGTTGCCGAGTCAGATCGCGACTTTGGCGCTGACGAGCCGGTTGAGGCTTACCCCTTGTTCGGTTGCCTCGATGGCGAGCGCGCGGTGTAGCGCGGGGGGAATGCGCAGGCGGAATTCGCCGCTGAACTGCCGCTCTGCGAGAGGTTCGGGCACCGGTTCACCCGACGCCAGCAGGTCGTCGACGACCTCGGCGACGAGGGCGCGGAGTCCGAGCAACGCTGCCGCAGGGTCGGGTGCTAGCCACGAGAGGGATCGAAACTCGACGACGGTCGCAACATACTCACGGTCGTCCGGCGACCACGAGACGCGGTAGGTGTAGTGATCGTCACGCATCGTTGTCCTCCGTCGTGTCTTCTTGCCTGGCTGCGACCAGCTGATCGATCGCGGCGAGCACCTGACGAACTTGGTACGACTTTGCGGCCCCGTGGTCGTTCTGGATGTTGACGCGAGGGTCTCCCGGCCACGGGGTTGCAAAGATGCGGTGGCTACCGGACGACAGCCGCGGCGGCCCGAAGTAGTGCTGGCACACCGTTTCGAGGTCGCGAAACTTCACTGCGGCGGGCGAGGTGCGCATCCGCTGCACGACGCGATCGATCTTTCGTTGTGGTGTCACTAATGGTACCGCCTTGTGGCTCGTGTGGCGATACCGTGCCACACCGAGTGAGTCTCGAACTCAGCCGGGGTGCGCCCCCTCTATTGGGTTCATGTCGCTTCGACTGGGGAGGAGCACCGTGGTCTATCTGAGCGTGATCGTTCCGGTGAACGAGTCGAACTGCGCAACTGTGCCAAACACCTTGCCTGTCAAGGTCAGCAGGTAGCCGCCAGCTGGGCCAGCGGAGTAGCCAGCGTCGAAGTGGCTAATCGACCCGATAGCGACGAGACCATCGGCGGTGGTGTGCGGGTAGCTGGCCGTGCTTGTCGCCAAGGCGGGCAATGCGTCGCCGCTAGCGATAGGGCCGATGAGTGCACTTGCCCTGGTCAACACCTCGGTGAGGTACACCCGCTCCTCTTCGACTGACGCGATCCTTATGTCCGCGTCAGCTAGGGGGCCGAGAAGAACGGGCGATGTGCTCTCGTCTGCAGGTTGTTCTTGCAGGGCGGCGCGAGTCGCGTCGTGCAACGTCGGAAAGGACGTATGCCACGTCGTGTTCGCCACGGTGAAAAACGTAGACACGAGCGCGAGAGCGCCCAGCGCGATGCCCATGGTCGAGAGCACACGCCGCCACCCGGTTCGATGAGCACCTCGGGGCCACGTCGCGACTCCGACGATGATCGCGAGCAAGCCGATGGTCGACAGAACGACAGTGCTTGATCCATCAGCGTTTGGCGTAGCGAATGCACCAACGGCAACGGCTGCGACTCCGAGAATTGTCGCAGTCATCGGGCCTGCGGTCTTGCCTCTGCTCGGCGGTCGCGCTCGATTGCGTGGAAGCTCGACGGGATCGCTATCCCAGCCAACGGGTGTCCAGTCGCGGGGCCCTGGTTCGTGCCGAATTGGCTCTGAGGGCATTGCACCATCATGTCGAGATATCGAGGCGATGTCGACATTCACCAGCATGGCCGAGCACGTTGGGCACCTCTGGGTAAGGGCAAGACTCTCTGTTGCCGCGAAGCCTAGTGAGCTACGGTACTTGGGTACCACGATACCGAGGAGTCTCACCATGGCCACCGCGCCGCTCAAGGTCTCGCCAGAAACCGATCGAATTCTGAACGAGGCCTCGCACTACTTCGGCCGCACGAAGAAAGACCTGGTCGACATCTCGGTTCGCGAGTATGTCGAGAACCACCGAGCCGAACTCGCTGCCGCCGTGCGTGCGTCCCTTGCGCGCCTCGACGGAACCCTGCCAGAGATGGTGTCTGAGATCACCGGCTTATCGCGCGCTGAGCTCGACGAACTCGGCGGATTCGATGACGGTGGTGCCCGCTAGTTCTTGGGCACCATCGACCCTGAGAGTGCGGGAGCGCCGTCAGGCGCCGATCTTGTGTTCCGCCAGCAGCAGGTGCACGGCTTCGCGCACGAGTTCGCTTTGCTTCTTGCCGGTGCGTTGCTCTAAGAGCTTGAAGGCCGCGAAGTCTTCGTCGGAGATTCTGGCTCGCACGGTGGGGGATTCTCCACTGGGTGCGCCCACGCGGCGCCGACCCGGTCGCAGCGCCCGCTGCAGGGCTTCCTCGCTGCCATACTCTCGCAGCAAAAATGCTCGGCCTTCCGCAGCCGCCGCGTCGCCCGTCAGAACCGAGCTCGGTGCCGGGAGTGGCGTCGCGGGGTCGGTGAGACGAGCGGCGAGTTCGTCGTAGTTGGTGTCAACCATGGGGGTTCTCCTCTCGGTAACGGCGGAACTTCGGGCCGAGTTGCATTGCATGGAATATGGAGGCCTCGCGGCCGTCGGTGAACTGGTTGACCAAAATTTCTAGTTCGCGGTCGGTTTGTGCATGCTCGGGCCCGATGTACAAACGGATCTCGCCGCCGTCGTCGTTCGGCCCCAAGTCAGCAACGTAGGTCGCATGCAAGATTGCGTGAATCTGGTCGTGACGCGCAACACCGTGCTTGTCGCTTGACGTCTCCCAACGAGGCGGCATGAATCAACGGTACACTTAATGCGGCTACAGTTACAGGCTACAGTTACAGGCTACAGAACCGTGGCCCAGGCATGCCGGCCTGAGCCGGTCTCTGCGGCCCGGTCGTGAACTCGACGAGCACCACGTCGCCCGACGAGGCGAGGCACAGCAAGTCGATGGATCCGGATGCCAGCGACGTCTCACGCCCAATGACGAGCAGGTCACCGTCGAGCCCGAGGTCGTCGGCGGGGATGAGCTGCGGATTCATCTTCATGACCTCCTGCAGGTGATGTTCGCTCGGCGCAGGCGACTCGACGAGATCAAAGTGCTCGCCAGCGCGCTCCACCAGAAAACGACGGGGCATGGATGCTCCTTCCGTGGTGAGCCCGAGGCTACCGGGTTGCACCGACAATGTGACAGGCGACGCAGTCGCGGGCCGTGGCAACAACTCTCGATTCCTTCTGCGGCCCTCGGTGCACTCACAACGTCGCCCGATGCGTCGAGAATGAGAGTCAACCCCGAGAGTTCCTGTGCCATCCCGGGGCCCGGGGTTCTCGCGTTAGGGCACGACTGTTGACCGGCAGAATCGATCGCGTTGATGGGCGTCGGAAATGCGGCAGGGACGTTTCAGCGCTGTTCGATGACTCCTGCGGCAAAGTCGAGCGCTGCGGGGGTGCCAACCTGCATGCCCGTCATGGTGATCGTGTAGGTCCCGTCGGGCCGTACCTCGAACCCGGTCCGAATCCAGCTGCCGCCTCCGACCATTACAAAGCCGTCGCTATCGAGGTAGGTGGAGCCGGTCGGGCTCACGTAGAGCGCTTCCGGCGCGCTCTCGCCGTATGACTGGCCAATGAGGAAGACCACCGGGCCCATTTCTTGCGTCAGTTATCACGGGGCGTGCGAGGGTGTTTTTCAGAGTGTGGGGGCGTCCGGTGTGAACCCGTACTTCGGTCATCGACGTACTCCTGAGTGTTGCTCTAGACGGTCACGCGTCGGAGCGTTTGTGACATCGTCGTGACAATGGATTGGTCGCCAGTGGGCCAGGCTTGAGTCGGGCTAAGTGCGAACACCGACATTTGTCCAAGCTCGTAGGTCGTTGAGTGCGACGCCGATCGTGGTAAGCGAGGCTCGCATTTCGTCGTGTACCGGCGCTTCGCCCGCGGGGTCCTCGATCGTGAGAATTGCCGCGAAGCGAACGCCCTGCTCCGGCAGCAACTCAGACGCCCGAGTGAGGTAACCGATCTCGAGAAGCCAGTCTGAAGATCTGCCCACGCCCCGCATGGTTCGTTCGAATGACTTAATCGGGAACCACTTGCCGAGCTCCGTCATGAGCGTGCGCTCGTTTGCATATGTGTACCCGGAGAAGAATTCGTGACTCGGGCGAACCTGGCTCCCGAAGGAACCGCTGCGAGGGTCGAGCTGCTTCAGGGATCCGTCGAGGTTTATGCGCACGGCCTCGCTCCCGTGCGCATGGTTCAGTTTCGGTTGTGAAACGAGCGTCAGCTTGATGGTGCCGCGGCACTTCCCGTCCGTCGAAGTTAGTGAGTCGGGCCACCGGAATGGGAACATGACGCGTTTTCTCGGCTGGATGATGTCGCTGAGAACGATCGTCATGCGGTGGGCGGCGCCGTCGAGGGTCTCGCTTACCGATGGGAGCAGGCCGCGGCCGACAAAGGATGTCGCGAGGTCGGCAATGGTTTCTGAGCGCCGCAAGACGGGCGGTAGTTGCGCATGGTGAGTGGCGAGGCCGAGTAGCACCTCGCGAGGAACGTCCCCGGTGATTGCCTCGTCGAGCGAAGCGAGATAGCGGGCAACTAGCGGCGAAGCGAAGCTCGTTCCCTCCACCTCGATGATGTTCCCGACGGAGTTCAGAGCTCGAAGCCCCGATGAGTCGCCGCGGTTCACTCGGACTCCGCCGCCAGGTGCGGCGAAGTCCGGCTTCAGCGCCGATGGCACGGGCGATGCGCGACGCGTGTACCTCGTCGGCGCCCCTTCAATCCCCGTGGCCATTCCAGGAGGATTCGTTGCACCGACGCTTACGTTGGCGATGCTTTCAGCGGGCACGCCAAGTCCATCGCGTGCTCGGCTTCGCGCAATCATCGCTACGACGTCGCCTTCCGCGCTGGGCCACTCCTCACGAATCTCGGTCTCGGGAAGATTGCCGACCGATATGACGAATATCACGTCGAGATCGTTCGCGATTTGGTCCAATTCCCGGGCGATGGGCGAGAAGAAAGACGAGCCGGGCGCTCGTCTGAAGTTGTAAGACAGGTTGAACACGCGGACGCCCTGCTCAGACTTGGCGCGCTGGACGCTCTCGCGAAGGACGTCGATGAAGTCCTCCAGCGGCGTCGGGTAGTAGTCGGCCACATACTCTTCGGCAGGAAATAAGCCGAGGTCGTAGACCCGGCAATCCTCTGCCACGTCAAGCAGAGAGGGATTGAGGTCGGCTCCGATCGCAATGAGTGATGCAATGGAAGTGCCGTGGACCACTCTTCGAACCGACCGATGCTCGGGTGCGATGTAGTCGTTGTGCCCCACAATCCAACCCGCGGTGCCGGGGTCCTGCCAATCGATACCGCCGTCGATCACGCCGATGACGGGTCGAGCTGCGCCATCTCGTCGCGGAGAGCCCTGATGTTGGCCGATGACTGGCTCGGTGTCGTCAGATACGGCGGCCGGGGCATCCCCGAGCGCCACGCGCTTGACTAGCGCGCTTGCCTCGAGACGCGCGAGTTCCTCGCGGAAGGCGCTCGAGTCGATCGCTCGAGATCGGACCGCTGCGACCCCTTGTGGCCTTGGGCGCTCGAGCGCGGGCTGTGCGCCGAGCACAGCGCGTGCCGCGCCAGAGAGCTCGAACAGCGAGCTGAAAGTTGGAGTGCGCGTAGCGAGTTGCCTAATACCCTCGATAGCTTCGTCGCGAAGCGACCCGTGCGCCGGAATGTCGAAGAGCTCGACTTCGGCACGGGTGGACGGGTTTTCGCTGAGCCACTCCTCTGCTTCGTCGAGCGTGAAACCGCGCGCGTCTGCCGGCGACCACTCTCGGATGTTCTGTATGGCTCCGACCTCAGTGCGCATTGGGCTCGGAGCGTATCGCTGCACCCCGAGCGTGTCGACCCGCCAAGCAACGTCGGTCTCCGCGCTTTCGACGAGTTGAAGGATCTTCCGAAGGTTCGCTGGAGTCACCGCGAAGATGAGCTCGCCATAGTCGTCCGTTCCCACATGGGATGCGCGCGTCTGTCTGAACAAGCTTTGAAACGGGCGATGAGATTTCGCAAGGGCGTCGGGCCGCATCAGGACCGTGACGTTCACGCGCCTCGAGTGAGCACTCTTGGAGATGAGCACGCGGATCACCCGAGCAATCTCGTCGCGGTGGAGCGAGAACTCGTGGTCTTGGTCGCGGTAGAAGTCCTTGCGTGCGCCTCCGCCGTTTTGGCGTGCGCGGTCTTCGCGGAACGACTCTGGCCTTAGCACTACTTGAATCGGGCCGTCCGGCATGTCACACCTTTGCCTCGTTGAGCCAGCGCCCGATTGTCTTTCGATCCTTACCAGCTAGCGCGGCGAGTTCGGTCTGGCCGAGGGACGCTGGAGGCTCTCGTAGCACCTCGACCAGCGCCTGGACCGTGTCGTCAGCTCCTCGAACGCCGCGCATCCCAGTTGCTTGAATCGCGTTTTGAAGTGTACCGAGGTGAGAGCTGCTCGACTGGTGCTGGAGTACAGACATCTTCAAGAATGCGAGCGTCAGTGTTCGAACATCAGCACCCGAACGGCCCTGAGTGAGCTGTGCGATCGCGCGGGCTACGGTGTCGGCGTCCTCGAGCCCACTAAGGCTCAGGTGCGCGATTTCGAAGCGCCCATCGTAGCTTGGCAGGCCTAGTTCAATCTGGTGTTCGAAGCGACGCCAGACGGCCGAGTCGAGAAGGCGCTCGTGGTTCGTGACGGCGATGG
Source organism: Microcella sp. (assembly GCF_019739195.1). Classification (NCBI taxonomy): domain Bacteria; kingdom Bacillati; phylum Actinomycetota; class Actinomycetes; order Micrococcales; family Microbacteriaceae; genus Microcella; species Microcella sp. The sequence continues at coordinate 402,229 of NZ_JAHHDS010000003.1, read as the reverse complement.
TTAGGCCGAACTGCGTCCGCTTGTCTAGGTTCTGCAAGAGAGCGTTAACGACGCGCTTGATCTCGCCGACTTCGTTGACGTCATCACGGATCTTCGCGACCGCATCGAACTCGTCAAGGATGAGCACGCTGTCGTACCGGTTACAGAAGTCGAACAGCGCGCCGAGGTTGCGGGCAGTGTTGCCCAGAAGTGAGGAGATCAGACCGTCGAGTCGCGCGACCACAGCTGGTCGACCGAGGCGCGAAGCGATCGCGAGTGCAAGTGTTGTTTTTCCCGTGCCAGGCGGCCCGTAGACGAGTAACGATTGGCTAACTGGAAGCCCGAGTTGCGTAAGTTCGACCTCGTGTTGCCACTCGCCGATCAGCGAGTCGTATGCCGCTTGCGCCTGTGAAGGAAGAACGGGCAGCATCTCCCCCCGCTCCGGCATGACGATTTCGCAAAGGGGGGCACCGGACTCTCGATCAACCGGGAGGGTCGCCTTTGCGGTGAGCCGTTGGCCCGCTGACGGCGCAAAGGTGACGCCGGAAGGTTGTAGATTCATCGGCTCGACCGCCTGACGACTCTTGCTCCGCGTGACGAGAGCGCGGAGTTTCTTCGCGTCGCCCTCCTCGCCGGCCTCAGCCAGGCGATCTGCGAGTCGTTCGACCTGGTGACTGATCGCCTCGGCGTTGCCCGCGAGAGCGGTGCGGGCGAGCGCCTGCAATACGTCGAAGTTCTCCATGTGCACCACCTTACGTCCATCATGGGTCAATCTATCGACTTGATGGGACATGCACGCAGATTCCTGGGACATGGCTCGAGCGACTTGGTACAGGAGGCTGGTCTAATGGACCTTTATGCCTTCTGATGTCGGGGCCACTCGCTAGATTCGACCTTGACCACCTGGCCGGAGGAGACGAGACGTGGCGCGGATTCATGAGCTACTAGCGCAACTGCGGGCATCGGCGCCCGCACTCGCGGCGGACATCGAACGTGAGGTCAATGCGCTCGCGGACCGTCGTGTATTCGGATTGAACTTCGAACGGCACGCGCCGGAGGCGGTGGAGCTGCCGGGGCGCCGGGTGCGGGTTGGGGACAAAGTGCGCGTGCTTGCTCCGCGTGGTCAAGCGCCGACGTATATGAATCGGGCTCTGTTCCGGGTCGCGTCGATCGAACGGAGCGACCTGGGCCGGCTCGCGTCGCTAGTGCCTCTTGGGCCAGAGTTCGAAGCCACCGGCGAGGCCGACATCGCACTCACTGTCGTCGTCGATGACCTCGTGGTCGTCGCTGAGTTCCGTGATCCGATCTACCCGGGACTGGTCTCGACCGGCACGGTGGAGCGCGGAGGTGGGTCGCATGGCCAACCGGGCGACAAGCCGTATCACGCGGTCATCAACGCCGAGAACTTTCACGCTCTTCAAGCCTTGCTCTTCACCCACCGCGGCAAGGTCGACGCGATCTACATCGACCCCCCTTACAACTCCGGCGCGAAGGATTGGAAGTACAACAACGATTACGTCGAGGCGGACGACTTGTATCGCCACTCAAAGTGGCTTGCGATGATGGAGCGTAGGTTGCTGCTCGCGAAGGAGCTCCTCAATTCCGAGGAGTCAGTTCTAATAGCTGCGATTGACGAGAAGGAGTATCTCCGGCTCGGGCTGCTCCTGCAGCAAGTGTTTCCAGAGGCGAACATCCAGATGATCTCCTCGGTCATCAGCCCGAGCGGCGCGGCCCGCAATCGAGAGTTCACTCGCGTGAACGAGTTCATTTTCTTTGTGATGCTTGGCACCGCCGCGCCGGTGAAGACACCTGACGACATGCTTCTCACGGAGAACCGCACAATTAAACAGAACCGCTCTCCTATCTGGAATCAACTTCGTCGACTTGGAGCCGGCCCGGCACGCACTGATTCGCCCAGCAAGTTCTATCCGGTGCTAGTCGACCCATCTAGCGGCGCCATTCTCGGCTCTGACGCGCCTCTTCCATTGGGGTCTTCGCGAGACACGTACGCAGCCCCACTGGGTACTGAAGCGGCATGGCCGACACAGACTGATGGTTCAGACGGGCGTTGGGAACTGAACCGCGGCTCCTTTGAGACTCGACTCAAGGCCGGCCAAGTCCGGACTGCTGGGCGTGGAAAGCAAGGCCACTGGAGTATCCAGTACCTACGGAATGCGCAGATCGAACGGCTAGCCAGTGGTGAGCTGGAGACTGTCGGCAAGGCTCCTCAAGGGTGGCTTGAGATCGACTACGCGCCGGATCGTCCGCGCGAGTTGTATGCCAAGACGGTGTGGAACAAGTCCTCGCATGACTCCCGAACATACGGTTCCTGGGTTTTACGAGAACTGCTCCCCAAGCGTTCATTCCCTTTCCCCAAGTCTCTTTACGCTGTGGAGGACGCCCTCCGGTTCTTTATACGCGATAAGCGTTCCGCCATCGTTCTCGACTTCTTTGCCGGGTCTGGTACGACCGCACATGCGGTCATGCGTCTGAACAAGCAGGACGATGGTCGCCGCGTCTCGATTTCGGTGACAAACAACGAGGTCGGTGCTGTCGAGCAGTTGAATCTGCGTAAGCAGCACTTCCGTCCTGGTGACGCCGACTGGGAGTCGTGGGGCATCTGCGAATACATAACGAAGCCGCGAATTCGTGCAGCGATCGAGGGGAAGACGGCGGACGGAACGCTGATCAAGGGGGAGTACAAGTTCACTGACGTCTTCCCGATGGCCGACGGATTCGACGAAAATGTCGAGTTCTTCACCCTCACCCATGAGGCGCCGCTGCGAGTGCAGTCGAATCGAGAGTTCTCGAGAATCGCCGCTTTCCTCTGGCTACGCGCAGGGTCGCGGGGGCGGCGGATCGATTCGCTCGCGGATGGCTGGGACGTCACGGACAATTATGGGGTGCTTGAGGATCTCGACCGAACCGACGACTTCCTGGTGGCGATGGCAGCTGCGCCAACCGCGCATATTGCGTACATCGTCACAGATGAGGATCGGCTATTCGAAGCAGTAACTCGCGACTTACCGACCGGGGTCGAGCCAGTCCGGCTTTACCAGTCCTACCTTTCAAACTTCGAGATCGACGCGATGCGGAATGCCCGATGAAATTCTCACTGAAGGACTATCAACGCGACGCCGTCATCCAGGTTCTTGACAACCTTGAGCGCGCCAAGAAGAAGTACCACGAGTACCACAAAGAGACCTCTTTCACCCTTACCGCGACGACGGGCGCCGGCAAGACCGTAATGGCCGCTGCGGCGATCGAGGCGCTCTTCTATGGAAACGACGAGCTCAATTTTGACCCCGACCCGGGCGCGGTGGTGATCTGGTTCTCGGACGACCCGAACCTCAACGATCAGACCCGCATGCGGCTCATGCAGGCCTCCGAGAAGCTAGACCACAGCCGACTCGTGACTATCGAGTATCCGTTTTCCATGCCGCAGCTCGAGGCGGGCAAGGTGTACTTCTTGAACACCGGAAAGCTCACCGCAAACTCAAGACTCACGCAGAAAGCTGCCCGAGCTCGCGCTGTTGAGGCGACCGGGCAGTCGTCCTTCCTCGCCCCTGACGACCTTGCGTGGACGATTTGGGAGACGCTCGCGAACACGATCGACGATGACGGGCTGTCTGTCTACTTGGTCATAGACGAAGCCCACCGCGGCTTCAACACAAGGGCGAGCAGGGACAAGCCGACGATAGTTAAGGGCCTCGTCGACGGCACCGAGACCGGTCTGCCAATCCCGGTCGTTTGGGGAATCTCCGCAACGAGCAAGCACTTCGACGAGGCAATGAGCGAGGCAGACCTGGCCGCCGAACGGGAACAGCTGCCAGCCGTCACCGTCGACCCTGCCCGCGTCCAAGCGTCCGGCCTCATCAAGGACAAGATCGTCCTCGATATCCCGGCCGAAGCCGGCAACCTTGAGACCGCGCTCGCGACTCACGCCGCCCAGAAGCTCAAGTATTCAGCCGACCGCTGGGGGAAGTACCTCGAGGCTCAGGCGAAGCTGCCGGGCGAAAAGTCTCCCGAGGCGGTCGTGCCGCTCCTTGTCATGCAGATCCCGAACGACGCCGCCGCGGAGCATCTCGACGAGGTCGGCCTCTGGCTCGACACGATCGCAGCTGGCCTCGGGGACATCAGCTCGATCCATGTCCGCCACGTTCTCGGCGACCACAGGACGATGACGTTTGGCTCGTGGGACGTTGACTGGATTGAGCCGCAGCGAGTTCAGGAGGCTACCCAGGTTCGTGTCCTCATCGCGAAAGACGCGATCTCGACTGGCTGGGACTGTCCGCGTGCCGAGGTTTTGTTGTCGTTCAGGCCGGCTAGGGACCACACACACATCGCACAGCTCCTCGGCCGGATGGTCCGCACCCCGCTTGCACGCCGCATCCCGGGTGACGAACGACTCAATTCCGTCGACTGCATCCTGCCGCATTTCGACCGCACTACCGCGGGCAATGTCGCGAAGTTCCTGACAGGCCTCATCGACGAGATGCCCGGAGGGCCGACGATTGAGGTGTTGCTCGATGGGCGCGAGCTCGAGCCGAATCCGCACGTGCCTCCCGCGGTCTGGGAGTGCCTCGACGCACTGCCGTCGTATGTCGTGCCGCAGCGCGGCGCACGGCCTGTCAAGCAGTTGGTGAGCCTCGCCCAGGCGCTCGCTGCCGATGGCCTGAAGGTTGGAGCAATCAAGTCGGCCGAGAAGCAGATGCACATCACGCTCGACGGCTTCGCAGAGCGATACGACGGACAGCTGCGTAGCGCCGAAGTTGAAGTACGCACCGTCCGCGGCATGTCGATCGCCGGACGCTTCGGCGGGGACAAGCTCACCTACGCTGACTTCACGATTCGGGCCGACGAGCGGGCGATCCGGGTCGCGTTCGAGGATGCGAAGCGGGCCTTTGGTGCGGACGTCGCTCAGTCGTACGTCGACCACCTCGCCGGCGAAGATGACCCGGATGCTGACGACGATGGCCTTCGCGGCGCCTACGTGAGGACCGCTGCACTCGCGACTATCGCGATCGTGCGCGAGAAAGTGGACGTCGCAGCGAAGGACATTGTCGACGAGTGGTTCGACGAACAGCGAATAGCACTTCTTGGCCTCTCTGACGAGCGACGCGAGGTGTACGACGAAATTCGCGCACAGGCCGTCGAACCGCAGTTGCAGCCTCTCCACCGGCCACGAAACCGTATGGCCGACTTCAAGGAACTCGATGGCGACCAGATACGAGACGCGGACACGATAGACAAGCATCTGATGTCGGACGAGGCTGGCTGGTACCCGATCACGAAGCTGAACGACTGGGAGAAGGCGGTCATCCAGAAGGAGGTTGCCCGCCTCGATTGCATCGGCTGGTACCGAAACCCTTCCGTCTCCTCCGCCGATTCCCTCGGCGTCACATACCGCGACAGGGTCGGCAACTGGCGTGCCATGCATCCAGACTTCATCTTCTTCAACGAAGTGAATGGTCAGGTCAAGCCGTCAATCGTTGACCCTCACGGCACCCACCTGGATGACGCGTTAGTGAAGCTGAGAGGCCTCGCGGAATACGCGCAAACGCACGCCAATGACTTTCATCGGATCGACTCAATCGCAAACGGGACAGGTAGCGAACTCCGCGTCCTCGACCTGAAAGACGAGGCGGTCCGAGACTCGGTCATGCACTCGAAGCTCTCCGCCGCCGAAATCTTCGCCGCCCAGGGGAGGAAGTACGCGTGACCATGCCAGCATCGATTGGATTCACGACCGCCCAGGCGGATGCGATCTCTGAGGTGTCAAACCCCCTACAGCTCATCGCCTGCGCCGGGTCTGGGAAGACTGAGGTACTCGCCCAACGGATCGCGAACATTCTCCAGCAGCCGGGCGTTCAGCCAAGGAACGTCATCGCCTTCACGTTCACCGAAAAAGCCGCGGCAGAGTTGAAAGAGCGCATTCACCGCACGGTCAACACGGCGATTCCGGACATAGTCGGCATGGCCGAAATGTACGTCGGCACCATGCACGGCTACTGCCTCGACATGCTCCAGACGTACATACCAGAGACTTTCAAGTACGGAGTGCTCACCGACACTACGCAGCAGCTGCTAATCGATCGGATGAGTGTGAAGTCTGGACTGACTACCTGCACGAAGACCGTTGGCGGGAACGTAGCCACATTGTCCCGATTCAAGGACACCCGTTACTACAAGGGCGCACTCTCTGTCCTTCAGGAAGACGACGTCACCTTCGGGCTAGTTCCTGACGCGGTCAAGGCTTCGCTCGCGTCTTATCAGAACCTGCTAACTGAGCATCGCTATTTTGACTATACGTCAATGATGGTGGAGGCCGTCCGGTTTCTGGAGCGATCCCAGACCGGCCTCACTCTCGATACTGCAGAGCAGTCATTGCGGGATCACATTGAACTCGACGTCAAGTTCGTGATCGTTGACGAGTATCAGGACGTAAACCCGATTCAGGAGAAGCTCGTCCAGCGACTCGTTCACTTTGGCGCGAACCTCTGCGTCGTCGGTGATGACGATCAGACGATTTATCAATGGCGCGGATCCGAGGTGCGCAACATCATTGACTTCACCTCCCGATACGCGGGCGTCCGGTCGATCCGACTCGAAGAGAACTTCCGCTCATCGAAGGGCATTGTCGAGCTGGGCCGTTCGGTGGCCGAGAGACTTGATTCTGCCGAGAGGCTGACGAAGAAGATGCTTTACGCCTCGCACCAGATCTGGGAACGCGGCGACATGCTCGCCCTCCAGTTCGAGGACGCTCGCGAGGAGGCGGCCTGGATCGCCGAGCGGATCCAGGGCCTTCAGGGAGTGCCGTTCCAGGATCGCCCCACCAGCGAACCGCGTGGCCTCTCATGGTCTGACTGTGCGGTCCTATTCCGGTCGGTAAAAGACGCCGACGCACTAGTCGACGAGTTCCGCCGACTGAATGTTCCCTTCATCATCAAGGGTCTTGCGCGGCTCTTCGATGGAGTCGAGATTCAAGCCTGCGTGGGGATCTTCCGTTACGTGCTCGGGAAGATTGGCGAGCCTGAGCTCCGCGACCTGTGGGATGCGGCATCGCTCGTTCCAGGCCCGTCTCTTTGGCCAGACGCGATGAAGGTGCTCGATGACGGCGCCGACTTCACAAGGAGCACCGCGTGGGGCGCTTACAACATCCAGCGGCTCTTCTTGAAATTCCTGGAAGCTCTCGACCTGCACGAAGGAACGATCGCTCCTGCGGACTCGAGACGGGCCGAGCTCGTCATGTACCAGCTCGGCAAGTTCTCGCAGGTGATTTCCGATTTCGAGGCGATCCATTTCTCCTCGGACCCCGCGCGTAAGTATGAGTCCTTCGAAGGATTCCTGACCTTCCAGGCCCCGAACGTCTACGAGGAGTCGGACGAAGACGCCGGCTACGTCGCTCCCGACGCCGTAGTGATCTCCACAGTTCACCGCGCCAAGGGACTCCAATGGCCAGCTGTCTTCGTGCCGTTTCTTCGCGCCAACCGCTTCCCGATGAAGGCGCCCGGCGGCACGCAAACGATCCCCCACATCATTCCGATCGAGGCGGTTCCGAACGGCGCTCGATACAAGACGAACCCGTCGGACGAGACGCGACTCTTCTACGTCGCGGTTACTAGGGCCCAGAAGTACCTCTACTGCACCTACTCCCCGGGCGACTCGGCTATGTATCGACGAGCTTCTGCCCTTTACCTTCACTGCACCGCTTCAACTTGGATGTCCACAACGGACGAGGGACTTCCCACTGCGGCTCGACTCGACCCGACGCCCAAGAGGGATACCCCCAACATCGGGGTGTCGTTCTCCGAACTGAAGTACTTGATCGAATGTCCCTACCAGTTCAAGCTCCGATTCATGTACGGCTTCAATCCGCCAATTCATGAGGCACTCGGCTACGGCAAGGGGCTACATGACGCTCTCGCCGAGATGCACAAGAGGGCGCTTGCCGGCGATATTCCTGACCGGTCAGAGGCGGAGTGGCTCGTTGACCGACACCTGCACACCCCGTATGCCTACCCGACGCTGCGAGCGGAGCTCCGACGCGCAGCAGTCGATGCCGTCGAGCGTTACTTCGACCGGCATGGTGCAGATCTCACGCGAACAATCCACTCAGAGAAGGTCATCGAAGTCGAGATTTCTCCCGGCGTCACCGTCAACGGCCGTATCGACCTGATCAAGTCGCTCGAGACCGGTGAGACCGCAATCGTGGATTTCAAGTCCACGAAGGATTCGCAGTCAGAGAGTGTGACAAAGGACCAGCTATCGATCTACGCGCTTGGCTACCAACAGCTCACCGGAGTGGACGCTGATCGCGTTCAGATCCTGAACCTTGATGAACAGGGCAAATCTACGAACGATCCCGTGAGCCCTGACCTCGTAGCTGACATCAAGGCGAAGGTTGAAGGTGTCGCCGAGGACATCCGAGCGAATCACTTCGCGTGCGATCACGATCACGCCAAGGAGGCCGCCTTCGACGACCTGGTGTGGCTCACGGCAGGTGGTCGGTCCTTCTGACGCTCACGGAATGGGCAGAAAGCGCGGAGGAGTCATTATTTGTCTGGGGCTGGCAGGGCCCCCGGCTCTCGCGCTACTTCATGAGTCTCTCGATCAGCGCTATCCCAGCCAGGTCTGGCGTCACGGGGGCAGTCTCCGGTGGCTCAAAGACATGAAGGCGCGGCTCTCGACCAAGATGTTCGGCGAGACACTTGAGCAGCACTGCGAGACCGAGTTCAACCACATTCGCGCCACGGCGTTTTCGAAGGCGTAGTTCGAGAAAGATAACGACGCGCGGTCGGGCAGCAAGGCGGCTTCGTTGTCCAGCCGTCGCGCAGGAAGAAAGCGCCTTTCACTGGCTCTACAAATTAATCCGTGGACTAGTAGGTGCGTCGATGTAGTCTGACGCCAAGGACCATAAGACAGAGATTTGCTCGAAAGCCTAATCAACCTAGCGATCACGACTAAGCGGTTCTTTTCTGTTCATCTCCCTGGGATCGGTGCATATTGGTGGGAGCGCGGCGTGCTTCCGGCTTTGCTTTTCCCGCAGACGCAACTTGCTCTGGAACGAGGTTGGACTTCCCTCGCTGACTTTGACGTCGCTTCGTTGCTTCGAGTGGTCGACGGCAACTGGGATCGGTGGCGTGGCGTCAACCTCGTTTCTTGCGAAGCGCGTGATTGGCCCAAGGAATCGGCGGCCATTCGCAACCGAGTTGCACACGAAATCGTCGAAACGAAAGGCACACCACGCCATGCAAGAGATCATCTGCCCCAACTGCGGCAAGGCCTTCACGATTGACCAGGCCGGATACGCCGACATCCTGAAGCAGGTGCGCGACACCGACTTCGAGAAACAACTGCACGAGCGCCTCGAGCTTGCCGACCATGAGAAGCAGCGGGCGATCGAACTTGCCGAGACGAAAGCGGCCGGCGAGTTGCAGAAGGCTGCGGCCGCGAAAGACTCCGAGATTCAGGCGCTGAAGGCCAAGCTCGACGCGGGGGAGAGCGCCAACAAGGTCGCTGTCGAACTCGCCGAGGCGAAGCTCGCCGCCAAGCTCGCCGACGAGTCCGCGAAACTCGAAGCGGAAGTGGCGAAGAAGGCGTCAGAGATCGAGTTGCTGAAGGCGAGCATCCAGAACGGAGAACAGGCGAAGCGGCTTGCCGTCAAGGAAGCACTGAGCACGGTGGAGCGCGAGCGTGACGAGCTGAAGAACGGGCTCGCCATGGCCACGATGGAAAGACAAGTCTCTGAGCAGGCGCTCGAAGAGAAGTACAAGCAGCAGATCAAAGATCGCGACGACGCGATCGAGCGGCTCAAAGACATGAAGGCGCGGCTGTCGACCAAGATGGTCGGCGAGACGCTCGCTGCCTGACGCGTCAGATCATCACGCGGCGCTCGGGTCGCTGCAGTACAAGCAGGAGTTGGCGTTGGTGAAGGCGCAGAACGTTGACATCACGAGTTACGAGAGCGACCTCGACGCGTTCAAGACCGGCTTTGCGCGCAACTACGACCTGGCCTTGCGGCGGTTCGGCGAGGCGATCGCCGAGATCGACAAGTCGATCGAGCGGCTGCAGAAGGCGAAGGATGCCCTGCTCGGGTCAGAGCGCAACCTGCGCCTGGCCAACGGCAAAGCACAGTGGTGACCATCAAGAAGCTGACGCGGGGTAACCCGACTATGGCGGCGAAGTTTGCTGAGTTGGGCGACGGTGCATAGTTCGTAGCCCTCCGTCGGTGGTCGGCGCTACCTTTCGGACGACCTACTCGAGGGCGCTGTGGCGCCGAGGGCTTGGCCGGGACTCCGTTGACCGCGGAAGTGTTGTGAACTACAGTTGACAATATACGAACTGCGCAGAAGTGCTGAGTTCGACCGGTGGCTAGCTGGGCTGAGAGATCGTGCCGCTATTGCACGGGTCTTGGTGCGGCTCGATCGGCTCGCTCGCGGCAACCCTGGCGATGTTCGACCCGTCGGCTCGAGAGTCTCGGAGCTGCGGATCGAATTCGGACCCGGTCTTCGCGTGTACTACCTGCAGCACGGCGACGTGGTGGTGCTGCTTTTGTGCGAGGGAGACAAGTCGACCCAGCCACGAGATATCAAGCGGGCACATCGTCTGGCCGACCAGTGGAGGTATGAGAAGCATGACGACTGAGACTTTCAGCCGATTCGACGCTGCCGACTACCTCACCGACATCGAGACTGCGGCGGCCTATCTCGAAGCGACGATTGCCGAAAGTGGCGACGACCCCGCCGCCATTGCGGATGCGCTCGGGGCAATCGCACGCTCGGGAAACCTCAGCGAGCTGGCTCGGCGCACCGGGATGAGCCGCGAGGGTCTATACAAGGCGCTCTCCGCCGACGGCAACCCGAGTTTTGCGACCATCGTCAAGGTCGCGCGGGCGCTCGGGCTCACGATCTCGTTCTACGCTATCGCGTAGGGGTGCGGCCTAGAACCCGCGCCCGATCTCCCGCAGTCGGTCCACCCGTTCCGCCACGGGCGGGTGCGAGCCGAGCCACTGCGCGAGCAGCCCTTTGCCGATGGTGTTGACGAAGAACAGCCCGCGCACCTCGAACGATGCGGCTTTCACCGTGGTCAGGTGCTCCGCAATCTTCGACAGCGCCCGCACGAGACCCTCCGGAAAGCGCGTGAGCTCTACGCCGCTCGTGTCAGCCAGAAACTCGCGGCGGCGGGAGACAGCCGAACTGATGAGAGGGCCGAGCACGAAGGCCACGGCCGCGAAGGCGGTGCCGACGACGATCATCACGAGCCCGAGCATCCCGAGAATGAGACCCAGGCCGAATTTGAACTCGCTGATCACCGACCGCACGAGCGCCCAGCCGAGCACGAGCAGCGTGCCGGCGACCGACGCGATCGAGCCGACGAGGGCGAAGGTCGTCAGGGTGACGCGGCCATCCTGGTTGACGATGTGCGCCACCTCGTGCGCGACGACCGCCTCGAGTTCGCTGCCGTCGAGCAGGTCGAGGGCTCCGGTCGTGACGCCGATGACGGCGTTCTTGGGGCTGAGCGACGCGGGGAACGCGTTGGGGGCGGGGTCGTCGATCACGCCGACCTTCGGCTTCGGGATGCCCGCCCGAATCGCCGTCGTCTCCACCACCGTGTGCAGCCGCGGTTGCTGCTCGGCATGCACGGCCGCCCACCCCGCCGTGCTCGCCGCCGAGTTAGTGGCAGTGGAGAGCGCCCACCACTGGGGTAGATGACCCAGCGAGCGGGCAGAAGGTCACGTCAGCCAGAACGGCCACACCTCGCCGACCACCCACGCGCTGAACACCCCGAGCCCGACCACGGCGACGCAGAACAGGGCGATGAGCAGGATGCTCCACCGCTTGTTGCGCGCGATCTGCCGGTACATGAGGTGAATCTACCTCGCACGCCCGACCGTGGCTCATGATCGCTAGAGTCGACACACCCGACGAAAGCGAGAGCCTTTTGGTTTCCCTGCGCACCCTTCTCATCGCCTGCGTCATCACCGCGCTGGTTGCCACCGGCGGCGGGATGCTGGGGGCCAGCATCTTGCTCGCACCGAGCACCCCGGCCTCGGCCGTCGAGGGCACCGGCGAGCCGGGCCCTCCCGGGGCGGATGGCCGTGATGGGGTCGACGGGCAGGACGGGGCCGATGGGCAGGACGGGGTCGACGGGCGGGACGGCGTCGACGGGAGTGACGGAGCTCGGGGGCCTGCAGGCACTGCGGGTGCTCTGGGGGCAGACGGCCCGGAAGGGCCGATGGGGCCGCTCGGGCCGCAGGGGCCGCAGGGGCCTGCGGGGGAGCAGGGCCCGGAAGGCCCGGAAGGCCCGGAAGGCCCGGAAGGCCCCCGGGGCGTTCCAGGGCTACTCGACTATGCCTATTTCACCGCCGAGACGGCGTTTACGGCTACGGAGAGCGATGACTTCTCTCTTCCTCTCACCTGGGCCGCGGGATCAGAGGACTCGTCGATCGGGTCGGTGGATGGGGGTGGCACCATCACGCTGCAGCCCGGCCTGTACCGGTTGACGACCATGCTGAGCTTCGAATCCCTGGTCTATGGCCGTTACGCAACGCTGATGATCACCACGACCTACCCCGACCGCGGCTACGGGCCGTACAACCCGTCACGGGTTCCCTTCGACACCGAGATCGGTACCCAGAGCGTCACGACGGAGGCGACGCTGGTGCTTGACTACGCCACCGAAGTGACGGTGGACGTCGATGTTCTAACGGCGGACGGGGCTCTCATGAGAGATGTCGGCGGGTGGCTGATGATCGAGAGCTTCGGGTCATCGTTGCGCTGAGCGAAGGTCACGGCGCTGCTACAGCTCGCCGCCTGCGCCGAGCAGGTCGAGGGCTCCGGTCGTGACGCCGATGACCGCGTTCTTCGGGCTGAGCGACGCGGCGAACGCGTTGGGGGCGGGGTCGTCGGTCACGCCGACGCGAGGCATCGGGATGCCCGCTCGAATCGCCGTCGTCTCCACGACCTTGCGTAGCCGCGGTTGCTGCTCGGCGTCCGCCGCCGCCCACCGGCGGTGCTCGCGGCCGAGGTCGTGGCAATGCTCAGCGCCGACCACCGGGGTAGATGACGCAGCGAGCGGGCAGGCAGCATGTTCCACCGCTGGTTTGACGAGCTCTCGACTTTCTTGGCAGGGTGGAAGCACGACCGAAGAACCTTCGCCACTGATGTGAATGAGACCCATGACTGACATGCCTGAAACCACCCTGCCCACCGCACGAACCGCCCGCCGGCGCTGGCTGGTGCGAGGCTTCGCACCGGTCGCGCTCGCGGCGGCATTCGCGCTCGCCGGATGCGCTGCCGACACCGAAGCGCCCACCGAGCCGAACGGCTCGACCGTCGAGAGCGATGCTCCGGCCAACGAGACTCCCGAGGGCGACGAGCCCGCGGCGACCGTGCTGGGCACGGCGACGGTCGGCGGCACGAGCTACGACATCACCGAGCTGCGCAATTGCGAGCCTCTGAACCAAGACGCAGTCGAGTCGTCGCTCGAGCTGCAGGGATTCGGCGAGACCGCTGACGGCGAGCGCGTGCAGATCGACGTCTACATCCAGACCATCGGCGGCACGCCGCTCGACGTGGTCTCGTGGTCGGGCCCTGAAGGCGTCTTCGGCACGCAAGATCACGCGGATGTTCAGCTCGCCGACAACCGCGTGAGCGGCTCGGCGACCATGGTCGACTCGTTCACGCTCGAAGAAGAGCTGGCGATCGAGTACGACCTCGCCGTGCCGAACGAACTCATCGACTGCCGGTAATCCGCGCCTCCTCCACCGTCGCGGCTCGACGGCGCTCGTGCCCGACAGTGGGGGAGTTCGGCAAGCGGCTCACGTGACTCGGGCATCCTGCCCTGCATGACTGGAGCCTTTCGCACCTACCAGCCGACCGTCACCCGCCCGGTGACCGATGCCGACCTGCAGACCCCCGAGGCGCAGCTCGCTTACGCGCTCGGGCCGGCGCTGCGTTGGCAACTGTGGCTGTTCTTTCCGGCGAACGACAACGGGTTCGGCGGGCTCGCCATGCCGTGCGATGACCTGCCCCGCCGCGCACCCACCGACGCCGCCGACACGCTGTTCACGGTGATCGACGGGGTCGCCCAGCACTCGGGCGCGACGGAGCTCATCATCGGTCTCGAAAGGCGCGGCGGTCCCGACCCCGGCCGTCTCGATCGCGAGTGGATGCTCGCCGCATCCACCGCCGCCGACCGCGCCGGCGTGCGCCTGCGCGCGGTGCTCATCAGCCACACCCGCGGCGTGCGCGAGCACGAGCCGCCCGCCCCGACCCTCGCAGGAATGCAACCTGAGACCGCGCAATTCGATGCTTAGTTCACTACACTTAGTCCACATGGGGAGCCAGGTGAATGTGCACGAGGCCAAGACTCGACTCTCAGAGTTGCTCGCGCGGGTCGAGCGCGGTGACGAGATCGTGATTGCTCGCGGGGGAGTTCCCGTCGCGCGCTTAGTGGCGTTCGAGCAGTCGGCTGAGCGCGAATTGGGATTCTTGCCCGGGCTCGACACCCCCGCGTCGTTCTTCGAGCCGCTGCCCGAATCCGAACTAGCTGCCTGGGAGGGCGGGCTCGATGACAGCTACGGGGAGTCGTCGCCGTGACTCTACTTCTCGACACACACGTGCTGATCTGGGCGCTGGCCGCACCGCATCGTCTGCCGGAGGCCGTTCGAGCTCGGGTTGCCGATCGAAGCGAGACCCTTGTGGTCTCGGCAGCGAGCGCGTTCGAGATTGCGACGAAGCACCGACTCGGCAGACTGCCCGAAGCTGCCGCAGTCGTGCACTCCTACGACGAACAGGTCTCGAGACTCGGGGCGGAGGTGATCCCTATCGAGGCGCGCCATGCAATCACCGCCGGCTCGCTCGAATGGCCGCACCGCGATCCGTTCGACCGCATGCTCGCGGCGCAGGCGATGAGCGAGGGTCTCGAGCTGATGTCGGCTGACCCAGCATTCACCGGGCTACCCGGGCTAGCGGTCGTCTGGGGGTGATCGGCGCGCGCTGACGACCAGCGACAACACGCGCCGAGCATCCGGAATCTGAGCGATCAGTCGTCGAGCACGAAGGTGACCTCCATGGTCACCTGATAGGCCGCGACCTTGCCGTCGACGATGTGCAGCTTCTGCTCTTTGATCCACGCGCCGCTGACACCGCGCAGGGTGCTGTTGGCGCGGTCGACGCCGACGCGCACGGCGTCTTCGAAGCTCTTCTCTGAGCGGGCGGTGATGGTGGTGATGCGGGCGACGCTAGACATGGGGTTCTCCACTTCGTTGTGCGTGCTGGAGGTTCCAGTCAACCCCCGCGTTCGGCTCGCGTCTAGGGGTTGCGGCGCGCGAGCACCCGCATGTCACCCCTCGCCTCTAGCCTGGGCAGACCCCTGGCCGGAGGAGATCCCCGTGTACCTGACGACAAACGAGAGCGGCGAACGGATGCTCGTCACCTCGGCGAGCGACCTCACCCGCGCCGCAGAGTGCGAGTTCAGAGTAGCCCGCGACCTCGACGCGCGCCTGGGCCGCCTCGCCGCCGTCGACGACGAGCCCGACGCCATGCTCGCCCGCACCGCCGAGCTCGGCGACGCGCACGAAGCCGCCATCATCGCCGACTATCGGGCCCGCGCCGCTCACCCTGACGACGTGCTCGAGATCGACCGCGCCGATAGCGCTGGCCTTGATGCCATCGAGCCTCTCGCCGCGCAGACGCTCGACGCCCTGCGGCGCGGCGTGCCCGTCATCGTGCAAGCAACCTTTGTCGATCGCGACCACAGCCCCGGCCAACCGGGTGATCTGCCGATCGCGTTCGTCGGGTACGCCGACTTTCTCGTGCGCACCGCCGAGGGCGCCTACCGCGTGCAAGACAGCAAGCTCGCACGACGCGCGAAAGTCACGGCGCTGCTGCAGCTCGCCGCCTACGCCGAGCAGCTCGAGCGGCTCGGCATCGCCGTCGACCCCGAGGTCGACCTGATTCTCGGCACACGCGAGGTGAGCATCCACCGTCTCGACGACATCGCGCCGGTGCTGCGCGCGCGACGTGCCCGTCTGCACCGCCTGTTGCGCGAGCGGGCCGCGGCCACCGGGCCGATCGCCTGGCGCGACCCGAGCGTCACCTACTGCCGTAGCTGCGCGTGGTGCACCGCCGAGATCGCGCAGCACGACGACGTGAGCCAGGTGGCCGGGCTGACCGGCGCGCAGTGGACCAAGCTCGGCGCCGCCGGCATCGAGACCCTCGAGCAGCTCGCCGCGCTCGACGACCGCGCGGCCGTCGCGACCGCGAGCCTCTCAGGTATTTCGCGCAGCACCCTCGACGCCCTGCGCCTACAGGCCGAACTGCAGCGTCAAGCCGCGGGAGCCACCGCGGGCACTCCGCCGCCCGTGCGCGTGCGCGACGCGGCCGTGCTGCACGCGCTGCCCGCCCCGAACCCCGGCGACCTCTACTTCGACTTCGAGGGCGACCCGCTCTACACCGAGCACGACCCGACCCAGTGGGGTCTCGACTACCTGTTCGGTTTCGTCGACGCCGAGGGAGCCTTCACCGCCTACTGGGCGCACAGCTTCGCCGACGAGCGGGATGCCCTCATCGCCTTCCTCGCCGACGTGAAAGCCCGGCGTGCGCAGCACCCCGACCTGCACATTTACCACTACGCCGCCTACGAGCGCACCCACCTGCGCTCGCTCGCCGCGCGGCACGCGGTCGGCGAAGACGTGATCGACGAGTGGCTGCGAACCGGAGTGCTCGTCGACCTCTACCCGGTCGTGCGCAAAGCCCTGCGCGTCGGCAGCCCGAGCTACTCGATCAAATACCTCGAGCCGATCTACTGGCCCGAGGCGCGCGAAGGGGCGGCGGTCGCGCGGGGCGACGACTCTGTGGCCGAATACGTGCGGGCGCGCGCACTGCGCGAGGCGGGCGACAGCGATCCGGCCAGCGCAGCGGCTGCGCAGCAGATTCTCGACGACATCGGCGACTACAACGAGGTCGACTGCCTCAGCACGCTCAAGCTCGCGGCGTGGTTGCGCGAGCTCGCCGCCGAGCATCCGTCGCCGCCGCCCGTGCTGTTCGATGACGAGCCGGCCCCGCGCGAGCTGCCCGATTCGCCGCTGCGCACCGCACTGCTCGAGCTCGCCGCGAACGACGACGGCACGCCGTCGAGCGAGCCTGACCGCACGCCCGAGCAGCGCGCCTACGCCTACGCCGCCGCGGCCATCGACTATCACCGCCGCGAGCACAAGACCTTCTGGTGGGATCACTTCGACCGCCTCGTGGCCCCGCTCGACGAGTGGGCCGACGTGCGCGACGTCTTAACGGTGGATTCTGATCAGCACCGGGCGGATGCTCACCACGAGCAGTCTGACTGGATCAAGCCGACCCCGCGCAGCTCGCTCGGCCGCACGGTGCGCCTGCGCGGCGCCTGGAGCGCCGGCAGCCGGCCGACCGTGGGTGGCAGGTCGGGGCCGTTCGCGCTGTACGAGCAGCCCGCACCGTTCGCGCCGAGCAGCCGCGACCCCGGAGCCCGCTCGGCGCGCGCCATCACGCTCGTCGAGCTGCACGACGACGGTGTGACCTACCGCGAGACCCTGGCCAAGGGTGTCGAGCCCTACACCGACCTGCCCGTCGCCCTCACGCCGGCGAGCCCGCCGCCCGCCGGGCAGCAGAAGCCCGCCATCGAAGAGTGGGGGAGTGCGCTCGTGCAGGGGGCAGCGTCGTCGAAGGGCGCCGAGTGGCCGGCCGAGCCGGTCGGCGACCTTTTGCGCCGGGTGTCTCCTCGCACCCGCAGCGCAAAGCCCCTCGCCGAGGTGCCGATCGTCGACGGCGAACCCGATCGAGTCAGCGCCGTCATCGCGAGCCTGCTCGACCTCGATCGCTCGTACCTCGCCGTGCAGGGCCCTCCCGGCACGGGCAAGACCTACCTCGGTGCGCACGTCATCGCGGCGCTCGTGCAGCGGCAGGGCTGGCGCATCGGGGTTGTCGCACAAGGGCACGCGACCGTCGAGCACATGCTCGAGGGCGTCGTCGCGGCAGGGCTGCCGTCGCGCCAGGTCGCCAAGGCGCCGCGCACCAACGCTGACCCCGTCGACTACGCGACTGCTCACTTCACCGTGCTCGGTGAGGCCGACGACCTCTACGACTACGCGCACGGCCAGCCTGATGGCTTCGTCATCGGCGGCACCGCCTGGGATTTCTCGAACCCCCAGCGCGTCGCCCGCCGCAGCCTCGACCTGCTCGTCATCGACGAGGCTGGGCAGTTCTCGCTCGCCGCCACGATCGCCGCGAGCATGGCCGCGAAGAACCTGCTGCTGCTGGGTGACCCGCAGCAGCTGCCTCAGGTGAGCCAGGGCACGCACCCCGAGCCGATCGACGGCAGCGCGCTCGGCTACCTCAGCGCCGGGCACGACGTGCTGCCAGCCGAGCTTGGCTACTTTCTCGCCGAGACCCGCCGACTGCACCCCGCGCTGGCCGAGCCCGTCTCGCGGCTCAGCTACGAAGGTCAGCTGCACGCGCACCCGAGCGCAGCCGAGCGCGAGCTCGTGGGGGTCGCGCCCGGGCTGCACCCCGTGCCCGTGCAGCACCACGGCAACGCGACCGAGTCAGTCGAAGAGGCAGACGAGGTCGTCGCGATCATCCGTCGCCTGATCGGCAGCGAGTGGACCTCGGGGCCGGATGCTGAGCCGAGGCCACTCGCCGACCGCGACGTCATCGTCGTCACGCCCTACAACGCGCAGCAGCAGACGATTCGCGAAGGGCTCGACGCTGCGGGCTTCACGAGCACGCGTGTTGGCACGGTCGACAAGTTTCAGGGGCAGGAGGCCGCCGTGGCGATCGTCTCACTCGCGGCGTCAAGCTCGCGCGACGCCCCTCGCGGCATGGAGTTTCTGCTCAACCGCAACCGCCTCAACGTCGCCATCTCGCGCGCGCAGTGGGCCGCATACCTCGTGCACTCGCCGGGGCTGCTTGACTCGCTACCTCACACGCCGCAGGGCGTGGCCGAGCTGAGCGCCTTTATCCGCCTCGTCGAGACGCACTGAGCAGCACTACGAGCCGGTGCTGCTCGACTCGACCTCGAACGTGAACGAGCCGGGCACTCCGCCGTAGGTGACGCGCAGCAGGGCAACCGGCCCCACCTCGTCAGAGGCGGTGCACACGAACGTGCTGCCGACAGCGAGCGTGGCCTCAGAAGGACAGATGACGCTCACGTCGAGACCCTGCTGCTGCAGGTCGGCGGCGATCGACTGCTCAACCTGGCGCAGCTCGGCGAGGCTCGCGTCGCGCGGCAGGGCCAGGCTCGCAGCGCCCGCGGCGGCGCCGACGACGATGCTGAGCGCCAGGTAGACCCAGGTCGGCGCGACACCTTTGCCCGTCGTGCGCAGCACGTGAATAGCCCGGGCGATGAGGTACATCAAGGGCCCGACGAGAATCCACAACACCGAGGGCCTGAACTCGTGGCCGAGCGCGCCCAGGCGCCGGAAGTCGGCGATCGCGCCGACGAGCACCCAGGCGATGAGCACGGCGCCGAACGAGGCGCCGATGATCATCGTCGAACTGTTGGTGCCGCCGTCGGTCAGCACCCACCCGAGGGCGAGCAGGCCGAGCTGCACCAGGGGCGAGAGTGCGAGCATCCACGCCCCGCCGGTGGTCACGCCCGTGACGGTGCGCGACGCCGAGCTGCCGCGGGCGCTGCCCCAGGTGCGCGTCATGGGCTCGTAGTCGACGCTCGCGAGATCGACCGAGCCGGTGGGCTGGGCGAAGGTTGACGACGACGTCCACGGCGTGCCCGCCGAGGCCGGCGCCGGGGGAACCGTGGCGAGCGGGGTCACCGCGAATGAGCCGGAGTCGGGGGCGCGCGTGGGCTCGGCGCTCGCCCAGCTGGGTTCGGGCGGGGCGGTGCTCGCGACGCTGGGCGCGGCAGGGTCGGGGGCTGGCCAGCCTGACGGTGCAGACTCGGCGACGGGCGACGTCGGAGGCACGAGGCGCACGGGCTCCGAGATCGGGAACGAGCTCGACGTCGGCGGCACGAGCTTCACCGGAGCCGACACCGGAATCGACGGCGAGCCAGACGCTCGCGTGTCTCGACGGCTCGGCACGGCGTCGGCCGCGGGCGGCACGGTGAGGTCGGTCGCCGCAGGCTCGGCAAACGGAGGCGGCACGGGCGCCGACGGTGCCGGCATCGGAATCGACGAAGCGGGCGTCGACTCGGCGGTGGTGGCGGCCGAGACGGGCGGCGGGAAGGCGGATGCGTCGGGCGCGGGCGCGGCAGGATTCGGCTGAGTGTGGTCGGTCCAGCTCTCGCCATCCCACCAGCGAATGAGCGCAGCGTTCTCGGCGTCGGTGTACCACCCGGGTGCTACCGAACTCATCTCGCCCCCTTTGTGCGACGACGGTCTCGCCGTGAATGGGGCCAGTCTAGGGCTGAGCCTCGCTCAGTGCTATTCGCCTCTGCGCACTGTGATCAGGGCTACGACGACTCGGGCTGAATCGGTGCCGCACCCGCGTCGGTGCGCTCATCGGCGGCGTGCTCTCGCTCGTGCGATGTCGACCCTTCCGACGTCGACTCGTCGTGGTCGTCGCCGACCTCGTCCTGGTTCGGGCTGACCTTGCCCTCGTCGAGCACCTGCTCGCCGGCGACGATGTCACCAGCCTCGGGGTTGCGCTCGTCGATGTCGTCGGCGACGGGATCAGCCTCGTGCTGCCGCTCGTGATCGTTCGTGGTCATGCTCGATTCCTTTCGCCGCGACGGCTGAACGCGATGGTCGGGTGCCCGCCCTCCCCCTGAGTGCGGGCACCCTGGGTCGAGAACGAGGAAGCCCAGTCGTTCCCGACCTGTCGGTCAGCGGTCTGAATTTCCGCCGTTGATCATCGTGGAGTCTTCGCCGGGGTCGCGGTCGAGCGGCGAGATCAGCTCGTCGTCGCTGTCGCCGTCGAGGTGCTCTTCGCGGCGCGGTTGCTCGTCACCTTCGACGACGCCGTCGCCGACGACGACGGGGTCGCTGGGTCCGGGCTCGGCCTGGCCCGCACCGATGTCACCCTGGGCGCCCGGGTTCTCGCCCTGCGTGAGGTCGTCGTCGTGGGTGCCGCTCGTGTGATCGTTCATGCTCATGATCCGTCCCCCTTGCTCTTGCGTGATGCCCGGCAACTCGCCGCGGCATGCCCTCCACTCAACCCGCCGAGGTCGAACCTCACCAGGGGTTGCCACGGGGGTGCGGCCGGGCTATGGTTCGCGGCGATGAGACGCGCAGCAGGCATCGCCGCCGACTACCTCTATGTGCTGCGCTCGCGGCTGCGGTTCTACCGCTATGGGTCGCGTCCGCCGGCTCCGATCGAGGCGGGGGCGGATGCTCCGCCTCCCGTTCTTCTCATCCCCGGGGTCTTCGAGACCTGGCACTACCTGAAGCCGCTGCGCGATCGGCTCGAGGGGCTCGGGCACCCCGTGCACAGCGTGCCCGAGCTCGGCTTCAACCGTCACCCGATTCCGGAGATGGCGGCCCTGCTCGCCGCCTACGTCGAGCACCGCGACCTGCGCGACGTGCGCATCGTCGCCCACAGCAAGGGCGGGCTCATCGGCAAACTGCTGCTCGTCGGAGACACCGACGGCAGATTCGACCGCCTCATCTCGATCAATACGCCCTACCTCGGCAGCCCGCTCGCGCGCTTCGGGCTTGGCCCGTGGCGCGAGTTCTCGCCGACGCGTCCGGTCATCGTCGAGCTGGGCGAAGCGCTCGACGTCAACGGCCGCATTACCTCGCTCTACAGCGAGTTCGACCAGTACGTGCCCGCCGGCAACTCAGTGCTGCCGGGTGCCGAGAACGTGGTGCTGCCGCACATCGGGCACTTCCGCGTGCTCGCCGTGCCCGCCGTCATCGACGAGGTCGTCGCTCGCCTCAGCGAGTAGGCGCATCGCCGAACGTGCGGCTACCGCGCGAGCGGAATCCTCCACGAGTCGTCGCCGATCTCGGCGCCCGCGTGCGGACCCATCTGGAGCATCCCGCCGTCGACCACGACCGACGACCCCGTGACGTAGGAGGCGTCGGGGGAGGCGAGAAAGGCGATGACCGCCGCGACTTCGTCGGCCGCGCCCGGTCGACCCAGCGGAATGCCGGGTCGCGACACGGTCTCGGGGTCGACGTTGTGCTGATCGGTCATCGGTGTGGCGATCTCGCCCGGAGCGACCGCGTTGACGGTGACGCCCGCGGGGGCGAGCTCGAGGGCGAGCGACTTCACAAGACCGCCGAGGCCGTGCTTGGCCGCGTCGTAGGCACTCGACCCGGCCATCGGCTGGTGCTCGTGCACGCTCGTGACGGCGATGAGGCGCCCGCCGTTGCCCGCGCCGACCATGCGCCGGGCGGCCCGCTGCATGCTCAGAAAGGCACCATCGAGATCGGTGGCGATCACCTGCCGCCACTCGCCGATGCTCATCTCGAGCGCCGGAGTGGTGGTGCCCACGCCCGCATTGTTGACGAAGACGTCGACGCCGCCCAGAGCATCGATGAGTTCGTCGATGTCGTCGCCGATGCGCTCGAACTCGCTCACGTCGATCTGACGCACGACGGCGCGAGAGCCGAGCGACTCGACCTCGGCGGCCGTGGCCATCGCGCCCTGCTGATCGGTGTGAAAAGTGATGCCGACATCGAGCCCGTGACGCGCGAGCGCGACCGCTGTTGCTCGGCCGATGCCCGAGTCAGCGCCCGTCACGATCGCGCGGCGCGCGGGGGAGTGCGAGGTCGTCATTCTTCGTTCGCCTCCGCGAGAGGGTCATCGTCGTCGACTTCAGGAACCGGCTCGTCTTCGCCGGCGACGTCGGCAGGAGCATCCGGCCCCATGCCGTCATCAATGGGCTTGCCGTTCTCGTCGGTCTGAGGCGGGTCGCTGCGCGGATCAATGCTCGTCGTGTCGTCTCGTGAGTTCTCAGCGTCGCCGGTCGGGGTCTGCTCGCCGTGGGCCGTACTCATGGCTGGTCTCCTTCTCTCTCGTTCTCGTCGATTGAGCCGCCGATGGCGCCTCCGCCGAGGTTGCCCCCGACGTAGCGGTCGTCGGCGCCCTGGCCACCCGACTCGGCGGTGTCGCTCGCTCCGGGCACGGTGATGTCGGGGTCGGCACCGTCGACTGCTCGAGCGTCGACTTGGTCGTAGTCGTCGGCGTTCAGGTCGTCAGGGTCTGGCTGAGAGGTGTCTCGGTCGTTGTTCATGAGGACAGTGAAGCGAGGTGCTCAGAGCCTGACAACGGGGTTGACAGCGAGCGCGCAGGTGTGATGACCCCCATCGCATGAAGCGCGATTCAGCAATAACTGAGGGTGTTGCGCGCTCGAACTGACAGAATCGGCCCATGCCTGCCGCTGACGCCGTGCCTGTGACAGCCGACCGACGTACCTTCACCTGGAAGCTGTTGCCAGCGGCCGTCGTGGTGACCAGTGCGATTCCGCTGTTCGGCTTCGAGAACCGGCTGGTCGGGTACCCCTGGCTCGTGATCGGCCTGATCATCGCCTACTTCGTCGACCGCGAACTCATGCGCGATCTCGGCATTATCGCCGCGGGCCTCATCGTGGTCAGCACGGTGAGCGTCAAGGCCGACATCTCGTGGCCCAACTTCTTATTGCTCGGCTTCGTGCTGAGTCTCGCCGTGCTCGTGCCGTTCGTCATCGACCGGTTCGTCTTCAAGCGGAAGGTCATCCGTTTTCCGTGGCGCAGCGGGCAGAAGTGGCAGCCGTGGGAGAAGTCGTATCTCTTCGCCGTGCCGTTTCTCGGCTGGCTGATTCTGCCGTTCTACTTCATCACCTCGGGCGCCTACCAGAACTGGCCCGCCGTCTCCGAAGCGTCAGAAGTGGCGCGGCTCTTCGTGGGCGTCAACGCGGTCGGCATCTGGGATGAACTATTCTTCATCTGCACCTGCTACGTGCTGCTGCTGCGCCACTTTCCGGTGCTGACCGCCAACATTCTGCAGTCGATCATCTTCGTGAGCTTCTTGTGGGAGCTCGGCTACCAGGCCTGGGGCCCGCTCATGACGATCCCGTTCGCGATGCTGCAGGGCTGGATCTTCCACCGCACCAAGTCGCTCACCTACGTCATCATCGTGCACCTGCTGTTCGACCTCGTGGTCTTCCTCGCGATCGTGCACGCCCACAACCCCGGCGTCTTCCCGTTCTTCCCGGTCGAGAGCCCCGGCAGCTAGGTTGCTGCCGCTCATGGCGGCATGATCGAGGCCGGCTGCACCACCGAGATCGAGGGCGAACCCCCGCGTCTCCACAATTCAGGAGTTCGGGATGCTCGCACCCGGTCGACACGCCGTGCGAGCATCCCGAACCGCCGTTTCTGGGCCGCGGTTCCTGAATTGTGGTGAACCCACAGGCGGCAGAGGCTAGACGTAGCCCCGCGTGCGGTCTTCGTCGGCTTCGGTCTCGGCGGCGTCGTCTTGATCGCCCGCGGCCTCTTCGCGCGCCTCGTCGACGCTGCGCAGGTCGTTGGTGTCGTCGGCCTGTGGGTCGCGCTGCGTGCCCGGTTCGGTGCTGTCGCTCATGCTCATGGTGTGCTCCTCTCACCGCGGGGTGATTCGCTCTCGATGAGCGGCCCCGTGTCTTCGAGTGAAGCGAGCGCACGCCGCGCAGACCACCCCTTGACACCGGCGCCTCCACAATTCAGGAGTTCCGGATGCTCGCGCCCGGTCGACACGCCGTGCGAGCATCCCGAACCGCCGTTTCTGAGCCGCACCTCCTGAATTGTGGGGGCGCGCCCTCGTGCGTGACTCCTGAATTGTGGAGATGCCGCCGGGCACGCGACTCCTGAATGGTGGTGACCGGCGGGTGGGGCAGACTCGAGGGGTGAGCCTGCTTGACGCGATGCCCCGCCCGTACGAAGCCGGTGCGGCGTATGACGCGATCGAGAACTGGGCGGTCGGGCAGGGGCTGAACCTCTACCCGGCGCAAGAAGAGGCGATCTTCGAGCTCGTCGCCGGCGCTCACGTCGTGCTCGCCACGCCGACCGGCTCGGGCAAGAGCCTCGTCGCGGTCGCCGCCCACGCGATCGCCCTCGCGCAAGGGCAGCGCACCTACTACACGGCGCCGATCAAGGCGCTCGTGAGCGAGAAGTTCTTTCAGCTCGTCGACATCTTCGGTGCCGAGAACGTCGGCATGGTGACGGGAGACAGCGCGGTCAACGGCGATGCCCCGATCATCTGCTGCACGGCCGAGATTCTCGCCAACCAGGCGCTGCGCGAGGGTGCCGAGCTCGAGGCCGGCATCGTCGTCATGGACGAGTTTCACTACTACGCCGACGTCGACCGCGGGTGGGCGTGGCAGGTGCCGCTGCTGACCCTCACGAACGCGCGCTTTCTGCTCATGAGCGCGACGCTCGGCGACGTGACGCCGATCGCCGCCGACCTCGAGAAGCGCACCGGGCATCCGGTGAGCGAGGTGACGCACACCGAGCGGCCGATCCCGCTGACGTTCGAGTACGTGCGCACGCCAGTGCACGAGACCGTCGAGACCCTGCTCGAGAAGCGCCAGGCGCCGATCTACATCGTGCACTTCAGCCAGGCCGCGGCGATGGAGCGCGCTCAGGCGCTCTCGAGCATCCGCGTGGTGACGCGTGAGCAGCGCGACGAGATCGCCGCCGCCATCGGAGACTTCCGCTTCGCGACCGGATTCGGCACGACGCTCAGCCGGCTCGTGCGCTCAGGCATCGGCGTGCACCACGCCGGCATGCTGCCGAAGTACCGCCGGCTCGTCGAGGTGCTCGCCCAGCGCGGGCTGCTGCGCGTCATCTGCGGCACCGACACCCTGGGCGTGGGCATCAACGTGCCGATTCGCACCGTGCTGCTGACGGCGCTCAGCAAGTATGACGGCGTGCGGATGCGCCAACTGAGCGCGCGCGAATTTCATCAGATAGCGGGTCGCGCTGGTCGCGCCGGGTACGACACTGCCGGGCTCGTCGTCGTGCAGGCTCCCGACCACGAGGTCGAGAACCACCTCGCGACGACGAAGGCGGGGGAAGACCCGAAAAAGAAGAAGAAGATCGTGCGCAAGTCGGCGCCGGCCGGCTTCGTCACGTGGAGCGAAACGAGCTTCGAGCGACTCATCGGCGGCGCACCCGAGCCGCTCGAGAGCCGCATGCAGGTGAGCGCGGCGATGCTCATCAACCTCATCGCCCGCGGGGGAGACGTGTTCGCCAACGCTCGCGCGCTGCTCACCGAGAACCACGAGCCGCCGCACCGGCAACGCGAGCTTGTGAAGCGCGCGCTCGGCATCGCCCAGACGCTGGTGCGCGCGGGCGTAGTGGTCATCGACCGCGCTACCGAGCCGGCAACCATCACCCTCACGGTCGATCTGCAGCCCAACTTCGCGCTCAATCAGCCGCTCAGCCCCTTCGCGCTCGCCGTCATCGGAGTGCTCGACCACGCCGACCCGAACTACCCGCTCGAGGTGATCAGCGTCATCGAATCGACGCTCGACAACCCGCGGCCCGTGCTCGCCCAGCAGCAATTCGCTGCGCGCGGTGAGGCGATCGGCGCCATGAAGGCTGAGGGACTCGACTACGACGAGCGCATGGAGGCGCTCGACGACGTCGAGTACCCGAAGCCGCTTGACGAGCTGCTCACCGCCATGTTCGAGACCTTCGCGAGCACCCAGCCGTGGATTCGCGACGTCGAACTGCGCCCCAAGAGCGTCGTGCGCGACCTCTACGAGAAGGCCATGACGTTCACCGAGTACGTCAGCCACTACAAGCTCACCCGCAGCGAAGGGCTGCTGCTGCGCTACCTCAGCGACGCCGACCGAGCCATTCGCCAGACCGTGCCCGATGAGGCGAAGACCGACGAGCTGCGCGACATCATCGAGTGGCTGCGCGAGCTCGTGCGCCAGGTCGACTCGAGCCTGCAAGATGAGTGGGAGCAGCTGAGCTCCCCTTCCGAAGTTATGGAAGGCACGCCAGCGTTGCCGCCCCGGCCGCCGGATGTCACGACCAACCGCCGGGCATTCCTCGTGCTCGTGCGCAACGAGCTGTTCCGCCGCGTGCAGCTCGCGGCCCTGCAGCGCGATGACGACCTCGAGGCGCTCGACCCCGACGCCGGCTGGCCCGAGGCGCTCGACGCCTACTACGCCGACCACGACGAAGTGCTCACGGGGGGCAACGCGCGCAGCGCATCCCTGGTGCAGATCGATGAGAGCCCCGAACGCGATGATCCGGATGCTCACGGCACGTGGAGCGTGCGCCAGGTCATCGACGACCCGGCGGGCGACCACGACTGGGGTATCGACGCGGTCGTCGATCTGGCGGCGAGCGTCGAGGCCGGATTCGCCGTGGTCAGGGTGCTCGGCCTGCGCCGCATGTAGCAGCCCGATGGCCGCCGTCGGCTAGAAGATGACGGTACGCAGCACGCCGAGCGCGGGCGTGAAGAGCCCGATGTTGACGAGCACGGCCGTGATGGCAAGGTTCGTCAGCAGCGGCCACCAGCCGCGGCCGGTCGCCTGCTTGCGCACGACGATCGTGCGGGCCACGAGGTAGCCGAGGGCACCGAGAAAGGCCCAGCCCCAGTGCGCGCGCCGGAGGTGACCCCACTCGTGCAGGGTGATGCGGTCGCGGCGCACGAACATGATGATCCACAAGATCGGGATGATCATGGCGCCAAGAATCCAGATCGCCGGCGTCGACTCGAAACCGGTGAGTACGACCGCCGCGGTCTGCGCGAGCACCGTCACGAGGGGAGTGAAGGCGAGTGCCCAGGCGGCGGGGGTCGTCGTACGCTCAGGCGTGTAGTCCATCGACTGCGCTGAGGTGTTCCATAGTTCGTCGGTGCGCCGGGTGTGTGACTTCCACGTGCCCAACACAGGGGGCTCGGTCGCCGACGCGGCGGCCGCCGAGGGCGTAGCGGGCGACCACGAGTACGGGGCCGAGTATCCGTAGGGCTCGGTCATGCCCGGCACCGCCAGCGCGTCGCTCGAGCTCATGTCGACCACGCCTGCCGCGACAGGCACCGGCTCAACGATGGTCTTGGCGCGCGTGTGGGTCGTCCAGCGGGCACCATCCCACCACCGAAGGCGCAGTGCGCGCTCCGGGTCGTCGTACCACCCAGCTTGGGGCGTGTAGTCAGCGGTCATCGAGTTCTCCTGAGCCGAGTCTACGAGCGGAAGGCTCGATGTGGGGGTCAGGAGCAGTCCCCCTTTATGGGGACTCAGTCATTCACCTTCTCGGCCGAGCATGCTCCATACGGTCGTCGTCAGCGCGGGGTGATCGAGCGCGATCTGCCGCAGTAGCCGATAGTCGCGCGACGGGCCCGGCAGGCGATCACCGTCATCGCGGATGCGGTCGGCTCTGAGCATCCACACCACCAGCTCGTCGACCGAGGGCAGCTCGCTCATGAAGTCCCACGGGTCTTCACCGTCGCGCGCTCGCGCGAGAATCACCGTCTGCAACTCGTCGTGCGCCTCGGCACGCAGAACCTCGAGGCTGGCGCCCCGGCGACTGCGCGTCTCATCCACCTCTCGAGCCTACGACGGCCACCCGAGAGCAGCATGACGGGGGCGGATGCCCTCCGAGCGTCAGCCCAACTGCTCCAGCACCAGCTGCACCGCGGCGGGGTCGAGGCTGAACCAGACGGCGATGACCCCAAGCTGCGCGATCACCCAGATGACGAGAGGCCACGGCGACGCTCCGGTCGCGCGCGACACGCGCAACCCGCGCACGGCGAGGTAGACCGGGGGAGTGATGAGTGCGGCGATCCACGGAGCGGTGCGCAAGTGGCCCGAGCTCTCGAGCAGGCGCGTGTCTTGACCTGCGAGTGCGGCCGAGAGCACGAACGGCAGGGCAACGGCGAGAGCGCGAGTCCAGCTCGAGCTCTCGGGCGGCAGCGAGCTGAAGACCCAGAAGATCAGCAACGCCTGGGTAACGGGCATCGTCGCCATGAGCCAGATCGAGACGGTGTGCACGCGCAGGCCCTGCGGGTTGCGCGTCGTCGCGCGGTGCGACACGTGGGCGAGTGCCTCAGCGTGGCGACGGTGCGCGAAGGGCTCGTAGTCGACCTGGGTGCCGGCCGAGCCGACCGAGTTCGATGAGAACGGCACCGACGAGGTGCTCGGCGAGAACGCCGAGTAGGGCGCGGACGACGCGACCTCGGCCTCGATGCGGCTACGCGTAGTCGACGGCCGTGCGGCAACGGGGTGCAGCGGCATGCTCTCGGCGGTGCGAGCCGAATCGCCCGGCCCGACGGTCGTCGGCGCGCTGCCGACAGCGGTGAGCGCGATCGTCGGCGACGCTGCCGCGGCGCGAGGCGCCTCGAACGGAGCAGTGTGGTTCGACCACGCGGTGCCGTCCCACCACCGGCGCTGCGTAGCCGCACCCGAATCGGCGAGCGTCACCGGGTCGGGATACCACCCGGCCGGCACCCGCACCGTCGTCGTGTTCGTCATTGCTCTTTCCCCCATGTGTTCCCGGTCCCCCGACCGGGTCGTGCTTTCGATTATGCGCGCCGAGCGGTTCGGGCCGCTCGGCGCGCATTCGCTCAGCGAACCACGCTGAAGATTCCCCAGTCGTCGACCTGCCACGCGATCCACCCGTTCGACCGCTGCAGGCTGACCGTCACCACCAGGTTCTCGCCCGAGGTGTTCACGGCGGGGCAGCGCAGCTGCTGGCCGATGAACAGCGGCGGCGTGGCCGGGCACGAGACCTCCATGGCCGAGCCGATGCTGCGGGCGTTGAGCTCGATGCTGTTCGACGCCTCGGCGGCGAACACGGTCGGGAAGGCGGCGATGATGAGGCCGGGAACGGCCAGGATCGATGCGCCGACGAGACCGGTGAGAAGCAGCGCGACCCCAACTGGGCCGTAGCCGCTGCCCGAGATGCGGCTGAGCGTCACGGCGCGCACGATCAAGAAGATCGGAGCGCCGAGGGCGGCCCACCACCCGCTGGCGACGCGGTCGACGCCGCGGCGACGCAGCGTGCGAGCATCCAGCAGGGCCAAGACGATGATGATCGGCAGGGGTCCGAGCCAGATCGCGGCCATGAAGGCGACGCTCGGGCCGGTCGAGAACGCGGCGACGACGAGCAGGCTCAGCAGCAGCTGCAGCATCGGCAGCAGGGCGATGGCCCACACTTCGATCGTCTGCAGGTGCGGCGCAGTCGTGCCGAGGGTCTGGTGCGTGCCGCGGCGGCCCGGGTCGCTCGCCGAGACCGGCGACTCTGACCAGGCGGGCGTGAAGGCGGGCGCGTTCGGGGCAGAGCCGAAGCCGGGTGCCGAGCCGTACCCCGGAGCCGAGCCATAGCCGGGGGCGGAGCCGTAGGCCGGAGAGCCGGCGCCTGCGCCCGAGCCGAAGGGCGATGAGCCGGTCTGCACCGACGACACGGGTGCCGAGGTGCTCTGCAGTGGAACCCAGGGCTCGCTCGGTTCCTGACGCGTCGTGCGCGCCGTATCGGCGGCGAGGTCGGCGAAGGCAGCGGCCGCGAAGGCGTCGGCGGGGTTCGATGCGGTCGGCGTCGCCGCAGCGGCCGAGGGCGCAGCGGCCGAGGGCACTGAGGCTGCTGGGGCCGAGGGCGCGCTCGGGTCGATGAGCGGCGGCGCTTCAGCGGTCGACGGCGGCGCGAGTTGACGCAGAGTCGCCGCGGTGGGCTGAGCGATCGGCGATTCGTCGGTCTCAGGAGCCGACTCGGTGCTGCGGCGACCGCGTCGGGTCGGCAGCTCGTCGTCGGCGAACATCGTGGGCGCGGCTGCCGCAGTCGGCATCATCGGCTGACGGGCGTCTGAGACGTGCTCGGTCCAGGAGTGGTTGTCCCACCACCGCAATTGCGGAAGGCCGAGCGGGTCGGGGTACCACCCCGCCGGCACGCGACCGTATTCGTCTTCTGACACGCTGATTTCCCCCTCAGGTGCTGGTCCCGAAACCAGCGTCGTCAGTCTACGGGGCAGTACCCCCTGAGGGGGAGGAATCGTCACCCCCCCAGTCGGGGTGTCACCCTGTCGGGGTACACGACCGTTCTACCCCCGGATTGCAGCGTCATTCCGCGGTCTGGCGCCGCTCTCGACGCACGCGGATCGCATCGACGATCAGGCCGATGACGATCGCGACGACGACGGAGACGACGACCGCCAGCACGGGATTGTCGCCCAACCACACGCCGAAGGCGGCGCCGAGAGCGACG
This sequence comes from Microcella sp., assembly GCF_019739195.1. Taxonomy (NCBI): domain Bacteria; kingdom Bacillati; phylum Actinomycetota; class Actinomycetes; order Micrococcales; family Microbacteriaceae; genus Microcella; species Microcella sp. Next base: position 371,145 of record NZ_JAHHDS010000003.1, on the reverse strand, counting down.
TTGTAGACCGCCCAGGCCAGGCAGGCGAGAGCACTGAGCGGCAAGAATCGGCGGTAGCCGAAGCCCGTCGCACCCGCCACGAGGTTGACGGCGACACGGCCGTAGGGAATGTAGCGCGCAATGAAGATGACGAGCGCAGCCCTCCGGTCGAGCGCGGCACGCGCCCAGGCGAAGACGTTCTGCACCCGCGGCGACCTGATGCGCGCGAGCAGGGGCGCACCGAGTTTGTGGCCGAGCGCGTAGGTCAGGCTGTCGCCGATCATGGCCGCGAGTGCGGCGACGACGATGAGCAGCGCGAGGTTCGGGGTGCCGCTCGAGACGCTGAGGGTCGCGAGGGCAACGACGGCAGTCTCACTCGGCACGATGACGAGAAACGCGTCGAGAATCGTGAGCAGGGCGACGATCGGCAGCACCCAGGGCGACCCCGAAGCGTCGATGACCCACTGTGTGATCGCCTCCACGCTCGCCAGCGTGGCTCGGGCAGGTGAACAGCAGGCGACCGGATGCTCCGCGCGCACCCGCGCGCTGTGCTCAGCTGCTCGGTAACGCTGCGGCGGCCGCCGCGAGCCAGGCGCGCCCTTCAGCCGCGCGATCACCAGGGGTGAGGGTCGGACCGTCGACCCAGGCGGTCGCGACCCGCAGCCCGTGGAGTGCACTCAGCACCCACACTTCGCAGCCCTCGAGCTCTTCTGGGCGGGCGCGCCGCTGACTGAGCGGCACGCCCGCGGCGCGCGCGGCGTCGAGCACGAGGTCGACGGTGACGCTCGCGATGCGCGGCAGCGTGTCGGCGGGCCGCACGAGCACCCCGTCGTGCCACCACAGCAGCCCGCTGTACGCACCTTCGACAAGATGCCCGTCGGCGTCGAGAATTACGGCTTCGCCCGCGCCGAGAGGCTGCACGGCGGTGCGGAGGCTCAACAGGGCATCCAGGTCGGGGCCCTTGACCAGCGGTTGCGTGCGCACATCGCGCGGTGCGGTCGCGACGACGACGTCGGTGCTCGGCGGGGGAGTCGGGCGCAGGCGCAGCCACCACTGCGCCCCATCCTCTCCGTCGCGCGTGCGCAGTTCGATGCGCGGAAACCAGTCGCCGTGCCGGGGCAGCGCGGCGATCGCGTCGTCGACGAAGCGCGCGGCAGCGTCGACCTTGTCGGGGCACTGGATGGCCACGCCAGCGAGGAAGCGCGCCCGATGGTGCCCGAGACCCCGCGCCATGCCGTCGATGACACGCCACGAGTCGGCGACGAGCAGCCGGCCGTCGTGTGGGTCGCACCAGTCGACGACCTGCCAGGTGCGCGCCGTGCCAGGCACCCAGGCGTGCAGCCCCTCTTCTGGGCGACCCTGCTCGACCTCGGCCATACACTTCAGCGTATGCGGCACGGCGTTCTCGGGCATTCGGTCGCGGCGCCGCTCGATGCCGAGACCGTGGCGGCGTTACTCGAGCGTGAGCACCCTGATGCCGACGGGTTCGTCTGGCTCGACAGTGGCATCGGCGCGCGCACCGGCCGCAGCCTCATCGCCGTCGGCGAGCGCGTGCACCTCGACAACGCTGCGCCGGTGCTTCCACAACTTCGGAAGGAGATCGCCGCGCTCGCCGTGCCCGCCGCAATGGGTGCCACGGCCGTGCCGCTTGGTCTCGTCGGCTGGTTCGGCTACGAGCTGCGCGACGAGACGATGGGCCTTCCCGTCGAGATCGTTCCGCCCGAGCATCGCGCGGCCTGGCTGCGCGTCGACCGCGGTATCGAAATCGACCACGAGCAGGGCACCGCCCGACTCGTGGCGCTCGACCTCGACGGCCACGGCGACTGGAGCGGCGAGCTCGACGAGTGGCGGCAGCGCATGCTCGCGGTGCTGCAGGGGGCGGCATCAGCATCCGTCGACGCCGCTGGAAAGGGCCCCGCGCCGAGCGCCGCGATGTCGGTGGTCTGGCGCGACACCGACGAGCACTATGCCGACCTGGTGCGCGCGTGCCAGCGCAGCATCCGCGACGGCGATGCCTACCAGTTGTGCCTCACCACCCAAGCCGAGCTCGAGACCGTCGACGAGTCGCCACTCGCCGCCGCCTCGGTCTACCGACGGCTGCGACGGTCGAGCCCCGCCCACCACGGAGCGCTCGTGCGCATCGGTGGCACCACGCTCTTGAGTGCGAGCCCCGAGACCTTCTTGCGCGTCACCGACGGCGTGGTGCAGACCCGGCCGATCAAGGGCACGCGGCCCCGCGATGCCGAGCCCGCGCGCGATGCGGCGCTCGCCGCCGAACTCGCCGCGAGCGACAAAGAGCAGGCCGAGAACCTCATGATCGTCGACCTCATGCGCAACGACCTCGCGCGCGTGTGCGAGGTCGGCAGCGTCACCGTCACGGGCCTGCTCGAGGTCGAGAGCTACGCCCACGTGCATCAACTCGTGAGCACCGTCGAAGGACGCCTGCGGCCAGGTCTTGATGCGCTGGATGCTGTGGCCGCGTGTCTTCCCGCCGGCTCGATGACGGGCGCGCCCAAGCGCCGAGCCATCGAGTTGCTCGCCGAGCTTGAGGCCGGCCCCCGAGGCATCTACTCGGGAGCGTTCGGCTACCTCGGCGCCGACGGCACCGCCGATCTGGCCATGGTCATTCGCAGCATCGTCGTCGAGGGAAGTCGCGCGACCATCGGCGCGGGCGGCGGCATCACGGCGCTGAGTGAGCCGATCGCCGAAGTGGCCGAGATGCGCCTCAAGGCCGCCGCGCTGCTGCGCGCGCTCGGTGCCGCTGACGCGCACGTGCAGACGGTAATCTGAGAACTTCGCCCCGCCACCACGCACTGATGTGAAACGAGACCCCGCCGTGACCGACGAGCAGCCCGACGAGAACGCCTACGACTTCGCGCGCATCGAGGCGCGCTGGGCTCCGGTGTGGAACGAGCTTCAGCCCTTCACGGTCGATGATCCGAGCGACGCGAAGCCTCGCAAGTACATCCTCGACATGTTCCCGTACCCGAGCGGCGACCTGCACATGGGTCACGCCGAGGTCTACGCGCTCGGCGACGTCGTCGCGCGCTACTGGCGCCAGCAGGGCTTCACGGTGCTGCACCCCATCGGGTGGGACTCGTTCGGCCTGCCCGCCGAGAACGCCGCCATCAAGCGCGGAGCCGACCCCCGCATCTGGACCTACGAAAACATCGCGCAGCAGCGCGCCTCGATGGAGCGCTACGCCGCGAGCTTCGACTGGACCCGCGTGCTGCACACGAGCGATCCGAACTTCTACCGCTGGAACCAGTGGCTGTTCTTGAAGATGTACGAGAAGGGCCTCGCGTACCGCAAAGACAGCTGGGTGAACTGGGACCCGGTCGATATGACCGTGCTCGCCAACGAGCAGGTGCTGCCCGACGGCACGAGCGAGCGCTCGGGCGCCGTCGTGGTGAAGAAGAAGCTCACCCAGTGGTACTTCAAGATCACCGACTACGCAGACCGGCTACTCGACGACCTCAACCAGCTCGAAGGCTCGTGGCCGGCCAAGGTGCTCACGATGCAGCGCAACTGGATCGGCCGCTCGACCGGCGCCGACGTCGACTTTGTTATCGAGGGCCACCACAGCCCCGTCACCGTCTTCACGACGCGCCCCGACACGCTGTTCGGTGCGACCTTTATGGTCGTCGCCCCCGACAGCGACCTCGCCGCCGAGCTCGCCGCGGGCTCGACGCCCGAGGTGCGCATGGCCTTTCAGGCCTACCTCGAGCAGTCGCAGAAGAAGAGCGAGATCGACCGCCAAGACACCACGCGCGAGAAGACCGGCGTCTTTCTCGACCGCTGGGCGATCAACCCGGTCAGCGGCGAGCGCCTTCCCGTCTGGGCCGCCGACTACGTGCTCGCCGACTACGGCCACGGCGCGATCATGGCCGTGCCCGCCCACGACCAGCGCGACCTCGACTTCGCGATCGCGTTCGACCTGCCGGTCAAGGTGGTTGTTGACACGAACGCGCCCGTCACCGGCGCGATCCCCGTCATCACGCCCGAGATGCTCGAATCGGGAGACATTCCTCAGCTCGACCCCGTGACCACCGGCGAGGCGCTTACGGGCGACGGCCGCATGATCAACTCGGGCCCGCTCGACGGCCTCAGCAAGTCGAACGCCATCAAGCGGGCGATCGAGCTGCTCGAAGAGCGCGGCACGGGGCGGGCATCCAAGACCTATCGCCTTCGCGACTGGCTTATCAGCCGTCAGCGGTACTGGGGCACGCCGATTCCGATCATGTACACCGACGACGGCACCGAAGTGCCCATGTCGCTGGATGCTCTGCCGCTGCTTCTGCCCTACGAAGAGGGCATGGACCTCAAGCCCAAGGGCACCTCGCCCCTCGGCGGGCTCGAGAGCTGGGTCGCGACGACCACGCCCGATGGCAGGCCTGCCCGCCGCGACACCGACACGATGGATACGTTCGTCGACTCGTCGTGGTACTTCTTGCGCTTCTTGAACCCGAGCGACGACACGCAGGCCTTTGACCCGCGCGAGGCCGACAAGTGGGCGCCCGTCGACCAGTACGTCGGCGGCATCGAGCACGCGATTCTGCACCTGCTCTACGCACGCTTCATCACCAAGGTGCTCTTCGACATGGGCTACGTGACCTTCACCGAGCCCTTCACCAAGCTGCTCAACCAGGGCATGGTCATTCTCGACGGCGCCAAGATGTCGAAGTCGAAGGGCAACCTCGTCTACTTCACCGAAGAGCTCGACAGCTTCGGCGTCGACGCCGTGCGCCTGTCGATGGCCTTCGCTGGCCCGCCCGAAGACGACATCGACTGGCGTGACGTGTCGGTCACGGGGTCGCAGAAGTTCTTGGCTCGTGCCTGGCGGCTCTCGGGCGAGGTCAGCGCGCCCGTTGGCGCCGACCCCGCGCTGGGCGATCAAGCACTGCGGCGCATCACGCACCGGTTCTTGGCCGATGTGCCCGGCCAGATCGAGGCCTTCAAGTTCAACGTGGCCGTCGCGCGCACGATGGAACTCGTCAACGCCATTCGCAAGGCAGTCGACTCGGGCCCCGGCGCGGCCGACCCCGCCGTGCGCGAGGCTGTCGAGGTCGTGGCCGTGGCCCTCTCGCTCTTCGCGCCCTACACGGCCGAAGACATGTGGGCGCGGCTCGGCCACGGCGGCGAGACGAAAGACGACCTCGTCGCGTTTGCCGGCTGGCGCAAAGCCGACCCGCTGTTGCTCGTCGAGGAGTCGATCACCGCGATCGTGCAGGTCGATGGCAAGGTGCGCGACAAATTCGAGGTGAGCCCGACGATCGGAGGCGACGAGCTCGAGAAGCTTGCGCGGGCGTCAGAGAACGTGCAACGGGCCATCGGCGATCGCGAGATCGCGCAGGTCATCGTGCGGGCGCCGCGAGTCGTCAACATCGCGACCGTCAAGCAGTAAGTCACCGGTTCTCGGCTCGTGCCGAGCGGGGGAGTGGGCGGCGCCTAGCCTGCCGCGGTGGACGAACCTCCCCGCCGGTCGGTGCGCGTGCGCGCCGCGCTCGGCGGCGTGGTGGTGCTCGCTCTGCTCGGGCTCGGCGCGGCCGTCGTCGGCACGGTGCTCACGCCGGGCGGGCAAACGGTCGAGGTGGCGCTACCTGCCGATGACGCGGTCGAGCTCTCCGACGGCCCTGTGCCGACCGATGTCGTGGTGCTGCACGTGCACGGCGCCGTCGACGAACCCGGCATCGTCGAGCTGCCGCTCGGCAGTCGCGTTGTCGATGCGATCGCGGCTGCTCGCGGCCCGACCGACGACGCCGACCTCGGTGCCGTCAACCTCGCCCGCGTCGTCGCCGATGGCGAGCAGCTGTACGTGCCGCGTGTCGGCGAGGCCCCACCGCCTTCGGTCGGGGGTGCCACGGGCCCTGACGCTCAGGGCCGCGTCAACCTCAACACCGCTGATGCCGCAGCGCTCGAGACTCTCGCGGGCGTCGGCCCCGCGCTCGCCGCCCGCATCATCGCCTGGCGCGAGCAGAACGGGCCTTTTCGCAGCGTCGATGAACTGACCGCCGTCTCGGGCATCGGGCCGAAGACACTCGACGGCATGCGCGACCAGGTGACGGTGTGAGCGTGGCGTCGGCCTCCGTTCCGATCGGCGGTGCGGTGGGGGTCGCGGATGCTCGCCTCGCGCTGCCTGCCCTCGCCGGCTGGCTGACCGCGGTCGTGCTCGTCGGCGCGGCCGACGCGGCCTGGGCGGTCGCGGGTGCGGCGGCCGCGGTTGCGGCGGCGCTGGCATGGCGGGAGCGCGGTCGCGTGGCGAATCGGCGCGCGCGGGGCGGCCGGGGGAGCGGGGTGCTCGCGGCGAGCATCCCAAGTGTGATCGCCATCGCGGTGATTGCGGCGGCGGTCGCTCTCGTCGCGCCCGCACGCACACCGCCCGTGATCGCCGCGGCGCTCGACTCTGGCGCGGCCGTGACCGTGGTGCTTGAACTCGAGCAGACGGTGACGCCGCGCGAGGGTGCGGCATGGGGCTCGAGCGCCGATGCGCTGGTCGTCGAGGTCGAAACCAGCGCTGGCGAGCGCGTGGCAGTGCGGGTTCCGGTGCGCGTGCTCGGGCTGAGCGCGGCAGAGCGGATGCCGCTGGGGTCGCGCCTCGAGGGGCTCGTGCGGCTCGTGGCGCTTGACCCGGGCGACGATCGGGTGGCGCTCGTGCGGGTGCTCATGCCGCTCGAGCCCGTCGCCCGACCTGCGCCCTTGCTCGGGGCCGCCGACGACCTGCGGGCCGGCTTTCTCGAACTCATGCAGCCCTTCGCGGGCGACGGAGCCGACCTGTTGCCGGGCCTCGCGATCGGCGACACGACCGCGGTCGGCGACGACCTCGACGAGGCGATGAAGCGCAGCGCGCTCAGCCACCTGACGGCGGTCTCGGGGGCGAACTGCGCGATCGTCGTTGGGCTCGTGCTCGGCATCGGCACGCTTGCTCGCTGGCGGCGACCGGTGCGAGTCGGGGTCGCGCTCGCGGCGCTCGCGGGGTTCGTCGTGCTGGTGACGCCCGAGCCCAGCGTGGTGAGGGCAGCCGTCATGGCGTCGGTCGTGCTCGTCGCGCTGGCGAGCGGGCGACCCGCGCGCGGGCTGCCTGTGCTGGGTGTCGCGGTGCTCGGCATCGTCGTGCTCGACCCGTGGATCTCGCGGGAGTACGGCTTCACGCTCTCGGTGCTCGCGACGGCGGCGCTGCTCGTGCTCGCGGGTCCGATCGCTGAGCGGCTCGGGCGTGTGCTGCCCGCGCCCCTCGCACTCTGGATCGCCGTGCCGCTCGCGGCGCAGCTCGCGTGCCAGCCCGTGCTGATTCTGCTCGCGCCCGAAGTGCCGCTCAGCGGGGTGGTGGCCAACGTGCTCGCGGCGCCAGCAGCCCCCGTCGCGACGATCGTGGGCATGATCGCGTGCCTGCTGGCGCCGGTCATCCCGCCGCTCGCCACCCTCGTCGCCGCGATCGCGTGGCTGCCCTCGGCCTGGATCGCCGGGGTCGCGCGGGCGAGCTCGGGGCTGCCGGGGGCGCTGCTGCCGTGGCCCGAGGGTGCGGGCGGGGCAGTGCTGCTCGCAGGGTTGACTCTGGCGGCCCTCCTCTCACTCGGCGTGCCCGTGGCGCTCGGCACGCGGCACGTGCGACGCACAGTCGCGATCGGTGTGGCTGCGACCCTCGTGGTGGTCATGGGGGCGACCGTGGGAGTGACGGCGCTGCGAGCACTCGGACGCCCCGCCGACTGGGTGCTCGCTCAGTGCGATGTGGGGCAGGGCGACGCCGTGCTCGTGCGCAGTGGAGCCCAGGTCGCCCTCATCGACACGGGGGCCGAACCTGAGTTGCTGTCGTCGTGCCTGTCGAGCCTGGCCATTGATCGCATCGACCTGCTCGTGCTCACGCACTTCGACCTCGATCACGTCGGTGCGGTCGAGGTCGTCGTCGGGCGCGTCGACCGCGCGATCGTCGGCCCGACCGGGCGGGCCGCTGACGAGGCGGTCGTCGCAGCGCTGCTCGCGGGGGGAGCCGTCGTCGACACCGTCGCCGAGGGTGAGCGCGGCCGCCTCGGCGACTGCGACTGGGCCGTGCTCTGGCCGCCCGCGCACCGCGGCATCGAGCCCGGCAACGATGCGAGTCTGGTGCTCGCCATCGAGGGTGGCTCGTGCCCGAGCACGGTCGCACTCGGCGACCTCGGCGAGCAGTCGCAGCGCATGCTTATGGGGGCATACGACTTTGGCGTCGTCGACGTGGTCAAAGTCAGTCACCACGGCTCACCCGATCAGCACCTCGACCTCTACCGACAGCTCGGCGCCGCCGTGGCGCTCATCGGAGTCGGTGCCGAGAACGGGTACGGACACCCGGCACCGGCACTTGTCGCCGAGCTCGAATCGCTCGGCAGCACGGTCGCCCGCAGCGACGGGCACGGTCTCGTGCTCGTGTCGAGGGGCGCAGACGGGCTGCGACTGTGGCGGGAGCGAGCGTCGACCGTCGGGGTAGAGAACTAGTCTGGAGTCGTGCCGCGCGACCCCGCGTCGGCGCCGAACCGGCAGCGCTCACACTGCGCACCGCCGCGAACCCGTCGCCGAGAGGAGCCCCATGGCTGCGCCGAAGAAGGCCTCCTCCGCGCGAGCTGCCGCGAGCATCCCGCAAGTCGCCTGGCACCAAATCCGGCCGGCGCCCGTGATTCTCGTGAGCGGCCCCGAGGGCTTCCTCGCCGAGCGCGCGAGCCGTCAGTTGCGGGATGCCCTCCGCGACATCGACGCGAGCCTCGAGGTGCACGACCTCATGGCCGATGCCTACGCGCCCGGCGAGCTCATGAGCCTTGCGAGCCCGTCGCTGTTTGGCGAACCCCGGTTGATCAGGGTCGACGGGGCCTCGACGATGAACGACGCGTTTCTGCAGGAGGCGCTCGAGTACCTCGAAACTCCGGCCGACGACACGACGCTGCTGATCCGCCACAGTGGGGGAGTGCGCGGCAAGAAGCTGCTCGACGCCATTCGTCAGGGAGTCGGCGGCGGCATCGAGGTCGTCTGCGCCGAGCTCAAGCGCGACAGCGATCGCGCCGACTTCGCGGCAGCCGAGTTCCGGCATGCCGCGCGCCCGATCGCCCCGGCAGCGCTGCGCGCGCTCGTGAGCGCTTTCACCGACGACCTCGCCGAGCTCGCGGGCGCGTGCCAGCAGCTCATGGCCGACACCGAGGGTGACATCACCGAGCAGACCGTGGCGAAGTACTACGGCGGCAGGGTCGAGACGAACGCGTTCGCCGTGGCCGACGCCGCCATTGCCGGTCGGCACGGCGAAGCGCTCGGGCTGCTGCGCCACGCACTCGCGACCGGGGCCGACCCTGTGCCGATGGTGGCCGCCTTCGCGATGAAGCTGCGCACGATGGCCAAGGTGGGCGGCACGCGCGGCGCGAGCGGCCAGGTCGCGTCGTCGCTCGGCCTCGCGCCCTGGCAGGTCGACCGCGCGCGCCGCGACCTGCAGGGCTGGGACGAAGCGGGCCTCGGCCGCGCGATCCTCGCCGCCGCCGAGACCGACGCTGCCGTCAAGGGCGCAGGCCGCGACCCGGTCTACGCCGTCGAGACTCTCGTGCGCACGGTCTCCGCCCGCGGCCACGACCTCTAGCTCGCACTGCAAACGACGAACGACCCGCCGGCCGGAGCCGACGGGTCGTTCGGGTGAAGCGGGTGGCTGCTAGAGCGCGGCGACCTTCTTGGCGATCGACGACTTGCGGTTCGCCGCCTGGTTCTCGTGAATGACGCCCTTGCTGACGGCCTTGTCGAGCTTCTTGGTCGCCGTCTTGAGGGCGGCTTCGGCCGTGGCCTTGTCGCCAGCGGCGACGGCCTCGTTCGTGCGGCGGATCGCCGTCTTGAGCTCGCTCTTGACAGCCTTGTTGCGCTCTTGCGCCTTGAGGTTGGTCTTGATGCGCTTGATCTGCGACTTGATGTTTGCCACGTGTGTGCTTTCTTCTTCAGGAACGGTGTGAGTGAGGCGGCCGGGGTGGGGGTTGCGCGCATCCGAACGTGAAGATGCGAGGCGAACTGGTCCCAGCCGCATTCCGTGTCGAAAGAGAGAGGGCTTTCTGACACGCAAGCCAACCGCTTACGTTACCAGGTGCTGTGTGTCATCGGCCACTCGCGTCGTGGGAGAATGGGCGGCAATGTCTCCCCGCGCCTCCACCGCCCTCGCCCCTGCCGCGACCGACCCGACGCTGATTCGCAATTTCTGCATCATCGCGCACATCGACCACGGCAAATCGACCCTTGCCGACCGCATGCTCGGCATCACGGGTGTCGTCAGCGACCGCGACATGCGCGCGCAGTATCTCGACCGCATGGACATCGAGCGCGAGCGCGGCATCACCATCAAGAGCCAGGCAGTGCGCATGCCGTGGGCGCTTGCTCCGGAGGAGGGCGGCAAGCCCGTCACCTACGCGCTCAACATGATCGACACGCCCGGCCACGTCGACTTCACCTACGAGGTGAGCCGCAGCCTCGCCGCTTGCGAAGGCGCGATTCTGCTCGTCGATGCGGCGCAGGGCATCGAGGCCCAGACGCTGGCGAACCTCTACCTGGCGCTCGAGAACGACCTGACGATCATCCCGGTGCTCAACAAGATCGACCTGCCGGCAGCCGACCCCGAGAAGTATGCGCGAGAGCTCGCCGGGCTCATCGGCGGCGACCCCGACGACGTGCTGCGAGTGAGCGGCAAGACGGGCATGGGCGTCGAAGACCTGCTCGACGAGGTCGTGCGGCAGATTCCGGCGCCGACGGGCGACCCTAACGCCCCGGCCCGCGCGATGATCTTCGACTCGGTGTACGACTCGTACCGCGGCGTGGTCACCTATGTGCGCATGGTGGATGGCCGCCTCAGCCCGCGCGAGCGCATCCAGATGATGTCGACGCGGGCGACCCACGAGTTGCTCGAGATCGGCGTCAGCTCGCCCGAGCCCACTCCCAGCAAGGGCCTGGGGGTCGGAGAGGTCGGCTACCTCATCACCGGAGTGAAAGACGTGCGCCAGTCGAAGGTGGGCGACACGGTCACCAACGCGCAGAAGCCCGCGTCGACGGCGCTCGCGGGCTACACCGACCCGAAGCCCATGGTGTTCTCGGGGCTCTACCCGATCGACGGCAGCGACTACCCGGTGCTGCGTGAGGCGCTCGACAAGCTGAAGCTGTCTGACGCGAGCCTCAACTACGAGCCCGAGACGTCGGTGGCGCTGGGCTTCGGCTTCCGCTGCGGGTTCTTGGGGCTCTTGCACCTCGAGATCGTTACCGAGCGGCTCGAGCGCGAGTTCAGCCTCGACCTCATCTCGACGGCGCCGAGCGTGACCTACGAGGTGGTGACCGACGACAAGAAGCACTTCGTCGTGACGAACCCGAGCGAGTTTCCGACCGGCGGCAAGATCGCCACCGTGACCGAGCCGATGGTGCGCGCCGCGATCTTGGCGCCGAAAGACTACGTCGGCACGATCATGGAGCTCTGCCAGAGCCGACGCGGCACGCTCATCGGCATGGACTATCTCGGCGAAGACCGCGTCGAGATCAAGTACACGATGCCCCTCGGCGAGATCGTCTTCGACTTCTTCGATCACCTGAAGAGCAAGACGGCCGGTTATGCGAGCCTCGACTACGAGCCCGCGGGCGATCAAGAGGCCGACCTCGTCAAGGTCGACATTCTGCTGCAGGGCGAGGCTGTCGACGCGTTCAGCGCGATCGTGCACCGCGAGAAGGCCTACGCCTATGGCGTGCTCATGACCGAGCGCCTCAAGAAGCTCATCCCGCGCCAGCAGTTCGAGGTGCCGATTCAGGCCGCGATCGGCGCCCGCATCATCGCGCGCGAGTCGATCAGCGCGATGCGCAAAGACGTGCTCGCCAAGTGCTACGGCGGTGACATCACCCGAAAGCGCAAGCTGCTCGAGAAGCAGAAAGAGGGCAAGAAGCGCATGAAGATGGTGGGTCGCGTCGAAGTGCCGCAAGAGGCCTTCATCGCCGCGCTCTCGGGCGACGTCGAGGTCAAGAAGAAGTGACCGACGTCGATCGCGCCGAGCTCGACGCCCGCATCGCCGAAGTCGTCGAGCAGGAGCAGCGCCTGCAGTTCTCCACGTTCAGCGCAGAGGACGCGTGGATGCTGGGCTCTCGGCTGCGTGCCCTCGGCCTCGAGCGGGCTCTCGCCATCACGATTGACATCGCACTGGGCGAGCAGCGGCTGTTCCACTGCGCGCTGCCGGGCACGTCGGCGCACAACGGTGCCTGGATCGAGCGCAAGAAGCGCACGGTGCGCGAGTTCGGCACGTCGAGTTACCTGGTGGGCCTGCAGGCGCGACGCGGGGGATCGACCTTCGAAGAGGCTCCCTGGATCGACCCTTTGCAGTTCGCCGGCCACGGCGGGGGCTTTCCGCTGACGATTCGCGGGGTCGGAGTCGTCGGCACGATCGCCGTCTCGGGGCAGCCGCAAGAAGTCGACCACGCGCTCATCGTCGAAGCGCTGAGCGAGCACCTCGGCGCTTGAGAGACGCCTCGAGACCCTGACCGTCTCGCGGCGGACTCGTGAATGCAAGGAAAGTGCGGTGACTTCGCTCACATAGTTCCTTGGATTCACGAGTCCGCCGATGAACCACACCTCGCGGCGGCTTGGCGCCCGCGTTCGCCGTACGCTGGAACATGTGAGCACTGATCGCGATGACGCGCGCCAGCAGCAAGCGGTGACATACGCCGCCGTCGGCGCGAGCCAGGCGCCCGATCTGATGCAGTATCCGCCCGCCGGCTACCGGCCGCTCGAGCTACGCGGACGCATCGGCCACGGCGACGACCGGTGGGCCTACGCGGTCGACGAGCTGCTGACGGGCGGCGTCTACCGCGGTGCAGGCATGGGCGTGCGCATCACGCCCGTCTCGGCGGCCGACGCCGAGCGCGAGTACCAGCCCGTCGAGTTCGACGAGCAGGGCGAGCCTGCCGAGCCCGCCCAGGTCGGTGCGGTCGACGAGGTCTACACGGGCAGTGGCGCGCGGCATCTGCGCGCGGGCGACATCATCGTGGTCGGCCTCGAGGTGCGGCGCAGCATCTGGTTGCCGCTGCCGACCCGGGTCGTGCTGCTCGAGGTCGACGAGGGGCGCGTCATGTACGCGGTCGGAACCCTGCCCGGGCATCCGTTCTCGGGCGAAGAATCGTTCACGCTCGAGCAGACCGACGATGGCTCGGTGTGGCTCACCGTGCGCAGTTTCGCGCGGCCCGCCTCCTGGTGGGCCTGGCCGCTGCTGCCCGGACTGCTACTGGCCCGCACGATGATTGCGCGACGGTTTCTGCGCGCGCTCATGGGCCCGATCTCTGCTCAGCCAGCCTGACTTAGGCTGACACGGTGAGCGAAGAACTGCGCCCGACGAGCGCCGGCATCGGCCGCGTGCTGATTGCCGTGTACGGCATTCTCGCGCTCGCCGCGATCGGCCGCTCGACGTATCAGATCATCACCAAATTCGACGAGGCGCCGCTTGCCTACAGCCTCTCGGCGCTCGCCGCGGTCGTCTACGTCATCGCGACCGTCGCGCTCGTCGCGCGGGGTGCCGTGTGGTTCCGCATCGCCGTGATCGCGATCGTCTTCGAGCTCGTCGGCGTGATCGTCGTCGGCACGCTGAGCCTCATCGACCCCGAACTCTTTCCCGACGACACCGTCTGGAGCCTCTTCGGCCGCGGCTACGCCTTCATCCCGCTCGTGCTGCCGGTGCTCGGCCTGCTATGGCTGCGCCGCGTCGCGAGGGCGCGGGCGACGGATGCTCGCACGCAGGTGCTCGCATGACTGGCCAGCTCGTGCTCGGCATCGAGAACCTGCCCCGCGATGGTCGCCCGAGCGCCGTCACGATCGGCAAGTTCGACGGCGTGCACCGTGGCCATCGCGCCGTGCTCGAGCGCCTCGCGAGCGAAGCCCAAGGGCGGCGCACAGTCGTCGTCACGTTCGACCGACACCCCGCCTCGGTGTTGAGCCCCGAGACCGCCCCCGAGCCTCTGCTCAGCGTCGAGCAGAAGACCGAAGCGCTGCTCGAAGCGGGCGTCGACATCGTCGTGGTTCTGCCCTTCACCCCCGAGTTCGCGGCACTGACAGCTGATGACTTCGTTGCGCAGGTGCTTGTCGCCGGCCTGAGTGCCGAGGTCGTGCTCGTCGGCGCCGACTTCCGCTACGGCGCTCACGGCTCGGGCACGGTCGACTCGTTGCGGTCAGCGGGCGAGCGCGGCGGGTTCGCGGTCGCCCTCGTCGACGACGTGTGCGAGCATGACGGCACGCGCATCTCCTCCACCGGCATCCGCGGCATGCTCGCGACCGGGCTCACGACCGAGGCGACCGAGGCACTGGGTCGACCGCACCGCATCCGCTCGCTCGTCGTGCACGGCCACCAGCGCGGCCGCGACCTCGGCTACCCGACCGCGAACCTCGCCCACGATGCCGAGGGCTACATTCCCGCCGACGGCGTCTACGCGTGCTGGCTACACGTGGGCGGTGACCGCTACGGCGCCGCGGTCTCGATCGGCAACAACCCGACGTTCGGTGACGTGCCCGAGAAGACCGTCGAGGCCCACGCGATCGATGTGCACCTCGACCTCTACGACCAGGTCGTCGAGCTCGAGTTCATCGAGTACATCAGGCCCATGCACAAGTTTCCGTCGGCGGATGCTCTTGCCGCGCAGATGGGTGCCGACGAGCTGCGCATCCGCGACGTGCTGGGGCTGCCCGCCCCGACTTAGTCGTTGGGTGAACTCGGCCCGTCGTCGTGTTCGACGGTCGTCGGCACACCGCCCCGGCCTGCGAGGAACAGCACGATCGACGCGGCCGTGGCGGGCAGTGCCGGCCCGCGGCCTACCTGCCACTCTCCGTCGACGGCAACGAGGGTGCGCGCCGTGACGACCGCCCGTCGGGGGTTGCGCATGCGCACGGCCAGATCGAGAGCGACGGCTCCGCTCACGAAGGGGTCGACCTCGATCGCGGCGCCGATCGAGGCGCGCAGGTCGAGCGCGAGCACGAGCACGGCGCCGAGCTCGCGCACCGAGGTGCGAGCTCGGGCAGCGGAACGCGCGATCGCTTCGGCCTGCACGGCGTCGGCGAGCTCGGCATTGGTGAGCGCCTCGACGTCGGGGTTCGCCGACTCGACCGCGCCGATGCGGGCTGCCGCGCGCTGCCAGCGGGTCGAGCGCAGCTGCGCGAGCAGCTCGCGCGTGGCCGCGGCAACCGAGACATCGGGCCGGAGGGTCGGCTGATCAAGCACCTCGGGGCGGGCATCCAGCACCGCGGCGAGGCCCAGCAGCATGCCGCTCGTCGCGCGCGACCAGTTACGACTCACGCTCGATTCGTCGCCGCGGTCGCGGTTGCTCAAGGGAAGGAAGCGGGCCCAGTCGGTCACTGCTCCACTGTAGGCGGCGCGAGCGCACCGTGGCCGAGAGCAGGCGGGCCGAACCCTAGGCTGGGTCAGTGACCGACGCCCCGATCAGCCGCCGCGGAGGCGTCGCTCTCGGCATCGCCGGTATCGTGCTCATCGCCGCGACTCTGCGCCTGCCGGTGGGGGCACTCTCGCCGCTCGCGCCACTCATCGACTCTGACATCGCGCTCTCGGCAACGGCGCTCGGCGTGCTGGGCATGCTGCCGCCCATCGGTTTCGCGATCGCCGGACTCACGGCACCGGCCGTCGGGCATCGCATCGGCCTCGAGCGGGCCCTGCTGCTCGCCATCGGGGTCATGATCTCAGGCCACCTCGTGCGCGCCGCGGCTCCCGACTTCATCGTGCTCGTGCTCGGCAGCCTGCTCGTACTGCTCGGCGCAGGGTTCGGCAACGTGCTGCTGCCCTCGGCCGTCAAGCGCTTCACGCCCGGTTCGATCGGACCGATGACGGCCGCCTACGCCACGATCATGGCGACCATGTCGGCACTGCCACCGCTGCTCGCCGTGCCGATCGCCGACGAGTCTGGCTGGCGCTTGTCACTCGCGACCTGGGCGCTCGTCGTGCTGGTCGCCGTCGTGCCGTGGGTGCTGCTCGTCGTGCGCGCAGCCCGCAGCGCCGCCGCCGCGAAAGCCGCGACGGCGCGGGGCGAAGCGGCCGACGACATCACCGAGCCCGACACCCACCGCTTCGCGCAACTGGCCCGGTCGCGCACGGTGTGGGGCATCACGATTCCCTTCACGGTCTCGAGCATCTCGGCCTACGTGACGTTCGGGCTACTGCCCGTGATTCTGCAAGACATCGCGGGCGTCACAGCGGCCGAAGCCGGCTCGTTGCTCGCCCTCTTCGCCATTCTCGGCATGCCGCTCGCGCTCGTCGCGCCCGTGCTGACCGCGCGGCTGCGCACGCCGACGCCCCTTCTGCTCACGTCGATGATGCTCTTCGGGCTCGGCTACGGAGGATTGCTGCTCGCGCCTGCCCTCGCACCCGTGATCTGGGTCGCCGCGATCGGGCTGGGGCAGATCACCTTTCCGATGTGCCTCGCGCTCTTCTCGCTGCGCACCGCGTCAGCGACGAACGCCGCCAACGTCAGCGGATTCGTGCAGACCGTCGGCTACGCCATCGCGGCGATCAGCCCACTCGCCCTCGGCGCGCTGCACGAGCTCACCGGCTCGTGGGTGCCGAGCCTCGTCGTGCTGCTCGTCATCGTCGCGCTGACCGTGCCCGCGATTCCGCTGCTCGCGCGCGGCGACCGGGTCGAAGACGACCTCGGCGGCGCGCTGCAGCCGTAGCCCGCTCAGCCGAGCAAGTCGGCGCGGTGCACGAGCGCCGCGGCGCCGATGAGCGGGCCTTCGCCGCTCAGGCCCGAGGCCACGACGCGCGTCTTCGTGACGAAACCGAAGTCGCTGTGCGCGCGCACGGCGGCCTGCACGAGGTCGATGTAGTCGTCGCTCACGTGGCTGAAGCCGCCGCCGATCGCGACGACGTCGAGGTCGACGAGGGCGCCCGCGCTGGCGATCGCGCGCCCGACCGCCGTGGCTGAGCGCTCGATCGCGTCACGCGCCGTCCTATCACCGGCACGAGCAGCCTCGGCGAGCTGCTCGCCCGTCTCGCCCGCGAAACCGTGTTCGCGCGCCCACGTGACCGTGCGCGGGCCCGAGGCGACCGCTTCGAGGCAGCCGCGCGCGCCGCACGCGCAGAGCGCGTCATGGCCCGTCACCGCGACGTGCCCGATGTGCCCGGCGTTGCCGGTCGGCCCCGCAATGACGCGGTCGCCGAGAATGAGCCCGCCGCCGACACCGGTCGAGACGATCATGCCCATGACGTTCGACTCGCCTTGCGCCGCGCCGAGCCACACCTCGGCCAGGGCGATGCAGATGCCGTCCATCCGCAGGGTCACGGGCAGCCCGGGCACCTGCTGCGCGACCAGATCGCCGAGCGGGTAGTCGCGCCAGGCCGCGAGGTTGAGCGGAGACACGTTGCCGGTCGTGCCGGCAATGGGGCCCGCACTGCCGATGCCGGCGCCGAGCAGGGTCGCGTCGGCGGGCAGCGCCGCGAGGGCATCCCGCACCGCCTCGGTCACGGCGGTCTCGAGCTGCGGCGAGGTCGACGAAGCGCCGGTCGGGCGGCGATGCCGAGACTCGGCCAGCACAGAACCCTGAGCATCGACGAGCGCGGCCTCGACCTTCGTGCCGCCGAGGTCGACGGCGAGGGCGTAGTCGGTCACAGGGTTCCTTCCGCGCAGAGAGCGGCGACGGATGCTCGCTCGATGTCATCGCCAGCGTACCGAGCGTGTTCCCCCGCTCGATGCGGGTCAAGGCGCACTGCGCGTCGGTCTGCTCATCTGAGCACAACCGCAACATTTGTTGATGCGCGCACTCTGCCCGCCTAGCCTGAAGAGACCGCACGCCCACGACCGCAGGGGAGCCCCTCATGGTGCCCGTCGACACCGCCGCAGCCAATGAGCTGCTCGCTGTGCGCGCCGCCGAGCTCTACTACGAAGAGAACAAGACGCAAGACGAGATCGGTGCAATCTTGCGCGTCACTCGCTGGAAGGTCGGCCGGCTGCTCGCTCAGGCGCGCGAGCGCGGCATCATCCGCATCGAGATCGTGCACCCGCGCGCCCGCCGACTCGCCCTCGAACGCGAGCTGACGGCGCGTTTCGCCCTCAACGATGCGGTCGTCGTGCCCGCTCCGGTCGACGAGGTCGAGCTGCAGGCGCGCGTCTCAGAAGCCGCCGCCGACTACCTCGTGAGCCACCGACCGGTGCCGCGCCTGCTCGGCGTCAGCTGGGGCCGCACGCTGCACCAGGTGGCCGAGGCCCTGCCGGTCGGCTGGTCGACGGGCGTCAACGTCGTACAGATCAACGGCGGCGTGAGCCTCAGCAAGCGCCCCGGCAACGCCGCGAGCACGGCCGTCATGATCGCGCAGAAGGCGGGCGGCCAGGCAACTCTGCTGCCGACCCCCGCCATTCTCGAGCGGCTCGAGACCAAACGCGCGATCGAAGGCGACCGCACCGTGAGCGGCGTCGTGCAGATGGCGCGCGGAGCGAGCGCCTACCTGTACAGCGCGGGCGTCGCCGACACGAGCTCGGTGCACGTCGACAGCGGCTACCTCACGCCCGCCGACATCACACGGCTCGTCGAGCGCGGCGCCGTGGGCGATGTCATCGGTCGCTACATCACGGCTGACGGCACGATCGCCGACCCCGAACTGGATGCTCGCACGCTCGGCCTCGGCCTCGAAGAGCTGCGCGCCTCGAGTACGAGCATTCTCGTGATCGGCGGTGAGCCCAAACACGCGGTCGCCCGCGCGATCGTGACGCACGGCCTCTGCTCGGTGCTCGTGACCGACGAGCACACCGCGCGGGCCCTGCTCGGACACCCCGATGACACGCACGACCTCGACCTCGCCACCACCGCCTCCCGAGAGGACGCCTCATGACCATCACCCAGCCCGTCGGTCTCGCACCGACGGATCGCGCCGAGCGTCTGCTCGGCGGCGACCTCACTGAGACCGCGCTGCGGCTGCACCTCGAAGGGCTCAGCGGTGTCGACGCCGTGGGCCTCGAGCAGCGCGCCGCGGGCCTCAGCACCCGATCGATCAAGACCACGTCGAAGGCGTGGGCCCTCGACACGATCATCCGCACCTGCGACTTGACGACGCTCGAGGGTGCTGACACCCCCGGCAAGGTGCGCTCGCTCGTCGCCAAGGCCATCACGCCCGACGCCACCGACCTGACGACGCCGAGCGTCGCCGCGGTGTGCGTCTACGGCGACATGGTGCCCTACGCGGTCGAGGCGCTCGGCGCCCGGCACGGCGACCCCGACCAGGGGCTCGTGAGCGTGGCGGCCGTCGCCACGGCGTTCCCCTCGGGGCGCGCGAGCCTCGCCATCAAGCTCGCCGACACGCGCGAGGCTGTCGCTGCCGGCGCCGATGAGATCGACATGGTCATCGACCGCGGGGCCTTCCTCAGCGGCCAGTACGGCGTCGTGTTCGACCAGATCGTCGCCGTGAAAGAGGCGTGCGCGCGACCCGACGGCACTGCAGCGCACCTCAAGGTCATTCTCGAGACCGGCGAGCTGCAGACCTACGACAACGTGCGGAGGGCATCCTGGCTCGCGATTCTCGCCGGTGCCGACTTCATCAAGACCTCGACGGGCAAGGTGAGCCCCGCGGCGACGCTGCCCGTCACGCTGCTCATGCTCGAAGTGATTCGCGACTGGCACCGCCTCACGGGCGAGAAGGTGGGCATGAAGCCGGCGGGCGGCATCCGCTCGTCGAAAGACGCCGTGCGCTACCTCGTGACGGTCGCCGAGACCGTGGGCGAAGAGTGGCTCACGCCGCACCTGTGGCGGTTCGGCGCCTCGAGCCTCGTCAACGACGTGCTGCTGCAGCGCCAGAAGATGCGAACCGGTCACTACAGTGGCCCCGA
The DNA here is from genome assembly GCF_019739195.1 of Microcella sp. Lineage (NCBI taxonomy): Bacteria > Bacillati > Actinomycetota > Actinomycetes > Micrococcales > Microbacteriaceae > Microcella > Microcella sp. The sequence goes on along the minus strand of NZ_JAHHDS010000003.1, from coordinate 351,354 downwards.
CTACGTGACGGTGGACTAGATCATGGCCTTTCTCGAATATGCGGCGGCCCCTGAGTCGCCCAGCATCCTGAACCTCAAGGCGCAGTACGGCCTCTTCATCGACGGCGAATTCGTTGACGGTCACGGCGACGTGTTCGACACGATCTCGCCCGCGACCGAAGAGGTCATCGCGAGCATCGCGCAGGCCACGGCCGGCGATGTCGACACGGCTGTTCGCGCTGCGCGACGGGCCTACGAGACCGTCTGGTCGCGCATGTCGGGCAGCGACCGGGGCAAGTACCTGTTCCGCATCGCGCGGCTCGTGCAAGAGCGCGCGCGCGAGCTCGCCGTGGCCGAGAGCCTCGACAACGGCAAGCCGATTCGCGAGACGCGCGACGTTGACGTGCCGCTCGTCGCCGCGTGGTTCTTCTACTACGCGGGCTGGGCCGACAAGCTCGAGCACGCCGGTTTGGGTCCGAACCCGCGCGCGCTCGGCGTTGCGGCCCAGGTTATTCCGTGGAACTTCCCGCTGCTCATGCTCGCGTGGAAGATCGCTCCGGCTCTCGCCGCGGGCAACACCGTCGTCATCAAGCCCGCCGAGACGACCTCGCTCACGGCGATGCTCTTCGCCGAGATTCTGCAGCAGGCCGACCTGCCAGCCGGCGTCGTCAACATCGTGACGGGCCCCGGCCCGACCGGCCAGGCGCTCGTGACCCACGACGACGTCAACAAGGTCGCCTTCACGGGGTCGACGAACGTCGGCCGGATGATCGCGCGCCAGGTCGCCGGAACCCAGAAGCGCCTCACGCTCGAGCTCGGCGGCAAAGCCGCCAACATCGTCTTCGACGACGCGCCGATGGATCAGGCGATTGAGGGCATCGTCAACGGCATCTTCTTCAACCAGGGTCATGTATGCTGCGCGGGCTCGCGCCTGCTCGTGCAGGAGAACGTGCACGACGAGGTCATCGACCGCCTCAAGGCGCGGCTGTCGACCCTGCGCATGGGCGACCCGCTCGACAAGAACACCGACATCGGCGCGATCAACTCGGCCGCGCAGCTCGAGCGCATCCGCACGCTGAGCGACACCGGCGAGAACGAGGGTGCCGAGCGCTGGACGGCCGACTGCCGCATTCCCGACAAGGGCTTCTGGTTCGCGCCGACGATCTTCACGAAGGTCAGCGCCGCACACGCGATCGCGCGCGAAGAGATCTTCGGCCCCGTGCTGTCGGTGCTGACGTTCCGCACGCCCGCCGAGGCGATCACGAAGGCGAACAACACGCCCTACGGCCTCTCGGCCGGCATCTGGACGGAGAAGGGCAGCCGCATGCTCGCCCTCGTCGACCAGCTCAAGGCGGGCGTCGTGTGGGCCAACACCTTCAACCGCTTCGACCCCGCGTCGCCGTTCGGCGGCTACAAAGAGTCGGGCTACGGCCGCGAGGGTGGTCGCCACGGGCTGGCTGCCTACCTTGAGGCGAGCGGGTGGGATGCTCCGGCCGCGTTGAGCGCAGCATCCACGCCCCCTGCTGACGCTAAGCGCGCTACTCGAAAGCCCAAGCAGACCCGAAAGGCGGTCGCGAAGTGAGCCGGCTCACCGTTCCCAAGACGTACAAGCTCTACATCGGCGGCAAGTTTCCGCGCAGCGAGAGCGGCCGCACCTACGAGGTCGTCTCGGCGAAGGGCGACTTTCTCGCCAATGCCGCGAAGGCCTCGCGCAAGGATGCCCGCGATGCGGTCGTCGCCGCGCGTGCCGCAGTCTGCGGCTGGGCGGGCGCCACGGCCTACAACCGTGGCCAGGTCATCTACCGCATCGCCGAGCTGCTCGAGGGGCGGCGGGCGCAGTTCGTCGACGAGATTCAGTCGTCCGAGGGTGTGACGGCTGCGCAGGCCTCTGCGCAGGTCGACACGGCGATCGACGTGTGGGTCTGGTACGCCGGCTGGGCCGACAAGTACGCGCAGGTGGCGGGCAACGCGAACCCCGTCTCGGGGCCGTACTTCAACCTCTCGGTGCCCGAGCCGACGGGCGTCGTCGCCGCGGTCGCGCCGCAGGGTGTGGCGAGCGGCTCGCTGCTCGGGCTCGTCTCGGTGATCGCGCCGATCGTCGTGAGTGGCAACACCGTCGTCGTCGTGGCTGATGAGGCCGCACCGCTCTCGGCGATCTCGCTGAGCGAGGTGCTCGCGACTTCAGACGTGCCCGGGGGAGTCATCAACATGCTCACCGGATCCGCGGCCGAGATCATGCCGTGGCTCGCCGCACACGCCGACGTCAACGCGCTCGACCTCACGGGGGCCGGCTCGCTCGAGGGCGCGAAGGGCGAGAGCTGGGTCGATCTGCAGCTCGCGGCGGCCGAGACGCTCAAGCGCGTCGTGGCGCCCGTGGCGGGCATCCCGCGCCCCGCGCTCGAGCGCATCACCGCCTTCGTCGAGACGAAGACCGTCTGGCACACCAAGTCGATGCTCTAGCTGCGCGCTTCCACAACTTCGGATGGGGAGCCACCCCGTGTCGTCTCCACAATTCAGGAGAACGCGACACGAGGTGGGCGAGTAGAGCGCTCTTGCGGCGTGTCGGGCAACTGGCGCTGCGCTGACTCCTGAATTGTGGAGATCAGAGGGGAGGGATGCTCGCCGCGAGCTCGGCGGGCGCGAGGTGCTCGCCTGAGCGCTCGACGGCGTGCACGAGGGCGACGAGCGCGGCGTTCACCCGGGTGCGGACGCCGTGCTGCGTGCCGAGGGCGACGACGGCGCCGTTGATCGCCTCGACTTCGGTCGTGCGGCCGCGGCGAATGCTCTGCAGCATCGAGGCCGGGTTGGGCACGTCGCCCATTCCGGCGGCGAGGTGCTGAGCGAGATGCTCGGCAGCGGGAGTGCCGCCCGCGCGCACGGCGGCGACGGCATCGGCATCCACCGCCCCGATGCGGCCCCAGCGGGCGCCGGCCGCGGTACCGACCCGCACCGTCTCGACCATCGCGCGCGCGAGCACATCGCGCAGACCCGGATGGGCGATGGTCTGCTGCACACTGAGGCCCGTGATGGCGGGCAAGGCGTTGACCTGATTGATGAGCAGCTTGGTCCACTGGGCGCCGCGGATGTTCTCGGCGAGCACGATCTCAGCGGGCAGCACCTCACGCAGCAGGGGCTCGGCGACCGCCACGGCGGCCGCGTCACCGCCGAATGTGAGGCCGTTGGGGCCCGTGACGGTGACGTGCCCCGGGGCCGTGAGGCTGACGGCGAAGAGCGCGAGGCCGATCGCGACGGGGGAGTGCGGCAGGGCATCCCGCACGGCATCTTCGCCGCCCAGGCCGTTCTGCAGCACGAGAACGGGCGTGCCGTCATGAGGGCCCCACCCCTCGAGGGCGGTCGCGGAGTCGTGCGCCTTCGTGGCGAGCACGAGCAGGTCGAGGGCGCGGTTCGGGATGCTCTCGACGAGCTCGACCGCGGCCACCCACTCGCCCCATCCGCCGTCGACGTGCAGCCCGGCGGAGGCGATCGCTTCGGCATGCTCGCCGCGCGCGGTCACGAGCACCTCGTGCCCCGCGCGCGCGGCCAGTGCGGCCACGAGGCCGCCGACCGCGCCCGCTCCGATGACCGCCATGCGCATGCTCGCCAGCCTAGGCGCGGCAGCCGTACGACCGCCGTCGCCCGCGCCCGCTAGCGTGGAGGCCATGACCACCGGACTGCTGCTCGTCGACAAGCCGCAGGGTCTCACGAGCCACGACGTCGTCGCGCGTGCGCGCCGCGCGCTCAACACCCGCAAGGTCGGCCACGCCGGCACCCTCGACCCGATGGCGACGGGCCTGCTCACACTCGGAGTCGGCCCGGCCACGCGCCTGCTCACCTACCTGGTCGGCCTCGACAAGACGTATGAGACGACCATGCGGCTGGGCGCCGCGACGACGAGCGACGACGCTGAAGGTGAGGTTGTCAGCACGGCCGAGCCCGCGGCGATCGCGGCAGTGACCGACGACGCGCTCGTGGCGGGCATCCGCGCCCTCACGGGTGAGATCGACCAGCGACCCAGTTCAGTGAGCGCGATCAAGGTCGACGGCAAGCGCGCCTACGACCGCGTGCGCGCGGGCGAAGAGGTCGAGCTCGCGTCGCGCCGCGTCACGATCAGCGCGTTCGAGGCGCTGGCCGTGCGACGCACCGCGACCGCGATCGAGGTGGATGCTCGCATCGACTGCAGCTCGGGCACCTACATCCGCGCCCTCGCGCGCGACCTCGGCACGGCACTCGGTATCGGCGGGCACCTGACGGCGCTGCGGCGCACGCGCGTCGGGCCGTTCGACGTGGCTGACGCCGTGAGTCTCGACGAGCTGGCCGAGCAGGGTGCCAGCCTGCTCGCGAGCCCTGCCGAGGTCGCCGCGCAGCTGTTCCCGGTGCTCGAGGTCGATGCCGCGCGGGCCCGCGACCTCGGGCACGGCAAGCTGCTCGCCCTGCCCGCGCAGCCCGACGCCGAGCCGGTCGCCGCGATCGAGCGGGGTGCGGGTGGCGCGCATCCCGACCGCCTCGTCGCCCTCATCAGCGTGCGTGAGGGCCGCGGTCGTACGCTGGTCGGGTTCCCGAACGACAGCGCCCAGGAGGCAGCACCGTGATCGAGTGGTTCACCACGATCGCCATCATCGTCAGCGTCGTCGCCGGCGTCGCCGCCCTCGTGCTCGGCGGCATCGGCCGCAAACCCGACGACTACAGCGTGCTGCCCACCGCCGCCGTGGCGCTCGTGCTCATCGTGCAGATCGTCATCGGCCTCGTCGCGCCGTTCGTCGGCAACGAGCCGACGGGCGACCTCGTCGAGTGGTGGATCTACCTCGTCGTCGCCCTCGTGCTGCAGGTTGCCGCGATCGCCTGGGCGCTCGTCGACCGCTCGCGCTGGGCGACCGTGGTCATGGGTGTCGCGAGCCTCGCCGTCGCCGTCATGGTGTTCCGCATGAACCAGATCTGGTTCGTGCAAGGGGTCGCGCTCGTCAGCTAGAGCGGCTCGATCGCTGCGAGCACCTCATCGAGCGACTGGGCGAGATCGGCGACGACGAGCACCGCGCCCGTCTCACGCAGGTCGTCGACGGTAAAGACGCCCGTCGCGACGCCGATGAAGGGCATGCCCGCGGCGGCCGCGGCCTCGTCGTCGCGCGGGGTGTCGCCGATGATCACGAGGGTCTCGCCGGGCAGCGCCTCGCGCGCCGCGCGGGTGATCTCGCTGCGGTCGCGGGCCGTCGAGCCGAAAAACGAACGCTCCCAGTCGAACCACTCGGGCCCGAGCCCGGCGCCCTCGAGCTTCACGCGAGCGCGCACGAGCGAGTTGCCCGTCAGCAGCGCGTTGTGCCAGCCGCGCGCGGCGACGGCGCGCAGAGCATCCGTCACGCCCGGTGCCGTCTCGCGGGCGTCGCCGCTGCGGTGCCGCTCGATCGAGAGCTCGTCGAGCGTCGCCCGCGCGCGCTCGTGCCACTCGTCGCCGAAGCCGAAGTGGGCGAGGATCTCGCTGAGGATGAGCCCGTCGGGCTTGCCGTGCGTGCGCGGCAGCGGCGGGTGCAGCTCGCGGCCCACGGTGCGCTCGATCGCCGTGTGGTAGAGCTCGCCGCCGCCCGTGTAGCTGTTGAGCAGCAGGGTTCCGTCGACGTCCCAGAGGATGGTGGTGGTCACGGTTCCATGCTGTCAGAGGCAGCGCTGCGCAACAGACCGAGGTGCCGCTCGAGCGGCGCGAGAAGGTCGGCCGAGTCGGCGGCGATGCCATGGATGATCGACGAATCGAGTCGACGCTGCCACGGGAGCCCGAGCCAGTAGAGGCCGTCGACGGGTGAGACGCCGCCCTCGTGCAGCGGCCCGCCGTGCTCCGTGAGCGCACCCTCGACCTGCATGAACGGGTAGTGCGTGCGAAAGCCCGTCGCCCAGAGCACCGCATCGACTTCGTGTCGGGTGCCGTCGGCGAGCACGAGCGAGCGCTCGTGAGCATCCACCACGCGGCTCGTGAGCAGACGCAGTCGACCCGATCGCACGGCGCGCTTCGCCTCGGTGCCCAGGATTCCGTCACCGCGCGAATGAATGTACTCGCTGATGCGGCTGTCGGCCGGCGAGCTCAAGATGCCCAGCAGTTTCAGGGGCCAGTAGACCGTAAGGCCGAGGATTCGCTCGGGAATGAACCAGGGCTGCTGCGGCGCGATCATCGTGACGTCGCGTGCGCGGTCGCTGTCGGCGAGCTCGACGGCGAGCTGCGCGGCGGAGTTGCCGCCGCCGACGACGGCGATGCGGCCGTGCGGCAGGTCGTCGGCGCAGGTGTACGCGCTGGAGTGCAGCTGCGCCACGCTCAGCTCGAGCTTGGCGCCGACGCGGGGAATGCGCGGGTACTGGAACGGACCCGTCGCGATGACGACGGCGCGAGCCCGCACGGTGCCGCGCGTCGTCTCGGCGACGAATTCGTCGCCCGCGCGGGTGATGGCGATGACCCGAGTCTCGCGCACGACCGGCAGCGCGAACTCGGCGGCGTAGTGCTCGAGGTAGTCGGCCATCTGCTCGCGCGTCGGGTAATAGCCCGTCGACGACGGCAGCGGCAGCCCCGGCAGCGCCGCAAACCGGCGCGGAGTGAACAGCACGAGGCTGCGCCAACGAGCACGCCACACGTCGCCCGTGCGAGCGCGATCATCGACGATCACGAAGGGCACCCCGGCCTCGCGCAGCCGGTACCCCATGCCGAGGCCGGCTTGCCCGCCGCCCACGACGAGCACCTCGATGCGGTCGGGTAGCTCTGCCTTCTGGTTCATCGTCTCCACTCTGAGTCTTCGGTGCCGAGCTCGACGCCGCCTGGGGCGATCTCCACAATTCAGGAGTTCGGGATGCTCCCACGCCGCGACACGCCCGGCAGAGCATCCGCAGCCCGCGTCGGCGAGCCCGACTCCTGAATTGTGGAGGGCGAGGCTGGGAGGATGGGGGCGTGCCCAGCGCCCTACCCCTCGCCGACCCGGCGCCCGACGACGGGATGCTGCCGCCGAGCGTGCTCGCGGGCGCCGAGCAGCGCGACCTCGGGGTGTACCTGCACGTGCCGTTCTGCCGCGTGCGCTGCGGCTACTGCGACTTCAACACCTACACGGCCGACGAGGTGCGCGGCGTCAGGCAGAGCGACTTCGCCGACCAGGCGATCGCCGAGGTCGAGCTCGCCGCGCGCGTGCTGCACGAGATCGGCCTGTCGCCGCGCCCGGCCCGCACGGTCTTCTTCGGAGGCGGGACTCCGACGCTGCTGCCGACGAGCGATCTCGCGCGCATGCTCGACGCGGTGCGCAAGCACATGGGCATCGCCGAGGGGGCCGAGATCACGACCGAGGCGAACCCCGACTCGATCGACGAGGCGGGCCTCGAGCGGCTCGCCGCCGCGGGCTTCACGCGCGTGAGCGTCGGCATGCAGTCGGTCGTGCCGCACGTGCTCGCGGTGCTCGAGCGCACGCACGACCCCGAAAACGTGCCGCGCGTCGTCGCGGCCGCAAAGGCCGCCGGGCTCGCCGTGAGCCTCGACCTCATCTACGGCACGCCGGGTGAGACCGAGGCCGACTGGCAGCACAGCCTCGATGCGGCGCTCGCGGCCGAGCCCGACCACGTGAGTGCCTACGCGCTCATCGTCGAGCCCGGCACGAAGCTCGCCCGCCAGATTGCGCACGGTCAGGTGCCGCCTGTCGACGACGACCTGCATGCGCTGTTCTACGAGGTGCTCGACGCGCGGCTGAGAGACGCGGGCTACGACTGGTACGAAGTGAGCAACTGGTCACGCACCCCCGACCATCGCTCGCGCCACAACCGCGCCTACTGGACCGGGCAGGACTGGTGGGGCGTCGGCCCCGGCGCGCACAGCCACATCGGCGGCGTGCGCTGGTGGAACGTCAAGCATCCTGCCGCCTATGCCGACCGACTCGCGCACGGGCTGAGCCCAGCCGCGGGCCGCGAGACCCTCGACGACGAGTCGCGCCGCACCGAACGCGTGCTGCTCGAGGTGCGCCTGCGCGAGGGCCTGTCGACGGATGCTCTCACCCCGCTCGGCCGCCGAGCAGTCGCCGGCCTCATCGCGGATGAGCTCGTCGAGCCGGGGCCCGCGCTGCGCGGCACGATCGTGCTCACGCTGCGCGGGCGCCTGCTCGCCGACGGCGTCGTGCGCCGTCTGCTGCCCGACTGACGGCTACTTGATGAACGGGATCGTCAGCGGGTAGAGGTAGGCCTCGCCGCGATTGGCCGCGATCGCCGCGATGATCGAGAGCACGATGATGACGATGCTCACGGCGATGATGATGAAGATGCCGATGATGAGCCACGAGGTGATCGCGCCGATCGCGGCCGCGATGATCATCGTCAGCTGAAAGTTGAGCGCGGTGGCGGTGTGCCCGCGTACGAAGGGCCCCCGGTTGCCGAGCACGAGGAACCCGATGAGGGCCGGGATGAAGCCGAAGAAGATGCCGCCCACGTGCACGAGCGTCGCCCACAGCTTTTCGTCGGCAGGGCTCATGGGCTGCGGAGTGGCGGCGTACGGGTTGGTAGGAGGTTGATCGGTCATGCGGCCATTAAACACCCGAGGGGCCCGGCCGTGTCGGCCGAGCCCCTCGAATGTGCTCCTGGTGAAACGACTACTTGACGAGTCGGATCGAGACCGGGTAGCGGTACGCGTTGCCGTCCTTCGACTTCACGAAGCCGAGAATCGAGAAGATCACCGCGCCGATCCAGACGAGCGGGGTCAGCAGGCCGAGCAGCGCACCGAGGCCGAAGGTGACGGCGCCGATGATCCAGCTGAGCACGTTGACCGCGATGTACGCGATGATGACGGTGATCTGGAAGTTCAGGGCCTCTTTCGACTCCCCGCGCGTGAACGCGCCGCGGTCCTTGAACACCAGGAAGATGATCAGGGCGGGCAGAATGCCCAGGATTCCGCCGAGGTGGGCGAACGACGCCCACTGGCGGTCTTCGGCCTCGCTCAGAGGAGCAGCCGGAGCCGGGCTGGCGGGGGGAGGGGTCTGGTCAGTCATAGGTGCTGCCTTTCGATGATCCTTGTGCGGACTGGGTTTCCCGGGGTGGAGCACGTGTGCATGACGCGCCGACTCAGAGCAGAGACCACCCTCATCGGCGAGAGCACGCGGCAAACCTAGCGCGCGCGACACCGCCAGGCAAGGACCGGGTCACAGTGTGGCGGGGTAGAATTAGCAGTCCGGAAGACTGAGTGCCAAGCGACGGAGGGAGTCGACGATGGTCTCTGATCGCGCTCTGCACGTGCTGCGGGCCATCGTGCACGACTACGTGGCCTCGCGCGAGCCGGTCGGCTCGAAGGCGATCGTCGACCGCCACCAGTTCGGCGTCTCGGCAGCGACCATCCGCAACGACATGGCCCTGCTCGAAGAAGAAGAGCTCATCGCGGCGCCACACACCTCGTCGGGGCGCGTGCCGACCGACAAGGGCTACCGGGTGTTCGTCGACCAGTTCGCCGACCTGAAGCCGTTGAGCGCTGCGCAGCGCCAGGCCATTCAGCAGTTCCTCGACCAGTCGGTCGATCTCGACGACGTCTTCGCGCGCACCGTGCGGCTGCTCTCGCATCTCACGAACCAGGTCGCGCTCGTGCAGTACCCCACGCTCGGCAATGCCCGCGTGCAGCACATCGAGCTCGTGCCGATGAGCGCGACGCGCCTCATGACGGTCTTCATCACCGACGGCGGCCGGGTCGATCAGCGCATCATCGAGCTGCCGATCGAGGCCGACGAGGTGTTCGTGGGCGAGTTGCGGGCCAAGCTCAACGCGACGCTGGCCGGCCGCGCTCTGGCCGACGTGACCGACGTCGCCGCATCCCTCAGCGAGCAATTCGCTCCCGACCGTCGCCCCACCGTCTCGGTCATCGGCGAGGCGCTGCTGGGGCACGTGGATGCGCATCGCTCTGACCGCCTCGTCATGGCGGGGGCGGCGAACCTCGTGCGCACCGAGGGCGATTTCGTCGGCAGTGTGTACCCGGTGCTCGAAGCACTCGAAGAGCAAGTGACGCTGCTGAAGCTGTTCAGCGAGATGCAGGTCGACGAGAAGGGTGTCTCGGCGCGCATCGGCCGCGAGAACGATGAGGCGCTCAAAGAGACTGCGGTCGTGACGAGCGCGTACCGCATGGGCGGCGACAGCTCGGCAAAGCTCGGCGTGCTCGGGCCGACCCGCATGGATTACTCGAACAACATGGCAGCAGTGCGCGCCGTAGCCCGCTACGTCTCGCGCCTGCTCGGTGAGGAATAAGTGGCAGACCATTACGAGGTGCTGGGGCTCGACCGCCAGGCCAGTGCCGACGAGATCAAGAAGGCCTACCGCCGACTCGCTCGAGAGTTGCATCCCGACGTCAACCCGAGCAGCGACGCGGCCGAGCGGTTCAAGCAGGTGACGCACGCCTACGACGTGTTGAGCGACCCGCAGCAGCGGCAACAGTACGACCTGGGGGGTTCGGGCGGCTTCGGGGGAGCATCCGGATTCGGGGGCTTCGGCGACATCTTCGAGACCTTCTTCGGCGGTGGCCAGCAGCAGCGCGGCCCGCGTAGCCGTCGCGAGCGGGGTCAAGACGCCCTGCTGAGGGTCGAGGTCGAGCTCGACGAGATCATCTTCGGCACCAACCGTCAGATCGAGGTCGACACGGCGATTCTGTGCTCGACGTGCGAGGGTTCGTGCTGCTCGCCCGGCACCTCGCCGCAGACCTGCGACATCTGCCGCGGCTCGGGTCAGATCCAGCGCACCGTGCGCAGCCTGCTCGGCAACGTCATGACCTCGAGCCCGTGCGGCACGTGCCGCGGCTACGGCACGGTGATCCCCAGCCCGTGCCCGACCTGCGCCGGCCAGGGCCGCGTGCGTGCGCGACGAGCGATCCCCGTCGATATTCCGGCAGGCGTCGACACGGGCGTGCGCATCCAGCTGCCCGGTCAGGGCGAGGTCGGCCCTGCGGGCGGCCCGAACGGCGACCTCTACCTCGAGATCAAGGTCGCAACCCACGAGACCTTCAGCCGCAGCGGCGACGACCTGCTCGCCACCGTCGAGGTGCAAATGGCCGACGCCATTCTCGGCACGACCGTCACGCTGCCCGCGCTCGACGGCGACGTACCCGTCGAGATCAAGCCGGGCACGCAGAGCGCCGAGATCATCACGATCAAAGAGCGGGGCATCACCCGCTTGCGCGGCTCGGGTCGCGGCGACCTCAAGATCGGCGTGCAGGTCGTGACTCCGGTGCGGCTTAACAACAAAGAGACCGAGCTCATCAGGCAGTTCGCCTCGAGTCGCCGACCCGTGCCTCCGCAGTTCGCGACCTTCCAGCAGGGCATCTTCTCGAAGCTGCGCGACCGCTTTCTGAACCTCTAGTCGCGAGATGGCGCACTTCTACCTCGACGACTCGCTCGCATCGCAACTGAGCGAGGCGGGTCGCGAGGTCGGCGCGATCGTGCGGCTACGGGGGGCGGATGCTCGGCACGCCGCCGCCGTCTCGCGCGTGCGCCCCGGCGAACGCCTGCGGCTCGGCGACGGCGCGGGCCTCGTCGTGCTCGGCACGGTGTCGAGTGCGGAATCGACCGAGGTCGCCCTCGAGGTCGAGCACGTCGAGCGCACGCCCCGGCCTGCGACGCGCATCCACCTCGTGCAAGCGCTCGCCAAGGGCGATCGCGACGAACTCGCCGTGCAGGCCGCGACCGAGCTCGGAGTCGACGTCGTCGTGCCCTGGCAGGCCGCGCGCAGCATCTCGCGGTGGGATGCCGCGAAGGCGGTCAAGGGTCGTGAGCGCTGGACGACGATCGCGCGCGAGGCCAGCAAGCAGTCGCTGCGCCCGTGGCTGCCCGAGGTCGAGGCTGTTGCCGCGACGAAGCAGCTCGTCGACCGGCTGCCGCAGGCGACGATGCTCGTACTCGACCCTGAGGGTGACGTCGCGCTCACCGAGCTCGGCGCCGCAGCGCTGGGTGTCGACGACATTGTGCTCGTCGTCGGCCCCGAGGGTGGCATCGCGCCCGAAGAGTTCGAGGCGTTGACGACTGCGGGCGCTCGACGAGTGCGACTCGGTTCGACAGTGTTGCGCACCTCGACGGCGGGGCCAGCGGCCATCGCTGTGCTCTCTGCCGCCCTCGGGCGCTGGTGAGCAAGCCGCTCTAGACTGAGGGCATGAGCACCAGCGAACCGTCGATCTTCGAGCGCATCATCGCGCGCGAGACTCCGGCTGACATCGTGCATGAGACCGACACCGTGATCGCCTTTCGCGACATCGCGCCGAAGGCTCCTGTGCACCTGCTCGTGGTGCCCAAGACGTCCCGCTACCGCGATGTCGCTGAGCTTGCCGCGGGCGACCCCGCGCTGCTCGCCGACGTGGTCGCGACAGCGCACCAGCTCGCCAACGAGCACGCCGACGGCCAGTTCAGGCTCGTCTTCAACACCGGCGCGAATGCCGGGCAGACCGTCTTCCACGTGCACGCTCACGTGCTCGCGGGAGGCTTGACCGAAGGATCCCTTGCCCACTGACGATTCGGCGCGCACCGCGCCCGCCCGCGAACAGCTCGAGGTCGACGGCGTCGCGATGGTCCGACTGCTCGGGCCCCACGACCGACTGCTGACCACGCTCGAGACCCAGTACCCGCTCGTCGACGTGCACGTTCGGGGAAACCAGATCACGCTCGAAGGCGACCCCGTGCAGGTCGCCGCCGCGCGCACGCTTGTCGACGAACTGCTCACGATGGTGCGCAGCGGCCGCGATCTCGAACCCGTCGAGGTGCAGAGCTCGGCGCGCATCATCGACGCGGGCGCCGGCAGCCCCGCCGAGGTGCTGAGCCAGGCAATCTTGACGAGCCGAGGCAAGAGCATCCGCCCCAAGACCCTCGGCCAGAAGGCCTACGTCGACGCCATCGATCTCAACACGATCGTCTTCGGCATCGGCCCCGCCGGCACGGGCAAGACCTACCTCGCTATGGCGAAGGCCGTGCAGGCGCTGCAGCGCAAAGAGGTCGACCGCATCATCTTGACGCGGCCCGCGGTCGAAGCGGGCGAGCGGCTCGGCTTCTTGCCCGGCAGTCTCACCGACAAGATCGACCCCTACTTGCGGCCGCTCTACGACGCGCTCAACGAGATGATGGACCCCGAGCTCGTGCCCAAGCTGCTGACGACGGGCGTCGTCGAGGTCGCACCGCTTGCCTACATGCGCGGCCGCACGCTCAACAACGCGTTCATCGTGCTCGACGAGGCGCAGAACACGAGCCCTGAGCAGATGAAGATGTTCCTCACCCGCCTGGGTTTCGGCTCGAAGATCGTTGTCACAGGCGACATCACGCAGATCGACCTGCCCGCCGGCGCGAGCGGTCTGCAGCTCGTCACGCGCGTACTCGATGACATCGACGACATCCACTTCGCCCGCCTCACGAGCGACGACGTCGTGCGCCACAGCCTCGTCGGCCGCATCGTCGACGCCTACACGAAGTACGACGCCGAGAAGCAGGCGGCGCAGTACGCGCGCGAGAACGGGCTGCCTGCTCCCGCGGCCGGCGCGAACCGCGAGGAGCGCCGACGCGGTCTCCCGCGCGACCGCGCCAACCGTCGTCCGCGACCCGGAGCGGGAGGCCGCTGAGCATGGCCGTCGAGATCAACAACGAGTCGGGCATCCCGGTCGATGAGGCCAGCCTGCAGCGGCTGGCGCTGCACGCATTCGATCACCTCAACGTTCACCGTGATGCCGAGCTCGCGATCGTGCTCGTCGACGAGGCCGCGATCGAGCAGCTGCACGTGCAGTGGATGGACGAGCCTGGCCCCACCGACGTGCTGAGCTTTCCGATGGACGAATTGCGCCCCGGCAGCGACGACGAGCCCACGCCGCCCGGGCTTCTCGGCGACATTGTGCTGTGCCCGCAAGTGGCCACGGCGCAGGCCGAGACCGCTGGCCACTCGGTGCACGACGAGCTACTGCTGCTGACAACCCACGGCATTCTGCACCTGCTCGGCTTCGACCACGCCGAGCCCGATGACGAGAAAGAGATGTTCGGCATTCAGCGCGACATTCTCGTGAGCTTCACGCTCGCCGAGCGCCGAGCGCGATGACCACCCTCACCCTCGTCTTCTTCGCCGTGGCCCTGCTGCTCGTGGCCTTCGGCGGCCTGCTCGCCGCGATCGATGCGGCCCTGGGCGTCGTGAGCCGCATCGAGCTCGTCGACATCGCCGGCCAGCGACCGAAGCCCGGTCGTCTGCACGCCGTCGCCGCCGACGTCGGGGCTCACGTCAACGCGCTCAACTTCTTGCGCATCGTCGCGGAGACCATCGCGGCCGTGCTCGTGACGCTCGCCTTCGCGACGCTGCTCACCGACTGGTGGGCCGTGCTTCTCGTCAGCGCAGGCATCATGATCCTCGTCTCGTTCATTCTCGTCGGGTCGAGCCCGCGCTCGGTCGGCCGCGCGAACCCGCGGGCCATGCTCGCACGCACCGATTGGCTCGTGCGAGGCGTGCGCGTCTCGCTCGGTCCCGTCGCCGATCTGCTCGTCGCTCTCGGCAACCGCGTCACGCCGGGCCGGCCGAGCAGTGCGAGCTTCTCGAGCGAAGAACAGCTGCTGAGCATGGTCGACGAGGCCACCGAGCTCGACGTGCTCGAAGAAGAAGATCGTGAACTCATCCACTCGATCTTCGAGTTCAACGACACGATCGTGCGCGAAGTCATGGTGCCGCGCACCGACATGGTCGTGCTCGAGCGCGACCAGACCGTCACCGAGGCCATGTCGATCTTCTTGGTGCGGGGTCTCTCACGCGTGCCCGTCATCGGCGAGAGCACCGACGATGTCGTCGGCATCATCTACCTGCGCGACGCGGCGCGCCTCGCCTACGAGAACCCCGAGGCCTGTGCCGTCACCCCGGCCGAGCAGCTCGCGAAGCCTGCGATCTTCTTGCCCGAGTCGAAGAAAGCAGACGATGCACTGCGTCAGCTGCAGCTCGAGTCGAACCACCTCGCTCTCGTCGTCGACGAGTACGGCGGCATCGCGGGGCTCGTCACGATGGAAGACCTCATCGAAGAACTCGTGGGCGAAATCGCTGACGAGTACGACCGCGAGCAGGCAGATAGCGAGCAACTCGACGAGAACCTCTTCCGCGTCAGCGCGTTCATGCCCGTCGACGAGCTCGGCGATCTCTTCGGCATTGAGCTCGACGACGACGACGTCGACACCGTCGGCGGTCTGCTCACGAAGCACCTCGGGCGTTTGCCCGTCGCCGGGTCGACGACCGAGATCGACGGCCTGCACCTCACGGCCGAGCGCACCGAGGGCCGCCGCAAGCGCGTCACGACCGTTCTCGTCAAGGCCGATCAATCGTTGCTGGATGCTCGCATCGCGTTCGCCGGCGACCGCGACGAAGACGAATGAGCGCCCGTAAGCCGCGCGGCGGCACACCCGACGCAGAGCCCACGTTCCGGGCCGGATTCGTCACGTTCGTCGGCCGCCCGAACGTGGGCAAGTCGACGCTCACGAACGCGCTCGTCGGCGAAAAGGTCGCCATCACGAGTTCGAAGCCGCAGACCACGCGACGCGCCATTCGCGGCATCGTGCACCGGGCATCCGGCCAATTGATCGTCGTCGACACGCCCGGCATGCACCGCCCCCGCACGCTGCTCGGCGAGCGCCTCAACGCGGTCGTGCAAGACACCCTCGGCGATGTCGACGTCATCGGGTTCTGCGTGCCCGCGAACGAGCCCATTGGCCCGGGCGATCGGTTTATCAATGAGCAGCTCGACAACTTTCCGCGCACCCGCAAGATCGCGATCGTGACGAAGACCGATGCTGCCGGTTCAACGCGCGTGGCCGAGCAGTTGCTCGCGGTCTCAGAACTGCGGGAGTGGGACCTCGTGATCCCGCTCTCGGCAGTGACGGGCGAACAGGTCGACCTCTTGGCCGAGCAGGTCATCGCCCTCATGCCCGAGTCGCCCGCGCTCTATGAGGCGGATGCCGTCACCGACGAGTCTGAGACCGATCGCATCGCCGAGCTGATTCGCGAGGCCGCGCTGGAGGGAGTCAGCGACGAACTGCCGCACTCCCTCGCGGTCACGATCGACGAGATGGCCGAGCGCGCGCCCGGCGGCGTGCTCGACATCTTCGCGAACGTCTTCGTCGAGCGCGACAGCCAGAAGGGCATCATCATCGGGCACAAGGGCTCGCGCCTGACCGAAGTCGGCACGCGTGCGCGCCTCGAGATCGAGAAGCTGCTCGGCCGCCGCGTCTACCTCAAGCTGCACGTCAAGGTCGCGAAAGAGTGGCAGCGCGACCCGAAGCAACTCGGCAAGCTCGGGTTCTAGGGCTGCACGACTCCGGCTGCTGGCCCTCCCGCGCCTTCGCTGTCGCAACGCCCCGGTGTTCTGCGAGGACACGCCGCACGAGGTCGCTACTCATCGGCGTGTCGCGTTTGGCGCCGGGTGGTTGCGACACCAAGTGTGGAGCGGCATGCTGCCTTCGTGCTCAGCGGCGGGGCAGCAGACCGTGATCGTGGGCGTAGAGCACCACCTGCACGCGGTCGCGCAGGCCGAGCTTGGCGAGGATGCGGCCGACGTGCGACTTCACGGTCGCCTCGGCCACGAACTCGCGCGCGGCGATCTCGGCGTTGCTGAGGCCCTCGGCGACGGCGGCGAAGATCTCGCGCTCGCGCTTGCTGAGGTCGGGCAGCGCTGCGTCGCGCGCCGCGGAGAGTTCGGCGGGTGTGCGGGCGCGGCGAGCATCCGTCGCAGAGCCCACGTGCGCAAGCAGATCGGTGATCGCGCCGGGCGCGACGACCGCGTGGCCGCCGTGCACGGCGCGGATGGCGGCGAGCAGAAACTCGGGCTCGGCGTCCTTCAGCAGAAAGCCGCTCGCGCCCGCGCGAATCGCCCGCAGCGCAGCGTCGTCGAGGTCGAAGGTCGTGAGCACGATGACGCGCGGCGGGGTGCGGTCTGCGTTTTCGGCTGACTGAAGGATGCCCGCTGTGCCCGCGATGCCGTCGGTGTTCGGCATCCGGATGTCCATGAGCACGACGTCGGGCAGCGACTCGTCGGCGACGAGCACCGCCTCGCCGCCGTCGTCGGCCTCACCGACCACGGTCAGGTCGGGCTGCGAGTCGATGAGCATGCGCACGCCGCGGCGGAAGAGCGGCTGGTCGTCGACGAGCAGTACGCGGATGGCTGTCATCGGTCGTCCCAGGGCAGCGCGGCCGGGTCGAGGGGTCGGCGAGGCACGGTGACCAGGCTCACCAGCACGACGACAGGAGGGGGAGCGGCGGGCGCGGTCACGCCGAGGCTCCGACCGGCTCGACGTGCTCTACGTCATCTGCTGGCTCGCTCTGCGAGAGATTGGCGTCGCCGCCGTCGGCCCGCACCTCGAGCGGCAGGCGTGCTCGCACACGGAACATAGGGCCGTCGTGCACGCTCAGCTCGCCACCGGCGAGGGATGCCCGCTCGCGCATCCCGTCGATGCCGTGCCCGCCTTCCTTGAATTCACGAGTCTCCCCGGGTGAGGCATTCGTCACCACGAGGTCGACGGCCTGCTCGCCCCACTCGAGCTCGAGCGTCGCCGCACCGTCGCCGTGCCGCAGCGCGTTCGTGAGCGACTCTTGCACGATGCGGTAGAGCGCGAGCTCGCGCGACTCGGTCAGGCGCCCGCGGTCGCCGAACTCGCGCACCTCGAGCGTGAGCCCCGAGTCGCGCATCGAGTCGAGCAGTGCGTCGAGATCGTCGAGCCCCGGCTGCGGCCCGGCCTCTTGCGTGTGCCGCAGTTCGGTGAGCAGCACGCGCACGTCGGCGAGGGCACCGCGTGCGGTCTGCGCGATCGTCTCGAAGGCGTCGGCCGCCGCGGGGGCGTCGCCCGCCGTCGCGTACCGCGCCCCATCGGCCTGCGCGATCACGACCGTGAGCGAGTGGGCGACGATGTCGTGCACGTCGCGCGCGACCCGCGTGCGCTCGGCCTCGAGGTCGGCTCGCGTGAGGGCGGCGTCGCGCTGCGTGCTCACGGTAGACACCTGGGCGCGAAGTGCATTGCGCGAACGGCGCACGCGAACCATCTCGCCGACGAACCATGCGAGCGCAGGTAGGAAGAGAACCAGGAGTCCGAACGGCCCCAGACCGTATCCCGCGGAGGAAAGGCCACCGGCCAGGTAGCCGACGGTCAGAGCCAAGGAGAAGGAACGCCCTACCCATCGCGTCTGATTCGAGCCGTACGCGACCGCGCCGAAGATCGCAATGTAGATCGGGAACCAGAGAGCTCCGTTGGGAGTGCCGCCGCTCCACCCGGTGAGGACGACGAGAAAGATGGGAGGCGTCGAGACGAGCAAAGCCCACAGCGGCAACAGTCGGTGGAGTGCGATGCCGACGCCGAGCGGCAACATCAGCACACCCATGGGGATACTCGAGTTGTACGACGATGCGTAGTACGCCGCGACGACCGAGAACGTGAATCCGAGCCCCAGTTCACCGGCGGTTCGCAGTCGAGGAAGATGTGGCGTGAGCTTGTCGAGGATTCTGTCGAACATGTCCGCCACGGTACGGGTCGCGCGGCCCGCCGACGCCAGAAACGCGCGCCGCTCACTCGAGCGGATGAGCCTTTTCATCCGAAAGGCTGAGGCACCAGCATCCCGAACCCCGTCGTGTGGTCGCGAATTGCAGAAGGTGATGCACAAACGATCAAGATGCGACCACGATCGCCAACGGATGCGCGACTGGAGCTCCGCGAGGGCCCGCGGTGCACGCTGACCGGCACCGTGCGGCCCCGCACCGTGCGGCCTCGCGCACAGCGGGTGTACCCTGAAACCGTGTTCGGCCAGCTCCTTCTTCGCTGCCGCGACGAGGCTTAGCAGTACAGCCTCCCTCGTCGCGGAGTTCGTCGTCGGCTGACAACCACACCGAGACCAGCAGGAGCACACCATGCAGAACCGTCAGCAGCCCTCGGCCATGCCGATTCACAAGTATCAGCCGTACCACGAGCAGTTCTCTGTCGAGCTGCCCGACCGCACGTGGCCTACGAAGCGCATCACGCAAGCACCGCGCTGGTGCGCCGTCGATCTGCGCGACGGCAACCAGGCTCTCATCGACCCGATGAGCCCCGAGCGCAAGCGCATCATGTTCGACCTGCTCGTGAAGATGGGCTTCAAAGAGATCGAGGTCGGGTTTCCGTCGGCGAGTCAGACCGACTTCGACTTCGTGCGCTCGCTCATCGAGCAGGATCTGATTCCCGACGACGTCACGATTCAGGTGCTGACGCAGTCGCGCGAGCACCTCATCGAGCGCACCTACGAGTCGATCAAGGGTGCGAAGCGCGCGATCGTGCACTTCTACAACTCGACGAGCGCGCTGCAGCGCGACGTCGTGTTCCGCACCGACATCGAGGGTGTGAAAGAGATCGCGCTACAGGGTGCGAAGTGGTGCCAGCAGTTCGAGGCGATGGTGCCCGAGACCGAGATCTTCTACGAGTACAGTCCCGAGAGCTACACGGGCACCGAGCTCGAGACGGCGCTCGACATCTGCAACGCGGTCATCGAGCAGCTCGCTCCGACGCCCGAGCGCCAGCTCATCATCAACCTGCCGGCCACCGTCGAGATGGCCTCGCCGAACATCTACGCCGACTCGATCGAGTGGATGAACCGGCACCTCGCGCGGCGTGACTCGGTGATTCTGAGCCTGCACCCGCACAACGACCGCGGCACGGCCGTCGCGGCCGCTGAGCTCGGCTACATGGCCGGCGCCGACCGCATCGAAGGCTGCCTGTTCGGCAACGGCGAGCGCACCGGCAACGTCGACCTCGTCGCGCTCGGCATCAACCTCTTCACGCAGGGCATCGACCCGCAGCTCGACTTCAGCGACCTCGACGAGATCAAGCGCACCGCCGAGTACTGCAACCAGCTCAAGGTGCACGAGCGCAGCCCCTGGGCTGGCGACCTCGTCTACACGGCCTTCAGTGGCAGCCACCAAGACGCCATCAAGAAGGGCTTCGAGGCGATGGATGCTCGCGCCGAGGCCGAAGGCAAGAGCGTCGACGACCTCGTGTGGGGGGTTCCATACCTGCCCGTCGACCCCAAGGATCTGGGTCGTTCGTATGAGGCGGTCATCCGCGTCAACTCGCAATCGGGCAAGGGCGGAGTCGCCTACCTGCTCAAGACCGACCACGCGCTCGACCTGCCGCGCAAGCTGCAGATCGAGTTCAGCGGAGTCGTGCAGGCCAAGACCGACGCCGAGGGCGGCGAGGTCACGAGCGACCAGATCTGGGAGATCTTCCAAGACGAGTACCTGCCCGCCGCCGAGGCCGAGGCCAAGTGGGGCCGCTTCGAGCTGCTCTCGACGCGCACCGCGAGCGACATGACGGGAACGACCCAGCTGAGCGCGACGCTGCGCGACGGAGAGGAGATCGCCGCGATTGAAGCGACCGGCAACGGTCCGATCGCGGCGTTCCTCAGCATGATGGAGGGACAGGGCATCGCCATTCGTCTGTTCGACTACGTCGAGCACGCGCTGTCGGCGGGCGGGGATGCTCACGCCGCGTCGTACGTCGAGCTCGAGGTCAACGGCCGCACCCTGTGGGGCGTCGGCATCGACCCCGACATCTCGACCGCGTCGCTCAAGGCTGTGGTCTCGGCAGTCAATCGGGCGATCCGACTCGAGAGCCCTGACCGCGAGCTCGTCAGCGCGTAGTCGTCGTCTCTGCTGCGGCGGTGGCGGGGGGCCGCGGCTCAGCATCCCGCTTCCAGGGTTGCGTGATTGCGAGCCAGAGGGCCACCGCGACGCCCGCGTAGAGGAGGTAGCCGGTGACCCAGGTGGCGAGCGCGGCCTCGACGCCCGCCCACGCGAACGGCATGGGCATGAGCACGAGGAAGAACGACAGCAGGCCGACGGCGTAGAGGCTGGCCCACAGTGGCTTCGACCATGTCCAGACCTCGTGACCGGTGAGCCCGCGCAGCGGCACGAGCGCGACCGGCAGCGCGGCTATGCCCGCCATCGTCATGGTCGCGAGGGCTTCGCGCAGCAGCACCAGGCCGAGCGGGGGCAACCCGTCGGGGCTGGTCGACGCGGCGTCGATGACGGCGGGCTCGAGCGCCGCATAGGTGACCCACGCGAGCAGGGCGAGGGCGTAGCCCCAGGCCAGCCCCGCGAGAGCGACCCTCACGCGCGCGGCGGTCGCGAGCGTGGCGCCGACCGCGACTCCGGCCACGAGACCGAAGACGATGCCCGGCTCGAACCCGGTGAGGCGGGTGACGATCACGGCCCCGAGCACGATCAGCAGCGTCGCGGGGCGCACGTCGAGGCGAGCATCCACACCGGCGATGAGGCGGGGCAGCAGGATTAGCATCGCGACCCACCCGAGCAGCACTTCGAGGGTGAAGCCCAGCACGATCGACAGCAGCACGCGCGGCGTGCTCGCCCCGGTGCCGAAGTCAGGGTCGACGAATCCGCTCATCACGGCGGCGGCGAGCAGAGTCGCGGCGGCGAGCGGCAAGCCGCGTCCCCTCGCGGATGTTCGTGCCCACCACGCACGCACCTTCTCGCCGGTCGCGCGCAGCCCGGTGGGCAGCCCACTGCCGAGCGCGGCGCGTCGGGCTGCGACGCTCGCGCGCCACGCCGCGACCTTCTCGGCGCCCGTGCTCGACGCGCTGTTGAGCAGCGCGGTCGGCAGCGCGAGCAGGATCACGAGCACGAGGGTCAGCAGCACAGCCGTGAGAACTTGCTGGAGCGCGAGGGTGTCGGAGGGCGCAGCCAGCTCGCTCAAGGTGCTGGGCGTGCTCGGCACGACGGGCGCGTCGAGAGGGGCGGCGAGCACGACGGGCTCCGGCTCGGGCTCGGGGCACAGCGTCTCGTCGAGCACGCACGGGTTGCCGCTCGTGAGCTCGGCGACGAGCGTCAGGTTCGAGCCCCACCGCAGTCGGCTCACCGTCGGCGAGCAGGAGACGAGCTCACTCGGCTCTTCACGAGCCTCGGCGGCCAGCCCGGTGACGCTCGCCGTCGCCGTGCCCTCGGTCGAGTTGCGGTAGTAGTCGGGCTCGCCTTCTTCGGCACACGGCGTGCCGAACGCAGGCTCTGACCACAACGTGACGACCTCACCGGCTAGGATCGGCAGGTTGCTGTCGAACTGCAACCACCGGGGTGCCGCCGTGAAGGTGCATGCGCCGTCGACGCAACTCAACGTGATCGTGACGGGATCGCTACGGGTCTCCTGCGTGCCGCCCTCGTTGGTGAAGGAGTCGCGTTCGAGGGTGCCCTCGTAGATGAGCACACCGGTACCGAAGGTGACCTGCTCATCGGCCGTCGGTGCCGCCGCAGAAGGCGCGACCGCGCTGCTGACGGCGAGGACCACTGACGCGGCGAGCATCCACGATCGACCGCGCGCTGCGCCTCGGGGCTGACGCATCAGGGCCTCCCTGAGCGGTTGTCGGTTTTCCGCTGCGCTGATGCTAGCCCGGGTCGCCGCGCGAGGCTACTGCCCGTCGCGCGTCGCAGCCCAATCGGCGAAGCGGATGCCCGGCCCGGGTTGCCCGGTCGTGTGCAGCCCCGCGCGGTAGGCGGCGGCGAGCGCGCCGGGCAAGTGCCACTCGACGACCCGGCGCTCGGCGGCCTCGGTCGAGGCGCCGCGCGCCCGCACCCACTGCCGCGCGAGCTCGGCCATGGGCAGCACCTCGGGGCCGCCGAGGTCGTCGACGCGACCGTGGACCGGCGCCGCGGTGACGAGCGACACGAGCCGCTCGGCAACCGCCGCGGTGCTGATCGGCTGGAAGGGCACGTCGAGCGTGATGAGCCGCGGCAGGCGTCGCTGCGCGGAGAAGAAGCCACCCACGAAGTCGTGAAACTGCGTCGCCCGCAGAATCGTGAACGGCACGCCCGACTCGGCCACTAGGTGCTCGCAGGCGAGCTTCGCACGGTAGTAGCCGAGCGGCACGGCATCGACGCCGACGATCGACAGGTACACGAGGTGCTGCACGCCTGCGGCACGAGCGGCCTGCAGCAGGCGCTGAGTCGCGCGAGCATCCGACCGTCGGTTCGTGGCGAGGTGCAGCACAGTCTCGACGCCGGCGAGCGCCTCGGGCAGGCCGACCCCCGACTGCAGATCGGCAATGGCGTGGGCGGAGCCGGGGCGACGGCTCAGGATGCGCGGTTCGACGCCCGCCGCGCGCAGTGCGTCGACGGTGGGGCGGCCGAGGGTTCCGGTGCCGCCGGTGATGAGCAGGGTCATGGTGCTCCTCTCGGGGGCGCGCCGATCGCGCCCTCTCAGAGTCGACCGGGCAGGCCGTCGATCTGTGACAGAGCCGCGGCGGCGAAGCGCGCGAGCTTGTCGGGAGCCCGCACGATGAGCACCCCGCACACCCCCTCATCGCCGATGTCGAGAGCCCAAAGCGCGATGGGCTCAACGCCAGCCGGAACGTCGGCGACGGCCAGAAACGCGGTCGCGCCGTTCGCCTGCACCGGGATGCTGCGCACACCTTGCCCGAACTTCTCGAGCACCCCGAGCACGAAGCGCGCGACCTGCTCGGCCCCGTGCACCGGTCGGCGGGCGGCGCTCACGACACCGCCGCCGTCGCTGATCGCGACCGCGTCACCGACGAGCACCGCTTCGAGCGCGGCCAGATCGCCGCCCTGCGCGGCGGCGACGAAGGCGGCGAGAACGCGGTCGCGTTGCTCAGGGTCGACGGCCCGACGCCGCTGGCCCTCAAGGGCTCGGCGCCCGCGCGAGACCAATTGGCGCGCAGCGGCCTCGCTCGTGCCGAGCACCTCAGCGAGGCTCGGGTAGTCGTAGGCGAAGGCCTCGCGCAGCACGAGCGCTGCGCGCTCCGGCCCGCTCAACCGTTCGAGCAGCAGCAGCGTGGCGAGGTCGAGCGCCTCGGCACGCTCAGCGCCGAGGGCGGGGTCGGCGCGCGTATCGACGGGCTCGGGCAGCCAGGGGCCGACGTAGTGCTCGCGACGCACGCGCGCCGAGTCGAGCGCGGTGAGCGACAGCCGCGTGACCATGGTCGTCAGGTACGCGTCAGGGTTGGAGATATCGGCGCCCGCGACGGCGCTCCAGCGAGGCCACGCGTCTTGCACGACATCTTCTGCCTCTGCCCACGAGCCGAGCAGCCGATAGGCCAGCCCGGTCAGCCGAGGTCGGGCCGACTCGAACACCGCGACTGCGTCTGCCGTCATGCACTCACCTGCCCTGTCGGCTCGCCCCGGGAATGGGGGAGCGCCTCCGCACGCGTGGCGAAGAGCCGACGACCGGGATCGACGAGGTCGTCGGGTGCAGGTGGATCACGCCGGTCGACGTCGTCACGGTGCGTGCGCCGTCGCCGGGTTCGGCGTCGCGCTTGCCGCGTCGGGGGAGCGCCGGCAGCTTGGGCAGCCGCGTGATGGCGCGCTGCTCGGGCAGGCTCCAGCCGAAGAGCACAGAGGCCATGCGCACGCCGAAGGTGACGGCGACGCCGATCGCACCGGCGAGCAGCACATTGACGTCGAACGCCAGCAGCACGGCAATGGTGCTCGAGCCGGCTGCCGCAGCGACGGCGTAAAGCGAGCCGACGTGCATGAGCGCAATAGGCAAGTTGAGCAGCAAGTCGCGCAGAATCGAGCCGCCGACCGCCGCGAGCACGCCGACAAAGACGGCCGCGACCTCGGGCAGGCCCAGTGCGAGCGCCTTGGTCGTGCCGATCGCGCCGAAGAGCCCGATCGTAAGGGCATCCAGAACGGTGATCAGGCGATTGAGGCGTGAGAACACCCGCTCGAGCAGCATGCCGAGAAGCGCGGCCCCCGTGGCCACAATGACGTACAGGTTCGACTGCAGCGGAGCGAGCGGAACGTTGAGCAGCAGGTCGCGCAGCAAACCGCCGCCGAAGCCGACGACGATGCCGATGATCGCGACCCCGAGCCAGTCGAGCCGGCGGTCGCGAAACTGCGCGGCGAAGAGCGCACCCTGCAGTGCGCCGATGCCGACGGCGAGCAGGTCGACCCACAGGGGGATCACGAAGACGTCGTCCACGCATTCATTCTGGTGGGTGGATGCTCTCCGCGCGCCGCACGCGCCCGCCAGGTTCGTGTCACCCCTACCCGAAGTGCTAGACTCTGTTCAGGTCAGCATGACTGTAACACTGAGAGTTGCACGGAGGGAGCATCCATGACCGACATCGCCATCGCCGTCTCGACGGTCATCTTCGCTCTGCGTCCCGACGGCACGGGCGCGCCGAGCGTGTGGCTTCCGCTCGTACGCCGCACACGCGAGCCGTACCTCGACCGCTGGGCGCTGCCCGGCGGCATGGTGCATGCCGACGAGAGCCTCGAGGGCGCCGCGCGGCGCAATTTGGGCGAGACGACGCTGCTCGAGCCGACCTACCTCGAGCAGCTCTACGCTTTCGGCGACGTCGACCGTTCGCCCGACCAGCGCATGGTCTCGGTCGTCTACTGGGCCCTCGTGCGGCCCGACGAAGCCGAGCGCGTGACCCTCGGCGACAACGTGCGGTGGTTCGCCGCCGACGACCTGCCCGACCTGGCCTTCGACCACAACCTCATCGTCGACTACGCCCTGTGGCGGCTGCGCACGAAGATGGAGTACTCGCGCATCGCCCACGCCTTCCTCGGCCCGCGCTTCACGCTCGCCGAGCTGCGCGAGGTCTACGAAGCCGTGCTGCAGAAGCCTCTCGACCCGGCCAACTTCCGTCGGCAGATGGAGACGAGCGGCGTGATCGAACCCACCGGTGACGTCGTCACGGGCGGCCGCCACCGACCCCCGCGCCTCTATCGCTACACCGGTGCCGTCGAGCTCGTCGACGCCGGCCCCCTCAACCGCAGCACCTCACCCGCAAAGGCACTCGCATGACCACGATCGACGCCAGCGTCGCCACGACCATCCGCCTGATCACGAACGGCCAGGCGCCGGGCGAGACCTGCACGCCCGAGCTCGACAAGGGGCCGTGGGAGTTCGACCCGACCCCCGGTTACGGCCCCGGCTCGTCGATGCATGACGTGATTCCGACCGGCTCGCCCCGTCAGGGCGCACTCCCGCGCGAGTACCAAGACGCGTCGAACGACGAGCTGCACGCCCGCATCCGCGCCGCGAAAGAGGCCCTCGGCGAGCGGCTCGTCATTCTCGGCCACTTCTACCAGCGCGACGAGGTCGTGCAGCACGCCGACTTCCTCGGCGACTCGTTCCAGCTCGCGAACGCCGCCCTCACCAAGCCCGACGCCGAGTACATCGTGTTCTGCGGCGTGCACTTCATGGCCGAGACGGCCGACATCTTGGCGCGCGATTCTCAGAAGGTGATCCTGCCGAATCTGGCCGCCGGATGCTCGATGGCCGATATGGCCGACATCGACTCGGTGCAAGCGGCGTGGGACGAGCTGCTCTCGGTCTACGGCACCGAGCCCGACGAGTCGGGCCGGGTTCCGATCATCCCCGTCACTTACATGAACTCCTCGGCCGCGCTCAAGGCGTTCTGCGGGGCCAACGGCGGCATCGTCTGCACGTCGTCGAACGCCAAGACGGTGCTCGAGTGGGCGTTCGAGCGCGGGCAGCGCGTGCTGTTCTTCCCCGACCAGCACCTCGGCCGCAACACTGCCAAGGCCATGGGCGTGCCGCTCGAGCAGATGCCGATGTGGAACCCGCGGCGCCCCCTGGGCGGGTCGACCGAGCAGCAGCTGCTCGATGCGCGCGTCGTGCTGTGGCACGGCTTCTGCAGCGTGCACAAGCGCTTCACCGTCGGTCAGGTGTCTCAGGCGCGGGTAGACCACCCGGGCGTGCGCGTCGTCGTGCACCCCGAGTGCCCCATGGAGGTCGTCGATGCCGCCGACGAGGCGGGCTCGACCGACTACATCCGGCGCGCCGTCGCGGGAGCGACTGAACCCACGACCTTCGCGATCGGCACCGAAGTCAACATGGTCAACCGGCTCGCGGCCGAGTACCCGCAGCACACGATCTTCTGCCTCGACCCCGTCATCTGCCCCTGCTCGACGATGTACCGCATCCACCCCGGATACCTCGCTTGGGTGCTCGAAGAGCTCGTCGCCGGTCGCGTCGTCAACGAGATCGTTGTCGAGTCGTCGGTGCAAGCCGACGCCAAGCTCGCGCTTGAGCGCATGCTCGCCGCGAAGCCGAAGGACTGACTCATGGCGCACATCCTCGTCATCGGCAGCGGCATGGCCGGGCTCGTCGCCGCCCTGCGCGCCGCGCGCCGGCACGATGTCACGATCGTCACGAAAGACGTGCTCACCGCGGGTTCGACCTCGTGGGCGCAGGGCGGCATCGCCGCTGCCGTCTTTCCCGACGACTCGGCCGAACTGCACGCCCGCGACACGCTGCTCGCGGGCGCGGGCCTGAGTGATCCTGTCGCCGTCGACATCCTCTGCACCGAGGGGCCCGGCCGGGTGCACGACCTCGTCGGGCTCGGGGTGGCCTTCGACCCCGCGCCGGGCGCCGTCGCACCGTTCGACGACGTGAGCGACTGGGCCCGCGGGCTCGAGGCCGCGCACTCGGTCGCGCGCATACTGCACGCGGGGGGCGACGCCACCGGCCGAGTGATCGAAACGGCTCTGGCTGCCGCGGTGCGTGAGGGGCGCATCCGGGCCCGTGAATTCGCCCGCGCGACCTCGCTCAACGTGCGCGACGGCGCGATCGTGGGTGCGGTTGTCGAGAGCCCCGCGGGCGTCGAGCACGTCGATGCCGATGCTGTGATCATCGCGACCGGGGGCAACGGACGGCTCTACCGTCACACGACCAACCCGCCCGTCTCGACGGGCGACGGCGTGCTGCTGGCCTACGCGGCCGGCGCTGTCGTCGCCGACCTCGAGTTCGTGCAGTTTCACCCCACCGTGCTCGCCGGGGGAGGACTCGTCTCCGAGGCCGTGCGCGGTGAGGGCGCGACGCTGCTCGACGCCGACGGACGTCGCTTCATGCTCGAGATCGACCCGCGGGCCGAGCTCGCCCCTCGCGACATCGTGGCGCGCGCGATCGCCCGCCAGATGAGGCTTCAGGACGGTCAGCCCGTGTTGCTCGACGCGACGATGCTCGGGGCCTCTGTCTTGGCTGAGCGCTTTCCGACTATCGACGCCCTCGTGCGCGCGACCGGCGTCGACTGGTCGACCTCGCCCGTGCCCGTGACGCCCGCGGCGCACTACGCGATGGGCGGGGCGCTCACCGACATGGATGGCCGCACGACGATTCCGGGCTTGTTCGCTGTGGGCGAAACTGGGTCGACGGGAGTGCACGGCGCCAACCGCCTCGCCTCGAACTCGCTGCTCGAGGCGGTCGTCGTGGGATGGCGCGCGGGCGATGCCGTCGATGCCGCGGGCTCGGTGCCCGCGCTGCCCCTGCCCGCGCTGCGCGACGCGAGCGCCGTGTCGACCTCCACAATTCAGGAGTCGGCGTCTGGCGCTCAGCTCGACACACCCGTGCCGCTCGTGCGCGAGATCGCGGCCGACGCCCTCGCCGACGGAACGGTCGCGTGGAGTGCTGACCGCATCCGCGACCGCGCCTGGCAGGCGCTCGGTCTCGAACGAACAGGCGACGAAATGGCTGATTTTGCCCGAGAACTGGCGGATGCTCGCCCTGCCGACGATGAAGCCCGCTCGCTGCTGCCGCTCGCGCGCCTGACCGCCGCGGCCGCGCTGGCCCGCACCGAATCGCGGGGCGCGCACTGGCGCGACGACTTCCCCGAGACCGACCCCGAGCAGCGCGTGCGGCGTGTCGTCGTGCGTCCAGCATCCGAATCTCCTGAATTGTGGAGATCGGATGCTCGCGCGGAGGTGCCCGCATGACCGACGACCTGCAGGGCGCGACGCTCGCGGGCGTCACGGCCATCGTCGATCGTGCGCTCGACGAAGACGCACCCTGGGGTGACGCCACGAGTGAGGCCGCGATTCCCGCTAGCGCAACGGCCACGGCCCGCATCGTGAGCCGCGTCGACGGCGTCTTCGCCGGCGGCCTGCCGCTCGAGCTCGCCTTCACGCGCGTCGACCCGACTCTGGTTGTCGAGCGGCACCTCTCGGACGGCGACCCGATCGCGCCCGGCACCGTCATCGCGACGATCACGGGCTCGGCGCGCGGCATTCTGCGCGGCGAGCGGGTCGCGCTTAACCTCGCGCAGCGGCTGAGCGGCGTCGCGACCCTCACCCGCCGCTACGTCGATGCAGTCGCAGGCACCCTCTCGGCAACCGGCAACCCCGTGCGCCTCGTCGACACACGCAAGACCACGCCCGGCCTGCGGATGCTCGAGAAATCCGCCGTGCGCGCGGGCGGCGGGCACAACCACCGATTCTCGCTCAGTGACGCCGTCATGCTCAAAGACAACCACCTCGCCGTGTTGCAGTCGCAGGGGCTCGACCTCACCGAGGCGATCCGGGCCGTGCGCGCGCGCATCCCACACACGATGCACCTCGAGGTCGAGGTCGACCGGCTTGGCCAGCTCGAGGCCGTCATCGCCGCCGAGCCTGACACGATCATGCTCGACAACTTCAGCCTCGACGACCTGCGGGCGGGCGTGGCCCTCATCGCGGGCCGCGCGACCGTCGAAGCGAGCGGCGGAGTGACGCTCGACACCGTGCGCGCGATCGCCGAGACCGGCGTCGACGTGATCTCGGTCGGAGCCCTCACGCACAGCGCTCCGGCGCTCGATCTCGGGCTCGACATCGTTATCGACGGGGTACCGACCAGCACTGAGGCGGGCAGCGGTGCCGGCGGCGCGCGCTAGCGAGCATCCGTGACCCTCATCGATCTCGACCAGGCGGCCACGACCGCGACCCGCCGCGAGGTGCTCGAAGCGATGTGGCCGTGGCTCACGGGCGAGCACGGCAACCCGTCGTCGACGCACGCACTTGGTCGACGGGCCGCCGACGCCCTGGCGGATGCCCGCTCGCGCATCGCCCAGCTCTCCGGCGTGCGCCCGGCGCAGGTCGTGCTCACGAGCGGCGGCACCGAGAGCGACAATCTCGCGGTCATCGGCCTCACTCTGGCGGCGATCGCCCGAGGCCGTGACCGGCACATCCTCGTGAGTGCGATCGAGCACGAGGCCGTGCTCGAGTCGGCGGCGTACCTCGAGCGCTGGCATGACGTCGAGGTCACGCGCATACCGGTCGATGCCGACGGCGTCGTGGATGCTGATGCCGCATGGGGAGCCCTCCGACCCGGTACGGCGCTTGTGAGCGTGCAGGCCGCCAACAACGAGGTCGGAACCCTGCAGCCGCTCGACGCGGTGCTCGGGGCCGCGCGCTCCGTCGGTGCCCTCGTGCACACCGATGCCGTGCAGTACGCCGGCTGGTACCCGCTGGCGGGGTTGGCCTCGCTCGACGCTGTGACGATCTCGGGCCACAAGCTCGGCGCGCCGAAAGGAATCGGGGCGCTGCTGCTGCCGACCGGTGCGGTGATCGAGCCTCTCATCCACGGCGGAGGGCAAGAGCGCGACCGACGCTCGGGCACCGAGAACGTCGCCGGGGCCGTGGGGCTCGCCGTCGCCCTCGAACTGACGGAGGTCGAGCGCGCGACGCACCCGCTCGCCGTGCTCGAAGCGCAACGTGACGCGTTCATCGCGCAGGTGCTCGAAACTGTGCCCGGCGCGCAACTCACCGGCCACCCGAGCCGGCGTCTGCCGTGCCACGCCTCGTTCGTCGTGCCCGGCATCGGAGGCGAACCCCTGCTGATCGCGCTCGACGACCGCGGCATCCTCGCCTCGAGCGGCTCGGCGTGCGCGGCCGGGCGCGACGAGCCCTCACCCGTGCTGCTCGCGATGGGCTACGACCCCGACACCGCCCGCACGGCGATCCGCATCAGCTGGGGGGCCTCCACAATTCAGGAGTTTCTCGATGCCGCCGCGCGCGAGCTCGCGGAATCAGCGGCGTCTCTGCGCGGGCTCGGCTGAGCATCCGCCGATTCTCCTGAATTGTGGAGAAGGCCACCCCGAATCGCGGATGCCCGCCGCGCCGTCGGGCCCGTTCGCACCCGCGCGCGGGATACTGGAGCCGTGCCGACCTACCGTGACGAGATCGTCGTGCTGCGCACCCACAAGCTGGGTGAAGCCGACCGTATCGTCACGATGCTCAGCCGCAACCACGGCAAGATTCGTGCCGTGGCCAAGGGGGTGCGGCGCACGGGCAGCAAGTTCGGTGCGCGCCTCGAGCCGTTCATGGTCGCCGACGTGCAGCTCTATGCGGGCCGCAGCCTCGACATCATCCAGCAGGCCGAGACGCTCGGCTCGTACGGTGCCGAGATCACGTCTGACTACGGCAGCTACACCGCCGCGAACGTCATGGTCGAGACCGCCGACCGGGTCACGGGCGACGACGGCGGAGGGGTACAGCAGTACCTCCTGCTGGTCGGCGCGTTGCGGTCGCTGGCTCGGGGCGATCATCCGCCTGGTCTGACACTCGACAGTTATCTGCTGCGGTCGCTCTCGATTGCGGGATGGGCGCCGACCTTCGGCGACTGCGCCGTGACCGGCGCGCCCGGCCCCCACAGCGCCTTCGTGGTGCAGCTCGGCGGTGTCGTGTCTGATGAGGTCGCCCCGCCCGGCGCGCCGCGCGTCTCGGACGAGACGCGCGAGTTGCTCGGCGCCCTGCTCTCGGGCGATTGGGCTGTCGCCGAGGCGAGTTCAGAACATGCGCGCGCTCAAGCCAACGGCATCGTGGCGGCCTACACGCAGTTCCACCTCGAACGCGGCCTGCGCTCACTGCCGCACGTCGACCGCGTCGATGCGCGCCTCGACGTGAGAACCGCCGAACGCGAGACGGCGCGCGCGGCCGCCGCGGCCTCCACAATTCAGGAGTCCGCGTGAGTAGAGAGCCGCGACACGCCGAGCCGCTGCGTCCGCTCGACTGGACGGGCGAGCATCCTCCTGAATTGCGGAGAGAAGTCGTGCCGCAGCACGTCGCCATCGTCATGGACGGCAACGGTCGCTGGGCCAACCGTCAGGGCCTCACGCGCGTCGAGGGTCACCGCGCGGGTGAGGCGAGCCTGCTCGATGTCGTTGCCGGTGCTGTGCAGATCGGCGTGAAGCACTTGAGCGTCTACGCGTTCAGCACCGAGAACTGGAGTAGAAGTCCTGATGAGGTGCGCTTTCTCATGGGCTTCAACCGCGAGGTGCTGCGCCGCCGACGCGACCAGCTCGACGCCTGGAATGTGCGCATCCGGTGGGCCGGTCGTCGTCCGCGACTGTGGCGCAGCGTCATCAGCGAGCTCGAAGAGGCGCAGGCCCGCACGGCCGGCAACACGGGACTCACGCTGACGATGTGCGTCAACTACGGCGGCCGCGTCGAACTCGTGGATGCCGTGCGCGCCCTCGCCGCCGACGTCAAGGCCGGTCGGGTCGACCCCGCGCGCATCACCGAGCGCTCGATCGCGCGCCACCTCTACGAACCCGACCAACCCGACGTGGACTTGTTCGTGCGGTCGAGCGGCGAGCAGCGCACGAGCAACTTCATGCTCTGGCAGAGCGCGTATGCCGAGATGGCCTTTCTCAACACGCTCTGGCCCGACTTCCGGCGTCGGCATTTGTGGGATGCGATCGAAGACTTCGCGCGTCGCGACCGCCGCTTCGGCGGGGCGGTGGATGCTCCCTCTGGGTGAGCACTCCTTCCAAGTTGCGACTCCGAGCAATTCTCGGAAAGGTAGGGACCTCATTGCCCGGGCCCGGGAACCCCTTGGTCCGACGACGAGAACCCTTCTGGAGAGTGAGATCGTGGCGTTCAAGAGCCTCATCACCGTGTCAACGACCCTAGCAACAGCGCTGCTGCTGGTCGGGTGCAGTCCCGAGTCAGCGTCGACCGACGAGCCCGGCCAGGCGATTGAAGAGACCGAGTCCACCGAGACGAACGCGAACGGCGAGTCTGCCACGGGCGGTGGCCTCGACAGTCTTGAGGCCGACAGCCTGCACGATGCAGTCGAGCCCGCTGCGGCGGGCACCGCCTACATTGAGATCGCGGGCGAGCGACTCGACTTCGCCGGCGTCGAGTGCACCGCCGACGAGCGCGAGGGCGCCGAGACTGTGCAGTTCATCGTGCAGGGTGACACCGCATACGGGCGCACCGAGCTCTCGCTGCGTCGCGGCATCGGCCCCGACCTGGGATTCAACTATGAGGAAGAACTCGTTCAGGTGACGCACATCGGCGGAACCGGCGGTCGCGAGCTGAACGACATCTCTAATGCCCAGAACGGCGGAGATGAGGATGGCAGCACGGAGTGGTTCCGCGGTGACGGACCGGATCCGATGATTCGCATCGTCGGATCCGACATCAGCGCCCGGGGCACTCTCGCAGGGCTCCCCGGTGCCGAGAACCCTCACGAGGGCGAGTTCGTGCTGGCGGCCAACTGCGGCTGAGTCGCCCGCGCGGAGGCACGCCCGGCGCTCAGTAGACTTCACGCTTACGTGCTACTCGGCGCCGGGCATCCAGCTCGGCCAGAACAGGAGACTCCCTCGTGGCTGCCCCATCCCGGCTCGACACCGTCATCGCGCTCGCCAAGCGGCGCGGCTTCGTCTTTCAGGCCGGTGAGATCTACGGTGGTTCGCGTTCGGCCTGGGACTACGGGCCCC
Source organism: Microcella sp. (assembly GCF_019739195.1). Taxonomy (NCBI): domain Bacteria; kingdom Bacillati; phylum Actinomycetota; class Actinomycetes; order Micrococcales; family Microbacteriaceae; genus Microcella; species Microcella sp. The sequence continues at coordinate 317,928 of NZ_JAHHDS010000003.1, read as the reverse complement.
TGGGCGTCGAACTGAAGGAGAACATTAAGCGCCAGTGGTGGCGCTCGATGGTGACCCGCCGCGACGATGTCGTCGGGCTCGACTCCAGCGTCATCCTGCCCAAGCGCGTGTGGGAGGCCTCCGGCCACGTCGACGTCTTCAGCGACCCGCTCGTCGAGTGCCTGAGCTGCCACAAGCGCTACCGCGCCGACCACCTCGAAGAAGAGTACGAAGAGAAAAAGGGCCGCGCTCCCGAGAACGGTCTCGCCGACATCGCGTGTGTCAACTGCGGCACGCGCGGGCAGTGGACCGAGCCGAAAGAGTTCTCGGGGCTGCTTAAGACGTTCCTCGGCCCGGTCGAGGAGGAATCCGGGATGCACTACCTACGCCCCGAGACCGCCCAGGGCATCTTCGTCAACTTCGTGAACGTGCTCAACGCGGCCCGCATGAAGCCTCCGTTCGGCATCGGCCAGATCGGAAAGTCGTTCCGCAACGAGATCACGCCCGGCAATTTCATCTTCCGCACTCGAGAGTTCGAGCAGATGGAGATGGAGTTCTTCGTTGAGCCCGGCACTGATGAAGAGTGGCACCAATACTGGATCGACACGCGGCTGCAGTGGTACATCGATCTCGGCATAGACCCCGAGAACCTGCGCCTCTACGAGCACGCGCAAGAGAAGCTCTCGCACTACTCGAAGCGCACCGTCGACATCGAGTACCGCTTCGGTTTCACCGGTTCGGAGTTCGGCGAGCTCGAGGGCGTCGCCAACCGCACCGACTTCGACCTGAAGACGCACAGCGAGCACTCGGGCGTCGACCTGTCGTACTTCGACCAGAGCAAAGAAGAGCGCTGGGTGCCGTACGTCATCGAGCCGGCCGCGGGCCTCACCCGTTCGCTCATGGCCTTCCTCGTCGACGCGTACTACGAAGATGAAGCACCCAACACCAAGGGCGGCGTCGACAAGCGCACGGTGCTGCGGCTCGACCGCCGCCTCGCGCCGATCAAGGCCGCCGTGCTGCCGCTCTCGCGCAACGAGCAGCTCTCGCCCGTGGCACGCGAGCTCGCCGACCGGCTGCGCCAGCACTGGAACGTCGACTTCGACGACGCCGGCGCGATCGGCCGGCGATACCGCCGCCAAGACGAGATTGGCACGCCGTTCTGCATCACGGTCGACTTCGACACCCTTGACGACCAGGCCGTCACGGTGCGCGAGCGCGACACGATGGCGCAAGAACGCATCCCGCTCGACAAACTCGAGGCGTACCTGGCCGGCGAGCTGCTCGGCTCGTAACCTGCGCGCCGACAACCCCGTCGACCCGAGCCCGGTCTCCACAATTCAGGAGTCGCGGCGCGCGGGAGGGCATCCACGACCCTGTGTCGGCGTGTCGCGCCTCACAGACGTGACCCGCTCCTGAATTGTGGAGGCCGGCCGAGGCCGGGGCGTCCCTCACAGGAGAACCTGTCGAGCTGCCACTCACGACTCGGTGACGCCGACGCTCGGGCGGCCCGGCACTGCGCCACCCTGCGGCGATGGATGCTGTACACCTCGTCGCCCGTCACGGCGGCGCCCTCGACCGGCGCCGGTTGCATGAGCTCGGCGCCACCGACCACGATCTGCGCCGGGCGCTCAAGGCCGGCGCGCTCAACCGGCCGCGACGGGGTTGGTACTCGACGTGGCCCGAGCGAGATCCACGTTTTCGGGCCATGCGCGTCGGCGGCAGGCTCACCGGCATCAGCGCGGTCGCCGCGCTCGGCGGCTGGGTGCTCGACCGGCATCCGCTGCATGTCGCCGTGCCGACCAACGCTGCGCGCCTGCGCAACCAGTGGCGACGCGATCTTCGCCGGGCGGATGCTCGAGACGACAACGTCGTCGTGCACTGGGTGAGCCTCGCGCACGATCGGGGCTCGTCGACAGGCATGGTCGAACTTTCCGAGGCCGTCGAGCTGGTCTGCCGCACCGCGACCGCCGAACAAGCCATCGCGGTACTCGACTGGGTGCGTCGCACAGGCCGGCTTGACCGCATCGAGCTCGCCGCGCTGCGCGAGCGGCTCGGGCCGCGCCGCTGGCTGGTCGACGCGAGCACCGACGACTGCGACTCGTTGCCCGAAAGTCTGGCGCGCACGCGCCTGCGAGCCGCGGGCGTGCAGGTCAGCACTCAGGTCGCGTTCGCCGACGGCCTCGAGCGAATCGACCTCGTGCTCGAGGGTGCGGTGGCTGTCGAAGTCGACGGCGACGAGTTCCATCGCGACTCGTTCGAAGAAGATCGCGCGCGCGACTTGGCCATCACCCGGGTCGGGCTACACGCGGTGCGGCCGAGCGCTCGGCGCGTCTTCGGCCACTGGCCCGAGGTGCAGGATGCTGCGGTGCGCGCGCTGCGCGAGCGCGGCATCCTCGTCGATCTCCACAATTCAGGAGTCGCGCAGGTCAGACGCCCCGCGACACGCCGTGAGAGCGCGCCCCCGGGCCTGCGACCGCGCGCGGCTCCTGAATTGTGGAGACGCCGACGGACTGCGCGAGGGAAACAGAGGGAATAACCGGCCCAGCGCGACGTTGGGCTCAGCATGAGCAATCCGATCGGCGTGCAAATCTGGTCCGACGTGCAGTGCCCCTGGTGCTACATCGGCAAGCGCAAGTTCGAGGCCGCGGTCGAGCAGTTCGAGGGCGACGTTCAGGTGACCTACCGCAGCTTCGAGCTCGCGCCCGACACCCCGGTCGACTTCGAGGGCTCGCCCGTCGACTATTTGAGCCAGCGAAAAGGCATCAGCCCCGACCAAGCGCAGCAGATGGTCGATCGCGTCAGCGGCATCGCCGAGTCGGTGGGCCTCGAGTATCACTACGACCGTATTCACCAGACCAACACCGTGCTCGCCCACGAACTGCTGCACTTCGCGAAGGCATACGGCTTGCAGATCGAGCTCAAAGAGCGCCTGCTGCGCGCGTACTTCACCGATGGCCGCCACATCGGCCGTGCTGACGACCTCGTCGAGCTCGCGGCCGAGGTCGGTCTCGACCAGAGCGCCGCGGCCACAGCCCTTGCCGAGCACACCTACTTGCCCGACGTGAAGGTTGACATGGCGCAAGCAGTCGCGTACGGCATCCAGGGCGTGCCGTTCTTCGTCATCGACGAGAAGTACGGCATCTCGGGAGCGCAAGATAGCGCGACGTTCCTGGCCGCGCTGCGGCAGGCGGCCGCCGAACGCGAGACGGCCGACGCGTCATGACGACGGATGCTGCGCCGAAGCCCTTCGCGATGCTCGGCGACCCCGCTGCCGATGCGTGCGAGGGCGACGCCTGCCTGATGCCCGCCGATCCGGCGAACTCTGCGGCCCCCGAGTAGGCAAGCCGTCCGCGTCGACGAACGCGGCCGATCTCCACAATTCAGGAGTTGCTGCAACCCCAGCCGCGCGACACGCCGTGCGAGCGCTCCCACGTCCCTCCGCACGCGCTCGTCTCCTGAATTGTGGATACGAGCGCGGGGTTAGCGCGGCGCGAGTGGCTCGCTGATGTCGGCAACCACGGCTGAGAGGGCCGCGAGCAGCTCGTCGGCGTCGACGAACAGCGAGTAACCGTGCTCGCCCGCGCCCATCGACACGCGCCGCCCGGCCATGCCCGCATCGGCATACACAGGCCACGCGGTCGTCGACCCGAGCGGCGTGATGGTGCCGCGCTCGTACCCCGTCGCTGAGAGCGCGAGCTCCGGCGACGGCAGCTGCAGCTTGTTCACGCCGACGAGCGCGCGCAGCTTCGGCCACGAGATCTGCCGGTCACCGGGAATCAGCGCGAAGAGAAAAGTGCCGTCACTGCGCTTGACGACGAGCGATTTCACGATGTCGGCCGGGGTGATGCCGAGTATCGTCGCGGCCTCCTCGAGCGACGAGGCGCGCGTCCGTTCGATGAACTCGACGGCGAGCCCGCGCGCTGCGGCGTCGGCGGCCACGCGTTCGCGACCCGTGAGCTCCACCATGTGTTCTCCTCGCACGTAGGCTGAGTCCATGACCTCCAGCGCACCCCGCGACGCACCTCTCAGGGCAGGCATCATCGGCTTCGGACTCGCAGGTCGAGTCTTCCACGCCCCCTTCCTCGCCACGAATCCGGCGTTCACGATCGCGGCCATCGCGACGAGCGACGCCGACCGTGCGGCGCAGGCGTCGGCCGCGCATCCCGATGCCGCGATCATGACGACGGATGCTCTCCTCGAGCAGGCCGCCGACCTCGACCTCATCGTGCTCGCGTCGCCGCCGCACGTTCACCGCGAGCAGGCCGTGGCGGCGCTCGAGGCCGGCGCTGCCGTCGTCATCGACAAGCCTTTCGTGCCGACGGTCGCCGACGCCGAGGCGATCATCGCCGCCGCCGATGCAGCGAAGCGACCGCTCACGGTGTTCCAGAACCGGCGCTGGGACGGCGACTTCCGCACCGTCACGAAGCTCGTGAACACGGGCGCGCTCGGCAGGGTGCACCGCTTCGAGTCGACCTTCGAGCGCTTCGGCGCGCCCAAGCGCGACCAGTGGCAGGGCCAGATCAGCCCGGCGCAGGGCGGCGGAATCCTCTTCGACCTCGGCAGTCACCTCATCGATCAGGCGCTCACGCTCTTCGGCCCCGCGACACTCGAGGTCGCCGAACTTCGCGCCGTGCGCGAGGGCCTCGGCAGCGAAGATGACGCGTTCATCTCGCTGCGGCACGACAGTGGCGTGCGCAGCCACCTCACGATGAGCCGCGTCGCTGCGCAGAGCGGACCGCGCTTCCGCGTGCTCGGTGACGAGAGCGGCTACAGCGTCTACGGCCTTGACGGGCAAGAGCCCGATCTCAAGGTTGGCCGCTGGCCCGGCAGCGAAGGCTACGGCGAGACCCCGAAGGCCGAGTGGGGCCTGCTCGGCGTCGACAACGGCGAGCAGCCGCTGACGCCCGTACCCACCGAGCAGGGCGCATACCCCGACTTCTACGAGCAGGTCGCGGCGAGCATCCGCGATGGTGCGCCGGTTCCGGTGGATGCTCGCCACGCGCTCGAGACCGTGCGCATCATCGAGCAGGCTCACGCACTGAACAGGCACTGACGCGGGCTTCAGCGCGACCTGGGAGAATAGACGCACCATGTCTACCGCCACCCTGCCCGCCGCACCCGCGACAGCACCGCTCAGCATCGGCCCGATCCCGCTGAGCGTTCCCGTCGTGCTCGCGCCGATGGCGGGCATCACGAACACGGCGTTCCGACGGCTGTGCCGCGAGTACGGTGCGGGTCTGTACGTCAGCGAGATGATCACGAGTCGCGCGCTGGTCGAGCGCACTCCCGAGAGCCTGCGCCTCATCACGCACCACGAGAGCGAGACGGTGCGCAGCATCCAGCTCTACAGCGTCGACCCGACGACGGCAGGCGAGGCAGCGGCGTTCCTTGCGGGTGAGGGTCTTGCCGATCACATCGACATGAATTTCGGATGCCCCGTGCCCAAGGTCACCCGCAAAGGCGGGGGAGCCGCCCTGCCCTGGAAGCTCAACCATTTCAGGAGCATCGTCGAGGCGACCGTGAAGGCTGCGGGCGACATTCCCGTGACGGTCAAGATGCGCAAGGGCATCGACGCCGATCACTTGACCTATCTCGAGGCCGCAAAGGCCGCCGAGGGCGCGGGGGTCGCCGCCGTGGCCCTGCACGCGCGCACGGCGGCCGATTTTTACTCGGGCAACGCCGACTGGGATGCGATCGGAAAGCTCAAGGAATCGATCACGAGCATCCCCGTGCTCGGCAACGGTGACATCTGGTCGGCCGAAGACGCCCTGCGCATGGTCGAGCAATCGGGCTGCGACGGCATCGTCGTCGGGCGGGGCTGCCTGGGTCGCCCGTGGCTGTTCGGCGATCTCTCGGCCGCGTTCACTGACCGGCATGTGCGCATCCAGCCCGGCCTCGGCGAGGTCGCCGACGCGTTCCGCCGCCACGCCGAGCTGCTCGTCGAGTTCTTCGACGACGAGGCGAAGGCCTGCCGCGATATTCGCAAGCACGTCGCCTGGTACTTCAAGGGCTACGCCGTCGGCGGCGAGCTGCGCGCCCGCCTCGCCGCTGTCGAGAGCTTGCAGCACATGGACGACCTGCTGGGTGAGCTTGACCGCAACGCACCGTACCCGGGCGAGGCAGCAGAGGGTCAGCGTGGTCGTGCCGGCACCCCGAAGAAGCCGTCGCTGCCCGACCGCTGGCTCGAGAGCCGCGATCTCACGGGCGCGAGCCGCGCCGAAGTGACGGCTGCCGAACTTCATCACAGCGGAGGCTGACCTGTACACCGAGCGCGACGCCGAGCGGCGACTGCCCGAGGTTCACTCGACCAATCGCGGGCACTTCGCCCGTGATCGTGCGCGCCTGCTGCACTCGAGCGCTCTGCGCCGGCTCGCCGCCAAGACTCAGGTGCTGAGCCCGACGACAGGTGTCGACTTCGCGCGCAACCGCCTCACGCACTCGCTCGAGGTCGCCCAGGTGGGGCGCGAGCTCGCGACGGCGCTCGGTCTCGACCCCGACGTCGTCGACACGGCCTGCCTCGCGCACGACCTCGGCCACCCCCCGTTCGGACACAACGGCGAGGGCGCTCTCGCCGAGTGGGCGAGCGACATCGGCGGCTTCGAAGGCAACGCGCAGACGCTGCGCTTGCTCACGCGCATCGAGCCCAAGGTCATGGGCCCCGACGGCGCCACCTATGGCCTCAATCTGACGCGGGCGAGCCTCGACGCGAGCTGCAAGTACCCGTGGCCGCGCGAAGACGGTGTCGACGACCCGAGCGGCCGCAGCAAGTTCGGCGTCTACGACGACGACCGTGGGGCCTTCGAGTGGATGCGCGAGGGGGCGCCCGTCGGTGTGCCGAGCATCGAGGCGCAGGTCATGGATCTGAGCGACGACATCGCCTACAGCGTGCACGACTTCGAAGACGCGATCGTCGGCGGACTCATGGATGCTGCGCTCATCGCTTCGCGCGGCGAGCACGACGCGCTGCTCGCCGGCGTGCAGCACTGGAGCGGCGACGCCGTCACCCTCGACGAGCTCGAGGAGGCGTTCGAACGGCTGGCGGCCATCGACACCTGGGTGAGCAACTGGAGCGGCTCGCGCCGAGACCTCGCGGGCCTGAAGAACCTCACGAGCCGCCTGATCGGGCGATTCGCGCACGAGGCGGTGCACGCGACGCGCGCGGCGCATCCCTCAGTTTCGCTCGCTCGTTTCGGCGGCACCGTGATCGTTCCTCGAGAGACGCGGGCAGAGATCGCCGTGCTCAAGGGCATCGTCGGCACGCTCGTGATGTCGACGAACGCACGCCAGCCGCTCTACGCCCGCCAGCGCAAGCTGCTCGTCGAGCTCGCCGACGCACTCTGGCAGGCAGGCCCCGGCACCCTTGATCGCCCGTTCGCCGACGATTTTGCGGCCGCACCCGACGACGCCGCACGACGCCGAGTGATCGTCGACCAGGTCGCCTCCCTCACCGACCAGGGCGCGATGATCTGGCACGAGCGATTCATCGGCTGAGAATCGCGGCCAGCACCCCGGGCCTAGAATCGGCCCTGTGGCAGGCCTGATCCGACGCAGCGACATCGACGAAGTCAGGTCGCGCACGAATCTCGCCGATGTCGTCGGCGACTACGTGACGCTCAAGAGTGCTGGCGTCGGGTCGATGAAGGGCCTCTGCCCGTTCCACGACGAGCGCAGCCCGAGTTTTCACGTGCGGCCGCAGGTGGGTTTCTACCACTGCTTCGGCTGCGGGGAGGGCGGCGACGTCTTCACCTTCCTGCAGAAGATGGATCACGTCACCTTCTCTGAGGCGGTCGAGCGCCTCGCGGGTCGGCTGGGCTACGAGCTGCACTACGAAGACGGCGCGAAGGCCGCCGACCAGGGCAACCGCAGCCGCCTGCTCGCCGCCAACGCGGCCGCCGAGCAGTTCTTCCGCGAGCAACTCGGCACAGCGGCCGCGGAACCTGCCCGGCAGTTCTTGGGCGAGCGCGGCTTCGACTCGCACGCCGCTGAGCGGTTCTCGGTCGGCTTCGCCCCGAACTCGTACGACGCGATGGGCGAGCACCTGCGCGGGCTCGGGTTCACGCCTGAAGAGCTGCTCGCCTCGGGGCTGCAGGGTCAGGGCGACCGCAAGCCGTACGACCGCTTCCGTGGCCGCCTGGTCTGGCCGATCAAAGACGTCACCGGGCAGACGCTCGGCTTCGGCGCGCGCAAGCTGCTCGAGAGCGACAACGGCCCCAAGTACCTCAACACCCCCGAGACGCCGGTCTACAGCAAGTCGAAGGTGCTCTACGGACTCGACCTTGCCAAGCGCGACATTGCCCGAGGCAAGCAGGTCGTCGTCGTCGAGGGCTACACCGATGTCATGGCCTGCCATCTCGCCGGGGTGACGACCGCAGTCGCGACCTGCGGCACGGCTTTCGGCGCCGATCACATCACGATCATCCGCCGGGTGATGGGCGACGTCGACAATCGCGACTCGCACGGCCTCGGCGAGGTGGTCTTCACCTTCGACCCCGATGAGGCAGGCCAGAAGGCGGCCAGCCGCGCCTTCGCCGACGAGCAGCGCTTCGCCGCGCAGACCTACGTCGCCGTCGCACCCGACGGGCTCGACCCGTGCGACCTGCGTCTGAAGCGCGGTGACGATGCGGTGCGCATGCTCATCCAGAGCCGCAAGCCCATGTACGAGTTCATGGTGCGCCGGCAGCTTGACGCGCTCGACCTCGAGACCGTCGAAGGGCGGGTTGCGGCTCTGCGGGCCACGGCGCCCATCGTCGCGGGCATTCGCGACGAGTCGCTGTCGATCGGCTACACCCGCACGCTCGCGGGGTGGATCGGCATGGAACCTACGGAGGTCGCCCAGGCCGTGCGGGCCGCGCGACGCGCACCCGCGCGCGGCTCGAGCGCAGCATCCGCGGGTCGCGGCCCGCAGGGCGGGGCAGAGACCGCACCCGGCGGCGCCCCGATCGCCGCAGGAGACGCTGCCGCGGCCATGGCGGCCGAGTCGGTGCCGACCATCGGCATCGCGCAGCTGCCGACCGACCCGGTGACGCGGCTCGAGCGCGAACTGCTCATGGCACTGCTGCAGCACCCGGGCGAGATTCCGATCGAGACGGCGAAGCGCGCTCTGCACACGACCTTCACTCAGCCCGCGCTCGCGACCGTGCGTGACGCCGTGCTCGCGGCTCTAGAGGCTTACGCCACGCCGGAGTGGGCGAGAAGCGTCGCCGAAGAGGCGCCGCCGGCGTTCCGCCCGCTCGTGACGCAGTTGGCGATCGCTCCGCTGCCCGTGCGTGACGGCCGCACCGCCGAATACTGCGCGGGCGTGACGACCTCGCTCATCGACCGCGACCTGCTGCGGCGCAAGACTGAGCTGCTCGGCGCGCTGCAGCGCACCGACGCCGCCGACGACCCCGAGCGGCATCGCGCCCTGCAGCAGCAGCTCGTCGAGGTCGAGGCTGAAAGACGAAAGGTCAGAGGCGATTGAGCACCGAGGCTGTGGGGTGCTCGAGCCCGATGCTCGCCGCAGTCGGCGCCGAGTAGGCTCGACCTGATGACTGACTCGGCTGTGCGCGCTCGCGACCTGACGCTGCGCTATCGCGGAGGCCTCGGGCGCCGTTCTGTGCCGGCGATCACCGGTGTGAGCCTCGACATCGCTCCCGGCGAGACCCTCGCGGTGGTGGGCGACTCGGGCAGCGGCAAGAGCACTCTCGCCCAGGCCATCGCGGGCTTCACCTCGCGCAGCGTCGATCGCGGCGTCGAGATCGCCGGTGGGGCCCTTGAGGTGCTCGGCATCGACGTGCGGCACCTGCGCACTCACCACGATGACGAGCTCGCTCTGCGCGTCGGCTACGTGCCGCAAGACGCCGGTGCCGTGCTCGATCCTCACCTGACGGTCGGTGAGAACGTGGCTGTGCCGCTCTTCCAGCGTGACCCCAAGCTGTCGAAGAAGCTCGCGGGCGGCATCGTCGCCGAGGCGATCGACGCGATGCACCTCACCTTGGCGACGATTCCGAAGTACCCCTACGAACTCAGCCGCGGTCAGCGGCAGCGGGTCGCCATCGCGCGCGCTCTCGTACTCGACCCTGAGTTGCTCGTGGCCGACGAGGCCACGGCAGGCATCGACGCGACCGTGCGAGGCACCATTCTCGGCCACTTGGCCGAAGTGCAGCGCCGCCGCGGTTTCGCCGCCTTCGTCGTCAGCAGCGAGATCGGCGAAGTGCGGCGGCTGTCGCATCGCCTCGCGGTGCTGCACCGAGGCACGATCGTCGGCATGGGCGCGATCGACGACGTGCTGGGCGACCCCGCTCACCCCTACGTGCACCGCCTCGCCGAGCTGGCCCGAACCTGAGCCTGCCCGACGGGCGGCGCTGAACACTGCCGAGGAGCATCCCATGCCGACCGAGCCCGACCGCATGTCGCAGTCAGCGACCTTCGCCTCTGACGCCGACTTCGAGCTCATCGATCAGCACCGCGACCCGGTGTCGGGCCAGGGTACGGTGCCTGCTCGCCGGCCCGAACCCGGGCCGATCGCCGTGCTGCCCGAGGCTTCGCGCTTCTTCATCGACGCAGTGCGAGCGGGCGGCGTCACTCCGGGCGCGCTCGACTCCGAGACCCGCGGACTGGTCTGGCTGAGCGAGAAGCGCGCCGACGAGCTCTCGAGCATTCTCGATGCTCACCCCGGCATCGGCTGGGTTCAGCTGCCCTGGGCGGGCGTCGACGGCTTCGCCTCGGTGCTGGCGCGGTATGCCGACGGCTCAGGCCCGCTGTTCACGAGCGCCAAGGGCGCCTACAGCGAGCCCGTGGCCGAGCATGCGGTCGCCCTCGCACAGGCCGTCTTGCGCGAGCTCGCTCCGAAGGCGCGCGCGGCGCGGTGGTCGCCCGTGCGCACGGGCCTCTCGCTCTACGGGCGCCACGTCGTCATCGTCGGAGCCGGCGGCATCGCCGCCGAGATCGTGCGCCTGCTCGAGCCGTACCGCGTGACCATCACAGCCGTACGGCGCACCGATGCTCCGTTGGCAGGCGCCGATCGCACGGTGACGGTCGACGCTCTGCACGACGTGCTGCCGACCGCCGACGTCGTGATTCTCGCGGCCGCGTCGACCGAGCAGAGCCGTTCGCTCATCGGCGCACCCGAGCTCGCTCTCATGAAGCCGACCGCGGCGCTCGTCAACATCGCGCGGGGCGCTCTCATCGATCAGGATGCCCTGGTCGCAGCGCTGCGCTCTGAGCAGTTGCTCGGTGCGGGCCTCGATGTGACGAGCCCCGAACCGCTCGGCGACGATCACCCGCTCTGGGCAGAGCCGCGGTGCCTCATCACCTCGCATTCGGCCGACACCCCCGAGATGACGGCTCCGCTGCTGGCCCGGCGCATCACCGAGAACGTGCGAGGCTTCGCGACCGATGGCCGGTTCTTAGGCATCGTCGACCCCGGTGCGGGGTACTGAGCGCGCAAGGCGCCCCTGCGGTTCTGCTAAGTTAGGGGTGCTGTTTCAGCGATCCTCGATAGCTCAATTGGCAGAGCAGCCGGCTGTTAACCGGCAGGTTCTTGGTTCGAGTCCAAGTCGGGGAGCCACTGCTCCTCTCGTTCGCCGCGTACCCGCGCCAGCGGCGCGTGCGCTCGTCGAGGCGCGCTCACTAGGCTCGGCAGAGGAGGACTGGTCACGATGAATGTCTGGGAGTTCGCGAACCCGATGCAGGCAGTGATCGTGCTGTCGATCGGCGGCGCCCTCGTCGTCATCGCGCTTGTGCTGCTCGTCGCCTGGCTGCGGGCACGGTCGCGTGCACGACGCTCGAGCTTCGACCGGGCCGCCGCAGAGCGGCAGCGCATCGACCTCGAGCTGTCGCTCGCCGAGCAGACCGGTCGGCTGCGCATCATCCGAGAGCTGCACGAGGTCTCGGTGCACGCGCTCTCGGTCATGATCAGCCAGGCCGACGGGGCGCGGTACGCGGCGACTCTCGATCCGAGCGCGGCGGCACGCAGCACCGAGGTGATTGCCGAGTCGGCGCGCGCGACGCTCGGCGATCTGCGTCGCATCATGGCGCTCGTGCGCGAAGGCGAGGCGAGTGCCGCGCCGCACCCGCGCCTTGGCTCGACGCGCGAGCTTTTCGCCGTCATGCGCGACTCGGGCCTCGACGTGGTGTTCGAAGAGTCGGGTGAGCCGTTCGACCTCAAGCACGGCGCCGAGCTCGCGATCTACCGCATACTGCAAGAAGCCCTCTCGAATACGCTCAGCTACGGCGGGCCCGGCACGCAGGTGCGCGTCAGCTTCACCTGGAGCGACGACGGCCTGCACGTGCGCGTCGACGACGACGGCATCAGGGCGTCAGCGCGACGCGACGGCCTCGACCCGAACGACGCGAGCGTCGTGGCGTACACGATCGATGACGACCTCGCCGCCCTCACGGTCGAGCCGACGGGTCGCGGCATCAGCGAGATGCGCGCGCGCGCCGAGCTCTACGGCGGCATCCTCACAGCATCGACCGTGCCGGGGGTTGGCTTCTCGCTCTCCGCGGTCTTTCCGGCGCTGCGGTTCGACAGTCGACCAGCCGGGGCGAAGCGCGAGCGCTCGTGACGATCTCTGTGCTGATCGCCGATGACTCGCGCCACCAGCGCGCAGGCTGGCGCATGGTGCTCGAGTCGCAGGCCGACATCGCCATCGTCGGTGAAGCGGGCGACGGTGCCCGTGCGCTCGCTCTCGTGCGGCGCACGCCGACCGATGTCGTGCTCATCGACCTGCACATGCCGCGCGTCAACGGGCTCGTCGCGAGCGAGCGCATCACTACTGATCAAACCGTCAGCGAACTCGGGCCGGCGCCGCGCATTGTACTCGCGACCGCCCTTGACCTCGACGATCACGTGGCCGAGGCCGCTCGCGCCGGAGTGTTCGCCGTCGTGCACAAAGACATCGACCCCGAGTCGTTGCTCGAGATCGTGCGTGCCGCGGCCGCCGCGGTCGATGGCCGCCGAGGCTGAGCGCCGGGCGGCCTGGCGCGCATCCCTCGCGGTCGCCCTCGCCGTCTCGGCGTACGGCATCTCGTTCGGCGCGCTGTCTGTCGCCGCCGGCCTCGATATTCTCCAGACCTGCGTGCTGAGCCTCGTGATGTTCTCGGGAGGCTCGCAGTTCGCACTCATCGGCGTCATCGCTTCGGGCGGCACCGCGGCCGGGCCCGCCGCGGTCGCCGGCGCTGCTCTGCTCGGCCTTCGCAACGGGCTCTACGCGATCCGGGTCTCGCCCATCATCGGGCCGGGGTGGGCGAAGCGGCTGCTCGCCGGTCATCTCACGATCGACGAGTCGACCGCTGTCGCCACCGCGCAGCCGACGCTCGAGAGCCAGCGCATCGGCTTCTGGGCCACGGGAACACTGATCTACGTGGGCTGGAACCTCACGACCCTGCTCGGTGCGCTACTGGGCGACCAGCTGGGTGACGTGCGGCAGTGGGGGCTGGATGCGGCCGCCGCGGCGGCCTTCCTCGGCTTGCTGTGGCCCCGGCTGACAGCTCTGCAGCCGATCGCCGTCGCAGTGGGAGCAGCTGTGGTCGCGACTGCGCTCATCCCGGTGCTGCCGCAGGGTGTGCCCGTGCTCGTCGCGGCTGCCGTGGCAGTCGTGGTCGGGTTGACCAACCTGTTTGGAGCTCGGTCCGCCGAGGTGCTCGACGGGACGGGGGAGCGGCCATGACGACCTGGCAGATCATTCTTCTGGCGTCGATCTTGGTGCTGGCGATCAAGCTACTCGGCTACCTCGTGCCGCCGAGACTTCTCGAATCCCCGCGCGCTGCGCGCACGGCCGAGCTCACGACTGTCGCGCTGCTGGCGGCGCTCATCGTCGTGCAGACCGCCGGTATCGGCCAGGGGCTCGCGCTGGATGCGCGGCTACCCGCGGTCTTGGTCGCCGCAGGCCTGTTCGCGCTGAAGGTGCCGTTCGTGCTCGTGATCATCGCCGCGGCGGCCTGTGCGGCCGTGCTGCGGGCGGTCGGCTGGTCGTAGCGACCAGCCCTCGACGTCGGCTCGACTCAGCCCTCGAGGTCGTCTCGACCGGGCAGCCAGCTCTGGCCGGGCACACCCCACGACCGCTTGCGCACGGCCTTCACGGCGGCCTTGCTGTGCGGGTGCACCAGGCGGTCGACGTAGAGCACGCCGTCGAGATGATCGAACTCGTGCTGGAAGATGCGGGCGACCCATCCCGTCGCTTCGATCTCAAAGTCGACGCCCTCGAGGTCAGTCGCGCGCAGCACCGCTCGGTCGGATCGCCTGAGCGGAAACCGCTCGCCCGGCACCGAGAGGCAGCCCTCCGAATCGTCGACATCATCGGGCTCGCCGAGCGGAGGCGGACTGATCAGCAGTTGGGGATTGATGGCGACCCCGTGCCAGCGCACATCATCGTCATCGGTGTAGTCGTACACGAACACCCGCGCATCGACCCCGACCTGCGGGGCGGCGAGGCCGACCCCGGGCGCTGCTGCCATCGTGTCGAGCATGTCGCCGACCAATTGGCGCAGGGCGTCGTCGATCGCACTCACCTCGGTCGCCCGCGTGTGCAGCACGGGCTCGCCGGTGATGACAATCGGAAGCACGGCCATTCGACCAGAATATCGACCCTGCTGGGGGTAGATTGACCGGGTGCTGGTCGACCTTGCTGATGTGACCGAGCAGATCACGCTTACCCCGTACCAGTCGATCGGCATTCCTATCGCGCTCGTCGGGGCCGTTTTCCTGGCTCTCGGCGCTCAGTTTCAGCACCGAGGCGTCTCGAAGGTCGAATCGAGCCACGGCGACGGCTCGCGGGCCGGGCTGAGCGTACGACAACTGCTGCATTTGCTCGCGCGGCCGTCATGGGTCATCGGCACCGTCATGCTCGGGCTCGCGATTCTGCTGCAGCTCACCAGTCTGGTGTTCGCGCCCCTCATCGTGGTGCAGCCGCTCGGGGTCGTGGCGCTCGTCATCACGGCCATTGTCAACGCTCGAGTGTCGAGCATCCGTCTCGATCGGCACGCTATCCGCGCCATCGCCATGTGCGTGACGGGCGTTGGAATCTTCGTCGCGATCGCCGCCGTCTACGCAGTCGAGCAAGAGATCACCGAGACACAATTGCTCATCGTGCTCGGAATTCTCGCCGTCATCACGACGGGATTCGGCCTAGCGTTCGCCTTCGCCCGACGATTGGTCGGGGCCATGTTCTACATCGTCGGGGCCGGTGTGCTGTTCGGCTTCGTCGCCACCCTCGCCAAGGTCGTCATCAACCGCATCATCAACGGCAACTTCGAGTGGCTGACCGTCGTGGCCATCGTGGCGCTCATTGCGTCGACCGCCCTCGGCAGCTACTTCGTGCAGACCGCCTACTCGGTCGGGTCACCCGACCTGGTCATCGCGGGGCTGACGGTCATCGACCCGCTCGTCGCCGTGCTCATCGGCGTCATCGTGCTCGGCGAGGCCGCCTTCATTCCGCTCGCGTTCATGATCACCGCGGTGATCGCGGGCGTCGTGGCGATCTTTGGCGTCATCCAGCTCGCCAAGCATCACCCGCAGAAGCACCGCTGACCGCGCGGTGAACGCTTCCGTCGGCACGCGCCTGCGGTAGCGTAGGCGAAAGGTATTCCTCGTGTCCCCGGCGCGTCGTCGCCCACCATCGAGAAGCAAGGACCACCCCCATCGTGCCCGATGCCCCGCATCCTGCAGAAGACTCCCACCCGCCGCTGCGCGTCTTGATCGGCGGCGACACCTTCGGCCCCGACGTCAACGGTGCCGCCAAGTTTGCCGAGCGGCTCGCCGCAGGTTTGGTCGAACGCGGCCACGACGTGCACATCGTCGCCCCCGGATTCGTCGACGGCCCCAACCGCTCGAGCATCGAGGTGCACGAAGGTCAGCCCATGATGGTGCACCGGTTGCGCTCGTGGCGCTGGCGGCCGCACCCGTGGTTGCGCTACGCGCTGCCGTGGCGCATCGAGCAGAATGCCGCGCGCATTCTCGACGAGGTCAAGCCCGACGTCGTGCACTTCCAGTCGCACATCGTCGTCGGTCGAGGGCTCGCCCGCGAGGCCGTGAAGCGCGGTATTCGCGTCATCGGCACCAACCACTTCATGCCCGAGAACGCGCTGCAATTCACGCCGTTCATCGGCGGGCTGCGCGAACCCGCGATCCGCATGGCGTGGAAGGCCGCCGCGCGCACCTTCGGTCTCGCCGAAGCGGTCACGACGCCGACGCGAAAAGCCGCCGACTACCTCGAGCGCTACACCGAGCTGCGCGAGGTGCACCCCATCAGCTGCGGCCTGCACATCGAGCACTACACGCCCAACATGGCGCCCCGCACTGAGAACGTTGTGCTCTTCCTCGGCCGCGTCGAAGCCGAGAAGCACATCGAAGAGCTGCTGCGGGCTGCCGCCGCGCTCGACCCCGCGCTCGATGTGAAGGTCGAGATCATCGGTGACGGCGAGCAGCGCCCTGCGCTCGAGAAGCTCGCCTCGCACCTCGGCATCGCCCACCGCGTGCACTTCGCCGGCCACGCGCCCGAAGACTATTTGAAACAGCAACTGACGCGAGCATCCGTCTTTGCGATGCCGTCGCGAGCGGAATTGCAGTCGATTGCGACGATGGAGGCCATGGCTTCGGGGTTGCCCGTCATCGGGGCCAACGCGATGGCGCTGCCGCACCTGATCCACGACGGCGAGAACGGCTATCTCTACGAGCCTGGCAATGTCGAGCAGTTCACCGAGCTGTTGACGCGCGTGTTCACCATGCCGCATGATGAGCTGCTCGAGCTCAAGCGCGAGAGCTTGCGCATCGTGCAGAGCCATGACATCAACCGCACGCTCGACACCTTCGAGGCGCTCTACCGGGGCGAAGAGGTCATCGACCCGGTCGACGACGCCGCCGACGCCGTGGCGCCCTGAAGTCACGCGATAGCACTCGATAGAGTGACCCTGCGCCGCATGCCGCGGGGCGCGGGGCGGTAGCTCAGCTGGTTAGAGCAGTGGACTCATAATCCATCGGTCACGGGTTCAAGTCCCGTCCGCCCTACGAACACCTTGAGGGCCGCCGGAAGGAGCCACCGTGTCGTCGAATCTCACCGCCGTTCAGGTCAGCACTCGAACAGTGCACGCGGTGTCGGCCGCCGCCCACCTCGTGGTCGCGATCGCGCTCGGAGCGTTGGCCGTTGCGCAGGCCTCAATCCTGCTGCCCGTTGCCCTGTCGGTTCCCGTCGGCGCCTCAGTCGGAAATTTCGCCCGCGTTGACTTCGCGGCGGCTGCCGCCGTCGTGATGCTCATCGGCGCCGCGGCGCACGCAACACTGGCGCTCAGTGCCGCGGGCGGCGGAGCGCGGTCGCGGCTGCTGCAGCTGGTCGCGTTCGCTCAGGCTTCGGGTATCACGCTGTTTCTCGTCGCGCAGCTCAACGGGGTCGCCGAGGCGGGTGCCCTGATTCTCGTCTACGCCTTCGGGGGCGGCGCGGCGGGGTTGCTCTGGTTGCAGGCCCGCGAGTCCGACGACCGGCTACGCGCCCGTTGGCCATTCAGCTTCGCAGCCGGGCTCGCGGTCGTGCCGTGGGGCATCATCGCGCTGTACCAGGTCGTCGCGCTGGTCGCAGGCGCGCCCCCGGCGCCGATCGTGCGCGTGCTCACCGTAGGCGTCCTGCTCATCACGGCCCTCGCGTGGTGGGTTGAGCGTCGATGGCAGCTCGGACTCTCGTCTCCGCAGCGGGTCGCACTGCTGCACTCGACTCTGTCGGTCGCCAACGGCATCGCGCTTCTGGTGCTCGCCGTCGGGCTTGCGCGCCCGTCGGCGATTCTCTAGCTGGCGTCGTCGACGGGTGTCGGGAATCACCGCGCGCCGACGCTCGTTGCATTCGCTGAAGCCGACAGGATGGATGACATGACCGAGACCGCCGCCCCCTCGACCCCCGCAGAGCGGTACGCCGTCTTCCGCGAGCGTCGCGCACTGGCCGCCGCGCAGCCGCAGGGCCCCCTCGCGCTCGTCAACACCCAATGGGTCGGCGACGAGCAGACCATCTGGGGCGTGCCCGGTCGGTGGGCACCCGCACCTGCGGGAGAGGGCGGCCTTCTCGTGACGGCCGCGGCCGCCGAGGGCATTCACGTGGACGGCGAGCTCGTCGACGGAACGGTGCACGTGCGGGGTAAAGACGACCCGAACCCGAGCACGATCGTGTTCAACGATCACACCACCGGTTTCGTCATCGCAGGCGACGACGGCCAGTACGCCTTGAGGGTCTGGGATGCCCAGAGCGAAGGCATCCAGAACTTCGGCGGCATCGACGCCTTCGACTACGACCCCGCGTGGGTGATCACGGGCACTTTTCGCGAAATCGAGGGCGGCACGGTCGTCGGCTTCGAGCACCTGAAAGACGACGGCAAGACGCGGGGCGAGGTGGTGCCGGGCGAGATCCGCTTCACGCACGACGGCGTCGAGTACGACATCGCGGCGTTCAAGTCGGGGCGTGCGCTGCAGCTTGTCTTTGCTGACGCGACGAACGGTGACGACACCTACAGCGTCGGCAGGTTCCTCTTCTTGGCGCCGAACCCCGATGGCTCGATCACGCTCGACTTCAACACCGCGATTCTGCCACCCTGCGCCTTCAGCTACGCCTTCAACTGCCCGCTGCCGCCGAAGCAGAACCGCTTCCCGTTCCGCGTCGAGGCCGGCGAGAAGAATGTGCTCGCCGCCGACGGCTCCCTCTTGCACTAGCCACCGCACGCGCCGCGCGTGTCTCCACAATTCAGGAGTCGCGCGTGCTCGACACGCCGTCGCGGGGCGGGTTCGGCGTGTCGCGCTGGTCGCGGCGACGTTTCTCCTGAGTTGTGGAGACGCGAAGGGTCGGAGCGGGGCGGCAGACTGAGGTCATGCACATCGTCGTCGAGCGGCGCGGCCACGTGGTCGCACTCATCGACGACGACGGCTCAGAGACCCTCGTGCCCGAGACTCGGCTGGCATCGGTTCTCGCCGAACGCGAGGCTGAGCATCCGCGCTGGGTCTGGACCGACACCGCGCAGTGGTACCCGCCGCTGCTCGTGGCCGGCGTGCGCCTTGAGCGGTGTCACGACCTACGGCTCGTCGATGCCCTGCTGGCGAGCATCGCCGGCACGGCGCCGCGCAGGGAGTGGGGGCGCGCGCCGATGCCTGCGCGCTCCGACACGCTCTTCGAGGTCGAGGATGAGACGGATGCTCGCTCAACGGTGATCGCCTCCGCCGAGTGGGCGCGGCAGCAAGCCTCGATCGCCGTGCATCCTGACCCCGCTCGACTGTCACTGCTCGCGGCCGCCGAGTCGGCGGGTGCTCTCACCGCAGCCGAGATGCAGCACGCAGGTCTGCCGTGGAATGCCGCAGCGCACGACGCGCTGCTCACGGAGGCGCTCGGAACGCGCCCGACACCTGGCCGCCGCCCGGCAGCCCTCGATGCTCTGGCGGCCGAGGTCGAACGGCTGCTCGACGTGGGCCCGGTGCCGATCGACTCGCCCCCCGCGCTCGTCGCCGCGCTGCGGCGTGCGGGCCTCGAGGTGGCTTCTACGCGGTCGTCCGAGCTGAAGCGGCTCGACCACCCCGCTATCGACCCGCTGCTGCGCTACAAGACGCTCAGTCGCCTGCACACCGCGAACGGCTGGAACTGGCTCGACGAATGGGTGCACGACGGCAGGTTCAGGCCGACTTTCGTTCCGGGCGGCGTCGTCACCGGGCGATGGGCCTCTGACGGAGGGGGCGCGCTGCAGCTGCCAAAACAGGTGCGACCGGCGGTGCAGGCCGACGAGGGCTGGGCGCTCGTCGTCGCCGACGCGTCGCAGCTCGAGCCCCGCATTCTGGCGGCGCTCTCGGGCGATGCGGCGATGGCCCGCGCCGGTGCGGGCGAAGACCTCTACGCGGGCATCGTCGCCACGGGGGCGGTGCCGTCACGCGAGCACGCGAAAGTCGGCATGCTCGGCGCGATGTACGGCGGCACGACGGGTGTCAGCGCGCAGGTGCTGCCTCGTCTCGCGCGATCGTTTCCGCAGGCCATCGGCTTCGTCGAGAACGCTGCACGAGCGGGGGAGCGCGGCGAACGCGTGCGCACTCGGCTCGGGCGTACCTCGCCGTTGCCGCCCTCGTCATGGCGCGAGCGGCAAGCGGAGGCCGGTTCGGAGGGCGCCGCCGAGACCGAGGTGCGCAGCGCACGCTCGGCCGCCCGCTCGTGGGGCCGCTTCACCCGCAATTTCGTCGTGCAGGGCACAGCCGCCGAGTGGGCGCTGGCATGGATGGCCGGGGTTCGCCGTCGGCTGTGGAGGGTTGACGGCAGCGCTCTGACCGAGCAGCCGCACCTCGTGTTCTTCGTGCACGACGAGCTGATCGTGCACAGCCCGCGCGAGCACGTCGACGAGGTGGCGCGGGTGTTGCAGGAGGCGGCCAGTGATGCTGGTCGGCTGGTGTTCGGCGAGACGGCGGTCACGTTTCCCGTGACCGTCGCGACCGTCGACCGTTACAGCGACGCCAAGTAGCGGTCAGGCGGGTGGATGCACCGCTTCGGCCGCGCGGCGCCCCCGACGACGTCGATCAGTGCGCAGAGGCCACGGCTCGATCTCGGGTAGCGAGTCGAGCCACGCGAGTGCCGCCGACTGCAGCAGCCGCGCGGCGTGCTGCGCAGCGGCTTGCGCGGCGCCTCCTGTGGGGTCGACGACCTCGTCAGAGGCTCCGCGACGCGGCGCCCAGAGCAACCGGTAGTTGCGTACCAGCGTGTCACTGTGGTCGCCCGGCAGCGACTGGGCCAACAGCACGCGCTCGACCATCTCGTGCCAATCGGCTAGATCGGGCTCGGTGAGGTGCATGCGGGCTTCGATTGCCCCGGCGTCGGTGAGGCCGTACAGCGGCAGGTTGTCAGGAGTGCTGCCAGCATCTTCGATGAGCCCGTCGCGGCGCAGTCGATCGAGCGTCGAGTAGACCTGGCCCACGTTGAGCGCGGCGTCGCGCCGCGTGCGCTCGACGACCTCTGCATGCAGCTGGTAGCCGTAGGCGGGGCCGAGGGTGAGCACGGCCAAGAGGGAGTGGCGCAGCGTCATGCCTCAAGACTATGCGGCGTATGCATTCGGCGTACCGACTTTTCATGGTTCATGAGAACGACACACACGTAATCACACTCTTGTTATTCAACGCTCATGTGGGGCATAATTCGACCAGCCGCAGTTTGGGCACAATTGAAGAGTTCGCGCAGTTCGTTTCGCAGGTCGATGGGGAAGTCGCACCTGATCGAAACGGAGAAAACTGTGTCAGAGAACACTGTGTTGCCCCCCGCGGCGGCACACACAACGGCTCGCGGAGTGCTGCTCGTGCACTCCGCTCCTCGTGCGCTCTGCCCCCACATCGAGTGGGCAGCAGGTCGCGCCCTCGGGCGCGCCGTCAACTTCGACTGGATCGATCAGCCCGTGCTCAGCGGTGCCCAGCGCACCGAGTTCGTCTGGGAAGGCGAGCGGGGAACCGGGGCGCGGATCGCGAGCGCGCTGCGCGGGTGGGAGCATCTACGGTTCGAGGTGACGGAAGACGCCGGTCTCGGCACCGACGGTGGACGGTGGATGCACACCCCCGACCTGGGCATCTTCTTCGCTCAGACCGACACGGCGGGCAACACCGTCATTCCTGAAGACCGCATCCGCTACGCGATCGAGGTCGCGGGGTCGAACACGGCCGAGCTGCATCGAGAACTGCGGCTCGCACTCGGCCAGGCCTGGGACGACGAGCTCGAGCCCTTCCGCCATGCCGGCGACGGCGCTCGCGTGATCTGGCTGCACCGCGCCGGCTGACGCATCACGAATTCCGTTCGGCGTCGACCGCTGCGGAGGCACGCACGAGACCCGGGGCTGTTGGGGGGCCCCGGGTCTCGTGCGTGCGGGCGTGGGTCAGTCGTCGACGGTGCGGAACGCCACGACCGAGTTGTGGCCGCCGAAGCCGAATGAGTTCGAGATCGCCAGCAACGGCCCCTCGCCGAGCGGGCGGGGCGAGGTCACCACATCGAGCGGAATCGCGTCGTCTTGGTTGTCGAGGTTGATCGTCGGCGGTGCCGTGCGCTCGTGCAGGGCGAGGATGGTGAAGACCGCCTCGAGTGCGCCCGTGCCGCCGAGCAAGTGGCCGGTCGAGGCCTTGGTGGCCGACACCGGGATGCTCGCCACGCGATCCCCGAATACGCGGTGTAGCGCGTTGTACTCGGCGATGTCGCCGACCGGGGTCGACGTGGCGTGCGCGTTGATGTGCGACACGTCGTCGGGGGTGGCCCCTGCTTGCGCGAGTGCCGCGAGCACCGCCCGTGCGGCGCCTGAGCCCTCGGGATCAGGCGCGGTGATGTGGTACGAATCGCTCGTGACCGAGCCGCCCGCGAGCTCCGCGTAGATGCGGGCGCCGCGCGCGAGCGCGTGCTCCTTGGTCTCGAGCACGATCGCGGCGGCGCCCTCGCCGAGAACGAAGCCGTCGCGGTCGACGTCGTAAGGCCGCGACGCGGCGGCGGGGTCGTCGTTGCGTTTGGAGAGCGCCTGCATCGATGCGAACGCGGCGATGGGCAGGGGATGCACGACGGCTTCGGTGCCGCCGGCGACGACGATGTCGGCGAGCCCCTGCTGCAGGTGCTCGTAGGCGTTCGCGATCGCCTCGGTGCCCGAGGCGCAGGCTGAGACGACGGTGCGCGCTCCTGCGCGCGCGCCGAGACCCATGCTGATGGCGGCCGCGGCTGCGTTGGGCATGAGCATCGGGATGGTCATGGGCAGCACTCGACGCGGGCCTTTCTCCTTGAGCACATCCCAGGCGTCGAGAAGGGTCCAAAGGCCTCCGATGCCCGTCGCATAGTCGACGAGAATCCGCTCGGGGGCGATGTCAGGCGAGCCGGCGTCAGCCCAGGCCTCGCGCGCGGCGATGAGGGCGAACTGCGCCGAGGGGTCGAGTCGCTTGATCTCCTGGCGTTCGAGCACCTCCTCGGGCCGCACCTTGGCTTCGGCGGCGAAGGTCACGGGCAGGTCGTGCTCGGCGACCCAGTCGTAGGCGAGCGAGCGTGTGCCCGACTCGCCCCGCAGCAGAGCATCCCAGCTCTCGCGTGCGGTTCCGCCGATGGGGGAGGTTGCACCGATTCCGGTGACGACGATGGTGGTCATAACGTCAACTCTCTGCAGTGTGGTTCAGCGGCGCAGGGCGGCGGGGTCGACGCGGGGTCGACCCCCGCCGCTCTGCACGTCGTGATGCGGCACAAGCCGCAACGTCGGACTAGGCCGCGGCGTTTACGATGAAGGTCACGGCGTCGCCGACGGTCGTGAGGTTCTTGACCTCTTCGTCGGGAATCTTGACGTCGAACTTCTCTTCAGCGTTCACGACGATGGTCATCATCGAAATCGAGTCGATGTCGAGGTCGTCAGTGAACGACTTGTCGAGCGCGACCGAGTCGGTGGCGATGCCCGTCTCGTCGTTGATGAGCTCTGCGAGACCTGCGAGAACTTCTTCGGTGGACAGTGCCATGTGTTTTCTCCTTGGGGGTGTCGTATGACCGTGCACAATCCTAGAGCGGCACCGAGGCCGATCGCAGAAGGCGACGCGGGTAGGGGCGGGGGCTAGGGCAGACGCACCACCTGTGCGCCGAAGACTAGGCCTGCTCCGAACCCGATCTGCAGGGCGAGACCGCCGCTCAACTCGGGGTGCTCCTCGAGCAGTCGGTGTGTGGCGAGCGGAATCGAGGCCGCCGAGGTGTTGCCGGTCGTCGCGATGTCGCGCGCAACGATGACGCTCTCGGGCAGCTTCAGCTGCTTGGCGAACTCGTCGATGATGCGCATGTTCGCCTGGTGGGGGATGAACGCCGCGAGCTGATCGGCCGTGATGCCCGCGGCATCGAGCGCCTGCTGAGCGACCTTGGCCATCTCCCAGACTGCCCAGCGGAACACCGTCTGGCCCTCTTGCCGAAGCGTGGGGAACTCGCCCTCGGGGTCGTCGAAGGCCTCTTTGATCGGTCGATCCATCCCGACCGCGTCCCACTTCGACCCGTCGGAGCCCCAGACGGTGGCAGAGATGCCGGGGGTGTCGCTCGGCCCGACGATCGCGGCGCCCGCGCCGTCGCCCAGCAGGAACGAGATCGTGCGGTCGGTCGGCTTGGCGACGTCGCTGAGCTTCTCGGCGCCGACGACGAGCACGTATTCCGCCAGACCGGCGCGCACGAACGCGTCGGCCTGCGCGATGCCGTAGGTGTAGCCGGCGCAGGCGGCAGAGACGTCGTAAGCGGGTGCGGGTGTCGCGCCGATGCGGTCGGTAAGCAGCGAGGCGAGCGACGGGGTCTGCACGGTGTTGCTGATCGTCGATACGATGACGGCGCCGATCTGGTCGGGTCTGATTCCCGCTTTCGCGATCGCCTCGAGCGAGGCCGCTTCGGCCAGGTCGACGGCGTTGACATCCTTCGACGCCCGCATGCGGGTGATGACACCGGTGCGCTGGCGAATCCACTCATCGCTCGAGTCGATCGGCCCGGCGATGTCGTCGTTCGTCACGGTGAGGTCGCCGCGCGCGGCTCCCACCGCGTAGATGCGCGTGAACGGCACGCCGACCGACTGGTGCAGGGTGGGCTCGGTCATGCGTTCTCCAGCATCTCGATCGCGGCGGCGAGGTCGTCAGGGGTCTTGACGGCGACGGTCGGAACACCCTTGAGCGCACGCTTGGCCAGGCCGACGAGCGCGCCGGCCGGCAGCAGTTCGATGATGCCCGTCACGCCGTCATCGGCGAACGACTGCATGCAGGCATCC
Source organism: Microcella sp. (assembly GCF_019739195.1). Taxonomy (NCBI): domain Bacteria; kingdom Bacillati; phylum Actinomycetota; class Actinomycetes; order Micrococcales; family Microbacteriaceae; genus Microcella; species Microcella sp. Next base: position 293,247 of record NZ_JAHHDS010000003.1, on the reverse strand, counting down.
CACCGCACGGGTGACGACACCTGTCCGACCATGAGGTCGACGAACGCAGACCCAGATGCAACGGCAGACCCGTCGCGGTTCGTGTAGAGACGGATGCTCGGGTCGAGTGCTGCTACCCCCGACGCCGCAGCGCGCAGAGTCTCGACGGCCGGGCTCATGTAGCTCGTGTGGAACGCGCCGGCGACCTGCAGGGGGATGACGCGGGTGCCTGCGACAGGCTCGGCGGCGAGGGCGGCGAGGTTGTTGAGCTCGCCGGCGACGACGGTCTGACCGGCGCCATTGAGGTTGGCGGCCTCAAGCCCGAGCTCGGCGAGGCGCTCGGCGAGAGCATCCGCATCGCCGCCGATCACGGCGCTCATGCCGGTCGGTACGACAGCGGCGGCTTCGGCCATGGCGAGACCGCGCGTGCGCACGAGGCGCAGGGCGTCGGCCTCGCTCATCACGCCGGCGATCGCCGCGGCGGCGAACTCGCCCACCGAATGGCCGGCGACGGAACCCACGCGATCGCGCCGGCCGTCAAGCAGTGCCGCGGCGCTGAGCAACGAGGCCGCGACGATGAGCGGCTGGGCGATCGAGGTGTCACGAATGACATCGGCATCCGACACGGTGCCGTGCTCGACGAGGTCGATGCCGGCGGCCTCGGAGTACTGCTCGAGGCGAGCGCGATGGGCCGGGTCGGCGATCCACGGCTCCAAGAAACCGGGAGTCTGCGAGCCCTGCCCGGGCGCCACGATGACGATCATGAATTCCATCCTCCCAAAGAGGGTGTCGAGGGGTCGTGCGGATGTCGTGCACAAACGTACAACGACGTTGTGCGCGTTCTACAGTCAGCGGCGCAGGGGCGGCTCGGGTTCAGCGATCGACCCCACGATGAGGGCGCACTGCAGGATGAGCGCCTCGCGTGCGCCCGTGGCGTCCCAGCCGATGACTTCGCTGATGCGTTTGAGGCGGTAGCGCACCGTGTTGGGGTGCACGAACAGCTCGCGCGCAGTGGCCTCGAGGCTGCGGCCGTTGTCGAGGTACGCCCAGAGCGTGATGAGCAACTCGGGGTTGTGCGCCTTGAGCGGACGGTAGATGCGGTTGATGAGGGTTCCGCGCGCGATCGGGTCGCCCGCGAGCGACCGCTCGGGCAGCAGATCGTCGGCGAGCGTCGGTCGCGGCGCGTTGCGCCATGAGCGCGCGACGGCGAAGCCCGCCAGGGCGGCCTTCGCGCTCTTGCCGGCCTCGACGACGTCGGGCACCTCGGGGCCGAGCACGAGGTGCCCGGTGCCGAAGCTCGGCTCGAGCGCCTCGGCGATCTGCGCGAAGGTGTGCGTGTGCTCGCCGGGCTCGTCGTTCTCGCCGCGCGGAGTGGCCCGACCGATCACGACGACGAGCCTGCTGCCCTGCACCCCGATGAGCACGTCGGCTTCGACGTGGCGCGCGGTGCGGCGAATCTGGTCGACGTCGACGATGCGAGGTGCCGTGCCGACGAGCACGCACACCTCGCCGTGGCCGTTCCAGCCGAGCGCAGCGATGCGGCTGGGCAACTCGTTGTCGTACTCACCGCTGAGGATCGAGTCGACGACGAGCGCCTCGAGGCGGGCATCCCAGAGTCCTCGTGCCTCGGCGGCACGGGCGTAGACGTCGGCGGCGGCGAAGGCGATCTCGCGGCTGTAGAGCAGGATTCCGTGCCGCAGGTTCTCATCGCGGTCTTTCACGCGGTCTTCGACGACCTCGACGACCACGCGGATGAGCTGCAGGGTCTGTTGCAGGCTGACCGATCTCAGCAGTTCGCGCGGCGCGGCCCCGAAGACGTCAGCGGCGATCCACGGCTGCGACGTGGGGTCGTCGTACCAGCTGATGAACGACGAGATACCGGCCTGCGCCACCATGCCGACGGCTGATCGACGACTCGGCGGCATCGTGCCGTACCAGGGCAGCGTGTCGTCGAGTCGCTTGAGCGTCGCTGTCGCGAGCTCACCCGAAATGTTGCGCAACCATTGCAGCGTCTGCGCCTTGCTCAGTTCTGCCACCGTGCTCCTTCGGTGAAGCGAGCGGGCTGCCTGCTCTCAGACAGCCCGCTGCTCGGTGCTAAGACTCTCCGCCGGCAGAGCCGGTGGTACCGGCCGTCACGTCGTAGAGGCGGTACTTCTCGATCGCGGCCGGCACCGCGCCGGGGTCGACGACCCCTCGACGGGCCAGCTGCTGCAACGTGCGCACCACGATCGACGGCCCGTCGATGGTGAAGAACCGGCGTGCCGCAGGGCGCGTGTCGCTGAAGCCGAAGCCGTCGGCGCCGAGCGTCGCATAGTCGCCGGGCACGAACTGCCGAATCTGATCGGGCACCGCGTGCATGAAGTCGGAGACCCCGATGAACGGCCCCTCGGCCGACTGCAGCTTCTGCGTGACGTAGGGCACCTTGGGTGCCTCGGCCGGGCGCAGGAAGTTGTGCTCGTCGACCGCCAGGCCGTCGCGGCGCAACTCGTTCCACGACGTGACGCTCCAGACGTCGGCCGAGATGCTCCAGTCGTCGGCGAGCAGCTGCTGGGCTTCGAGCGCCCACGGCACGGCGACACCTGAGGCGAGCAGCTGAGCCTTGGGGCCCATCGTCTCGCTCGGCTTCAGCAAGTAGAGACCGCGCAGCACGCCCTCGACATCGAGGTTCTCGGGCTCGGCAGGCTGCACGTTCGGCTCGTTGTAGACCGTCAGGTAGTACATGACGTTCGGTTCGGCGTGTGTGCCGCCGTACATGCGCTCGAGACCGGCTCGCACGATGTGCCCGATCTCGTAGCCGAACGCCGGGTCGTAGGTCACGACGGCGGGGTTCGTGCTCGCGAGCAGAGGCGAGTGGCCATCAGCGTGCTGCAGGCCCTCGCCCGTGAGAGTCGTTCGACCCGCGGTCGCGCCGATGATGAACCCGCGGGTCATCTGGTCGCCGGCGGCCCAGAACGCGTCGCCCGTGCGCTGGAAGCCGAACATCGAGTAGAAGACGTAGACCGGGATGAGCGGTTCGCCGTGCGTCGAGTAGGTCGAACCGACCGCGGTGAACGCCGCGACGGCGCCGGCCTCGTTGATGCCGGTGTGGATGATCTGACCCTGCGGGCTCTCCTTGTACGCCAGCAGTTGCTCCCGGTCGACCGAGGTGTAGTGCTGGCCGTTCGGGTTGTAGATCTTCGACGTCGGGAAGTACGCGTCCATGCCGAACGTGCGCGCCTCGTCGGGGATGATCGGCACGATGCGGTGCCCGAAGTCTTTCGAGCGCAGCAGGTCTTTCAGCAGGCGCGCGAACGCCATCGTCGTCGCGACCTCTTGCTTGCCCGAGCCGCGCTTGACGACCTCGTAGGTGCTCTCGTCGGGCAAGGCGACCTGGGTGTACTTCGACCGGCGCTCGGGCACGTAGCCGCCGAGCGCGCGGCGGCGCTCATGCAGGTACTCGATCGCCGGGTCGTCGGCTCCCGGGTGGTAGTACGGCGGCTGGTACGGGTCGGCCTCGAGCTGAGCATCCGTGATCGGAATACGCATCTCGTCACGGAACTGCTTCAGGTTGTCGAGCGTGAGCTTCTTCATCTGGTGGGTCGCGTTGCGGCCCTCGAAGCTCGGGCCGAGGCCGTAGCCCTTGACCGTCTTGGCAAGAATCACGGTCGGCTGGCCCTTGTGCTCGCTCGCCGCCTTGAACGCCGCGTAGACCTTGCGGTAGTCGTGGCCGCCGCGCTTGAGGCCCCAGATCTCGTCGTCGGTGTAGTCGGCGACCATGGCCGCGGTGCGCGGGTCGCGCCCGAAGAAGTGCTCACGGATAAAGGCGCCCGACTCGGCCTTGTAGGTCTGGTAATCGCCGTCGGGAGTGCGGTTCATGAGATCGCGCAGCGCGCCGTCGTGATCCTGGTCGAGCAGGGCATCCCACTCGCGACCCCAGATGACCTTGATGACGTTCCATCCAGCGCCGCGGAAGAAGCTCTCGAGCTCTTGGATGATCTTGCCGTTGCCGCGCACCGGGCCGTCGAGGCGCTGCAGGTTGCAGTTGATGACGAAGTTCAGATTGTCGAGGCCGTCGTTCGCGGCGAGCTGCAGCGCGCCGCGGCTCTCGACCTCGTCCATCTCGCCGTCGCCCAGGAACGCCCACACCTGGGTGTCATCGGCCTCGGCGATGCCGCGGTTGGTGACGTACTTGTTGACCTGCGCCTGGTAGATCGCGTTGATCGGGCCGAGGCCCATCGAGACGGTCGGGAACTGCCAGAACTCGGGCATGAGGCGCGGGTGCGGGTAGCTCGAGAGCCCTCCGCCCTCTCCGGCGTGCGATTTCTCTTGCCGAAAGCCGTCGAGCTGGTGCTCGGTGAGCCGACCCTCGAGATAGGCGCGCGCGTACATTCCGGGGGAGGCGTGGCCCTGGTAGAAGACCTGGTCGCCGCCAGTCGGGTGGTCGAGACCGCGGAAGAAGTGATTGTTTCCGACCTCGTAGAGCGCCGCGCTCGACGCGTAGGTCGAGATGTGGCCACCGACCGCGATGCCCGGGCGCTGAGCGCGGTGCACGGTGATGGCGGCGTTCCAGCGGATCCACGCGCGGTAGCGGCGCTCGATGTCTTCATCGCCCGGAAACTCGGGCTCGTTCTCCGACGCGATGGTGTTGAGGTAGTCGGTGGTCGGCACCATCGGCACGCCGAGGTGTAGCTCTTTTGACCGCTTGAGCAGGCTGAGCATGATCTCGCGACCGCGCTGCGGGCCCCGCTCGTGAACGACCGCGTCGAGCGATTCGTTCCATTCGGCGGTTTCTTCCGGATCGGCGTCCGTGTGTTCGACCGAATACGGATCCTGGTCGTTGACCGTCACCCTTGACCTCTTCCTGGTGGTAGACAGAGTGTGTCGGCACGATTGGCCCGCCGGGTTGCGGCGAGGGAATCGCACGAGCGTTGTCGAGTCTAGTCACCCTCGCCGGGCACCTCTGGCGCGGGACCGAGCCTGCCGATCGGGGCATCATGAGCGTCACCATCCTTCCCGCCGTGGGCACTGTCGCCCCCGGCTTCTCCCTGCGCGATCAGTACGGTCAGACGGTCTCCCTCAGCGGCTTCCGCGACCGTTCCGCTGTGGCGATCGTCTTCTTTCCGCTGGCATTCACGGGCACCTGCACGGGCGAGCTGTGCGAGCTGCGCGACAACCTTGCGATGTTCGACGCGGCGGGCGTGACGCTGCTGGGTGTCTCGGTTGACTCGACCGCGACCCTGCGCGAGTTCGCCGAGCGCGAGGGCTACACCTTCTCGCTGCTGGCCGACTTTTGGCCGCACGGTGAGGTGGCCCAGCGGTACGGCGCCTTTCTGCCCGACAAAGGCTTCGCGACGCGCGCAACCGTGCTGGTCGACAGTTCAGGACTCGTACGTGCCACGTTCGCCACCAATCCCGGTGAGGTCCGTTACCTCACGGCGTATCGTGACGCCCTCGCCCTGCTGTGACTCGAGTCTCCTGAGGTGTCGACGCTACGCTTGACGGGTACGGGCTCTTAGCTCAGTTGGTAGAGCGCCTCGTTTACACCGAGGATGCCGGGGGTTCGAGTCCCTCAGGGCCCACCGTCGGCGGCTGGCCGCGGTGTCAGCACTGCGTCCTAGCCTGAACACCGTGCCGGTGAGTCGTGAGCAGTGGTGGGCGCGCCGTCAGCGCGTCACGGGCCTCGAGGTGCCCTACCCGATCGGTCGCTACCGCGATGCCTGGGCACCGTTCACTGCTCTCGTCGAGCAGTTCAGGCCTGAGCGTAACGGCGAGCTTGTGCTCTCGCAGATACCTCCCGCGGCCGAGGTCTACCTCGTGTGGGTGTGCTCGGTCGGCCACGAGTTCGTGGCGACCCCGGCCGAGCAGCGTGGCCGCCCCGGCCGATCACGCTCGAGCCGCTCGTGGTGCCCGGTCTGTTCGACGCCGTCGCTGCTGCCGAGTGCACCGAAGTGGCCGCGGGCCGCGGCGAGCATCCCGCCCCTCGTTCCCGCTCGTCTCCACAATTCAGGAGACGTGTCGTCTGCAGACCGCCGACGGATGCCCGCACGGCGTGTCGCGCCCCCGCACCGTGTCGCGACTCCTGAATTGTGGAGATCGGCGGGGGAGGTGCGACCGGGCGAGGCCTTCCGCAGCGAGCGCGCCCCGAGGGCGACCTCCGCGGCCGAAGGGCGACTGCGCGCGCTCATCGCCGCGCGGCTCGACGTCGACCTGAGTTGCACGGCCGTGCGGGTGCGCACGCCGTTCTTCGGGCACCTTGAGGTGTGGCCCGACGTGATCATTCCCGAGCTGGCGGTCGCCGTTGAACTCGACACGGTGGGGCGCAACGCCGACGAGCACGTGGGGCGCCGCGAGCGCGCCGACAGGCGCAAAGACCAGCTGCTGCGCGAGGCTAGGTGGCACGTCATCCGTCTGCGCTGCCGACCGTTGCGAGCCCTCGGGCCTGACGACCTGGTCGTCGCTGGGGTGTCGGTGACGGCAGTGGAAGCGCTCATCGAGCGTATGGGTGAGACGCGCGGTGCGCTGCTCGTGCAGGCCTACCGGCGTGAAACCGTCACCGGCTAGAGGAACAGCGCCCAGATCAAGGCGACGAAGACGGCGATGAAGATCGCCGGCCCGACGAAGCGCACGACGTCGACTCCGCGCGCGCTCGCGATCACGCGGGCCCCGATCGCCGAGACCGTCGGCAGGGCGCGCAACTCGGCGATCACCGCGAGGCCCTCTTGGGCTGCGGCGAACTGAGCGGCGGCGCCGAGTACGCCCGACGCGACCAGGATGCCTGCCGCTGCGAGACGCACCGGCAGGGGAGTCTCGGCGAGACCCTCGATGAGCATCCAGACCGTCACCGCCAGCAAGAAGGTGGGGGCTAGTTGCGACACAATGATGTGCCAGCGTGCCGTCGTCCAGTGGGCGAGCAGGTCGTTCTCGGTCATGCTGACCACTGTACGTCGCACCGCTGAATCTGCTGAGGAGCCTTCCGTGTCGTCCGCCATCTGGGCACTCGTCGCTGCGTGCGTGCTGTGGGGAACCACTGGCACAGCGGCCTCGTTCTTCTCTGACGACGTGAGCCCGCTGGCGATCGGCGCGAGCACGATGGTCGTCGGCGGGGCGCTGCTGTTCGCGACGAACCATCGCCGGTCGCTCGCCGTCATCGGCGACCGCACGGTGCGCGCGTGGCTGCTGGCCGCGGCAGCGGGCATGGTGGCGTACCCCCTCGCGTTCTACGCGGCCATGGATCTCGCGGGAGTCGCGATCGGCAATGTCGTCTCGCTCGGCTCGGGGCCGATCTTCGCGGCGTTGCTGGAATGGCGGCTGCACCGGCAACGACTGACCGGGCGATGGATGCTGAGCGCGAGCATCGCCATCGCGGGCGTCGCCCTGCTCGTGGTCGGCGGCCACGGCTCGGGGTCGCCGGTCGACCCCGCGACGATTCCGGCCGGGGTGGCGCTCGGGCTCGTGGCCGGAGCGGGCTATGCGCTCTTCACGCTCGCGTCGGGCACGATCATCCGCCGCGGTCACACGGGGCGCGCGACGATGGGGGCGGCGTTCGGCCTGGCCGCGATCCCTCTCGCCGTCGTGCTGCTGGTCGTCGGAGCCCCGCTGCTCGGCAGCCTGCAGAACGTCGGCCTCGCCGCCTACCTCGCGGTCGGCCCGATGTTTCTCGCCTACGTGTTCTTCGGGTGGGGCATCAGGGCTCTGCGGTCGAGCACCGTGACCGTGATTACCCTGCTCGAGCCGCTCGTGGCGACGTTGCTCGCGATCGCCGTCGTCGGCGAGCGGCTCGAGCCTCTTGGCTGGGTCGGACTCGCGCTCATCTTGCTCGGCGTAGCTGTGCTCTCCTCGGCTCGGCAACCGCGCCCCGCGCCATAGCGCCCCTATCATCGGGGCATGGTCGACGACGAGCAGCCCGCGAACGAGGCCGAATCCGCGCCTAGTAATGGCCCGCGGCGGTCGACGTTCACGCCCCCTCCCGCCGATGTGAACTACGACCCGGCGACGACCGACGACGACGCCCTCGCGGCGGCGCTCGCCCAGCAGTTCACGCGACCCTCGCCGGTGGTCGAGCCGGCGCCGGCGTCGGAGCCCGGGCCGGAACCTGCGCCAGAGCCGGCGCCCGTGGTGGAACCCAGCCCCTGGGCGCCGCCCGAGAGCATCGCGACCCCGGGCCCCGAGTCGAGCCCCGAGCCGACCCCGAGCCCCGAGCCGACCCCGAGCATTCCGGCACCCCCGCAGCGCCAGTCGCTCTCGGACGAAGAGCTGCTTGCTGCGGCCGACCTCGACGCCCCCGACCACGACACGAGTTCGTTGCTCGACCTCGTCGAGCGCGAGCTGGCACTGCGGCAGCAAGAGGCGGTCACGCTCGCCGAATGGGAGCAGCAGGTGCGTCAGACCGCGGGACCCGAGGCCGAGCAGCTGGTCTCCGAGGTGCGATCGCAGTTCACCGGCGTGATCCCCGTGGTCGCGCCGGGCCCGTCGACCGCAACGCCTCACGACGCAGCGCCCGTGCCCGCGGCACCGTCGCCCGAACCCGTGGCGCCCGCCGTCGAACCCGTGGTGCCGCCCACCGGACCTGAACTCGACCTGGCTCTTGCCGACGCGCCGCCACCCTTCGGAGCGGCGATCACGGCGGTTCCGCCGCCTCCGGGGTCGGTTCCCGCGCCGCCCGAGCTCGTCGAGCCCGCGGCCCCGGAGGGCTCTGCGACGATCGTCAGTGCGCCGACGGCCTTCGAAGCCTTGCTCGCCGCCGCTGATGCCGCGACCGGCGAGACCGCCGCGCCGGAGATCGCCGCCGACTCCGACCCCGAGTTGCCGTGGCGCATGGAAGAGCAGCCCGAGGTGGGCGCCCCTGAGCCAGACCCGACGCCCATCGACGAAGCATCGACCGACGCCGCGGAGATCGCTGCGCCCGCCGCGGCCCCGCGTATCGAGCGCATCGGTCTCGAGCCGACGCCCGCCGAGCATCGCACGGGCAGGTCTATCCGACTCTTCTGGCTGTGGTTCGCGGTCAACGCTTCGGTCGTGAGCGTCGCTCTCGGCGCGGTGCTGCTGGGCCTGGGCATGAGCCTGCGCCAGTCGATTCTTGCCGCGCTCATCGGCGTCGCGGTGTCGTTCCTGCCCCTCGGCCTCGGCACGCTCGCCAGCAAATGGAGCGGCCAACCGACGATGGTGGTCTCACGCGCGACGTTCGGCACGGCGGGCAACGTCATCCCAGCGCTGCTGGCTGTCGTCACGCGACTGGTCTGGGCCGCGGCCTTGCTGTGGATGCTCGGCACCGGTGTCGCCGAAGTGCTCGTCGGCGGTTCCGTCGTCGAGGGCATCGCCACCCTCGATCTTGCCCTCGCTATCGCGGGGATCGCTCTTGTCATCGCCGCCGTCATCGCCGCACTCGGCTTCCGGGCGATCGCCGTGCTCGGGGCTGTCGTCACCGTTCTCGGCGTCATCCTCGTGGGCGGCCTCATCGCCCTGACCGTGCCCTATGTCGACCTCAACGCGGCACTCTCAGTGCCCGACGGTCCCTGGATGCTCATGGCGAGCGGCGCGGTGCTCGTGTTCAGTGTCGTCGGCCTCGCGTGGGCCAACAGCAGCGGCGACCTGGCGCGCTATCAGGCCAAGGGCACAGCAGGCTCGGCCGCCGTGCTCTTCACGGCGTTCGGGGCGACGATTCCTGCTTTTGCGCTCATCAGCTGGGGTGCTCTGTTGGCTGCCTCGAACCCGTTCGTCGCCGAAGGCCTCGTCGACAACCCGGTCGACATCATCGCGCGCATGCTTCCGCTCTGGTACCCCGTGCCGCTCGTACTTGCGGTCGCACTCGGACTGCTCGCGGCGGCCGTGCTCGCGCTCTACTCGGGCGGTTTCGCGCTGCTCGCGGTGGGCATCCGCATGCCTCGCGCGGTGGCCGTCGTGATCGCGGTCGTCATCGCCGCCGGCGCCACGGTCACCTTGGCGTTCGTCGTGCCCGATGTCACGGCGCTGTTCCGCGATGTCGTGACGACGCTCGCGGTGCCGGTTGCCGCGTGGGCCGGTCTCTTCGGTGCCGAGACCATGATTCGTACGCGTCGGGTGCACTCTCCGTCGTTGCTCTCGAGCGGCGGGGTCTACCCGCGGGTGCGTTGGGTCAACACGATCATGCTGCTCGTCGTGACGGGCATCGGCTGGGGTCTGACCACCGCCACGGTAACCGGCCTGCAGTGGCAGGGATACCTGTGGTCGCTGCTCGGTGTGCCTCTCGACGATGCGCTTGCCGCCGCCGACCTCGGTGTTGCGATCGCTCTGGTGCTCGGCCTGCTCACGCCGATCGTCGCCGGAATTCCCGCCCTGCGAGCACTGCAGTCTGCCGAGCGCCAGGCGGCGCTGCTGGAGGGCAGCGAGACAGCCACCTCGAGTATCGCCGTCGAGACGCAGCCCGCCGCCCCGCCTCCCGACGAGTCGCCCATCGAGGCGTCGACGGCTCCACCGGCGACGCCGTGACGACGGTCGCCGACGTCTCGGCCGCCGCGGAAGCCCTCTGGCCGTTGACCGGGGCTGAGGCATGGGATGCTCCCGGTCTGCTGAGCGGCGACCCCACGGCAGAGGTCTCGCGCATTGTGCTCGCCGTCGACGCCGTCGCCGAGACGGTCGATGAGGCCGTGGCGCTCGAGGCCCAGGTGCTGCTCGTGCACCATCCGCTGCTCATGCGCGGCGTCACGACCGTCGCCGAGACGACCGCGAAGGGCGCGTTGCTCGCCCGACTGATCCGCGGCGGCTGCGCCCTGTACAGCGCACACACCAACGCCGACGTCGTCGCGACGGGCACGAGCGCCCGGCTCGCCGGCTTGCTGGGGCTGACGGATGCTCTGCCGATCGTCGAGACCGCGCCCGGCGTCGGCCTCGGGCGGGTGGGGGCGCTGCCCGAGCCGACCACGCTCGGAGCCCTCGCGCGGCGCCTCGCGAGCATCCTGCCCCCGACGGCGACGGGTATTCGCGTGGCGGGAGAGTTCGACCGACCGATCGCGCGCGTGGCCGTCTGCGGCGGTGCGGGCGACTCGCTGCTCGGCGAGAGTGCGGTGCGTTCGAGTGACGTCTACGTGACCGCCGACCTGCGGCACCACCCCGCGAGCGAGGCCGTCGAGACGGCGCGCGTCGCCGGAGGGCCGGCGCTCATCGACGTCTCGCACTGGGCGAGCGAGTGGCTGTGGCTCGAGACCGCGGCCGACGAGCTACGGTCGGCATTGCCGGGCGTCGAGGTCGTGGTCAGTGAGCTGCGCACCGACCCCTGGGACTTCGTGGTCGTACAGTAGGCCCTGACCGAACGACGAGAACAACCCTGAGGTGACCCCCGCATGGCCTTGACCGCCAGCCCCGAGTCGCAGCGTTTGCTGCTCGATGTTCAAGCGCTCGACACGACGCTGCAGCAGCTCTCGCACCGCGAGCGCGCCCTGCCCGAGCGCGCCGTCGTCGATGACCTGACCGCTGAAGCCGAGGTGATGCGCGAGTTCGTCGTGCAGCGTCGAGGCGAGCTCGAAGACGCCCGCATCGAGCTCGGCCGGGTCGAGAGCGATGTCGCGCTCGTCGAGGCCCGCATCAGCCGCGACGACAACCGTCTGCAGCAGAGTTCGTCGGTCAAAGACATTCAGGGGCTCGAGCATGAGCTCGCGTCGCTCAAGGCACGTCTCGGCGATCTGGAAGAGATTGAGCTCTCGGTCATGGAGAAGGTCGAGACGCTCGAGAGCGAGCTCGCCTCTGCGACGACCGCCCTCGACGACCAGCAGGCGAAGGTGGCCGAGGCGATCGCGGCACGAGACGCTGCACTCGCGGTCATCGCCGACGAGCGCTCGGCGGCGCAGCAGCAGCGCGATGCCGTGGTCGCTCAGGTGCCCGCCGATCTCATCGCGCTCTACGAGAAGCAGCGCGAGCGTTACGGCACGGGGGCCTCGCACTTGCGAGCACGCATCTCGAGTGCGAGCGGCGTTGAGCTGACGGGCAGCGATCTCGCGACCGTGCGCTCGGCAGCGCCCGATGCCGTGCTGCTGTGCCCCGACTCGAACGCGATTCTCGTGCGCACCGACGAGAGCGGCCTGTGACGCGCGAACTGCTCGTCGAGGCCGACGGCGGCTCGCGCGGAAACCCCGGCCCCGCCGCCGGGGGAGCTGTTGTGATCGACCCCGCGACCGGCGAGGTCATCGCCGAGGTGGGAGTCTGGGTCGGCACCGCGACGAACAACGTCGCCGAGTACAGCGGCATGCTCGCGGGGGTGCGGCGCGCGCTTGAGCTTGACCCCGATGCCGAGCTCACCGTGCGCATGGATTCGAAGCTCGTCGTCGAGCAGATGATGGGTCGCTGGAAGATCAAGCACCCCGCCATGGCCGAGCTCGCCGCCGAGGCGCGGCAGGTGCTCACGGGCACTCCCGTGCGCTTCGAGTGGGTGCCCCGCCTCGAGAACTCGCGCGCCGACGCGTGCGCCAATCAGGCGATGGATGCTCGCGCCTCGTTCTCGCGCTGAGCGGCCTGCACGGGGTGAAACGGGCGGAGGGCATCCGTCACCCGGTACCCTGAGAACGCAAGTGGGCCGGCCAGACGGTCGCGTCGGAGGCACGCCCCGCAAGGGGAACGACTTTCGCCGAGGAACGTCCGGGCTCCGCAGAGCAGGGCGGTGGGTAACACCCACCCGCAGTAATGCGCGAGAAAGTGCAACAGAGAGCAGACCGCCGCAGGCGAAAGTCGGCGGTAAGGGTGAAACGGTGGTGTAAGAGACCACCAGGGGCCCGAGTGATCGGGCTCGCTGGGTAAACCTCGCCCGGAGCAAGGTCAGACAGACACCGTTGACGCGGCTCGCCGAGGTGTCGGGTAGACCGCTAGAGCGTGTCGGTAACGGCTCGCCGAGAGAGATGGCCGTCGAAGGGAAGCGATTCCTGGAACAGAACCCGGCGTATCGGCCGACCCACTTGCCTCAGCCTCACCACTGAGAGGGTTTGTAGTCCTTCAGAAAGACGCCGAACAGGTCTTCGCCGGCTTCACCGCGCACGATCGGGTCGTAGACCCGCGCGGCTCCGTCGACGAGATCGAGCGGGGCGTGGAAGCCCTCATCGGCGAGCCGCAGCTTCGTCGGGTGCGGTCGCTCATCGGTGATCCACCCGGTGTCGACGCTCGTCATGAGAATGCCGTCGGTCTCGAACATCTCGCGCGCGCTCGTGCGGGTGAGCATGTTCATCGCCGCCTTCGCCATGTTGGTGTGCGGGTGGCCGGGGCCCTTGTAGCCGCGCCCGAACACGCCTTCCATCGCGCTCACGTTGACGACGTAGGTGCGCTCGAAGGGCGAGGCCGCCAGCGACGGCCGTAGTCGATCGACCAAGATGTAGGGCGCCACCGAGTTCGCGAGCTGCACTTCGAGCATTTCGAGTGGTTCGACCGAACCGACTGCCTGCGTCCAGCTGTTGACGTCGTGCAGGTCGGGCACGAGGCCGCCGGCATCGATCGCGGTGCCGTCGCGGTGGCGCTCGATGGATGCGCTCCCGGCCGTCATCGCCGCCTGCGTGAGCTGCTCGGCCTTCGCCGCGGCTGCGGAGAGAATCGGGTGGGCGGCGACCGACTCGGCAAGTGCCAGCGGGTGCGGATCCATCGTGTGGCCGAACGTCACGAGTTCCGGTAGCGGCCCGTCGGGCAGGGGTGCGAGCTCGGCCTCGATGAGCGGCTGATAGGCGCCGGGGGAGCGCCGCACGGTCTGCGCCGCATTGTTGATGATGATGTCGAGCGGCCCGGCCGCGGCCAACGATTCGGCGAGCCCGATGACCTGAGCAGGGTCGCGCAAGTCGATGCCGACGATGCGCAGGCGGTCGATCCACTCGGCCGAGTCGGGCAGAGCCGAGAATCGGCGCACGGCGTCGCGCGGAAACCGCGTCGTGATCGTCGTGTGTGCGCCGTCGCGCAAGAGGCGTAGCGCGATGTACATGCCGATCTTCGCGCGGCCGCCGGTGAGGAGCGCGCGTCGTCCGGTGAGGTCTGTCCGGGCATCCCGTTTCGCGTGATTCAGGCGCGCGCAGTCGGGGCACAGCTGGTGATAGAAGGCGTCGACGAGCGTGTACTGCTGCTTGCAGATGTAGCACGCCTGCGAGCGCGTGAGCTCGCCGGCGAACGGCGTCGTCGTCGAGGTGCTGATGTCGACGCCACGGGTCTCGTCGTCGATGCGGTCGGGCGAGCCCGTCGCGGTCGCCTCGATCACGGCCTTGTCGGCGGCGAGCACTTCGGCGCGCTTCGACAGGCGTCGGTGCACCTTGACGGCGCGGAACATGTGAGCGGTCGCGTGGCGCACCGCGATGAAGTCGGGATGCTCGTGGTCGAGCTCGTGCAGCGTGCTCAGCACCCGCAAGGTGGTCTCGAGGTCGGCCGGATCGATGCCCGGGTCAGCGGCGTCGATGCGGTGATCGGGAGACTGGTCGGAAAGCACACGCCAGGATATCGGGCTGCCGGGAGCGCGCGGCTCGCGCGCTAGGCGATCGCGGTGCCGAGGAGTGCGCCGATCGCGAAGGTCACGGCGAGCGCGACGGCGCCACCGAGCACGACGCGTACGGTGGGCTTGAGCCACGGGCTCTTGCCCAGGTAGGCCCCGAGACCTCCGGTGATGCCGAGCGCGAGAAGCGTCGCGACGAAGGCGATCGGAATGCGCAGCTCGGCGGGCGGCAGCGAGATCGCGAGCATCGGCAGCACAGCGCCGAGCAAGAAGGCGAGGAACGACGCCCAGGCGGCTTGCCAGGGCTTGAGCACTTCGTTCTCGTCGATGTGCAGCTCGGCTTCGAGGTGCGCGCCGAGGGCGTCGTGGGCGGTGAGCTCTTCGGCGACCTTCTGGGCGGTCTCGGCCGAGAGTCCCTTCGACTGGTAGATGCCGGCGAGCTCAGCGAGCTCCTGCTCGGGCATCTCGGCCAGCTCACGCTTCTCTTTCGCGATGAGCGCGGTCTGACTGTCTCGAGCGCTGGCGACCGAGACGTACTCCCCGAGGGCCATCGAGATCGCGCCTCCGACGACAGCGGCGACTCCGGCGGTGATGATGGGTGCGAGCTCGGTCGTCGCGCCAGCAACGCCCACGACGACTGCGGCCACCGACACGATGCCGTCGTTGGCGCCGAGCACGCCCGCGCGCAGTTTGTTGAGTCCGTCGTTGAACGCTCCGCGATCGTGAGGTTCAGAATCGTGCTGGCCTCCGGTCGTCTCCGGGGCCGCAGGCGTGTCGCTCATGCCCATTAGTCAACTCTGTGTCTCGACCGCCTACAAGCAAGGTAAGGCTCTGCTGTGCATCGGCCCGGCATGCCCGATTCGGCATGCAAGCATGCGTAGAGTCGAATGATCTGGTGAGCACTCGCTCGCACACCATGCCGGCTGGGAAGTCGCACACCGACCCCGAAGGCCTCATGACCTCTCTCGCCTCGTCCGGATCACTCGGTAGCCTGCGCACCACGACCCCCCGCGACCCCGATGCTGTGCCGCTCACGGCGTCGTACTCGGCGCTCATGCGAACGGTGCGTGACGCCGGGCTTCTCCGCCGTCGCGAGGGCTTCTACTACGCGGTCTTCGCCGGGCTCGCTCTCGCTCTCGGCGGCATCATCACGGGCATGGTGCTGCTCGGCGACAGCTGGTTCCAGCTGCTGATGGCCGGCGCGCTCGGCATCGTGCTGACGCAGATCGCGTTCGTGACCCACGAGGCATCGCACCGCCAGATCTTCGCCTCGGGCAAGGTCAACGACTGGGTCGGTCGAATTCTCGCCACGGCGGTCGTCGGCATCAGCTACCACTGGTGGATGCACAAGCACTCGCGCCACCACGCGAAGCCGAACCAGAAGGGCGCCGACCCCGACATCGAGCAAGACACCATCGCCTTCCTGCCCGAAGACGCAGCGAAGTCGAAGGGCGCCTTCGCGCTCATCACGCGCAACCAGGGCTGGTTGTTCTTCCCCCTGCTGACGCTCGAGGGCATCAACTTGCACTTTCGGTCGATCCTGTCGCTCTTCGACAAGGGCCGCGTCGAGCACCGCTACCTCGAGCTGACGCTCATCGCACTGCGCCTCTCGCTCTACGTCGCCGTGCTCTTCATGTTTCTGCCGCTCGGCATGGCCTTCGCCTTCTTGGGCGTGCAGCTCGCGGTTTTCGGGGTCTACATGGGAGCATCCTTCGCTCCCAACCACAAGGGCATGCCGATTCTCGAGAACGACACCAACCTCGACTTCTTGCACCGCCAGATTCTCACCTCGCGCAACCTCAAGGGCGGTTGGTGGGCGACCGTGCTGTTCGGCGGGCTCAACCACCAGGTCGAGCACCACCTGTTCCCGAACATGCCGCGCCCGGCGCTCAGCCGTGCTCGCGAGATCGTGCGTGAGTACTCGGACGCCACCGGCATCTCGTACACCGAGACGGGTGTTTTGCGCTCGTACGGCATCGTCATCGACTACTTGAACCGCGTCGGCCTCTCGGCCCGCGACCCGTTCGACTGCCCGCTGGTCAATCAGTTCCGGCGCAGCTAGGCGTTCGCCGTCCTGCATTCTGCACCGTTCGTCCCACTAACGCCCAAAAGGTCGGGCTGTGATGCGAAGAGCAGGCCAGAACGCTGCCGGCAGGGGTGCAGTACCCGCGTCAGTGGGCGTGGCGCTGCGCCAGAGCCGCGGCGCCCATGATGCCCGCGTTGTTGCGCAGCTCGGCGGGCACGATCGGCGTCGCGACGTCGATGAGGTGCAGGAACTCGTCATGCTGCTTCGAGACGCCGCCTCCGATGACGAGCAGATCGGGCGAGAAGAGAAACTCGACGTGCCGGTAGTAGCGAGTGAGGCGCTCGGCCCACTGCTCGAACGACAGGCCTTCGCGCTCACGCGCTGAGTTCGCGGCCCAGTGCTCAGCGTCGTCGCCGCCGAGTTCGAGGTGCCCCAGCTCGGTGTTCGGAATCAGCACGCCCTCATAGATGAACGCACTGCCGATGCCCGTGCCGAGGGTCGTCATGATCACGAGACCGCGGCGGTCGCGCGCGGCACCGTAGATCGCCTCTGCGAACCCCGCGGCGTCAGCGTCGTTGACGAAGTGGATGTCGCGACCGAGTGCTTCCGTGAACCGGGCATCAGCATCCAGCCCGATCCATTCGTCGCTGACGTTCGCGGCCGACATCGTGCGCCCGTTGCGCACGATCGCCGGAAAGCACACGCCGATGTGCGCGACGTCGGCGCCACCGTGCTCGGTGACGAGCTCGTCGACGAGCTGCCGCACAGTCTCGATGATGTCGGCGGGCTCGCCGCCCTCGGGGGTGGCGTGCTTGATGCGCTCGCTGACGAGCTCGCCAGCATCCAGGTCGACGATTGCCCCCTTGATGCCGGTGCCGCCGATATCGATGCCGATGGCGCGCGTCATGTGGGTCTCCTGTCGTTGCGGCGAGCTCTCACGGCAGCGTGAGAATGTCGGCCCCGCGCTCGGTCACCACGAGCGTGTGCTCGAACTGGGCGCTGAGCTGCTTGTCTTTCGTCGTGACGGTCCAGTCGTCAGACCAGAGATCCCAGTCGATGGTTCCGAGGGTGAGCATGGGCTCGATCGTGAAGACCATGCCGACCTCCATGACTGTCGAGTAGTCGGGCGCGGCGTCGTAGTGCGGAACAATCAGCCCCGAGTGGAACGACGTGCCCACACCGTGCCCCGTGAAGTCGCGCACGACTCCGTAGCCGAAGCGCTTCGCGTAGGCCTCGATAGCGCGGCCGATGACGTTGATCTCGCGACCGGGCGCCACGGCCTTGATGCCGCGATTGAGCGCCTCCTGGGTGCGCTCGACGAGCAGCCGCGCATCTGCGTTGGCTTGGCCGGCGATGAAGGTCTTGTTCAGGTCGCCGTGCACGCCGTTCTTGAAGGCCGTGATGTCGATGTTGACGATGTCGCCGTCGGCGATGACGGTGTCGTCGGGAATCCCGTGGCAGATGACCTCATTGAGGCTCGTGCAGCACGACTTCGGAAATCCGCGGTAGCCGAGCGTCGAAGGGTACGCCCCGTGGTCGAGCAGATACTCGTGGGCGATTCGGTCGAGCTCGTCTGTCGTGACGCCTGGGGCGATCGCAGCCCCGACTGCCTCGACGGCTTGGGCGGCGATGCGCCCCGACTCGCGGATGAGCTCGATCGTCTCGGTGTCGTAGACGTCGCCGCCGACGTGCGGGGGCGGGGCCGGCTTGCCGACGTACGGCGGCTTCGGGATGCTCGCTGGTACCTTGCGCTGCGGTGAGAGTCTCCCGGCGACGAGGTGGCCTGAAGCGTCACGGGGCATAGGGTCGAGTCTACCGAGCGAGGGGAGAGGCTCTTGGCCGAGCATGATACGCAGCACTGGTGGTACAACCACAAGACCGGCGAGGTCGAGCACGGGCCGCAGTCGCTCGGCTCCGACCGCGACGGCCCCTACGCTACCGAGGCCGATGCGCGCCGCGCCCCCGAGATCGCCCGCGAGCACGCTCGCGCCTGGGCGGCCGACGAAGAGGAGTAGCCCTACAGCCCCAGATCTGGGGCACATCGGCGCAACGGCGACAGAGTTGCGCCATTTTGGCCCAGATCTGGCAGGTGCCGAGGAAGGGTTGGCTAGTTCGTGCGCTCCTGCAGCGCCTGCTCGGCCGTCGCGTCGCTGTAGCTGTGGTCCTCGTCGGGGTACGCGCCCGACTCGACGTCGGCCTTGTAGGCGATCGCAGCATCCGTCAGCACCTGGCGCAGGTTCGCGTACTGCTTCACGAACTTCGGAATGCGGCCCGAAGCGAGCCCGGCCCAGTCGGTCCAGACGACGAGCTGGCCGTCGCAGTGCGGGCCGCCACCGACGCTGATGGTCGGGATGCTCAGCTCGGCCGTGATGCGCTGCGCGACCTCGGCGGGGATCATCTCGAGCACGACCGCGAACGCTCCGGCCTCTTCGACCGCGTGAGCGTCGGCGAGTAGCTGCTCGGCCGCTTCACCGCGGCCCTGGATGACGTGGCCGCCGAGCCCGTGCTCACTCTGCGGCGTGAACCCGATGTGGGCCATGACCGGGATGCCCGCTGAGACGATGCGCCGAATCTGCTTGGCCGACCGCACCCCGCCCTCGAGCTTCACGGCGTGGGCTCCCGTCTCTTTCATGAAACGGAACGCCGTGTGCAAGGCCTCTTCTGGCCCGGTCTCATACGAGCCAAACGGCATGTCGGCGACGACGAGCGCGCGCTTCACGCCGCTCACGACGCCGCGCGTGAGCGGAATGAGGTCGTCGATCGTGACGGGCAGCGTCGTGTCGTAGCCGAGCACGGTGTTGCCGGCCGAGTCGCCGACGAGGAGGAAGTCGATGCCGGCTTCGTCGAAGATCTGAGCGGTGAGCACGTCATACGACGTGAGCCCGGTGATCTTGATGCCCTGCTCTTTCGCTCTCGCGAAGTGACGGGTGCGGACGCGCTTCGGTGCTTCGGCCATGCTCACCACCCTAACCCGGTGGGTTACTCGGTCGGCCGGTAGGTGATCGGCAGCCGGCGGTCGCGCCCGAACGCCATGCCCGAGATCTTGGGGCCGATGGCGCCTTGACGCCGCTTCCACTCCGAGCGGTCGACGAGCTTCGTCACGAAGTCGACGGTCTCGCGGTCGAAGCCGAGAGCGACGACATCGTCGTGCCCGAGCGCGCGCGTGACGTAGGCGTCGAGAATCGCGTCGAGCACCTCGTAGGGCGGCAGCGTGTCTTGATCGGTCTGGTCGGGCCGCAGCTCGGCGCTCGGCGGCTTCTCGATCGACCCCTGCGGAATCGGGGGAGTCTCGCCGCGTGCGACCGCGGCCTCGTTGCGCCACCGCGCGAGCTCCCAGACGAGCAGCTTGGGAACGTCTTTGATCGGAGCAAACCCGCCGACCGAGTCACCGTAGATCGTCGAGTAGCCGACCGCGAGCTCGGTCTTGTTGCCCGTGGTGAGCACGAGGTGCCCGTGCATGTTCGACAGCCCCATGAGGATGATGGCCCGGATGCGCGCCTGCAGGTTCTCGGCCGCGACCCCGGTGAGCGCGAGCTGTGTCTCGACGGGCTGCACGAGCTCGGCGATGGGCTCGACCGAGTACTGCAGCCCGAGATTCTCGGCCAGCTCGTCGGCGTCGCTGCGTGAGTGGTCAGAACTCCATCGCGACGGCATCGAGACGCCGTAGACGTTCTCAGCGCCGATGGCGTCGGCCGCGATGGCGGCGCAGACGGCCGAGTCGATGCCGCCCGAGAGCCCCAGCGTCACGCTGCGAAACCCGTTCTTGCGCACGTAGTCGCGCGTGCCGGTGACGAGGGCGTTCCAGAGCTGCTCGCGGTCATCGCCCAGCACGGCGACGTCGGCGGCAACCGGATGCTCAGCGACAGCACCGCCTACCTCGAGTTCGACGCGCCGCACGTTCGGCGGCAACTCTGCATCGGTGTGCTCGGCCGCATCCACGTCGACGACCAGCAGGTGCTCGACGAACTGGGGTGCACGGGCGAGGATCGTGCCGTGCCCGTCGACCACAACGCTGTCGCCGTCGAACACGAGGTCGTCTTGCCCTCCGACGATGTTGACGTAGGCGACGATCGTGTCGGTCTCGGTCGCGCGCCGCGTCACGAGCGGCAGGCGCACCTCGTCTTTGTCGCGCTCGAAGGGCGAGGCGTTGACGACGACGAGCAGCCCGGCGTCGGCCTCGAGCACGCGGCCCACCGGCCCACCGTCGCGCCAGAGGTCTTCGCAGACAATGAGGGCCACGTCGACGCCGCGCAGGCGCAGCACGAGCAGTTCGTCGCCGGGGATGAAGATGCGGTACTCGTCAAAGACGGAGTAGTTGGGCAGGTGGTGCTTGGCGTAGCGGGCGACGACGCGGCCGCGGTGCAGCACGCTCGCGCAGTTCTGGGCGATGGCCGTGGGAGCGTTCGAGGTGCCGAGCAGTCTCGGTTCGTGCGGTCCGTCAGGGTGGCCCACGATGACGACCGTCTCGCCGAGGCCCTCGGCGGCAAGCCGCTCGGCCAGGGCGTGCACGGCGCGCGTGGCCGTGGCCAAGAACGAGGGCCGCTGGGCCAGGTCTTCGATCGGGTAGCCGGTGAGGGCCATCTCGCCGGTGGCGACGAGGTCGGCGCCCTGCTCGCTCGCGGCGCGCACGGCGTCGACGATGAGCTGGGCGTTGCCGACGAGGTCGCCGACGATCGGGTTCGACTGTGCCAGGGCGACACGCAGGCGGGGCATACGCAGTAGCCTAATGGCGGGCTTCTGAGCCCCGATCGAGAGGCGTCACGGTGACCGGAAAGGGCAGCATGGACAAGCAGCGCGACTTCGTTCTTCGCACGATCGAAGAGCGCGGGGTCAAGTTCGTGCGCCTGTGGTTCACCGACGTCGTGGGCACGCTCAAGATGGTCGCGGTCGCTCCGGCCGAGGTCGAGGGCGCGTTCTCTGAGGGCCTCGGCATCGACGGTTCGTCGATCGAGGGCTTCACGCGCGCGTTCGAGGCCGACGTGCTGCTGCACCCAGACCCGACGACGTTCCAGATTCTTCCCTGGCGCGGCGAGGTCGATCCGACCGCTCGCATGTTCTGTGACATCACGACGCCCGACGGCCAGCCCGCCTCGGCCGACCCGCGCAATGTGCTCAAGCGCACGCTCGCGAAGGCCGCCGACCGCGGTTTCACCTTCTACACGCACCCCGAGATCGAGTTCTACCTGCTCAAGAGCAGCAAGTACGGGCCCGAGGGCCCGCAGCCTGTCGACTCGGCGGGCTACTTCGACAACGTGCCGGGCGGCAGTGCCCACGACTTCCGGCGCCGCGCCGTGCGCATGCTCGAAGACCTCGGCATCTCGGTCGAGTTCAGCCACCACGAGGCCGGTCCTGGTCAGAACGAGATCGACCTGCGTTACGCCGACGCGCTCACGACGGCCGACAACATCATGACCTTCCGCACAGTCGTCAAAGAGGTGGCGATCGAGCAGGGCGTCTATGCCACGTTCATGCCGAAGCCGCTGGCCGCGCACCCGGGCTCGGGCATGCACACCCACATGTCGCTCTTCGAGGGCGATACGAACGCCTTCTTCGACTCTTCGGGGCAGTATCAGCTGTCGAAGATCGGTCGGCAGTTCGTCGCCGGGCTGCTCACGCACGCTCCCGAGATCGCCGCGATCACTAACCAGTTCGTGAACTCGTACAAGCGCATCTGGAGCGGCGACGAGGCTCCGAGCTACGTCACGTGGGGTCACAACAATCGCTCGGCCCTCGTGCGCGTACCGCTCTACAAGCCGGGCAAGGGCCAGAGTGCTCGCGTCGAGTACCGCGGCATCGACTCGGCCGCCAACCCCTATCTCTCGTACTCCCTGCTGCTCGCTGCAGGGCTGAAGGGCATCGAGAACGGCTACGAGCTGCCGCCCGAGGCCGAAGACACCGTGTGGGCGCTGAGCGAGTCTGAGCGCCGCGCGCTCGGCTACAAGGCCCTGCCGTCGAGCCTCGATCGTGCACTCGCGCTCATGGAAGAGAGCGAGCTCGTCGCCGAGACTCTGGGCGAGCAGGTCTTCAACTACGTGCTGCTCAACAAGCGCCGCGAGTGGAACGCGTACCGCGCCCAGGTCACGCCCTATGAGCTCGAGAGCAATCTCGAGATTCTCTAGGCCCGGTCGGGCTGCACCGTGACGCGCCACGTGTCGACGCTGACCGAGCTCGCTCGGCTCGGATTCTCTGAGCTGAGCGCCGCTCGTGATGCCCTCGACGGCTTCGAGCCGCTGCTCGACGCGTTCGGCACCGCCGCCGACCCTGATCGGGCGCTACGGCAGCTCGGGCGGCTGCGAGAGCAGCATCCGGATGCCCTCTCGGCGCCACTCGCCGACAACGACTGGGCGGCGCGCGTCGTGCGCGTGCTCGGCGCAAGCGAGGGATTGGGCGAGTTCTTGCGGCGCCGGCCCGACGAGCTCGCCGCTCTACGTGAGCCGCTGGACGAGCTGCCGACCCACGCCGACCTGCACCGCGACTTGCTCGCGACCGTTGCTGCGGTCGACGACCCTGATCGTGCGATCACAGCCATGCGGGTGCGCTATCAGCGCTGGCTCGTGCGCATCGCCGCGTGGGATCTCGAGCACCCTGACCCCCTCGAAGCCCAGCCGCTCGTGTCGGCGGCACTCGCGGACCTTGCGGGAGCGACGCTGGATGCGAGCCTTGTCGTCGCCCGGCGCACGAGCACCTACCCGGCCGTCGATGTCGAGCGCACGCGTCTCGCGATCATCGGCATGGGCAAGGCCGGTGCGCGCGAACTGAACTACATCAGCGACGTCGACGTGATCTACGTCGCCGAGGGGGTCGACGAGCTCGACTCGGGCCGCGCGATCGAGATCGCGACACGGCTCGCGGCGGCAACGGCTCGGGGCATTCAAGAGCCAGGCTTCGAGCCGCCCATCTGGGAGGTTGACGCCAACCTTCGGCCCGAGGGCAAAGACGGCGCGCTTGTGCGCACGCTCGAGTCGCACCGCGCCTACTACGACCGCTGGGCGAAGAGCTGGGAGTTTCAGGCGCTGCTCAAGTCGCGACCCCTTGCGGGCGATACCGAGCTGGGGCGACGCTATTGCGAGAGCGTGCATCCGCTGGTCTGGACCAGCTCTCAGCGCGAGGGCTTCGTCGAATCGGTGCAGCGCATGCGCGAGCGCGTGACTGAGAACATTCCCGCCGACGAGGTCGACGTGCAGCTCAAGCTCGGGCCGGGGGGCCTACGAGATGTCGAGTTCACGGTGCAGCTGCTGCAGCTCGTGCACGGCCACGGTGACGACCAGGTGCGGCAGGGCGACACCCTGGGCGCCCTCGACGCGCTCGCGCAGCAGGGCTACATCGGCCGGGTCGAAGCGGCAGAGTTCGGGCGCGACTACCGACTGCTGCGTGTCATCGAGCACCGCGTGCAGCTCGAGCGGCTGCAGCGCACCCACCTCATGCCGCGCGACGACGACCGGTTGCGAGTGCTCGCTCGCGCGACACGTCTGGGCACCACCGCCGACGAGCTCACCGCCCGCTGGCAGCAGACCAAGATCGCCGTACGGTCGCTGCACGAGAAGCTCTTCTACCGCCCGCTGCTCTCGGCCGTCGCCGCGCTGCCTGAAGACGGGCTCGCGCTCACGAGCGAGCAGGCCGTGGCTCGCCTCAACGCCATCGGCTTCGTCGACGCGAAGGGCGCTCTGCACCACATCGCTGCGCTCACGAACGGGGTCTCGCGGCGTGCGCAGATTCACCGCACCCTGCTGCCCGTCATTCTGCAGTGGCTCGCTGACGGTGCAGACCCCGACTACGGACTGCTGGCCTTCCGGCGCTTGAGTGACGACCTCGGCGAGAGCTACTGGTTCTTGCGCATGTTGCGCGATTCGAGCGGCGCGGCCCAGCGCCTCACGAGTGTGCTCGCGTCGTCGCGCTACGTGGGCGGGCTCTTCGAGCGCATTCCTGAAGGGGCGGCCTGGCTCGAGAACGAAGAAGAGTTGAGACCCCGGCCGCTCGAGGCCCTGCTCGACGAGGCTCGAGCGACCGTCGCCCGCCACGACGGTGATATTGAGTCCGCTGCGAAGGCCCTGCGCACGGCGCGGCGACGCGAACTGCTGCGCCTTGCTCTCGCCGGAATCCTCGATGTCATTGCCGTCGACGATCTCGGCCGCGCGCTCAGCGACGTCACGACCACTGTGCTGACGGGAGCGCTCTCGCTCGCGCACCGCTACGGCGACGGCATCGAGTTCGCGATCATCGGCATGGGCCGCTACGGCGGGGGAGAGCTGGGCTTCGGCTCTGACGCCGACGTCATCTACGTCTATCGCGATGCGGGCGCGGGTGATGAGGCGCAAGCGCGCGCCGAGCGCATCGTGCACGAGCTGAAGCGCCTCACCGACGATCTGCGCCTGCCGCTCGACCTCGACATCGACCTGCGGCCCGAGGGGCGCAACGGGGCGATCGTGCGGTCGCTCACCTCGTACCAGGCCTACTACGAGCGGTGGTCGCTCACGTGGGAGGCTCAGGCGCTGCTGCGGGCGCGCGCGGTCGCCGGAGACCCCGCACTCATGGCCGACTTCACCACCCTCGCCGACACCGTACGCTACCCGACGAAGCTCGCCGAGGCCGATGCTCGCGAGGTGCGGCGCATCAAGGCGCGAGTCGAATCGGAGCGGCTGCCGCAGGCTGCAGACCCCGCGCGGCACCTCAAGCTCGGGCGCGGCTCGCTGAGCGACGTCGAATGGTTCGTCCAGCTGCTGCAGTTGCAGCACGCCGCCGCCGTGCCCGCGTTGGCCACGACGTCGACGCTCGAGGCTCTCGCTGCGGCAGTGGATGCTCAGCTCGTGTCAGCGGCCGACGCCGACCGCTTACGTGCCGCCTGGATCATCGCCTCCCGTGCGCGCTCAGCGTTGACGCTGTGGAGCAACAAGACCAACGATGTGCTGCCGATCGATCGTCCGCAGCTCGAGGGAGTCGCCCGCCTCATGGGCTACCCGGCCGGGGGAGCAGCGCGGCTCGAAGAGGACTACTTGCGCACGACGCGCCTGGCACGTCAGGTCTTCGAGCGCGGCTTCTACGGCACGGGTTGAGCCTGTGAAACACTGTGCACATGACAGGTGCTCGCATTGTCGTTCACTCCGTGGCACTGCTCGTGATAGCTGCATTGCTGGCCTCGTGCGCGGGCGCTGAGACTGACCAGCCCTCTGTGAGCCCCCCGGAGAGCACACCCACCGCTGAGCCGACACCGGAAGTGCTGGTTCCTCCTGTGTCGGCGTTCGACCTCTCGTGCGATGATCTCCTCAACCCTGATCTGAGCTCGGCCGTGTGGGGAGAACCACTCAGCCTGCGCGACGGCTACCCGATCCAGGCGACTCCATCCGGTCTCGTCGACGCAGCCGTGCTCCACAACGGAGGGCTCTCGTGCACGTGGTCGACTGACGGGCAGATTGAGCCTGAGTTGGTGATGATGATCCTCCCCGAGGCGGAGGAAGCGTTCGCCGTGGTGGTCGACGGACTCACGTCACCTCCCTACACGTACATCCCTGCCGAACTTGCCGACGGCGCGGTTGTGGCCTGCAGTGACAACTACTCGTGGTGGGGGCTCGAGTGCGTCTGGAATGCCATCCGCGATGATGTGTGGATCTTCGCCGCTGCGCGCTACCTCCCCGCGGGCGAGGCCACCGTCCCAAGCCCTCGTGACAATCCGGACACGAGTCGCAAGCCACTCGTGCCCACAACCGAGGGTTCACTCGTCGCCGACATCGTCGAGAGCGCTTTGGCCGCCGTGGTGGGTGCATCGCGTGCGGAGGTTCCGCGCCCCGCCGAGCCATCTCCCACCTGCGCGGAGCTGTTCTCTTCGGCGAGTGCCAGCACTCTGCTCGACGATCGGCCAGTACGAGGCGGCACCATCGAGTTCACCGCTGAGAGCCTCGGTCGCACGAACCAGTCGTCCACCGGCTCGATGGGATTCGCCAGCGCTGATCGCCTCGGCTATGTCGAGTGCGTTGTCGCAGACAGTGCGTCGCGGAAAGCGATCACCGTTGTCGCTGCACCGGAAGCCGCGTGGGTATTCGACCAGCCGAACTACCTTGCGCCGGCTTCATCGGAGACGGTCGGCGAGGTGACTGTCTGGTGTCCTGAATACAGCTGCATCGCCTTCGCAGAAGTTGACGGAGTGGTCGTGACAGCAGAAACGTCGACGGGCGAGAACCCCACGGACATCGCTCGCGACACCGCTGTGATGGCTGTGCAAGCGGTGATCGACTCACTCACCTGAAGATAGAGACCCACCCTCACTCTCGTCGAGGGTACTTTCTCACGCACGAAGGCCCCGCTCCTGACGGAACGGGGCCCTCGCGTGCTGTGGTGGCGGTTGCAGAAACCTAGACCGAGAAGTACAGCTCGTACTCGAACGGGTGGGGGCGCTGAGCGGCGGGAAGGATCTCCTTCTCGCGCTTGTAGTCGATCCAGGTCTCGATGAGGTCCTTGGTGAAGACCCCGCCCTGCAGCAGGAACTCGTGGTCGTTCTCGAGAGCGACGAGCGCCTCTTCGAGCGAGCCGGGAACCTGCGGGATGTTCTTGGCCTCCTCGGGCGGCAGCTCGTAGAGGTCTTTGTCAACGGGCTCGTGCGGCTCGATCTTGTTGAGGATGCCGTCGATGCCAGCCATGAGCTGCACCGCGAACGCAAGGTACGGGTTGCCCGAGGCGTCGGGCGCGCGGAACTCGATGCGCTTGGCCTTGGGGTTCGTGCCCGTGATCGGGATGCGGATGGCAGCCGAGCGGTTGCCGGCCGAGTAGACCAGGTTGACCGGTGCCTCGAAGCCCTTGACCAGGCGGTGGTACGAGTTCAGCGAGGGGTTCGTGAACGCGAGCACTGCGGGGGCGTGCTTGAGAAGGCCGCCGATGTACCAGCGCGCGATGTCGCTGAGCCCGCCGTAGCCCGCCTCGTCGTAGAACAACGGGGTGCCGTCGTTCCAGAGCGACTGGTGGGTGTGCATGCCCGAGCCGTTGTCGCCGAAGAGCGGCTTCGGCATGAAGGTCGCGACCTTGCCCCACTCGAGGGCAGTGTTCTTGACGATGTACTTGAACTTCAAGATGTCGTCGGCGGCCGAGACCATCGTGTCGAACTTGTAGTTGATCTCGCCCTGGCCGGCGGTGCCGACCTCGTGGTGGCTGCGCTCGACGTCGAGCCCGACCTCCATGAGCTTCACGACGATGTCGTCGCGCAGGTCGGCGTGCTGGTCGACCGGGCTCACGGGGAAGTAGCCGCCCTTGAAGGGAGTCTTGTTGGCGAGGTTGCCGCCCTCTTCGACGCGGGCCGTGTTCCAGGCCGCCTCGCTCGAGTCGACCGAGTAGAACGAGGTGTTCTGCTTCACCTCGAAGCGCACGTCGTCGAAGATGTAGAACTCGGCCTCGGGAGCGAAGAACGCGGTGTCGGCGATGCCGGTCGAGGCGAGGTACTTCTCGGCCTTCTTGGCCACCTGGCGCGGGTCGCGGCTGTAGATCTCGCCGTTGCGCGGGTTGTAGATGTCGAAGACCATGATGAGCGTGCGCTCGGTGCGGAAGGGGTCGACGTAGGCGGTCGACACATCCGGGATGAGCTGCAGGTCGGATTCGTGAATCGACTGGAAGCCTCGAATCGAGGAGCCGTCGAACAGCTGCCCGACGGTGAAGAACTCTTCGTCGACGGTGGAGGCGGGGATGTTGAAGTGCTGCTGGACACCGAGGAGGTCGGTGAAGCGGATGTCGAGGAAGACGACGTCCGTGTCCTTGATGAACTTCAGCACCTCGGAAGAATCACTGAACATGTGACAGATCTCCTGAGCTTGGTACCGGATGACTGCAAGCGCAGCCTCGACGACGACCCTACGCGCAGGGCATTTCTCGTCAGTGTCTCTTTTGTTTCCGGGATGTTACGGCGACGCTGGTTCACCACACGAGAGAAGCCCAGCTCGACGGATGCTCAGCCGACCGCTTGCGCGAAACCTGACGTCGTCTCAGCGAGGGCCCGCATCGACTCCGGGATCGGACGGCCCTTAGCGACCATCGACTGCGCCCACAGACGACCGGCGCGGTAGCTCGAGCGCACGAGCGGGCCGGCGAGAACACCGAGGAACCCGATTTCGTCGGCCTCGGCCTTGATCTCGACGAACTCTTCGGGCTTGAGCCAGCGATCGATGGGGTGGTGACGCGAGGTCGGCCGCAGGTACTGCGTGATGGTCACAATGTCGGTGCCGGCATCGTGCAGGTCGCGCAGCGCCTGCGAGACCTCGTCGCGCGTCTCGCCCATGCCGAGAATGAGGTTCGACTTCGTGATCAGGCCGTAGTCGCGCGCCTGTGTGATGACGTCGAGCGAGCGCTCGTAGCGGAAGGCAGGCCGAATGCGCTTGAAGATGCGCGGCACCGTCTCGACGTTGTGCGCGAACACCTCGGGTCGCGAGTCGAACACGATGCGCAGCAGTTCCGGGTTGCCCGAGAAGTCGGTCGCGAGCAGCTCGACGCCCGTGCCGGGGTTGAGCTCGTGGATCTTGCGCACGGTCTCGGCGTGAAGCCAGGCGCCCTCGTCGGGCAGGTCGTCGCGCGCGACGCCAGTCACCGTCGCGTAGCGCAGGTTCATCTCGACGACCGACTCGGCGACGCGACGCGGTTCGTCGGTGTCGTAGTCGGCGGGCTTGCCCGTGTCGATCTGGCAGAAGTCGCACCGGCGGGTGCACTGGCTGCCGCCGATGAGAAAGGTCGCCTCGCGGTCTTCCCAGCACTCGTAGATGTTGGGGCAGCCGGCCTCCTGGCACACCGTGTGCAGCTGCTTCTCGCCGACGAGCGCGCGCATCGCGGTGTACTCGGGCCCCATCGAGGCGCGCGTCTTGATCCATTCGGGCTTCTTCTCGATGGGCGTCTGCGCGTTGCGCACCTCGAGTCTCAGCAGCTTGCGGCCCTCAGCGGGGTGGGTGGCGGGCGTGGCGGTCATGCGGAGACTCCTTGAGAGAGGGCGGGCGTGGTGCCGGCGTGAGTGCCGACCAGATCGTGCACGAGCGGGCCGAATCGTCGTTCGATGAGAGGGATGACCTCCGCAGGCGTGATCGTGCGCCCCAGCTCGGCGCTGATCGAGGTGACGCCCGCATCGGCGAGGCCGCAGGCCACGATCGAGCGGTAGGCGTCGAAACTGTTCGAGCAGTTGAGCGCGAAGCCGTGCATCGTCACGCCTTGCGCGACGCGAATGCCGATCGCTGCGATCTTGTCAGTGCCGCGCATCCACACCCCGCTGCGACCGGCCACGCGATCGGCGCCGGCGATGCCGAGATCGGCGAGCACCGCGATGAGCATGCCCTCGAGGCAACGCACGTAGCGCACGACGTCGACCGGTTCGGCGAGGTGCATGATCGGGTAGCCGACGAGCTGCCCGGGGCCGTGCCAGGTGATCTTGCCGCCGCGATCGACCTCGACGACGGGAGTGCCGTCGGTGGGCCGCTCGTGGGGCTCGGTGCGCTTGCCCGCCGTGTAGACGCTCTCGTGCTCGAGCAGCATGACGGTATCGGGCGCCCGGCCCTCGACGACGGCAGCGTGCAGAGCACGCTGCTGCTCGAGACCCGACAAGTACGGCACGGAGTTGGCGCTTAGCCCCGTGACGACAAAGTCGATCACGCGTTCAGTCTACGCGCGACGCCGACTCGTAGGCTGAGGGGGTGACCGACACTCCCTCTTCGCCTCCTCCTGCGTGGCCGGGCGAGCGGCTTGGCCTGCCCGAATCCGGACCGCGCTCTGTTGGTCGTTTCGGTCGGCGCATCGCGGCGATCGCGATCGACTGGGCCATTGCTGTCGTGATCTCGGCGGCGTTCTTCTCGTACGAGCCGCTCATGACCCTGGCGATCTTCATCGGGCTGCAGGTGCTCATGACGGTCGTCGTGAACGCGAGCATCGGCCACGCACTGCTCGGCCTGCGCGTCGTGCCGATGGAGGGCGGTCTCTTGGGGGTCTGGCGACCCGTCGTGCGGGCGCTGCTCATCGCCCTGGTGATCCCGGCGATGGTGTGGGACGACAACAACCGCGGGCTGCACGACCGCTTGTCGCGCACCATTCTGCTGCGGCGTTGAGCGCGCCGAACTCAGCGCGGCTTCGGAGCGCGAGCCTTGAGAGGGTCGATGCCCTTCGGAATCGGCAGAGTGCTCGACTTGCTTAGTGACGTCAGACGGTTGCTGACCGCGTAGACCTCGGCCTTGCTCAACACCTTCTTGAACTTGTTGAGCGTCTTCGCGAGGTTCTCGAGCTTCGTGCTCTCGACGTCGGGGCCGACGTGCACGAAGTGGATGGGCACGTTCGGCACGATGCGGCTGACGTTGCGCCGCTCGTCTTCCATCATGCGACGCGTGCGCGACTGGGGACCTTCGCCGATGATAATCACGCCGGGCTTGCCGATGGCTCGGTAGACCGCGTCTTGCGTCTTGGGGCTCACGGTGATGGGCATCTCGCTCGCCTGCCAGGCGCGGCGCAGCGACGACTTGAGCACGGCGCCGACGGCACCGGGCTGACCGGAGATCTGGCGGTAGGCGACCCGCTCGGCGCGACGACCGAGCACGATGAGCACCAGCAGAATGCCGAGCAGCACCCCCGTGACGACCCAGAGAATACCGGCGAGCACGTCACCGGGCGTCGCGAAGACGGCCAGCAGGATGCCCGCGAGAATCGGCAGGAGGAACGCGAGCAGCATGACCCAGACCGCCAAGGGGTCCATGCGGCGGGTCATCTGGAAGACCTGCCACATCTGCTTCATGCGACCGGGTTCTTTGGCGGGTTTCGGAGCGGAAGAGCGAGCCATGCCTACCAGGATAGGGCTCTGCGCGACTCCTCCCCGCCGCTCCGGTCGACCGGATGATGCACGATCGACACCGCTGCGACCCGGCGCCACACAACGCGCCGCATGATCGTCGCGTGCGTGCTGACTTCGACACTGACGGCGAGCCCTTGCGCGAGGTCGGCGGATATCGGGTCGTGCGCACTCTCGCATCGAGTCGCCGCGGCACCCGCCTGCTGGTGCATGCCGACAGCACCGCGTGGGTCGCACACGTCTTCGCGCACGACTGCCCTGATGCGGTCATCGATCATGAGGTGTCGGTGTGCGACATCGTGCGCTCGGCCGACGCCCCCCTCAGCGAGCACGTCGCGGCCGCTCACGAGCTCTGCACGACGGACGACGGTCGAGTGGTGCTCTTCGAGCCCTACCTCCCGGGCCCTCGCCTCGACACGTTACTGCGAGCACGCTACGGCAGCCTGCCTCTCGGCGAGGCGATCACGATTCTCGCTCCGCTGGCGAGCGCGATCGACCAGGGGCATCAGCTCGGCATCACGGGTTTGTTGGCCGAACCTGCAGCCGTGCGGCTGACGGCATCGGGCGCGCCCGTCATCACGCGGCGATCGACTGTGCACCTCGGCCCCGCGCTGCCCGATCGATTCCGTGATCGCGAACCCGGGTACGCCGCCGATCGCGATGCCTTCGAGCGATTCGGCGCGGCGGTGGCCGCTGCGCTCGCCGGCGACGAACAGTCTGCGCTCCTCAGCGTGCTGCGACGTCGTGGCGCGGCCCTCGACCTCGCACTGTTCGATCTCGCGCCGCCGCAACCCGTGAGGTACAACGTCGAGCCTGACCCGTCGACCAGTCGACTCGAGCAGGCGCCGTCTGCGTTGAGCACCCTCGTGCCTGCTGCGACGGCGGCCCCCGCTGAGCCCGAGGGAGCGAGCGAGAGCACGCCATTGCCGCTGCAGGGCGTGCGCAAGGCTCTGTCGGCCTCGCTGATCTCGCTCGGCCTGCCCGACGGGTTCGTCTCAGCAGCGGACGACGCTGTGGCCGCGGTTGCCCGCCGACTGTCGCGGCTCGACGAGTGGATCCGGCGCCTCTCGAATCGTGACGCGCGCCCGGTTCGACCTCGATTCATCGTCGCAGGTGGCATCGGTGCCGCCGCGCTCGTGGCGGCGATCGTCGTCGGCACTCAGTCCGCATCGAGTGAACCCGAGCATCTAGATGCGCCTCAGGACATCGCGGAGGCGCCCTCACCGGCCAGCGATGGCGCGAGGATCGAGCCCGGGCTCGCCGAGACAGAGCTGCACCCCGCACCCGAGGTGTGGTCGTCGCTCGTCGATGAGCTGTTGCAGCGCTGGAGCGAGTGCGCCCCTGGCCCGCGCGACACCGACGAGCCTCGCGATCTCGACAGCGGCAGCGTGAGCACCGCTCTGGCGGCCTGCGCTTCAGCGGTCGTGCACGAGGGTTCAGCCGCTGCCGCGCTCATTGTCGCTGACGACCCGCGCCACGACCTCGTGCGCGACTGGCTGCGCGCCGAGGGCGACGTGGTGGTGGTCGAACGCATGGGCGCGGCCGTCTTGCTCGACCTCATCGCCGACACGACGACAACGGCCTCGCTTCTCGTGGTGAGAAGCGAGGCCGGTTGGCGCATTCGCGATGTGATCGGCTGACGAGCCTGTCGCGTCAGATGCCGAGGTCTCCGTCGAAGTCGGCCTCTTCGAGTCGAGCCTTGACGGCGCTCAAGAATCGCGCGGCGTCGGCGCCATCGACGATGCGGTGGTCGTACGACAGGGCGAAGTAGACCATCGACCGAACGGCGATGACGTCAGAGCCGTCGACCGTGATGACCGAGGGCTTCTTCGTCACGATGCCCGTGCCGAGAATCGCGACCTGCGGCAGGAACACGACCGGGGTGTCGAACAGCGCGCCGCGCGAGCCCGTGTTCGTCAGCGTGAACGTGCCGCCAGCCAGCTCGTCGGGCTTGAGCTGGTTCTCGCGGGTGCGAGTCGCCAGGTCGGCGATCTCACGCGCGAGATCGGCAATGCTCAGGTCACCGGCGTTCCGGATGACCGGAGTCAGCAGCCCGCGCTCGGTGTCGACAGCGATCGAGAGGTTCTCGGTCTCGGGGTAGACGATCGAGTCGTCTTCGACCGTGGCGTTGATGATCGGGAAGGCGCGCAGCGCCTCGGTCGCCGCCTTCGCGAAGAAGGGCAGGAATGAGAGCTTCGTTCCCGTCGCCTTCTCGAAGTCGGCCTTGACGGCCGTGCGCAGCGCGGCGACGCGCGTCACGTCGACCTCGACGACGGTCGTCAGCTGCGCGGTCGACTGCATCGAGATGACAGCGCGCTCGGCGATGACCTTGCGAAGGCGCGACATCGCCACCGTCGTGCCGCGCAACGGAGAGGTCTCCAGCTCTTCCCGCGGCGCCGCGGCAGCAGCCGACGAGCCAGTGCCGCTCGAGGCGGCCAGCACGTCTTGCTTGCGGATGCGGCCGCCGACACCGGTGCCCGAGACGGTCGCGAGGTCGACTCCCTTCTCGTGGGCGAGCTTGCGCACGAGCGGCGTGATGTATCCCGACGAGGGGGCCTCGGCGGCAACCGCAGGAGTGGCAGGGTTCGCGGCCGACGCAGCGGGCGGAGGTGCCGATGCCGGGGTCGCGGCTGCGGGCGACTCGGGAGTGGCAGCGGGAGCAGGAGCCGATGCCGGTGCCGGCGCGGGTTCCGGAGCGGGTGCGGGTGCCGGAGCGGCTTCTGCGGGAGCAGAAGGCGCCGCTTCGGCGGGCGCCGACGCCGCGGGGGCTGCTGCAGGTGCAGCGGCTGCAGGTGCCGAGGCAGCGGGTGCAGACTCCGCCGGTGCGGATTCGGCGGGTGCAGCCTCGGCCGGCGCGGGAGCGGCAGGTGCAGCTTCTTCGGCCGCCGGAGCCGCGGCAGGAGCATCCGCACCGTCACCGGTGCCGATGCGCACGAGTGGCGTACCGACCTCGACAGTCTCGTCTTCTGCGACGAGGATCTCTTCGACCACGCCCGCCACGGGCGAGGGGATCTCGGTGTCGACCTTGTCGGTCGAGACCTCGAGCAACGGCTCGTCGACCTCGACGCGGTCGCCCACATTCTTCAGCCATCGGGTGACCGTGCCCTCGGTGACGCTCTCACCGAGCGCCGGAAGGTTGACGGATTCGCTCATCAGTAGTGCTCCTTTAGAAACCTGTGGTGGGTCTTTAGCCTAGTTGCGCGAGCAGGGTCACATCGCGTGCAGCGGTTTGCCGGCGAGGGCGAGGAAGGCCTCGCCGAGCGCCTCGTTCTGGGTCGGGTGTGCGTGCAGCAGAGGCGCCACGTCTTCGGGGTGGGCATCCCAGTTGACGGCCAGCTGTGCTTCGCCGATCAGTTCACCGACGCGGGCGCCGATCATGTGCACACCCACGACGGGCCCGTCGACGACGCGCACGACCTTGATCGATCCGGCCGTCTCGAGAATGTGGCTCTTGCCGTTGCCCGCGAGGTTGTACTCGTAGCTCGCCACGGCGGCGTCGCCGTACTGCTCTTTCGCCTTGGCCTCGCTGAGGCCGACCGAGGCCACCTCCGGCTCGCTGTAGGTGACCTTCGGAATGTTCACGTCGTTGATCACGACAGGGTTGAGCCCGGCGATCTCCTCCGCGACGAAGATGCCGTGCTGGAACCCGCGGTGTGCGAGCTGCAGGCCCGGAACGATGTCGCCGACGGCGTAGAGGCCCGGAATGCTCGTCTCGAGCCGCTCGTTGGTGATGACGAACCCGCGGTCCATCGTGACGCCGACTTCTTCGAAGCCGAGACCGTTCGTCGCAGGGCCGCGACCGACGGCGACGAGAAGCAGGTCTGCCTCGATCGTGGTTCCGTTCTCCAGCGTGACGACGACCCCCTGGTCGTTCTGCGTGACGCTCTGGAAGCGCACGCCGAGCGTGAACTCGATGCCGCGCTTGCGGTAGGCGCGCTCGAACTGCTTCGAGATCGACTCTTCCTCCATCGGCACGAGGTGGGGCAGAGCCTCGATGATGTGCACCTCGGCGCCGAATGAGCGCCAGACGCTCGAGAACTCGACGCCGATGACGCCGCCGCCGAGCACCGCGACCTTCTTCGGCACGAAATCGAGCTGCAGGGCCTGCTCTGAGGTGATGACACGGCCGCCGATCTCGAGGCCGGGAAGCGTGCGCGAGTACGAGCCCGTCGCGAGCACGACGTTCTTGCCCGTGATCGTGCTGTCGCCGACCTGCACGGTCGTGGGCGAGGTCAAGCGCCCCTCACCCTCGATCGTGGTGATGCCGCGAGCCTTGATGAGACCCTGCAGGCCCTTGTACTTGCTCGAGACGATGCCCTCGCGGTACTGGTTCACGGCGGGCACGTCGACGCCCTCGAGGGTCGCCTTCACACCGAACTTCTCCGAGTCGCGGGCGGAGTCGGCGACCTCAGCGGCGTGCAGCAGAGCCTTGGTGGGAATACAGCCGACATGCAGGCAGGTACCGCCGACTTTCGACTTCTCGATGAGCCCGACGCTCATCCCGAGCTGGCTGGCGCGCAGTGCCGCGGCGTAACCGCCGCTGCCTGCTCCAAGAACGACAAGGTCAAAATTCTGGTCTGACACCGGCAGAGGCTCCTTCATCCGTCAAGGATCGTCATGCGGGGCCCGAGCTCGAGGTGGCGGGCCGACCCCCTGTGCGGCACGACTGTTTCGTGCCCGCAGTCGAGCCTACTCCTTCGTCGAGAAGGCCTCCGCGACACGGAGAAGCAGTCGCACCATGACTCCCGATGACCCCTTCGGCGTGTAGCCGAACGGTGCGGTCGAGTTATTGGCCGGTCCCGCGATGTCGAGGTGCGCCCACGGGATGCTCGGCGCGTCGTCGCCCGTTCCGCGGCGACCGACGAACTCTCGCAAGAAGACACCCGCCAGCAGCATGCCCGCAGCCGTGTTGCCCGGCTTCGCGTTGGCGATCGTGGCGACGTCGCTCTTGAGCAGGGGGCGCAGCTCGGCGGGCAGCGGCATCGGCCACACCAGCTCGCCGGTCTCGTCGGCGGCTGCGCGCACGCGAGCGATGACCTCGTCGTCGCCCATGACGCCCGCGTAGCGCTCGCCGAGCGCGACCCTCGCGGCGCCCGTCAGGGTCGCGACGTCGATGATCGCGTCGGGGCTCTCTTCGCTCGCGGCGACGAGGCCGTCGGCCATCACGAGTCGTCCTTCGGCGTCGGTGTTGAGCACTTCGACGGTCTTGCCGCCACGAATCATGATGACGTCGTTGGGGCGCAGCGCGGCACCCGAGGGCATGTTCTCGGCCAGGCAGAGCCAGCCGGTGAGGCGAGTCTCGATTCCGAGCTCGGCCGCGGCGATCACCGTGGCGAGCACGGTCGCGGCACCGGTCATGTCGTACTTCATGCCGACCATGCCCGCGGCGGGCTTGAGTGAGAGTCCGCCTGAATCGAAGGTGATGCCCTTGCCGACGAGGGCGAGGTGCGGATTCGGGGCATCCGCGCGATACCGCAGGGCCACCAGGCGCGGGGGCCGCGCGGATCCCTGGCCCACGCCGAGAATGCCGCCGAAACCGCCCGCCTCGAGCTGCTCGACATCCCAGACCTGCATCTCGATCGGCAGGTCGCCGATCGCTTCGCGGGCTCGCTCGACGAACGACTCGGGGTGCAGCTCGTTGGGCGGGGTCGTCACGAGGTCGCGCACCAGGGTGACGGCGCGGGCCGTGACGGTCGCGGCCTCAGCCGCGTGCGCAGCGCCTTCAACCTCGGTCACGACGGTCACGGTCGCGATCGAGGCCGCCTGCGGAGTCGGCCCGGACGCGGGCACGTAGCGGTAGCCGCCGAGTGCTGCACCTTCGAGCACGGCCTGCACCTCGGCCGGTGACGAGGTGGGCAGCGAGAAGACGATGTGCTCGACGCTCGCGAGTGCCCGTGCAGCGGTTCCCGCGGCGTAGCGCAGGGCGTCAGCAGTCAGCGGTCCGCGACCCACGCCGACGACGAGCACACTCGACGCGGCCACACCCTCCGGCGCGGGAATGCGCGACGTCTCGTCGACGGCACCGGTGAGACCGAGCATCCCGAGCTGATCGCCGATCGTGGCGAGTGCGCCGTCTGTCGCGCCCAGTAGACGGGGGCCTTCCGGGCTCGCGGCGATGCCGATAACCAGAGCACCCGCCTCCATGGTCGAGGCGGGCGCAGTCGAGACGGTGAGGCTGGCAATAGGCATGGCCGCCATGGTATCGGCGCAGATTGAGCACGCCAGTCAGGGCCGATCGACGACTGCAGTCGCCGGTGTTCGCTCTCGGCGCGCGTGGAGACACGAGTGCCCGCTCGTGATCGACCTACCATGGAACCATGCGCAACCCAGCTGACCTCTACGCCGTCGTCGCGGCGGAAACCGAGGTGCCGCGCGGGCTGCCGCTCGTGATCGGCTTGACCGGATTCGTCGACTCCGGAGGAGCCGTGTCGCAGGTCGCGCAGTACCTGCTCGACGAGCTCGAGCACCGCGACGTCGTGGTGTTCGACAACGACGAACTGCTCGACTACCGGGCACGACGCCCGATCATGGTGTTCGACGAGACCCGCATCACCGAGTACCGTCGACCCGCTCTCGCCCTGCGTCTGGCGCAGGACGAACTGGGGGCGCCCTTCTTGCTGCTCACCGGCTACGAGCCCGATTTTCAGTGGGAACGCTTCGTCGCCGCCCTGCTCGACATCATCGAGCGCTACGGCGTCGCGACGACCACCTGGGTGCAGGCGATTCCGATGCCCGTGCCGCACACTCGCGATCTGGGAGTGACCGTGAGTGGCAACCGCACCGAGCTGATCGAAGCGCTCTCGGTCTGGCGGCCTCGCACACAGGTTCCCGGCAACGTGCTGCACCTGCTTGAGCATCGACTGACCGAGGCGGATCACCCGACAGCGAGCTTCGTGCTGCTGGTACCGCACTACCTCGCCGACACAGAGTTCCCCTCTGCCGCCGTCACGGCGCTCGAAAGCATCACCTCGGCGACGGGGCTGCTCTTTCCGACAGATCGACTGCGAGAAGAGGGTCGCGAATTCCTTGGCCGGATCGAAGAGCAGGTCGAGGGCAATTCCGAGCTCGCGCGCCTCGTGGGCACTCTCGAAGAGCGTCACGACAGCTACATGGAAGACAACCCGCTGCGGTCACCGCTGACGGATGAAGACGGTGAGTTGCCGAGCGCTGACTCGATTGCGGCCGAGCTCGAGAAGTTTCTCGCGCACCGTCAGTCGAGCGACGACGACCCGGCCTGACCGCACTGGTCGGCCGCGCGCGGTGTTCGTGCAATAATTGACCCTCACGACCCAGTCGGTCGCGTGGTCCCCGCTCTTCTGGCGAGCAGTGCTTGCCGGGGTTGACGAGTCGGTGTGAGTGCCTCGCAACTTGACATGGGTCGTTGCACTGCCCGCAGAACGCGAGATTGAGGGGCCCATGGCTACCCGAGCGACCAGCACCGAGACCGCTAAGAGCACGACCACGAGCACCGCGGCCAAGAAGCCTGCGGCGAAGAAGCCCGCGGCCACGAAGGCGACGTCGCCCGCGAAGGCGGCATCGACGAAGACCGACACGGCGGCCTCGACAAAGAAGGCTGCTCCGGCGAAGACCACAGCCGCGAAGACGACGCCCGTGAAGTCGGCGGGCGCCAAGTCCGCAGCCTCGTCGACGGCGCCCAAGAAGCCCGCCACGAAGCGATCGACAGCCACGAAGGCGAGCTCGCCCGCGACGGATGGCGTCGAGGGCGACGAGACGGACGAGTCTGTCGAGCCGACCGCCGAAGCGATCGCGGCCGACGACGACACGTCGACGACGGAGATCACCATCGTGGTCGCCGACGACTCCGACGATGACGATGACGACGACTCCGAGGGTGACTCGGGCTCGGCTGGCCCGTTGCCGACTGGTGCGATCGTGCTGTCGAACACCGAAGACGACGAGGTTCCGGTCTACTCGACGACCATCACCGGCGCGACGGCCGACCCGGTCAAGGACTACCTGAAGCAGATCGGCAAGGTTCCGCTGCTGAACGCCGCCGAAGAGGTCGAGCTCGCGATGCGCATCGAGGCGGGTCTCTTCGCCGAAGAGAAGCTCTCGACGATGACCGAGAAGGAGAAGCGTACGGCCCTCGGCCGCGATCTGTCGTGGGTCGCTCGTGACGGTCAGCGCGCGAAGAATCACCTGCTGGGCGCGAACCTGCGTCTCGTCGTCTCGCTCGCGAAGCGCTACACGGGTCGCGGCATGCAGTTCCTCGACCTCATTCAAGAGGGCAACCTGGGTCTGATCCGCGCGGTCGAGAAGTTCGACTACACCAAAGGCTTCAAGTTCTCGACCTATGCCACGTGGTGGATCCGCCAGGCGATCACGCGCGCCATGGCAGATCAGGCCCGCACCATCCGCATTCCCGTGCATATGGTCGAGGTCATCAACAAGCTTGCTCGAGTGCAGCGGCAGATGCTGCAAGACCTCGGTCGCGAACCCACGCCCGAAGAGCTCAGCCGCGAACTCGACATGACCCCCGAGAAGGTCATCGAGGTGCAGAAGTACGGTCGCGAGCCGATCTCGTTGCACACGCCCCTCGGTGAGGACGGCGACAGCGAGTTCGGCGACCTCATTGAAGACACCGAGGCAGTCGTTCCGGCCGACGCCGTCGGCTTCACGATGCTGCAGAAGCAACTCGAGAGCCTGCTCGACTCGCTCTCCGAGCGCGAGGCAGGCGTGATCCGCATGCGCTTCGGCCTCGGTGACGGCATGCCGAAGACGTTGGACCAGATCGGCGACACGTTCGGGGTGACGCGCGAGCGAATCCGCCAGATCGAGTCGAAGACCATGGCCAAGCTGCGGCACCCCTCGCGTTCGCAGGCGCTGCGCGACTACCTCGAGTAGGTCGAACACCGTGCGCATCCGCCTGGCGGTGCTCGTGGGTCGACTCGTGCGCGTCGTGGCGCGACTGCGCGGCGGCGGCTCGGCGATTCCGGGCAACATCGCGCTGCGCATCGCACCGGGCTTCTTAGAGCACGCGCTCGGGTCGATGCCACTCGGCGTGGTCTTCGTGACCGGGTCGAACGGCAAGTCGACGACGACCAACATGCTCGTTGCCGTGCTGCGTGCCCACTGTCTGACCGTGTTCACGAATCCCAGTGGAGCCAATCTGCCGCAGGGCATCGCCTCGTCGCTGCTCGCCACCGTCGGTCTTGATGGCCGCGTACGCGACGACCTCGCCGTGCTCGAGGTCGACGAGGCCTACGGCGTGGGGCTCGCCGATCGGCTCGCTCCGACCGACGTGCTGCTGCTCAACCTGCAGATCGATCAGCTCAATCGGTTTCACGAGCCCGACCGCGTGTACGCGATGCTCGAGCGCATCGCCGCCGTCGCTCGTCGGCGTCTCATCGTCAATGCGGCCGATCCCAACACCGCCGATCTCGGGCGCGCGGCGAGAGCCGATCTCGATCTCGTCGCTTTCGACGTCTCGCCTGTCGCCCTCGCGGCGAGTCCGCACGGCGTTGCGCCCGCTCCGCACATCGCGACGCGGGGCAGCGCGGCTCTGCCGGCGCCTCTCGTCGTGGTCGAGTCTGTGGAGGGGAACACCGCTGAGCTCACGGTCGACGGCGAGCGGGCATCCGTCGCCCTGCCGGCTCGCGGTCTGCACTATGCAGTCGATGCGGCCGGTGCCATCGCCACGGCGCGCGCACTGCTCGGCGACCGTTTCTCGACGACTGTCGCGTCGTCAGCACTGGGCGCTCTCGAGACCGTGTACGGCCGGGGCGAGATTCTCGACGCTCGCGGGCAGGCGATCGAACTCGTCATGATGAAGAACCCGCCGAGCCTGCAGCTCAACCTCGATGCACTCGGGCGTGTTCCGCAGTGCGTCATGGTCGCAGTCGATGAGGGCACCCCCGACCCGTCCTGGATCTACGACACCGACCTCTCGACCCTCGACCATGTCGACATTGTCACGGGCACAAAGGCCCACCAGTGGGCCACGCGGCTCGCCTACGCGGGAATCCCGGTGGGGCAGGTGATCGACGATTTCCGTCTGGCTGTGGATGCCCTGCTCGCGATGCCGGCGCCCACCGACGGCCCGAAGGTCGCGATCGTGAAC
This sequence comes from Microcella sp., assembly GCF_019739195.1. Classification (NCBI taxonomy): domain Bacteria; kingdom Bacillati; phylum Actinomycetota; class Actinomycetes; order Micrococcales; family Microbacteriaceae; genus Microcella; species Microcella sp. The sequence goes on along the minus strand of NZ_JAHHDS010000003.1, from coordinate 251,981 downwards.
TACGAACTCATGATGGAGCTGCGGCTCATGATGGGCTATCTCGACCTGGAGGGCGGCTCGTGAGCGCGCTGCGGGTGCTGCACCTGTATCCGCGTGCCCTCGGCATCAACGGCGACGCGGGCAACGTGCTCGCGCTGCGCCAGCGGCTACAGTGGCGCGGAATCCCGGTCGAGGTCGTCGCGGTCGAGGCGGGCGAGCGTCTGCCGCACGACGTGGACCTCGTGCACATCGGCAGCGGGCCGCGCTCGGCTCGCGATGCCCTGCTGGTTGATGTCGGCGAGCGCGCAGACCAGTTGCAGGCCTGGGCCTCGTCAGGAGTTCCGATGATCGGGATCGGTGCGGGTTTCCACGCCTTGAGCCGCTCGATCGTGGGGCTCGACGGCGCCGAGCTGGCGGGGGCCGGCGTGCTACCCGCCACCATTCGCGACATCACGACGAGAACGGTGGGCGAAGCCCTCGGGATGCCCGCTGACGGTCGCCGCCTCGCCGGCTACCTCAACTACGCGGTCGACGTCGACCGGCACGAGGCCGAGCCGCTCGTCGAGCTCGACCGCGCGCCTTCAGCGGCGTCGCGCTCGACGGCCGAGGGAGTTCGTGCGGCCCATCTCATCGGCACGCACCTGCACGGGCCGGTGCTGCCCATGAATCCGTGGCTCGCCGACGAGCTGCTCGCGGCTGCCCTGGCCCGACACGGTCAGCAGTTGCCGCCCGCCGACGAACGAGTGCGCGAGGTCGACGAGCACGCCCGGCGCGCACGGGCTGCGATTGCCGCGCGGCTCGGACGCGGCGGCGTCGCAGTCTGATCCGCCGCCGGCGGCGTCCCCGCATAGCCCGCCGCCGTCGGTTGCTCAGCCCGCGCTGCGCGCGGCGCGACCGTGGTCGTGGCGGCGCTCCACCCGCGAGGGCACTCCCGTGACGATCTCGTCACCAATGGTGCCGCTCCAGCGTGCCCAGTCCTCCGCGCTGGGCACTCCGGTCTCCGGCTCGCCGAAGACGGTGACGATCGCGTCGTCGTCGAGTCTGTCGGGGGCGACGACGAGCGTGCGTGCGAGCTCGACGTTCTCGACCGCGCACCGCTGGTGGCCGATCGAGACCTCTGCCTCTCGCGCCCCGAGCGGCACTCCCTGTGCGTAGCCCGCCGTGATCCACCGCCGGCCAGAAGGTGCAGGGTCGGGGCTGACCGCGCACTGCAGTGTCATGACGGCGCGCAGCCCCATGCCCTGACCCGTCACGTCGTCGAACGGCGAGATGCCGTAGGCCGCGATGCCGAAGCGCACGGCGTCGTAGCGGGCGCGGGGTTCGCGCCAGCCCGCCGAACTGGCGGCGAGGTGCCGCATGACCGGCTTCACCCCCAGCACCTCCGCGGTCTGGAGAGCCTCCGCGTAGGCGTGGACCGCCCGGGCATCGTCGTCGGGTGAGGCATCGGCGAGGTGCGACCAGATGCCTTCGATGGTCACGAGGCCCTGCTCGCGGAAGGTTCGTGCAGCTGTCACGAGCTCGGGCCAGTTCTCGGGCAGGGCGCCGTTGCGGTGCAGGCCGGTGTCGATCTTGAGGTGCACCCGGCCCGGATTCTCGCGCGTCGACGCGTGGGCGATGCGCTCGAGCTGCCAGTGGGCAGAGACGCCGAGGTCAACCCGGTGGTCGACGGCCGCGTCGAAGTCGCTGTCGATGCCGTGCAGCCACGCGAAGAGCCGACACTCGACGCCCGCCTCGCGCAGGGTGACCGCGGCGGGAATCTCGAGCACAGCGAGAGACGTCGCCCCCGAGACGAGTGCCGTGGCCGCAATCTCACGCATGCCGTGCCCGTACGCATTGGCCTTCACTGCCAGCATGACCTCAGAGGGTGCCACCCGCGCGCTCAGCACGCCCACATTGTGGGCGAAAGCAACGTGATCGATGATCGCGAGCGCGCTCATGCATCGCTCCAGACGCGACGGATGCGCGGACCCAGCCGCGTGGTCAGCTCGGCCGGGGCGCGCCCAGTCGCCGCGCACCACCCCGCGAACGACTCGGCGTCGTCCCACAGCACCGCGTCGTCGCCGACCGTCGCCTCGGCGTCGCCGAGATCGACGACCAGCTGGTCCATCGCGATACGGCCCGCAATCAGCCCGCGCTGGTCGCCCACGCGCACCGTCGCTGTGCTCGACGCGCTGCGCGGCACGCCGTCGGCATAGCCGAGGCCCACGAGGGCGAGCGTCGATGCCCCCGTGGTGCGGTAGGTGTACCCGTACGAGACGGCAGTGCCAGCGGCCACCCTCTTGACAGCGACGACTTCACCAGTCAGCGAGAGCAACGGCGGCTGGCCGGGGCTGAACCCGAAGATGGCCGAGGTTCGGTCGACGTCGGGCGAAGCATCAGCATCCCGGATGAATCGGGAGACACCGAGCGCACGCGCGCGACGCTCGACCTCGTTCGCCCCGTGACCGTAGGCGTCGGCGCGCAAGTCAACCTCGGCAGCGTCGCCGTTCTCAGTGATGAGCGCGCTCAGCGCCTCGTCGAGCGCGCGAGCCGACAGGCGGGCGACGCGACGAACGCCCGAGGGCTCAGGCGCCGCGCTCATCGAGCAGACGGCTCGATTCATCGTGCCAGGCGAGTGCCGTGCCGGCGAGGTTCTCTTTGAAGCGAGCAGCGTGGTGGGCGCAGAAGAGCAGCTCGCCCGTCGCGAGGGTCGCGCGCACATAGGCCTGCGCACCGCAGCTGTCGCAGCGGTCGAGCGCGGTGAGCGGCGCGGTCGTGACGCTCGGGTTCTCGGTCGTGATCTGCGTCATGGTGTGCCCCTCACTCGTCGGTCGTCGTCACAAGCTGATCGATAGACCCCATTGCACCACACGGGTGCGACGCTCCCGTGTCAATACGCCCCGATTTCGCTGAACGCGTAGGCGCGAGCCTCAACGCGTAGGCACGAGCCTCAACGCGTAGGCACGAGCCTCCACGCGTAGGCGCGACCCTCACCACTCCGGGCGCACCCCGCCAGCCCGGAGTGGCAGCCCGCCCGGGTCAGTCGACCCGCCTACGATGACACTCGTGCCCAGCTCCGACTACTCCGCCCGCCACCTGTCTGTTCTCGAAGGTCTCGAGGCGGTGCGCAAACGGCCCGGCATGTACATCGGCTCGACCGATTCGCGCGGGCTCATGCACTGCCTGTGGGAGATCATCGACAACTCGGTCGACGAGGCGCTCGGCGGCCACGGCACGCAGATCGACCTGCGGCTGCACCCCGACGGCAGCGTCGAGGTGCGCGACCGCGCGCGCGGCATTCCCGTCGACATCGAGCCCAAGACGGGCTTGAGCGGCGTCGAGGTGGTCTTCACCAAGCTGCACGCCGGGGGCAAGTTCGGCGGGGGATCGTATGCCGCATCCGGCGGTCTTCACGGTGTCGGCGCCTCTGTCGTCAACGCGCTCAGCGCACGACTCGATGTCGAGGTCGACCGCGACGGTGCCACGTGGGCGATGTCGTTCCACCGTGGCGAGCCTGGTGTGTTCGCCGACGGCCCTGAGGGCCCCAGCCCCGATGCACCGTTCTCGCCGTTCGTCTCGGGTAGCGAGTTGCGCAAGGTCGCCAAAGTCGCCAAGGGCGTCACGGGCACCCGCATCCGCTATTGGGCCGACCCGCAGATCTTCACGAAGGGTGCGAACTTCCTCACCGAAGAACTGCTCGCCCGCCTGCGTCAGACGGCCTTCCTCGTGCCCGGCATCACGCTCGAGCTCACTGATGACCGCGGCGAGTCGACACTCACCGAGTCGTTCCGGTTCGACGGCGGCATCAGTCAGTACGCCGACTACCTGGCGCCGGATGCTCCGCTCACCGACACCTGGCGCATCACCGGCAGCGGCACCTTCACCGAGACGGTGCCCGTGCTCGACTCGCTCGGGCACATGACACCGACCGAGCTCGAGCGCGAGTGCGTCGTCGACATCGCGCTGCGCTGGGGCACGGGCTACGACACGACTTTCCGCTCGTACGTCAACATCATCGCGACGCCCAAGGGCGGCAGCCATCAGCTCGGGTTCGAGCAGGGCCTGCTGAAGTTCTTGCGCGCCGAGGTCGAGAAGAACGCCCGCCGCCTGAAGGTCGGCACCGACAAGCTCGAGAAAGACGACGTGCTCGCGGGTCTGACGGCCGTGCTCACGGTGCGACTGCCCGAGCCGCAGTTCGAAGGTCAGACGAAAGAGATACTCGGCACACCCGCCGTGCGCGCGATCGCCTCGAGCGTCATCGCCCGCGGTCTCGCCGAACGGTTCTCGTCGAGCAAGCGCGACGACAAGGCGCAGACGGCGCTCGTGCTCGACAAGGTCGTCTCTGAGATGAAGAGCCGCATCTCAGCCCGAGCGCACAAAGAGACACAGCGGCGCAAGAATGCGCTCGAGAGCTCGGCGCTGCCGGCGAAGCTCGTCGACTGCCGGTCGAACGACGTCGCGAACAGCGAGCTCTTCATCGTCGAGGGCGACAGCGCGCTCGGCACGGCCAAGCTCGGACGCGACAGCGAGTACCAAGCGTTGCTGCCCATTCGCGGCAAGATCCTCAACGTGCAGAAGGCCTCGGTGAGCGACATGCTCAGCAACGCCGAGTGCGCCTCGATCATTCAGGTCATCGGGGCGGGGTCGGGTCGCACGTTCGATCTCGAGCAGGCCCGCTACGGCAAGGTCATCATCATGGCCGACGCCGATGTCGACGGCGCACACATCCGCACGCTGCTGCTGACGCTCTTCTTCCGTTACATGCGCCCCATGATCGACGACGGTCGGGTATTCGCCGCTGTGCCACCGCTGCACCGAGTCGTCGTCATGAACCCGGGTTCGAAGCCCAACGAGACGATCTACACCTACAGCGAGAAAGAGCTGCAAGGCGTTCTCGCGGCACTGAAGAAGGCGGGCAAGCGGTACCAAGACCCGATCCAGCGCTACAAGGGTCTCGGTGAAATGGATGCCGACCAGCTCGCGGACACGACCATGAGCCGGGCCCACCGCACCCTGCGCCGGGTTCGAGTGAGCGACGCCGAGGCTGCGTCGACGATGTTTGAGCTGCTCATGGGCAACGAGGTCGCGCCCCGCAAAGACTTCATCATCGCCGGGCAGGGCCTCGACCGAGACCGCATCGACGTCTGACGGCACTCCTACGGCGTTCGACGCCGGCATGACTCGGGCATCCTGCTCGCGGCGATCTATGGCCGACCCGCCTCCACAATTCAGGAGATCGCGATTCTGCAGGGCGACGACACGCCCGGCCTGACCCGTCCACGCGAACCTCGCGGGCGTGACTCCTGAATTGTGGAGATCGGGATGCTGAGCTGGACCCGCGATGCCAGAGCGGTGAAGACGCTCAGGCGAGGGTGGTGCCTACAGAGCCGATCGGCGAGTCGAGCGGGGTGCCCGAAGCGTCGCGCTTCGCTCCGGAGTAGGGCAGTGTGCGCAGCGAGCCGTCAGCACCGACGGCGGTCGGGCTCGCGCCCGCCCACGCCAGGTGCAGCACGTCCTCACCTTTGAGGAAGGCGTGGCAGCGCACGCCTCCCGTCGCGCGGCCCTTGCCGGGAAACTGATCGAACAGCGAGACCTTCGCCCGACCGGGGTCGGTGCCGGCGATCGTCTGGCTTGATCCTGAGACGGTCACGACCGATGCCGTCGCCGGGTCGACGGCGCCGAAGAACACCGCTCGTGCCCCCGTGCCGAGCTTCATGCCCGCCATGCCGCCTGCTGAGAGCCCCTGGGGGCGCACCTGGTCGGCGGCGAAATGCAGCAGTTGAGCATCCGTGCTGATGAAGACCAGCTCGGCCGCGTCGTCGGCCGGGGCCGCACCGATCACCTCGTCGCCGGTCTTGAGCGCGATAACCTCACCGTCGGGCCTCGAGGGCCAGCCGCCGGCCGCCACCCGCTTCACGATGCCGTCGCGGGTTCCGAGGGCCAGGGGAGTGCTGCTCGCCGGGTCGACGATCGCGAGCACGCGTTCTTTCGCGTCGGTGAGGCCGAGATAGTCGCGCAGCTTGGCGCCGGCCGCGAGCTGCACCGAGTTCGCTGGCACGCTCGGCAGATCGACGGGAGTGAAACGCACGAAGCGGCCCTTCGAGGTGATGGCGACGAGCTCACCGCGGGTCGTCGAGTCGACCGTGCTCAGCAGAGCGTCGTGCTTGCTGCGGCGAGCAGGCGGCACGATCACCGCGTCATCGGCGAGGTCGACTCGCACGGCGCGCCCGGTGGTCGAGACGAGCACGCGGCACGCGGCATCGGCAATCTCGAGCGAGACGGCCGCCGCACCCCGACTGCGAGGCGTCGCGATCGACGCGCTCGCCTCGGTGAGCAGAGTGCGCCTCGGGGTGCCGAACCGCTCTGCGGTGGCGTCGAGCTCGTCGCCGACGACGACCCGCACGCGCGCGGGGTCGGCCAGCAGGTTCTCGAGCTCGGCGATCTCGGCACGCAACTGGTCCCGTTCTGCTTCGAGCTCGATGCGACTGAACTTGGTGAGGCGCCGAAGCCGCAGTTCGAGGATGTACTCGCTCTGCACCTGCGTCAGATCGAACACGTCGATCAATCGGGTGCGCGCCTGGTCGGCATCATCGGAGGTGCGGATGACTTGGATGACCTCGTCGATGTCGAGGATGGCGACGAGAAGCCCCTCCACGAGGTGCAGCCGCTCACGCCGTCGAGCCAGACGGTACTCGCTGCGTCGCGTCACGACGTGGATGCGGTGGTCGAGGTAGACCCGCAGCAGCTCTTTCAGTCCGAGCGTCTGGGGAGTGCCGTCGACGAGAGCGACGGCGTTGATCGAGAAGCCGTCTTCGAGCGGCGTGTATCGGTAGAGCTGTTCGAGCACCGCTTCGGGGCTGAACCCCGTCTTGATGCCGATCACGAGGCGCAGGCCGTTGCGGCGGTCGGTGAGGTCGGTGACATCGCTGATGCCGGCGAGCTTCTTCGACTGCACGCCGTCTTTGATCTTCTCGATGACCTTCTCGGGGCCGACGAGATACGGCAGTTCGGTGACGACGATGCCGGTCTTGCGGGCCGTGATCGGCTCGATCGAGACCTTCGCCCGGGTCTTGAAGCTGCCGCGGCCGGTGGCGTAGGCGTCGCGCACGCCGTCGAGGCCGATGATCGTGCCGCCGGTGGGCAGATCGGGACCAGGCACGTAAGCCATCAGCTCGTCGAGCGTCGCCTCGGGGTGATCGAGCAGGTGCCGGGCGGCCGCGGCGACTTCGATGAGGTTGTGGGGCGCCATGTTGGTCGCCATGCCGACGGCGATGCCGCTGGCCCCGTTGACCAGCAGGTTCGGGAAAGCGGCGGGAAGCACCGAGGGTTGCGTGAGCTGGTTGTCGTAGTTCGGCACGAAGTCGACGACGTCTTCGTCGAGGCTGTCGACCATGGCCATCGCCTCGGGCCGCAGGCGCGCCTCGGTGTAGCGCGCGGCCGCGGGGCCGTCGTCGAGCGAGCCGAAGTTGCCGTGACCGTCGATGAGCGGCACGCGCAGGGTGAAGTCTTGCGACAGCCTCACGAGAGCGTCGTAGATGGCGGTGTCGCCGTGGGGGTGCAGCTTGCCCATCACCTCGCCGACGACGCGTGCCGACTTGACGTGACCGCGATCGGGCCGAAGACCCATGTCGGCCATCTGGTAAAGGATGCGCCGTTGAACGGGTTTGAGACCGTCGCGTGCGTCGGGCAGCGCCCGTGAGTAGATGACCGAGTAGGCGTATTCGAGGAACGAGCCCTGCATCTCGTCGGCGAGGTCGACATCGTCGATGCGTTCGCCGACGGGCGCGTCGGCAGGGTCCGAACCGCGCGAGCGGGAGGCGGGAGGGGGAGTCATAAGATGGCCCCCATGCTACCGGCGCTGCGCGGCGACACCCCGTCACTCGCCGACGTGTTGACCGGTTCTTTCGCGGCGATGCAAGGGCAGCCCTCCGTGCTCGGCCTGCCGAGCGTGCGCAGTGCCGCGGTGATCCTTGTCGACGGGCTGGGGGCATCGTCGCTGCGCCCACGAGCAGGTCACGCCCGACGCCTGACCGCGGCACTGCCGACGCGCTCGGCGACCATCACGGCGCCGTTTCCCACCACGACGGCGGCAGCTCTCGCCACCCTGACGACGGGGCGCTCGGCTGGACAGCACGGGCTCACGGGGTACACGGCGATCGATCCTGGCTCTGACCGAGTCGTGCGACTGCTGTCGGGGTGGGATTCCACGATGCGGCCGCGAGAGTGGCAACCGCACGACACGGTGTTCGAGCAGGCCGGGCGCGCGGGCATGGAGGCTGTCGTCGTCGGGGCCGAGCGGTATCGAGTGACCGGCTTCACCGACGCGGTGCTGCGGGGCGCCCGATTCGACGCGGCAAAGTCGATCGACGATCGCATCGGCACGGCAGTGCGTCTGCTGCGCGAGGGCGGCCCTCGGCTCGTCTACGTCTACATTCCCGAGCTCGATATGGCCGGCCACGCCGAGGGCGTCGCGTCTGATCGCTGGCTGGCGAGACTCGACGAGCTCGACAGTGCCCTCGCGCCGCTCGAGACGCAGGTGCCCGCAGACGCAGGCGTCCTTCTCACGGCCGACCACGGCATGCTCGATGTGCCGGCCCACCGGCGACGCGTTCTCGCGGCTGACGACGCGCTATGGGCGGGCGTGCGGCACGTCGCCGGTGAACCGCGATGCCTGCAGCTGGCCCTCGATGATCCCTCGCACGCCGAGCTCGTGCGCGATCGCTGGCTCGAGGCCGAGGGTGCGCGGTCATGGGTGGTGACGCGTGCAGAGGCGATCGAGGCCGGGTGGTTCGGTGCCGTGGATGACGCCGTGCTTTCCCGCATCGGCGACGTTCTCGTCGCGGCGCGCGGTCTAGTCGCCTACTACGACGAGCGCACCGCGACACCCAGTGCTCTCGCGATGGTGGGGCAGCACGGCTCGTTCTCACCCGAAGAGACGAAGGTGCCTCTTGCTCGGTGGGGTGCGTTCGCCGTGTGAGGCGGTTGCGGCCATCCGGTCAGCGCAGTCGACTACGCGGGATCGTCGTCGGGCCGGGCACCGAAGACGATCTCGTCCCAACTCGGCATCGCGGCACGCCCGCGCCGGTTCGTCGACTTGGGTGTGGGCGTGGCATCGTCTGACTCGGCCGAGGGGGAGTCGGCGAATTCGTCTGATTCGTGACGCTCGACCGACTCGTCCCCAGTGTCGAGCGGAACATCGACGATCCGGATGCTGCCGGTCGAGGGGTGGGCCGCTCGTGATGCTTCCCAGTCATCGAGCGCGGCCGACTCCCGCTCGCCGCGCCGACGCCTCAGGGCATCGAGCAGGTCGGCCGTCTGGCTCACGTCCGGCGACGCGGGTTCCTCCGATGACGGGCTGACACCGACGGGTCGATCCATGGGTTCGACCGGTCGAGGAGACGAGGTCGTCGGGTTAAACGCGCCGCTGTCGAATCGTCCGGTCGGCGCTTCGTCGGCCGGCACCGCGCGCAGTCGCGGCAGCACCGTGTCGGGGGCTGAGCCCTGCCGGGAGAGGGATTGTGCTTCGTGGTCGGTCGGCGCGAGCACCGAGCGCTTCGGCTCGTAGGTCCACGTGGCAGTGCGCTCGGTGTCACCGTCGAGGAAGTCGACGGCGACGATCCAGTGCCCGTCCTTCTTGCGGCTCGACCATGAGATCGCGCGTGCTCCGAGCTCATCGAGCCGACTGTCGATGACGGTTCCGAACAGTGCGACATCATCCGATTCGTCGGCCGTCGACACCGGTACCGAACGTGCCGCTGTGACGACGTACTCGCGTTCTGCCAGCACCGGACCCTCGAAGCGTCGGATGTACTCGAGGGGCTCACCCGTGCGATCGGCGACCTCGGTCGCGCTGAGCCCCGACCTGATCATGGCCTGCACGTCGCGCGGGCCCACCCGGTGAGCTGCAGGTACCGCTGGCCGGTTCTGTCGCAGAGCGGTGTGCAGCGCTTCGGTGATGGGAACCCGAAACCGATCGCCGTCGGTCGAGACCACGATGAGGGCGCCGTTCTCGACGCCGATCACTGCGAGTTCATCCATGCGGGGCCTCCTGAGCCGAAGCTGGCACCGACAGCATCCCACGCGCAGTCAGCCGAGCCCGGGAATAGCCAGGGCGTGCCGGAAGTTAGGGGCGATGGTTGCTCGGCAGGTCGTGAAAGCGTGCGCGTTTGCGTTTGGTCCGGGCTTCCTGCAAACTATGGCCGCCGAACGCGGCTGACGAGTGATGATGAGAAGTGGACTGGCATGGCTACGGACTACGACGCCCCCCGCAAGACGGATGAGGACACGGACTCGATCCAGGCTCTGCAGGAGCGCGTTCCCGACAAAATGTCGGGTGTCGTTGACGCTGATGACTCCGACAATCCAGGGTTCGAGCTCGCCGGTCAAGACCTCGCGGATCTCGATCTCGACGTTGTCGTTCTCCCGCCCCAGGCGGACGAGTTCACGTGCATCAGCTGCTTCCTGGTCAAGCACCGTTCACAGCTTGATCACGACGAGAAGCTCGGCTCTGTCTGCCGAGAGTGCGCTGCCTGAGTTCCTCGTCGCCTGAGCTCCTACCCGGCGCGCGTCACGCCTGCGCTGCGGCGATCGCGGCCGCGAGCTCGTCAGGATGCCTCGTCGATACGACCCAGTAGGGAGCGGGGTCATCAGGGTCGGTGAGCTTGATACGAGCGATCGGATCGATGTCGGGTCGCAGTACGAGGTGTGCACGCGCGTCGAGCCCCGGACCGCGCGCGTGACGTGCCTCGGCCTTGCGAGCAACATCGACGTCGCCTACGAACGACAGCGGGATGCGCGCAGAACCAGCGCGGAGCATACCGTCGGCGACTTCGATAATCGGTGCCGAGAGTACGGCGACCGCGATCACTCCGGCGAACAGCACGACGCCGGTCAGTGCGCCGACCAGCACATCGATCGCGGCGAAGGTGAGCAGACTGGCAGGAATCGCGAGCGCAGCGATCGCGATGATCCAGGGTGAGGGCCAGAGGCGCTCGCGATAGGTGTTCATGATGTCCATTCGACCATGCACTAGCCTCGACGCGTGCCGCAAGACGTCGATGTGCTGATCACCGGTGACACGGTGCCCGTCTACGCGCACCCCGGCGATGCAGGAGCCGACCTCGTGGCTGCTGAGTCGGTCGTCCTCGCCCCCGGTCAGCGGGCGACCGTGGGAACGGGCACCGCCATCGCCCTTCCCGACGGATTCGCAGCCTTCGTCGTTCCTCGCAGCGGCCTCGCCGCCCGCCACGGCATCACGATCGTGAACGCGCCCGGCACTGTCGACGCCGGCTATCGCGGCGAGATCAGAGTCACCCTGCTCAACACGGACTCGCAGCATGACTTCGCGGTCGAGATCGGGGATCGCATCGCGCAGCTCATCGTCTGGCCAGTGTCGCGCGCGCGATTCGTGCCGGTCGAGACATTGCCGGGCAGTCATCGCGGTGAGCGAGGATTCGGTTCGACGGGCTACCGTGGTGTGCCGATCGAAGGAGACACTGCGTGACTGATCCGACCCCCGACGAGGTTCTGCCCGACGACGCGAAGTCAGCGCCCTCGGATCGCGCCGAGAACGGACCGCTCGACGAGAGCGAAGCGAACGCCGTGCGACCCTACGTCGATCTGGGTGGCGTGAAGCTCGTGCCGCGCGACGGCCTGCAGCTGCGGCTGGAGATCGAGGAAGGCACGAAGCGTGTCGTCGCGGTCGGCATCGACTTCTCGGGATCGACCCTGCAGGTTCAGCCTTTCGCCGCGCCCCGCACCAGCGGGCTGTGGCACGAGATTCGCGCTCAGATCGTGGAGCAGATCCGCACCCAGGGCGGCGAGATCCAGCAGCGCGACGGCGCACTGGGCCCCGAGCTCGTGGCTCGCATTCCCGTCACCGGGGGCGAGGCAGGCGCCACCCGAGTCGCTCGATTCGTGGGCGTCGACGGGCCGCGGTGGTTCCTGCGCGGAGTGATTGCCGGAGCCGGCGCGATCGAGCCCGATGCCGCCGCGGCCATCGACGAAGTATTCCGCAGCATCGTCGTGGTGCGCGGCACGACGCCGATGCCTCCCCGCGACCTTATTCCGCTGCACGTGCCGGCCGGTGCGACGCAGGCTCCGACGGGCTCATGAGTTCGAACGGCGACGAGTCGGTCGACAGCACTGAACAGGTCGACAGAGCTGAGCAGGTCGAGCGCGACAGCGCTGCTGCCGAGGTCGACGTGCGCGCTGCTTTTGCCGCCGCGGCGCAGCGCTCAGGCTTCGCGCGGGTTGCTCCGGGCGAGCGCCCGACCGCCCACGCGCTCTGGGCGGCGGTCGGCGGCGTTCGTGGCCTCGTCGAGTCGTTGTTGCCCGGGTTCCTGTTCCTGGTCGTCTTTACGATCACCGGCGAAGTCGCTCCTTCTGTGCTCATTCCGCTCGGCATCGCGATCGTCTTCGTGCTCGTGCGCGCGATCATGCGATCGCCGATCATGCCGGCGGTCATCGGCCTGATCGGTATCGCGCTCTCGGCCGGCCTCGCGTTGTGGACCGGGCGCGCTGAAGAGAACTTCGTTCTCGGCTTCGTGATCAACGGGGTGTGGCTTGTCGCCCTGCTCGTGAGTCTCGCGGTGCGACGGCCTCTGATCGGGGTCATCACCGGACTTCTCACGGGCGACCACGAATGGCGCGCTGACCCGGCCAAGCGCACTGTCTTGACGGTCACAACGTGGTTGTGGGTGGGTCTGTTCGCTCTTCGTCTCGGCGTGCAGCTGCCGCTCTACCTCACGGAGCAGGCAGCTGCGCTCGCGGCCACCAAGCTGCTCATGGGCCTGCCGCTCTACGCGGCCGTGCTGTGGGTGACGTGGCTCATGATCCGCGCGGTCTACGCGCGGCGAGCATCCTGAGTGCTAGCATTATTTATCTCGACATCAAGATAGTTTTCGGCCGGTAGTGTGGGCGTCGAGCGCAGAGAGTCGGCGCCGGTGAGCACGTTGCGAAGAGGGAGTCCCCAGTGTCTGCAGTCAACAGCTTCGAGTCGATCGACACTCTGTCAGTCGAGGGCGCCGACTATCAGGTGTTTCGCATCGACACCGTTCCCGGCTACGAGACGTTGCCATTCAGCTTGAAGGTGCTGCTCGAGAACCTTCTGCGCACCGAAGACGGCGCGAACGTCACCGCCGACCAGATCCGCGCACTCGGCTCGTGGGACCCCGCAGCCGAGCCCGACACCGAGATCCAGTTCACGCCCGCCCGGGTCGTCATGCAGGACTTCACGGGTGTGCCCTGCATCGTCGACCTCGCCACCATGCGCGAAGCTGTCGCGGCTCTCGGCGGCGACCCCAACAAGATCAACCCGCTGGCCCCGGCCGAGCTCGTCATCGACCACTCGGTCATCGCCGACCTCTTCGGCACCGCAGATGCCCTCGAGCGCAACGTCGAGATCGAGTACGAGCGCAACGGCGAGCGATACCAGTTCTTGCGCTGGGGCCAGACGGCCTTCGACGACTTCAAGGTGGTGCCTCCAGGCACGGGCATCGTGCACCAGGTCAACATCGAGCACCTCGCCAAGGTCACTTACACCCGCGAGGTCGGCGGGGTGTTGCGCGCGTACCCCGACACGTGCGTCGGCACCGACTCGCACACGACGATGGTCAACGGCCTCGGCGTGCTGGGCTGGGGTGTCGGCGGCATCGAGGCCGAGGCGGCCATGCTCGGCCAGCCCGTCTCGATGCTCATTCCGAAGGTCGTCGGGTTCAAGCTCACGGGCGCCATTCCGACCGGGGTCACGGCGACCGACGTCGTGCTCACCATCACCGAGATGCTGCGCAAGCACGGCGTCGTCGGCAAGTTCGTCGAGTTCTACGGTGATGGCGTGTCGGCCGTGCCGCTCGCGAACCGCGCCACGATCGGCAATATGAGCCCCGAGTTCGGCTCGACCGCCGCGATGTTCCCCATCGACGAAGTGACCCTCGACTATCTGCGTCTCACCGGGCGCAGCGACTCTCAGGTTGCGCTTGTCGAGGCGTACAGCAAGCTTCAATCGCTGTGGCACGACCCGTCGGTGGAGCCCCGCTTCAGCGAGTACCTCGAGCTCGACCTGTCGACTGTCGTGCCCTCGATCGCAGGGCCGAAGCGGCCGCAAGACCGCATCGAGCTCTCGGTCGCGAAGTTGGCGTTCGAGACTGCACTCGTCGACTACGCGTCAACCGATCACTCGCGCGTCGATGCGGCTCTCGAGGGTTCGTTCCCGGCATCTGACCCCGTCGGCTTCACCCCCGAAGATGAAGGCGCCGGTGCAGAGCTGGCCCATCGGCACCGTTCCCACGCTCCGTCGACGGCCTCGAACCCCGTCGACGTCACGGTCGGCGACGACCACTTCACGCTCGATCATGGGGCGGTCACGATCGCGGCGATCACGTCGTGCACCAACACCTCGAACCCTTCGGTCATGCTCGCCGCGGGTCTGCTCGCGCGCAACGCGGCGAAGAAGGGGCTCAAGGCCAAGCCGTGGGTCAAGACCACTCTTGCCCCCGGGTCGAAAGTCGTCACCGACTACTACGAGAAGGCCGGCCTCACCGACGATCTCGAGGCTCTGGGCTTCTTCACCGTGGGCTACGGCTGCACGACCTGCATCGGCAACTCCGGCCCCCTGGCCGACGAGATCTCGGCCGCGATTGCCGACAAAGACCTGGCCGTCACGGCCGTGCTTTCGGGCAACCGCAACTTCGAGGGCCGCATCAACCCCGACGTGAAGATGAACTATCTGGCGAGCCCGCCGCTCGTCATCGCCTACGCGCTCGCCGGCTCGATGAACTTCGATTTCGAGACGGATGCTCTCGGAACCGACTCCGAGGGCAACGACGTCTACCTGCGCGACATCTGGCCCGACGCCGCCGAAGTTCAGTCGACGATCGACTCGTCGATCAGCACCGACATGTTCGACCACCAGTACGCCTCGGTGTTCGAGGGTGATGAGCGCTGGCGGTCGCTGCCGACCCCCGACGGGGCCACGTTCGAGTGGGATGCTCAGTCGACTTACGTGCGCAAGCCCCCGTACTTCGATGGCATGACGCTGGAGACGACGCCCGTGACCGACATCGTCGACGCGCGTGTGCTCGCGACCCTCGGCGACTCGGTGACCACCGACCACATCAGCCCGGCTGGTTCGATCAAGGCCGATTCGCCCGCGGGCCAGTACCTGACCGAGCACGGCGTCGACCGCAAAGACTTCAACTCGTACGGGTCGCGTCGCGGCAACCACGAGGTCATGATCCGCGGAACCTTCGCGAACATCCGTCTGCGCAATCAGTTGTTGGCGCACGCGAACGACGGGGCGGGGGTCGAAGGCGGCTTCACGCGCGACTTCACGCAGGCCGAGGGGCCGCAAGCGTTCATCTACGACGCGAGCGAGCGATACCAGGCTGCGGGTGTGCCGCTCGTGATCTTCGCCGGCAAGGAGTACGGCTCGGGCTCGAGCCGCGACTGGGCCGCGAAGGGCACGAGCCTGCTGGGCGTGAAGGCGGTCATCGCCGAGAGCTTCGAGCGCATCCACCGCTCGAACCTGATCGGCATGGGCGTGATCCCGCTGCAGTTCCCGGAAGGTCAGTCGGCCGTGAGTCTCGGACTCGATGGCACCGAGGTCGTTTCGATCTCGGGCATCACGGCGCTCAACGACGGCACGACACCGCGCACGGTGCGCGTCACTGCTGCTCCGAGCGCTCACTCGCCCGACGGCAAGCAGCCGATCGAGTTCGACGCGGTCGTGCGCATCGATACGCCGGGTGAAGCCGATTACTACCGCAACGGCGGCATTCTGCAGTACGTGCTGCGCAGTCTCGTCTAGTTCTCGAGGCAACCGTCAGCGAACGCCCAGCAACTGGCGTGCGCAGACCGGGTGAGGTTCGGGAAGCCTCGGTAGAGTACTTCAATGGCACTGCTCGACACCATCCGCTCACCCCGCGACCTCGACCAGCTCACCGAGTCTCAGATGCTCGAGCTTGCGGAGGAGATCCGCCGATTCCTCGTGGCAGAGGTCTCGAAGACGGGTGGTCACCTCGGCCCGAACCTCGGCGTCGTTGAGCTCACGCTTGGAATCCACCGCGTCTTCGAGTCGCCGCGCGACGCGATCGTGTGGGATACCGGGCACCAGTCGTACGTGCACAAGCTCCTCACGGGCCGGCAAGACTTCTCGCTGCTGCGCCAGAAGGGTGGCCTCGCGGGCTACCCCCAGCGGTCGGAGAGTGAGCACGACATCGTTGAGAGCTCGCACGCGTCGAGCTCGCTGAGCTGGGCTGATGGCATTTCTCGCGCCTTCGAGATGACGGGTCAGAACGACCGCCACGTCATCGCTGTCGTCGGTGACGGCGCACTCACGGGCGGCATGACGTGGGAGGCCCTCAACAACATCAGCGACGACAACAGCCGCAACCTCGTCATCGTCGTGAACGACAACGGTCGCTCCTACGCGCCGACGATTGGCGGCATGGCGCGCTTCCTGTCTACGGTGCGCACCCGGCGCTCGTATTACCAGTTCCGCCGCGGAACCGAGCGGGCCTTTGGCTACTTGGGCGCTCCTGGCCGCGCGGTCTACCGCGGTGTGCGCGGGGGCCTGCACGGCTTCCTCTCGCGATTCACGAACAATGAGGCCCTGTACTCGAATCTTGACATCAAGTACATCGGCCCCATCGACGGCCACGATCTGAAAGACGTCGAGCGTGCTCTGCGACAGGCCAAGGAGTACAGCGCTCCGGTGATCGTGCACGCCATCACGCAGAAGGGCAAAGGCTACGAACCCGCCCTCGCCGACGTCGCCGACCAGTTCCACGCCGTCGGGCAGATCGACCCCGAGACGGGGGAGTCGGTCGAGCAGGCGAGCCGACCCTCGTGGACTTCGGTCTTCGCTGACGAGATCGTCGCTCTCGCTGACAAAGATCGCCGCATCGTCGGCATCACGGCGGCGATGCTGCGGCCTACGGGGCTGCACAAGCTCGCCGAGAAGCACCCCGACCGCATTATCGACGTCGGCATCGCCGAGCAGCATGCGGTGACGTCGGCTGCCGGACTCGCCTTCGGCGGCATGCACCCGGTGGTGGCGGTCTATGCGACGTTCATCAATCGAGCCTTCGACCAGGT
Source organism: Microcella sp. (assembly GCF_019739195.1). Taxonomy (NCBI): domain Bacteria; kingdom Bacillati; phylum Actinomycetota; class Actinomycetes; order Micrococcales; family Microbacteriaceae; genus Microcella; species Microcella sp. The sequence continues at coordinate 234,929 of NZ_JAHHDS010000003.1, read as the reverse complement.
GCTCATGGATGTCGCCCTGCACAAAGCAGGGGTGACCTTTGTTCTCGACCGTGCAGGAGTCACCGGCCCCGATGGTGCCAGCCATCATGGCATGTGGGATCTCTCCATTCTGCAGGTCGTGCCGAACATCCGTCTCGCTGCGCCGCGCGACGCGACGCGCCTGCGCGAAGAGCTCGGCGAGGCCGTGGCCGTTGACGACGCCCCGACCGTCGTGCGCTTCTCGAAGGGGTCGGTCGGCACAGAGTATGACGCCGTGCGCCGCACCGACGACGGGGTCGATGTGCTGCGCGAGGCGCCTCACAAAGACGTGCTCATCGTCACCGTCGGCCCCATGGCCAAGATCGGGCTCGAGGTCGCCGAGCGTCTCGCTGCGCAGGGCATCGGTGCGACCGTCGTCGACCCGCGCTGGGTGGTTCCCGTGCCGCAGAGCGTGATCGAGCTCGCGCGTGATCACCGCATTCTCGTCAGCATCGAAGACGGCGTGCGCGTGGGCGGCATCGGTACGCGCATTCGTCAAGATCTGCGGGCGGCGGGCGTCGACACGGCCGTGGACGAGCTGGGTCTTCCGGATGAGTTTCTCGAGCACGCCACGCGCGACGAAATCATGGAGCGCGTCGGCCTCACGTCGCAGGCGATCGCCCGCGACCTCGTCGCTCAGGTGCTCGGCACGCGCATTCCCGTGGCGCGGCCGCTGCCCGACGAGCTCGGCGCGACCGTCGATCAGGACGAGCGCACGCGGTAGCGCAGCTCGACCGCACCAGCCGAGCCAATCGGCTGCGCCGATTCGAGGTGCCATCGGATGCTCGCGAGAGTGTGCGGCAGCACGCGCGTACCGGCGCCGAGAGTGATCGGCATCACGGTGAGATGCAGTCGGTCGAGCAGCCCGGCGTCGGCGAGCGATGCCGCGGTGGACCCGCCACCGACGACCCAGACGTCGTGCCCGCCGGCTGCCGCGCGCGCATCATCGACTGCTGCGCGCATGTCGTCGACCACGGTGATGTCGGCATCGGCGGCGCCGTCGATGGGAGGCAGTTCTCCGCTCGAGAGCACCCAGCACGGGGTGCCGGTGTACGCCCAGGCCTCGCCCTGAGCTGCGAGCCAGCGGTACGTGCCCGCGCCCATGAGCACTGCACCGATGCCAGCGAGAAACGTGTCGTACTGCTGCTGAAAGTCCTCGAACCCGAACGCGAGCAGCCACTCAAGGGCGGCGTCGCGGTCGGCGATGAAGCCGTCGAGGCTCTGGGCGACGTAGTAGACAGTCGAACCGCTCATGCCGCCAGGCTAGCGGCGGCCTCCGACCGGGGAGGCCGCCACTGAACCTCAGCGGATGCCGCGGATGCGGGGGTCGTGGAACGTTCCGCCGAAGACGCGCTCGGAGGCCCCGACACGGTCGAGGAACGGCGTGACGCCGCCCATCTGGAACGGCCAGCCCGCGCCGAGGATCATGCACAGGTCGATGTCTTCCGCGGCCTCGACGACACCTCCGTCGAGCATGCGGTGAATCTCGTCGGCGAGCCCGTCTTCGAGTCGCGCAGTCAGCTGCTCAACCGTGTACGGCGTCGCGTCTGTCGGGCGGTGCTTCTCGACGATCGCGATGGCTTTCTTGTCGATTCCCTTCGACTGACCCTTGCTGTCTTTTTCGAGCAGCACGTTCGCCTCGGCGAGCTCGTGCAGGGCCTTTGACTCGAAGAACCGGTCAGGGAACGCAGCGTGGTGCGTATCGAGCACGTGCGCGCCGACCTTGAGACCGACGAGATCAAGCAGCACGAACGGATCCATCGGCAGCCCAAAGTGGCGCTGCGCTTCGACGACGGTCTCGAACGGCGTGCCAATCTCGACCGCGTGCATGGCCTCGCCGAGCACCTTGGCGAGAATGCGGTTGACGACGAAGCCGGGTGTGTCGGCGGTGATGACCGCGTTCTTGCGCAGCGCCTGCGCCGTTGCCATCGCGGTCGCGAGCGTCGCCTCGTCGGTGGCCGGGGTGTTGACGACCTCGACGAGCGGCATGACCGCGACCGGGTTGAAGAAGTGAAAGCCGACCACGCGCTCAGGGTGCTTCAGCTTCGCGCCGATCTGCTCGACCGAGAGCGACGAGGTGTTGGTCGCGAGCACGGCCTCGGGGGAGATGTGCTGCTCAATCTCGGCGAAGACGTCTTGCTTGATCGAGAGCTCTTCGAACACTGCCTCGATGACCCAGTCGCAGTCGGCGAAGTCGGCCTTGTCGGTCGTGCCCGTCAGCAGTGCGTTGAGACGGTTCGCCTCATCGGAGTCGATGCGGCCCTTCTTCTCGAGCTCGGCGATCTCGCCGCGAATGTAGTCGAGGCCCTTGTCGACTCGCGCCTGGTCGAGGTCGGTGATGATCACCGGCACCTGCAGGCGACGCAGGAAGAGCAGGGCGAACTGACTGGCCATGAGCCCGGCACCGAGCACGCCCACCTTCGTCACCTTTTTTGCGAGCGCCTTGTCGGGTGCGCCTGCGGGGCGCTTGGCACGCTTCTGCACGAGATTGAAGGCGTAGATGGATGCTCGGAACTGGTCGCCCGCGACGAGGTCGGCCAGAGCCTTGTCTTCGGCCGCAAAGCCCTCTGCCTTGGTCGAGCTCTTCGCGGCAGCGAGCAGCTCGAGTGCGGCGTAGGGCGACTTCGCGACCTTTCCGAGGCGCTTCTCGAGGGTCTTGCGGGCGATGCCGATGGCGACATCCCACTTGACCGCGCGCTCGATCTTGCCGGGTTCGTTCGGGCGCTTGACCTTCACGCTGCCGGCGAGCACATCATCGGCCCAGCGGATCGAGTCTTCGAGGAAGTTCGCCGGCGATAGCAGCACGTCAGCCATGCCGAGCTCGAACGCTTCGGCGGGCTTGAGCATGCGGTTGTTCTTCAACGGGTTCTCGACGACGACCTTGAGCGCGTTCTCGATGCCGATGAGGTTGGGCAGCAGCCACGCGCCGCCCCAGCCGGGAATGATGCCGAGAAAGACTTCGGGCAGCGCGAGCGCCGCAGCACTTGAGTCGAGTGTGCGGTAATCGCAGTTGAGCGCCACCTCGACGCCGCCTCCGAGGGCGAGGCCGTTGATGAAGCAGAATGACGGTACGCCGAGCTCTCCGAGCTTGCCGAGCGCGTAGTGGCCCATCTGCGCCATCTGCAGGCCCGCCTCGTAGCTGGGGATGTCGCCGACCTTCGAGAGGTCGGCGCCTGCGGCGAGGATGAACGGCTTGCCGGTGATCGCGAGGGCGCGGATCTCTCCGGCCGCCGCCCGCGCTTTCTGTGTATCGAGCAGCTCGGCCAACTCCATGAGACCCGCGGGGCCCAGAGTGCTCGGCCTCGTGTGATCACGGCCGTTGTCGAGAGTGACGAGGGCGAGCATCCCGCCGCTCGGCAACGGCACGTCGCGCACGTAGCTGTGCGTGACGACCTCGTCATCGCTCAGAGCGCGAAGCTCGTCGAACTGGTCGGGGGAGTATTGTGCGATCGCGCTGGTCGCCACGGTCATGCCTTCTTTCCGGTGTAGTGCGGGTTCTCCCAGATGACGCTGCCGCCTTGGCCGAGGCCCACGCACATCGCGGTGAGGCCGTAGCGCACGTCAGGACGCTCTTCGAACTGGCGGGCGAGCTGGATCATGAGGCGCACGCCCGAGCTCGCGAGCGGGTGGCCGAGCGCGATCGCGCCGCCCCAGGGGTTGACGCGGGGGTCGTCGTCGTCGATGCCGAAGTGGTCGAGCAGGCTGAGTACCTGCACGGCGAAGGCCTCGTTGAGCTCGAAAGCGCCGATGTCGTCGATCGTGAGGCCAGCCTTCTTCAGAGCCTTCTCGGTCGAGGGAATCGGCCCGATGCCCATGACCTCGGGCGCGACGCCCGCGTAGGCGAAGCTCACGAGACGCATCTTGGTGGTCAGGCCGAGCTCTTTAGCCGCATCGGCGCTCGCGAGCAGGCTCACGGTCGCGCCGTCGGTGAGGGGCGAGGCGTTGCCGGCGGTGACCCGGCCGTGCGGACGGAACGGGGTCTTGAGACCGGCCAGGCCCTCCATCGTTGTCTCGGGACGCAAGCCCTCGTCGGTCGTGGCCAGGCCGAAGCCGGCCTCGCTACGCAGGGCGACGGGCACCAGATCAGGCTGAATCTTGCCCGCTTCGTAGGCTGCGGCGACCTTCTGCTGACTGCGCATGCCGAAGCGGTCGGCGCGCTCTTTGGTCAGGGCCGGAAACCGGTCGTGCAGGCGCTCGGCCGTGAGGCCCATGTTGAGGGCGTCACCGCTCACGAGCTTCTCGGCGAGGAACCGCGGGTTCGGGTCGGCGCCGAAGCCCATCGGGTGACGACCCATGTGCTCGACGCCGCCCGCGATCGCGACGTCGTAGGCACCGAAGGCGATGCCGCCAGCGGTCGTCGTGACCGAGGTCATGGCGCCGGCGCACATGCGGTCGATGGCGTAGCCCGGCACGCTGAGGGGCAGGCCTGCGAGAATCGCGGCAGTGCGGCCGAGCGTCAGACCCTGGTCGCCGACCTGAGTCGTCGCCGCGATCGCGACATCGTCAACGCGCTCTTTCGGCAGCGAAGGGTTGCGCTCGAGCAGGCCGATCATGGCCTTCACGATGAGGTCATCGGCACGCGTGTTGAAATACATGCCCTTCTCACCCGCTCGGCCAAAGGGGGTGCGAACCCCGTCTACGAATACGACGTCGGCTCGTTCAGCCACGATGGTGCCTCCTAGCAGTTAATGGGACTGCGGCCCAGCCTAGGGAGGCGGGCGTGGAGGCGGCGGGTTGCCTGCGCCTTCCTACGAAGCGGGCTCCACGGGCCCCTCTGCAGGCTGGAGGGCATCGACAAAGGCAGCGGCAATAACCTGTGCGGTTGCGTCAATCTGCCACGGTCGTGCGCCGAGCTCGGCCAGCATGCCGCGCACACTCTGCTCGTCGATCTCGAGCGGAGGCGACCATGCGATGCGTCGCACGTGCTCGGGCGTCAGCAGGTTCTCGAGCGGCAGCTCGAACTGCTCGGCGACGGTCTGCAGTCGAGGCTTGAGCTCGCGAATGCGCCGGTCGGCTTCAGGATTGCGATCGGGCCACGAACGAGGGGGTGGGATGCTCTCTTCGCCGCTGCGGAACGCTGGCAGGTCATCGGTCGCGAGCCCTCTCTCGATCGCCGCCCACCATCGATCGAGCTGCGAGCGGCTCGCGCGGCCGCTGAAGGTCTTGAGTGCCGCGAGGTCGCGCTTCGACGCGAGTGTGCTGCGGGCTGCCACGATGAGGGATGAATCGGGCAGTAGCCGCCCCGGTGAGGTGTCGACCTCGCGGGCGTAGTCGTCTCGTGCCCGCCAGAGCTCACGCGCAACGGCGAGAGCGCGCTGGCCGCGCACCGTGTGCAGGCCCGAGAGCCGACGCCACGGCTCAGCGCGCGGCTCAGGAGCGTCGCGCGCGAGCACCGCGTCGAACTCCTGCTGAGCGAGCTCGGACTTGCCGGCCGCGTCGAGTCGGGCAGCGATCTCGTCGCGCACATCGAGCAGCAGCTCGACGTCGAGAGCGGCGTAGACGAGCCAGGCGGCGGGCAGGGGTCGTGTCGACCAGTCGGCGGCCGAGTGCTCTTTCGCGAGATGCAGCCCGAGAGTCTCTTCGACCACGGCGCCGAGCCCCACGCGGGCCAGGCCAGCGAGACGCGCGCCGAGCTCAGTGTCGAACAGCGAGCCCGGCTCGAGCTCGAGTTCGCGCAGGCACGCTAGGTCTTGGCTCGCGGCGTGCAGCACCCACTCGAGGCCGCCGATCGCCTGCTGCAGCTCGATGAACGAGCCCACCGCCGGCGGGTCGAACAAGAACGTGCCCGCTCCGCGTCGGTAGACCTGAATGAGGTAGGCCCGCTGCGAGTACCGGAAGCCGCTCGCCCGTTCGGCATCCACCGCGACGGGGCCCTCGCCAGCAGCGATGCGGGCGACGGCGTCGAGATAGGCCGCTCGGGTGTCGATGACGACGGGGGTCTCGGCGAGGCGAGCGACCGGCAGCTCGGGCGCGGTCTCGGTGTCGCCGGGGGCGGCCTTGTCGGGGGCGGATTCAGGCACGCGGGCTCCGTCGAGTCGGCAGCACCGCCACTCCGTCGGTGGCCGGGGGATACCCGGCGACCATGCAGAGCAGTTCGGCCCAACCCTCGATGTGGGGGGCGAGGTCGAGGTCGAGCGGGGTCCACGACGCGCGCAGCTCGATCTGCGCGCCGCTGCCCTGCGCGGCGAGCTCGCCGTAACCGGTCGAGAGCACCTTGGTGGCCGTGCCGCTCGCGGCCGTGTACCGGGCGCCCCGAGCGGCCAGGGCATCGACGAGCCACGACCAGGCCACGTCAGAGACGAAGGGATCGAGGCCGATCTCGGTTTCGAGCGGCGCCTGGGCGAAGCAGATGACGCGCACGACGCCGCCCCAGCCTTCGGGCGCGTCGGGGTCGTACAGCACGACGACGCGGCCCGTACCGAGGTCGGAGTCGTCGGCGTGACGCGCAGGGTTGACATCGGCGGCGAGCGCGTGGGCGAAGGGCGCGAGGCCCGTTGGTGCGGGAATCGTCGTGACCTGCAGCTCATCGCGCAGCACGGCACGCTCGATCGAGGCGACCAGTGCGTCGAACACGGCCTGGGGCGTCAGCGATGTCGTTGCGGCGGGGGACACGTCTGCAGACTAGGCGCAGTTGCTAGATTCGGCTCGTGAGACTCGCCGCTCGTCCCTCGCCGCACCCGCGGAGGCCCGTGTGACGGCGAGGCGCCTACCGATCTCGACGGTGCTCACGATGCTGGCCGTCGGAGCCCTGGCGACTGGTCTCGGAGCCGCGGCGGTCGCGGTGCGCGTGGCGCGCAACGTCGTCACTCCGCCGACCCGGCGGCGGTATGACATCGAGGTGCTGTCGGTCGACGAGCCGGCGGGCGAGATCGTGCTCAGCCGCACCCTCGACACTCTCGCGCCGGGTCGGTACTCGATGTGGTTCGACCGTGATCGCGGCCACGCTCGCATCGGAGAGATCATTCGGCACGACGCACAGTCGGTCACGCGGCAGCTTCACTCGGTGCAGCGCGGTGACCTCTCGCGAGCATCTCGCGCGCGATGGGCCGGCTGGTGGTACCTGACGCCCGCCGATCTGGCCGTGCCGTTCAGCGACGTCGGCATCCGCACCCCGATCGGGGTCGCCCCCGCGTGGCGCATCGACGGCACAGGGTCGGGCGCCGACTGGGTCATCCAGGTGCACGGGCGTGCGGTCACGCGAGCCGAGGGGCTGCGCGCGGTGAACGCCTTCACAGAGGCCGGCTACGGCTCGCTGCTCATCAGCTACCGCAATGACGGGGATGCTCCGGCCAGCATCGACGGACGCTATGCGCTCGGCGACGACGAGTGGCGCGACGTCGAGGCGGCTATCGCCTATGCCCTCGACGAGGGGGCGACCCGCATCGTGCTCATGGGCTGGTCGATGGGCGGTGCCACGGTGCTGCAGTGCATCACGCGCTCGCAGCTCGCCGAGCATGTCGTCGGCGTCGTGCTCGAGTCGCCCGTCGTCGACTGGGTGCGGGTGCTGAGGTTTCAAGCCGCCGCGTCGGGCCTCCCCGCGGTCGTGCGCGACGCGGCGATGGCGATGCTCTCGTCCCACAGCGCCTCGCAGTGGGTGGGCCTCGACGAGCCGATCGATTTCGATCGCCTCGACATTGTGGCGCGGGCCGCCGAGTTGACCATTCCGATGCTCGTGCTGCACAGCGTCGACGACGGCTTCGTGCCGAGCGACGGCAGTCTTGCGCTCGCAGCCGCTCGCCCCGACGTGGTGCGCCTTGAGCACTTTGCCATCGCTCGGCACACCAAGCTCTGGAACTACGACGCGCCCCGCTGGGAGCGCGCGATCGGCACCTGGCTCGCCGAGCTCGGCGACCGTCAGCCCTGAGCGCCGCGCGGAAGCGCCCATCGGCCGAACTGCGCCCCTGAGTCGTCGACGAGCAGCGAGAGCGGTCGTGCGTCGTGGATGCGGGTCGGCGCCGACGTCAGCAGCGGTAGAGCCGGGCCGCCGAGGCGCGGCATGACGGTCAGGCACAGCTCGTCGACGAGGTCTGCCTCGAGCAGCTGAGCGGCGAGCCGCGGACCGCCCTCGGCGACGATGCGCCCGAAGCCCGCTCGACGCAGGGTCGTGATCACCTCGACGGGCTCGAGTCGCTCGTCGCCGTCGAGCACGAGGCGCTGCGCCGCCGGCAGGGTCTCGGCCGCCCGCCGCGCGCCGCTCTCGGTCGTCAGCACGAGCAGCGGGTGACCGCCCGCAGGAGCGTCGAGCCGGTGCCCCCGCAGGTCGCCCGAGGCGGTCACGATGGCCAGGGCGGCGCGCTTCGGGCGCAGGTAGCCCTCGCGCCGCGCCGACTCGGCGCCCACGAGCACGAGGTCGCTCAGCTCGCGGATCACGCCGAGAATGGTGCGGTCGACGCGCGACGTGAGCGACTCCGAGGTGCCGTCACTGCCGGCCGCGCGACCGTCGAGCGTGGTCACGAGGTTGAGCCGCAGGAGCTCGGGGGCGCGCGGGTCGTACGCATCGAGCAGGGTCGTGCGGGCATCCGTCGCGTCGAGATCGATGGCGCCGCCGTCGGCCGGAACGATGCGCCGCAGCGTGCCGTGCAGCATCAGACGGCCGCCTTGGCGCTCACTTGCCGCTTGATGCGCCACAGCATGCCCGACATGCCCCGCAGACGCAGCGGGCTGACAGCGGCGGTCAGGCCGAGTTGCAGCGGAAAGTCGTCGGGAATCGCGAGCACGACGTCGGCGGGCAGACCGGAGATGCCCTGTACGAGAATCGATGCGAAACCGCGGGTGGTCGGTGCCTCTGCAGGTGCGGTCGCGTGCACCTGAACATCACCATCGACGACATCGACAAAGAGGTACACGGGCGATTGGCATTCTTCGACCCGTTCGAGCAGTTCTGGATGCTCGGCATAGCGCTCGGGTAGCGCAGGCAGCTCGTTCGAGAACTCGAGCAGCAGCTGCAGCCGCTCTTTCTCGGTGAACGAGAGAAAGTCGTCGCGAATCTCGGCGAGGGGGCCGGGCAGGTCGGTCACGCGCCCAGGCTATCGGCCGGGTGCCGTGCCAGGCTCGGTGCCGACGGCAATCGGCACACGCACGGCGCTGCCCCACTCGGTCCACGACCCGTCGTAGTTGCGCACGCGCGGAATGCCGAGCAGGTGGGTGAGAACGAACCACGTGTGGCTCGAGCGCTCGCCGATGCGGCAGTAGGTGATCACGTCATCGGCGTCACCGAGCCCGGCTCCGTCGCGGTAGACCGTCGCGAGCTCGGCCGCGGTGCGAAAGGTGCCGTCGTCGTTCGCGGCGCGCGACCACGGCACGCTCGCGGCGGTCGGAATGTGGCCGCCGCGCAGCGCGCCTTCTTCGGGGTAGGCAGGCATGTGGGTGCGCTCGCCGCTGTACTCCTCGGGCGAGCGCACGTCGATCAGGGGATTGCCGAAGTGCGTGAGTACATCGTCTTTGAAAGCTCGTACCGCTGCGTCGTCGCGTTCGACGACGGGGTAGTCGGTGGGGGCGGGCTGAGCGGTCTCAGTCGTGAGCGAGCGCTCGTCGGAGACCCAGCGGTCGCGCCCGCCGTCGAGCAGCCGCACGTCGTGGTGGCCGAATAGCGTCAGAACCCACAGGGCGTAGGCCGCCCACCAGTTGCTCTTGTCGCCGTAGATGACGACCGTCGAATCACGGGCGATGCCCTTGGCGCTCATGAGCCGGGCGAACTGCTCGCCGTCGATGTAGTCGCGCATGACGGGGTCATTGAGCTCGGTGTGCCAGTCGAGCTTGACGGCGCCCGGAATGTGGCCCGTCTCGTAGAGCAGCACGTCTTCATCGCATTCGACGACGACAAGTCCGGATGTGTTGAGGTGAGCCTCGAGCCAGGCGGCCGACACCAGGCGCTCAGGGTGCGCGTACTGCTGAAACTTCTCGGCGGGGTCGAATGCGACGGTCATAAGGGCCTCTCTTCACAGCGGTAAACTGAACATCACCGCCCACCGATGAATCTACGCACTCCGGCTGGGCGTCGACCTATTGATGACGGAGTGCGACAACCTCGAGGGCACACAATGACGGGCGAACCCACGCGAACAGTGGCACGCCTGGTCGACCGGCAGCCCGGCATGACGGCGGCAGAGCTCGTCGGCCACCTGGTGCCGCCGCCGCAGTTCGCCCACGCGAGTCTCGAGAACTACGAGCCCGATGAGCGCTACCCCTCGCAGGCTCAGGCGGTCGAGGCGATGCGCACCTTCTCGGGCGACACGGTGTCGGCCTCGCGCGGCTTCTTCTCGCGCAAACCTGCGGCACCTGTGGCCAAGCCGGGTGTCTATCTTGACGGTGGTTTCGGCGTGGGAAAGACCCACCTGCTGGCCGCGCTGTGGCACCGCACGCGCGGTCGCAAGTACTTCGGCACCTTCATCGAGTACACCGCGATCGTCGGGGCACTCGGCTATCGCGAGGCTGTGGCGCACTTTCGAGGCGCCGCCCTCATCGCGATCGACGAGTTCGAGCTCGACGACCCGGGCGACACGATGGTGATGTCGCGGCTGCTGGGCGAACTCGTGGCGAGCGGATCGCGCATCGCGGCGACCTCGAACACACCCCCGCACGCGCTCGGCGAAGGCCGATTCGCAGCCATCGACTTCTTGCGCGAGATCAACGCGCTCGCCGACCGCTTCACGACCGTGCGCATCGATGGTGAGGACTACCGCAAGCGCGACATCGAGGGCCACGCCGTGTCGCTCAGTGACGAGGCATTCGATGCGCGCATCGTCGCCGAAGGCGACGGTGTCACGGTCGACGGCTTCCGCGATGTGTTGCGCCACCTCTCGACGGTGCACCCCAGCCGCTACATCGGCCTCATCGACGGAGTTACCGCCGTCGGCGTCCGTGATGTCGAGGTGCTGCACAACCAGACCGACGCGCTGAGGCTCGTCGCCTTCGTCGACCGGCTGTATGACGCACAGGTGCGCATCCATGCCACGGGGGTTCCTCTCGATCAGGTGTTCTCTGACGAGATGCTCGCGGGGGGCTACCGCAAAAAGTACCTGCGAGCGACGTCGCGCATGATCGCTCTCACGTCGGCGGCGCACGAGCACGCCGCTCGCTGACACCCGTGTAGATCGCGGTAGCGCTGGGTGCGGGCTGTGCGCCGCGACCGGTGACACCCAGTACCCTGGAAGCTGGTGTGCCGGGAAGCCTGGTCGGCGTAGTGGAGCGCGTTCGACGCGCTGCACGTCACCGTCGATACGGCGGTGCGACCGACGTTGCCCCCTCGTGAGGAGACCATGACCCCCGCACGCCCCTGCAAGACCCCAGCGTCGTGATGCTCACGGCGCTGCTGGTCGCGACACTCGCGGTCGTCGTCATCACGATGGTCGCCACCGTGGTGATCGGCCGCAATGCGGGATGGATCGCTGCGGCCGGGCTCGCGGTGCTCGCCACGCTCGTCGGCTTACGCCTACCTGAACTGCTCGACGGCCCGGGCGTGGTGCGCGAGGTCGTGCCGTGGATGCCGACGCTCGACGTCGCCCTGCGGTTGCGGCTCGACGGGCTCGCCGCGCTTTTCTTGCTCATCGTGCTGGGCATCGGCGCCCTCGTCATGGCCTACTCGGCCCGCTATCTCTCCGACATGACGGTGCACCGGCACACCGGCTACTTCGCCTGGATGCTGCTGTTCGCGTTCTCGATGACCGGGCTCGTGCTCGCCGACGATCTCGTGCTGCTCTTCGTGTTCTGGGAGCTCACGACGCTCTGCTCGTTCTTCCTCATCAACCGGTCGGGCCGTCGGGCGAGCGCTCCCGCCGTGCGCACCCTTCTCGTTACCGCGATGGGCGGACTGGCACTGCTGTTCGCGGTCGTGCTCATCGTCGCGCGCACCGGCACGACCGTGGTGAGCGACGCCCTGCAGAGCGATGCGTGGCAGACCGACAGCGGCTTCACGGCCGCCGTCGCCGTGCTGATCGCGCTCGCCGCGATGACCAAGTCGGCGCAGTTCCCTTTCCACATGTGGCTTCCCGATGCGATGGTGGCGCCGACCCCGGTGAGTGCCTACCTACACGCCGCCGCGATGGTGAAGGCCGGCATCTACTTGCTCATGCTGTTCTCACCTGCCCTCGCTGCGACGGTCGTCTGGCAGTCGATCCTCGTGACGAGCGGCCTCATCACCGCCATCATGGGGGCGGTCTTCGCGCTTCGACGCTTCGATCTGAAAGAGATCATGGCGTACTCCACGGTGAGCCAGCTCGGCTTCATCGTGGCGCTCATCGGCATCGGCACCCCGTCGGCGCTCGCGACAGCCGCGCTGTACACGCTCGCTCACGCTCTCTTCAAGTCGGCTTTGTTCATGGTCGTCGGCATCGTCGATCAGCGCGCGGGCAGCCGCGACATTAGGCTGCTGCGCGGCTTGCGGCGAACCATGCCGGTGACGTTCGTGGTCACGGTGCTCGCCGGGCTCTCGATGGCCGGCGTCTTTCCGCTGCTCGGCTTCATCTCCAAGGAGTACCTGCTCGGTCAGATGATCGAGCCCGGCGGTCCAGCGTGGCTGGGCATCCTCTTGGCGGCCACCGCCGTCATCGGAGCCACGGCCACCTTCGCCTATACCGGCCGCATCCTGCTCGGCGGATTCACCGACTATCGCGGAAGCGAGCGCGTCGACGACGACCTCGATACTCACCGAATGCCGCAGTACGTCTCCGAGGCCGGTCCGGGAATTATCGTGCCGGCACTGCTACCCGCGCTGCTCGGCCTCGTGCTCGGCCCCGCCGTGGTCTGGCTGCACCCGCTGATCGGCGCTGCAGGCGGTGCCGCGGCGGGCATCTCCTACAGCGCCACGTTCGCGCTGTTCGGCGGGCTCACCGTCGAGCTCGCGCTCTCGATCACGATCATCGCGCTCGGCCTCGTCACCATCAGCCGCCGTCGCGCGCTCGACCGCCTCTTCGAACGGCGCATCCTGCCCTTCACGGCGATCGATGTCGTCGAGCGCATCCGCACCGGCTTGATCTCTCTCGGCTCGCGTGTCGGAGATCTGACCCGCACCGACGCGCAGCCGGTCCACCTCGCGACGCCGTGGGCGCTTCTCGGCGTCGTTGCGCTGGCGGCGATCGCCATCGCGCCCGCTCTCGGAGAGATCGTCGAGCCGGGCGAGCCATGGACCGACGCTCTGCTGCTCGCCCTGCTGCTCGCCACCGTCGTGCCCGCCGTCATCACGCGATCGAGGTTGACCGCCCTCATCCTTGTCGGTGGCGCCGGCTTCGTCGTGGCTCTCTGGTTCTTCGCGCTCGGAGCGATTGACGTCGGCCTCACCCAGCTGCTCGTCGAGCTGCTCACCGTGGTCGCGCTCGTGCTCATATTGCGCCGTCTGCCCGCCGTCTTCCATCGCGTCACGCGGTCGCGACAATTCATCACGGCCACGATCGCTCTCGCGGTCGGCGCACTAGCGACTGTCGTCACGCTCGCCTTCACGGGTCGTCGCGACATCTCGGCGGCGGGGCAGTACTTCCTCGACGAGGCCTACACCGATACCGGGGGCACAAACATCGTCAACACGATCCTCGTCGACTACCGCGCGCTCGACACCTTCGGTGAACTCACCGTGATCGCCGTAGCCGGCATCGTGCTCATGGGGGTGCTCGCCGCCCGGCCCATCCTGCCCGAACGCACTCCCGATATGCGGGCGTGGGCGGGCACTGCTCTGCTGCGCGAGGCCGACAACACTCTGCCCATCAGGGTGGTCGCGCGCTGGGCTGCGCCCGTCATCATCGTGCTCTCGATCTACCTGCTGCTGCGCGGCCACTACGAGCCGGGCGGCGGCTTCATCGCCGCGCTCGTCGGTGGTACGGGCTTCGCGCTCGCCTATCTCGGAGCATCATCCGATCGGCGGGCACCCGTGCGATGGCCCTATCGAGCGCTGCTCTCGGCCGGGGTCGTCGTCGGCGTGGTGAGCGGCATCGGCGGCTACCTTGTCGGTTCGTTCCTCAAGCCCGTGCGCATCGATATTCCGTTGCCCTGGGGCGACGAGTACGGCTTCACGAGCGCCCTGATCTTCGACCTCGGCGTCTATTTCGCCGTCGTCGCCATCATCATCGCCGTGCTCAACGAGCTCGGCGGCGTGCGCGACCGCCCCGGCGAGGTTTCTGAACGTGCCGGGTCGCGCGATCAGGAGGTGGCGCGATGAGCCTCGCTCTCGGAATCGGACTGCTCGCGGCTGCGGGCGTCTACCTCGTGCTGCAGCGCGGCATGATCCGCATCATTCTCGGCTTCGTGCTGCTGACGCACGCGGTGAACCTGCTGCTGATCGCTGCCGGGGGAGTCGCGCGTCGAGACGCTCCGTTCTTCGGCGGCGACACCTCGAGCGCCGCCGACCCGCTGCCGCAGGCCTTCGTGCTGACCGCGATCGTGATCGCGTTCGCGATCACGGTCGTCATGGCGACGCTTGCGGTGGTGGGTCGAGGCGACGATGACACCGAGCCGCCGGCTGCCGGCCACGACACAGATGCGGCGACTCAGGAGGCAGCGCCATGATCCCCGTGATCGAGGCCCTGCTGCCTCTCTTCGTCGGCGCGCCCCTTCTCGTCGGCGGCGCCTTCTTCGTCGCGCCTGCGCACCACCGGCTGCGGCAGGTGCTCGGTGCGGCATCCCTCGTCGCGCTGCTGGTCGGCGCCGTGGTGCTCGTGGTCATTACGGCAGACGGCACAGTGCTCGCCCACCAGGTCGCTCTGTGGCCCGGCGGCATTGCGATCCCGTTCGTCGCCGATGCCTTCTCGAGCCTGCTGCTGCTCGTGACCGCGATTCTCTCGACCGTGACCTTCGGGCATCTGATCACCAGTGGCGAGGCCCGCAGCCCGTCGATCGCATCATTCGTGCTCGTGCTTGCCGGTGGCGTCGCGGGTGCGCTCCTGACTGCCGACCTCTTCAACCTCTTCGTGTTCATCGAGGTCATGCTGCTGCCTTCCTACGGACTGCTGGTGATTCTCAGCCGACGCGGAGACCTAGGCGGGTCGCGGCTGTATGTCACCGTAAATCTGCTCGCGTCGACACTCTTCCTCGCGGGCGTAGGGCTTATCTACGCCGTGCAGGGCACGGTCAACCTTGCGGAACTCGCCGGTGCGGGCGACGACCCGGCCACGGCCATCGCCGCGGCCGTGTGCTTGAGCGCGATTGCGGTCAAGGCCGCGGTCTTCCCGGCGCACGGTTGGCTCGCCCGCACCTACGGCGCCGCTTCGCCCGCCGTGGCCGCCCTGTTCTCGGGCCTGCACACGAAGGTCGCCGTGTACATCATCTTTCGCATCAGCGCGGTGATCTTCGAGGGCGACCCGGCGTGGATGACGCCGATCATCATCGTCGCCACGATCACGCTGCTGGTCGGTGCGCTGACGTCTCTGGGCGAGAGCGAGATGCGCCCTCTGCTCGTCTTCCAGATGGTCAGCGGCATCGGTTTCATCCTCGTCGGTGTCGCGGTGTTCACTCCCGCCGGGCTCGCCGCGGGCGTGGTCTACATGGTTCATCACATGATCGTCATGGGCTCGCTGCTGCTCATCGCGGGCGCCATCGAGCAGACTTACGGGTCGGGGCACCTCAGCCGCGTATCGGGCCTGCGCACGCGTGAACCGCTGCTGACGGCCGTGTTCGTTGTCGGGGCACTCTCGCTCGCAGGGCTGCCGCCGTTCTCGGGCTTTGTGGCCAAGTACGCGCTCGTGCAGGCCACGGCTGAGGGTGGCCAGGTGCTCGTCGCCGGGCTTCTCATCGTCGCCAGCTTGCTCGCTCTCGTGGCGATGATGAAGATCTGGGCCGAGATGTTCAACGGCAAGCGGCACGCCGACGTCGAGCTACTCGCGGCCGAGGCGCGCATCCGTGAACGGCATGCATTGCTCGATGACCAGCCGGTCGATGCCGACGCTGTCGCGGAGGAGGCGGCCCTCGCGGTCGAGCGACATGAACCGCCGCGCGGAGCCGAGACCGCCGCAGACGACGACGACCCGCACGAGCATCGGGGCACGCGCGTGCCGGTGCGGCTCCTGGTGCCATCACTGGTGCTTGCGGCGATCTCGGTCGGGCTCGGGCTCGGAGCAGAGGGCCTGCTGCAGCTTGCCGAACAGGCCGCCGCCGGGCTCGTCGACATCAACGACTATGTGCGGGCGGTGATCGACCGATGACTACTTCGCCCTGGAGCCTCCCCGTGCGCGCGCTCGCGCTTCTCGGCTGGTTCACCAAGCAGTTCATCGTGACGAGCGTGCAGGTGAGCGCTCTGATCCTCACGCCCGGCCGCCAACCTCAGCCGGGCATCGTGCGGGTCGACCTCGACGAGATGAGCGACGCCGAGCTCACCCTGCTCATCGCGATCATCACCATCACGCCCGACACACTTGTCATCGCCGTCGACCGTCGAGCGCGCGCGATGTTCGTGCACGGGATGTTCGTCGCGGGTGACCCGGAAGCATTCCGGTCGTCACTTCTCGACACGCAGGCGCGACTCGTGCGCGGGGTGCGCTGGCGAGCCCCGGCGTCTCATGCCAGAGAGGACACGCCGTGATTCCCACAGTCGTCGCCGCCATCGTCATCGGCTTGCTGGCGATCGCCGTCGTGCTCGCGGTAGTGCGCATCGTGCGCGGACCCACCGCGGGCGATACCGCGGTCGCCGGCGACCTCATCTTCTTCGCCTTCATCGGTATCGTCGCGGTCTTTGGCCTCACTTTCTCGATCGACGCCGTCATCGACATCATCCTCATCGCGGCGATTCTCGGCTTCCTGTCGATCCTCTCGCTCGCGCGCCTGCTGCAGGGGGGCCAGCGATGACCGCCGATCTCGTCGTGACGATCAGCGGCAGCGCACTGCTCATCCTCGGTGCGTTCATCATCGCCAGCGCTGCGATCGGCCTGATCAAGCTGCCCGACCTCTATACGCGCACCAGCGCGATCGGCACGGCCGCGGGTCTCGGCGTCGCGCTCATCATCGTCGGTGTCGTCGTACTCGACTTCAGCCCCCTGAATGTGGTGAAGGGCGTGATCGCCATCGCTGCACAGTTGCTGACGAGCTCGATCGGAAGCTTCGCCCTCGCACGATCCGGCTACCTGACCGGCAGTCGTCCTGTGGCGACGACGATCCCCGACGAACTCGCCGCTTCCACTGCATCGCCGCGCGATCGTCTGATCGATGACGACGAATCCTTCGGTGACGACTCGGCGACTTCATAGCCGCACCGCACATCGCCGAAACGCGATGTTTACCTGAGGCGCGTCTGCGTAACACCGGGGAAACATCGCGACACCGGTGCTGAAACCTCCTGCCTCAACACTGGGCACGTGACCGCGACGGCTGACCGTCGTGCTGGGTTCCCCTGACCCGACCGTCACGACCCACGTTCCACTATGAGAGGTAGAAACAGATGGATACCGGCGAACTCAGTTGGGCCATTACGGCCACCGCCCTGGTTCTGTTCATGACCCCGGGCGTCGCGTTCTTCTATGGCGGTCTCGTCAAGGCCAAGAGCGTCATCAGCATGATGATGATGAGCTTCGGCGCGATGGGCCTCATCAGCGTCCTCTGGGTGCTGTACGGGTTCAACATGTCTGCCGTCGGCGGACCGACCGAACTGTTCGGCAACCCGTTCTCAGACTTCGGCCTCATGGCGGCCGCGGGCGACAATGAGACGCTTGTAGGCGCTGCGTTCGGCGCGACCTTCGCGATCATCACCGTCGCGCTCATCTCAGGTGCCATCGCCGACCGGGCCAAGTTCGGCTCGTGGATGATCTTCGCCGGCATCTGGGCGACGCTCGTCTACTTCCCCGTTGCCGCGTGGGTGTGGGGCGGAGGCTGGATCCTCGAGCTCGGCAACACGCTCGGGCTCCCGGGCGTCATCGACTACGCGGGTGGTACGGCTGTGCACATCAACGCCGGTGCTGCGGCCCTGGCGCTCGCGCTCGTGCTCGGCAAGCGGGTCGGGTTCGCCAAGGGTGCTCACGTGCCTCACAACCCGCCGTTCGTGCTGCTGGGCGCCGGCATCCTGTGGTTCGGCTGGTTCGGCTTCAACGCTGGCGCTGAGTTCCTCAACGACCTCGCGCTCGTCGGCCTCATCGTCACCAACACGCTCGTCGCCACTGCCGCCGCGATTCTCGGCTGGCTCATCGTCGAGAAGATCAAGGACGGCAAGCCCACCTCGGTCGGCGCCGGTTCGGGTGCGATCGCTGGTCTGGTCGCCATCACCCCGGCGTGCGCCAACCTCGCACCGGGCTGGGCTCTGCTGCTGGGTGTCATTGCCGGTGTGCTGTGCGCTCTCGCGATCGAGCTGAAGTTCAAGCTCGGATTCGACGACTCGCTCGACGTCGTCGGCATCCACCTCGTCGGTGGCCTCATCGGAACCCTGTACCTGGGCTTCTTCGCGATCGACACCGGCCTCTTCACGGGCGGCGACCTCGGTCAGCTCGCGGTGCAGGCGATCGCCGCCTTCGGTGTGATGATCTACTCGTTCGTGGTCGCCTTCATCATCGGCTTCGCGATCGAGAAGTCCATCGGCTTCCGCATCAAGGAAGAAGACGAGATCGCGGGCATCGACCCGATCGTGCACGGCGAGACCAGCTACGTGTTCGAGACCAAGTAACACCGGCACTTCTCGATCCCTCTCGGGGGATTCCAGGGCGCTACTCTCGCAAGGGGGTAGCGCCCTTCGGTGTCTATGCGCAAGGAGGTTTGACGTCATGGTGACCAGCGATGTGCCTCTCCAGCTCATCGCCGCGCTGCTCGTGCTGCTGATTCCCCTAGGGCTCCTGCTGATCGACAGGGTCTCGATCCGGGCTCGAGCGGCGAGTGCATCGGCCGCGGTCGTCGTCGGCATGGTCGCCTCGTGGGCCCTGAATGCTGTGCTCTCGAGCCCGAGCGACCTGCCCGCCCGCGTGCTCGACGCATCGTTCGCCGGAGCGATCGCTGGCGGGGTGGCGATTCTCGCGGCCCGCTTCGGGCCCGTCGGCGCCGCCGTTTTCGCGAGCCTCTGGTCGGTGCTCGTCTTCCAGCCGGTGTTCGCCGCCACCGTCGGTTCGGTGCCTTCGCTCGTGCAGATCGTCTTCGGCGCGGTCGACTTCTCGGCAGTGCTCGCGACCCACGTCGCGGCCTCGGCGTCGATGATCGCTGCGTCCCTGCTACCGGGCCCTCGTCGACGTGTGGTGAGCGACCTGGCGGCGCTGAGCCGACCCCGGGGGATGGTGCCGGCCGGGCTCGTGGCCGTCGGTGCCACGGCGTGGATGGTGGGCGCAGAGCGCGTGCTGAGCGTGGCCACGGGCAGAACACTCGCGAACTCGATCGTGGGCCTGGTTCTGGGTGCCCTGATGTGGTGGCTGATCGAGCGCATAGCGGGTAGGCCCTTCTCACCGTCGGGTCTGACGACGGGTGTCGTCATTGCCTGGGGCGCTATCGGGCTCGGAGTGCCTTTCCTGGCCCCGACGGCCCTGGGCGCCACGGCTGTCATCGCCACGGCAGCCGGGGTGGCAATCGTCGTGCGCGCCCCCTCGGGGGCGATCGTCGAACGACGCGTGTCGATCGGCATCATCGTGGCGGTCGCCGTGGGAGGCACCGTGCTGGCGCTGCTTGCCGATGGTTTCGGGATGGCCGCGACGGGCTCGACCGCGCTCGTCGCCGCGCAGCTCGGAGCCGTGATCGCGGTCGCGGTCGGAGCATTCGGGTCGGGACTGCTGTGCGCGGGGGCCGCGCTCATCGCCATCGTGATCGCCGAACGTCGGTCGACGACGGCCGCACAGCAGGCGACGAAGGCCGGCGACGCGGAAGAATAGGTCGTGGTGGGCGATACCAGACTCGAACTGATGACCTCTTCCGTGTGAAGGAAGCGCGCTACCAACTGCGCCAATCGCCCGTGCGACACCATCTTGCCACAAACGGGGGAGAGCATCCGGCCGCCCGTCGACCATCTTCATCGCCGCGCGCGCCGGTTTGGCCGTCGATGAAAATGTGGGCTAGAGTTTCGATGCAGCCCGGCAACGGGAAGCAACATGCGGATGTGGCGCAGTGGTAGCGCATCACCTTGCCAAGGTGAGGGTCGCGAGTTCGAATCTCGTCATCCGCTCGAGTGACAGCCCTCTGGTAGTTGGGGGCGTTGCCCACGGTGGCGTGGCCGAGAGGCGAGGCAGCGGCCTGCAAAGCCGTATACACGGGTTCGAATCCCGTCGCCACCTCACAGCTACCACACCGAAGAAACACCCCATGAGAATGGGCGATTGGCGCAGCGGTAGCGCGCTTCCCTGACACGGAAGAGGTCACTGGTTCGATCCCAGTATCGCCCACCACACCCCCCTCTACCCCTTTCTGGGGCGAGCACTGGTGCGCCTCAGCACCTAGGCTGGTGGCATGGCTCCGGGGGGAGAGACAAGCGGCGTGCGCGTCAACGACAGCGAGGCGTTCGCCGATCTGTTGCTGCGCTCGGGCCTCGTGTCACCAGAGAATCTCGAGTTCGCGCGGCAGGTCAAGCAGCGCACGGGCGCTCATATCGACCAGGTGCTCATCAGCGAAGGCCTGCTCGATTCTGAATCTCTACTGCTTGTCGAGGCGAAGTCGTGGGGCATTCATCCCATCGACCTGGCCGCGGTGACCTTCGACGACGAGCTCGTGCGGCGCGTCTCTGGCCAGACGTACATCAGCGAGAACTGGCTGCCCATCCGTCGCAATGCGGCAGGCACCATCTTCGTGGCGACCGCACGCGGTGTCGCGCCCGAGCGTGTCGAGCGCATCCGCCACCTGCTCGCTGGCGCCGAGCTGCAGTTTGTCGCGACGACATCGTGGGACATCAAGAATGCCTGCCTGCGCCTCTTCCGCGCCGAGATCGCCGACGAGGCAGCCAACGAACTCTGGCGGCAGAATCCGGAGATGTCGGCGCGAGTCACTTTCAGCCGCGGCCAGAAGGTCGGAGGCGCCGTGCTCGCCGTCGCGCTGCTCGTGAGCGCCGTGCTCTGGCCGCTTCCCACCGCGATCGGCGTGCTCACGGTCATGAGCGTCACCTTCCTCGCCGGCACGAGCTTCAAGTTCTTCGTCGCGATGCGTGGTGCGCGGTATGACGTCGTCGAGCGCATCACCCGTGCACAGGTCGAGGCGCTCATCGATCGCGAACTTCCGCGGTACACGGTGCTCGTACCGGTGTTCCGCGAAGCCAACATCGTCGGCCAGCTCATTCGCAATCTCGGCGGTCTGGACTACCCGACCGAGAAGCTCGAGGTTCTGATTCTCATCGAGGAGGAGGACCACGAGACGCGGGATGCCGTGCTCTCGTCGAAGCCGCCACCCCACTTTCGTATCGTGACGATCCCGAAGGGGCACCCGCAGACGAAGCCTCGCGCGTGCAATGTGGGCTTGTACTTCGCGACGGGCGACTACCTCGTCATTTACGACGCCGAAGACACGCCTGACCCCGACCAGTTGAAGAAGGCTGTCGTCGCTTTTCGGCGGGGCGGCGAAGAAACGGTGTGCCTGCAGGCCTCTCTCAACTACTTCAATGACCGCGAGAATGCGCTCACTCGCATGTTCACCCTCGAGTACAGCTATTGGTTCGACTACATGCTGGCGGGGCTTGACTTCGGCGATCTGCCGATTCCGCTCGGGGGCACCTCGAACCACTTCCGCACCTCGGCGCTCATCGAGCTTGGCGGCTGGGACCCGTACAACGTGACGGAAGACGCCGACCTCGGCATTCGCGCGAGCGCGCTCGGCTACCGAGTCGGCGTCATCAACTCGACGACGATGGAAGAGGCGAACACCTCGATACCCAACTTCATCCGGCAGCGTTCCCGCTGGATCAAGGGCTACATGCAGACGACCCTCGTGCACGCCCGGCAGCCGGTGGCGCTCATCCGTCAGATCGGCCTGCGACGATTCGTGAGCTTCGTGCTGCTCATCGCCGGTACGCCCGCGACCTTCCTCGGGGTGATCCCGTTCTACATCGTCACCGTGCTGACGGTCTTCCTGCCGGTGACCGCACTCGCCGGCCTGTTCCCGATCTGGCTGCTGTGGCTCACCCTGCTGAACTTCGTCATCGGCAACGTCGTGATGATCTACCTCTCGATGATGGGACCGTACAAGCGCGGCACGTTCTATCTCGTGCTCTGGGCATTGCTGAACCCCGTCTACTGGCTGCTGCACTCGATCGCGTCGTACAAGGCGCTGTGGCAGCTGCTCACCAACCCGCACTACTGGGAGAAGACCGAACACGGTCTGACGACTCATGTCCAGCACCATTGAAGCCCCCGCACTGCGGCGCGATCGCAGCAACCGCGGTGCGCCGCCGCGAACCCGATTCGACGCGTTCCCGCGGGGCCCTGTGGCAAGGTGGATGCTCCGTCTCGGACTCGCGACCCCTCTCGCGCTCCTCGCGCTGCTGCACTCGCTGCTGCCCGCGCCTGCCGACACTCCGAATGCCGACCTGGTCGCGAGCCTCGCCAGCATCGACTGGAACCGCGGAGACGCCGAGTGGCTCGCGCTGCTCTACCCGCACGTGTCGATCATGCTCGCCGCCGCCAACCCGTTCGGACGCCTCGGCCTGAGCCTGATGGGTGCCATCGCCGCGGGATTCCTGCTGCAGAAAGTGGCGGAGATCATCGCGCAGCGCGCGATTCCGCGGTCGACGGGCATCATTCTCATCATCGCCCTCGCCGCGAACCCGTTGTTCGCCTATTTCGCGCTCGAGAACCTGCCCGGATTCCTGGCCCTGACCTTCTTCGGGCTGGCACTGGGCGACGTCGTGCGCTTTGTGAACTGGGGCAACACCGAGTCGGGGTTCCGGGGCGGGATCCTCATCATGCTCGCCGCCTTCAGCGACCCCTCGGGCATCCTCTTCGCGGTGATCATCGTGCTCGCCTCGCCGTTCCTCCGGCACGGTCGGGCCGCAGCGCCGGGGCTGCGCGCCGCGAACATGCTCGTCATCGCCTTCCCCACCCTCGGGGCTTTCGCGACCATTGCCTTCTTGAACATCCTGTTCTTCGGCACGCCGTGGCCGACGAGCGACGTCGAGGTGATCATCGGCAGCATCGCACCGGGGTTGTCTGAGCTCGTCGTGCGGTACGCGACCCCGACCGGCTGGCTCATCGCCGCTCAGCTCGCCAGTGCATGGCTCGTCGCGGTCATCGTGCGGCGGCCTCGCACCATTGCGGTGTCGACGATCGTCTTCCTGCTGCTCAACATCGCCTTCGTGCTGGGGGTCTTCCACCCTGCCGCAGCGGGGGTGAACTTCGCGATCCTGACGCTTCTCGCCATCGCCATCATCCCTTCTGCACGCACGATCAGCTCGAATGTGCTGGTCGATGCCGTTGCTCTGGGCCAGGTTGCTCTCGCGTGGCTCGCCGCATTCGACCGACCTGTGGTGCGGGAGTGGATGGCGCGGACCATCGACGCCTGGTCGATGCTCGTCGGCTGAGTGATCGCGAATCGAGGCCGGATGCTCGCCGGTAGAGTTGACGACGCCATCCCGCCCGCCCTACCGCACCAAAGGAGCACGCGTGCCTGACGCCGCCCCGGCAGAGAAGTCCGTCGTTCCGCCCGCCCCTGAGGCGGTCGACGTGGCAGAGGCCACCGACGGCTTCGGTATCTTCAGCGACCGCTCGGTGGTCGCCATGCGGGTCGACGGCGAGCTGCGTGATCTCGCTCACCGCCTGCAGCCCGGGGATCACGCTGAGCCGGTCACGATCAGTTCGCCCGATGGTCTCGCGATCTTGCGGCACTCGGCTGCCCACGTGCTCGCCCAGGCGGTGCAATCGATCAACCCCGAGGCCAGGCTCGGTATCGGCCCGCCAATCACCGACGGCTTCTACTACGACTTCGACGTCGAGACTCCGTTCACGACCGACGATCTCGCCGCGCTCAGTAAGGCCATGGACCGCATCATTCGGCAAGGGCAGCGGTTCGTGCGGCGGGTCGTGACGGACGAGGAGGCGCGGGCCGAGCTCGTGAACGAGCCCTACAAGCTTGAGCTGATCGGGCTGAAGGGCTCGGCAGGCTCGGGCGCTGACGGCGAGAGCGTCGAGGTCGGCGGCGGCGAGCTGACGATCTACGACAACGTCGACGGCAAGACCGGCGAGGTCTACTGGAAAGACCTCTGCCGCGGCCCGCACCTGCCGAACACCCGCATGATCGGCAACGGCTGGTCTCTCACGCGCGTTGCGGCGGCGTACTGGCGCGGCAGCGAGAAGAACCCGCAGCTGCAGCGCATCTACGGCACGGCGTGGCCGTCGAAGGATGCCCTGCGCGAGCACCTCGGACGCCTCGAAGAAGCCGCGAAGCGCGACCACCGCAAGCTCGGGGCCGAGCTCGACTTCTTCTCGTTCCCCATCGAGATCGGCAGCGGCATGTCGGTCTGGCACCCGCGCGGTGCGATCGTGCGGCAAGAGATGGAGCAGCACGCGATGCGACGCAACCGTGAGGCTGGCTACTCGTACGTCTACACGCCGCACATCACCAAGGGCGACCTCTTCGTGCAGAGCGGGCATCTCACGAACTATGCCGACGGCATGTTTCCGGCCATGCGCCTCGATGAAGAGCGCGACGCCGACGGCAAGGTGACCAAGGCGGGGCAGGACTATTACCTCAAGCCCATGAACTGCCCGTTCCACATCTTGATCTACCGCGAGCGCCCGCGCAGCTATCGCGATCTGCCCCTGCGCTACAGCGAGTTCGGAGCCGTCTACCGCAATGAGCTCTCGGGTGCACTGCACGGCCTCACGCGGGTGCGGGGCCTCACGATGGACGACGCGCATCTCTTCGTGCGACCCGACCAGCTCGAAGAAGAGGTCGCAAAGACGCTCGATCTCGTGCTGAGCATGCTGCGCGACTTCGGCCTGACCGATTTCTACCTCGAGCTCTCGACGCGCGACGACGAGAAGGCGAAGTGGCTCGGCGACGAGTCGATGTGGGAGGAGACGACCGGGGCTCTGCGGCGCGTCGCGCTCGCGTCGGGCCTCGAGCTCGTCGACGACCCCGGCGGAGCGGCCTTTTATGGCCCGAAGATTTCGGTACAGGCGCGCGATGCCATCGGGCGCACCTGGCAGCTGTCGACCGTGCAGATCGACCCCAACCTGCCCGAGCGCTTCGAGCTCGAGTACACCGCGAGTGATGGCAGCAAGCAGCGGCCGATCATGATCCACCGCGCGCTGCTCGGCTCGATGGAGCGGTTCTTCGCGATTCTGCTCGAGCACTATGCCGGAGCTTTCCCCGTATGGCTGGCCCCCGAGCAGGTCGTAGGCATCCCCGTCGCAGAAGAATACGCCGAGTACCTCGGAGGCGTGATCGGGCAGCTCGCCGCGGCGGGCGTGCGCGCGCACGTTGATGACTCTGACGAGCGTATGCAGAAGAAGATCCGCACGCACACGAAGGGCAAGGTGCCTTATTTGCTTATCGCGGGGGAGGAAGATCGTGCCAACGGCGCCGTGAGCTTCCGGTTCCGCGACGGCACCCAGGTCAACGGGGTGCCAGTGGCCGAGGCGGTCGAGCGCATCACCACGGCGATCGCGACCCGGTCGGCCGAGCTGTAGCGAGCATCCGTTCATGACTGACAGGCAGTCTGCGAGCATCGACGGCGTCGACGCCGAGAACGGTGCGTCCTTGGCGGGCGTGCCCGACGCCTTTCAACGGCTCTGGACTCCGCATCGCCTCGTCTACATCGAGAACGGGCAGCAGCCCGACGACGACGCCTGCCCGTTCTGTCGGGCTCCTGAGCTCGACGACAAGCAGGCCTTGATCGTCGCGCGCGGCGAACACGCCTACGTGCTGCTCAACCTCTACCCGTACAACAGTGGTCACCTGCTGGTGTGCCCGTACCGGCATGTTGCGCTGTATGACGAAGCGACGCCCGACGAGATCGCCGAGATCGGTGCCCTCACGCAGACAGCGATGCGCGTGCTCAGCGCCACCTCCGGGTGCCAGGGGTTCAACATCGGCATGAATCAGGGTCGCATCGCCGGCGCCGGAATCGCGGCACATCTGCACCAGCACATTGTTCCTCGGTGGGCGCTCGACTCAAACTTCTTTCCGATCATCGCCGGCACGAAGGCCGTGCCGCGGCTGCTCGGCGAGGTGCGCGACGAGATCGCGCGGGCCTGGCCCTCAGAATCGCCGCAGTAGACTGGCGCGCGCCGCCGCACCACTGAAACTCCTCGCGCGCGCGATCGCGCGCACCGTGCCAGAAAGGGCCGATAGACCATGACCGAGACCACGACGACGAGCGTGCAGGGCACGAGCCGCGTCAAGCGCGGACTCGCAGAAATGCTCAAAGGCGGCGTCATCATGGACGTCGTGAACGCCGAGCAAGCGCGTATTGCTGAAGACGCTGGGGCCGTCGCCGTCATGGCGCTCGAGCGCGTGCCGGCCGACATCCGCGCCCAGGGCGGAGTTGCCCGCATGAGCGACCCCGACCTGATCGACGAGATCATCGCGACAGTATCGATTCCCGTCATGGCGAAGGCCCGCATCGGCCACTTCGTCGAGGCGCAGGTGCTGCAGTCGCTGGGCGTCGACTACATCGACGAGTCGGAGGTGCTGAGCCCCGCCGACTACGTCAACCACATCGACAAGTGGCCCTTCACGGTGCCGTTCGTGTGCGGGGCGACCAACCTCGGCGAGGCGCTGCGCCGCATCACCGAGGGCGCGGCCATGATTCGCTCGAAGGGCGAGGCCGGCACGGGTGACGTTTCCGAGGCCACCAAGCACATCCGCACGATCCTCGG
This sequence comes from Microcella sp., assembly GCF_019739195.1. Classification (NCBI taxonomy): domain Bacteria; kingdom Bacillati; phylum Actinomycetota; class Actinomycetes; order Micrococcales; family Microbacteriaceae; genus Microcella; species Microcella sp. The sequence continues at coordinate 208,239 of NZ_JAHHDS010000003.1, read as the reverse complement.
CGAGATCCGGGCACTGTCGGCCAAGGCTCCTGACGAGTGGTACGTCGCGGCGAAAGAGCTGCAGGCGCCGTACGAGCTCGTCGCCGAGGTCGCGCAGACCGGAAAGCTGCCCGTCGTGCTGTTCACGGCCGGTGGCGTCGCGACGCCCGCCGATGCCGCGCTCATGATGCAGCTCGGTGCCGACGGCGTGTTCGTCGGCTCGGGCGTCTTCAAGTCGGGCAACCCGGCCGCGCGCGCGGCAGCGATCGTCAAGGCGACCGCGGGCTACAACGACCCGGCCATCGTGGCTGAAGCGTCGCGTGGTCTGGGCGAGGCCATGGTCGGCATCAACGTCGCCGACCTGCCGGCACCGCACCGTCTCTCTGAGCGTGGCTGGTAGCGAACTTCCGCCCGTCGGAGTCTTCGCGCTGCAGGGCGATGTGCGCGAGCATGTCGCCCTGTTGCGTGCGCTCGGTGCCGACGTGCGTGAAGTGCGTACGACGGCACAGCTCTCAGAGGTCGCCGGTCTCGTCATTCCCGGTGGAGAGTCGAGCGTCATGGACAAGCTCAGTCGCCTGTTCGGTCTGCGCGAGCCGCTGCGCGAGCGCATCGCGGGCGGCATGCCGGTGTATGGCACGTGCGCCGGGCTCATCATGCTCGCCGACCGCGTGCACGACGCGATCGAGGGCCAGCAGACGCTCGGCGGGCTCGATGTGGCAGTGCGACGCAACGCCTTCGGCACCCAGCTCGAGTCGTTCGAGACTGACCTCGACGTGCCCGTGCTCGGCGAGCCGCCCGTGCACGCTGTCTTCATCCGCGCTCCCGTGGTCGTCGAGGTCGGCGAGGGCGTCGACGTACTTGCCTCGCTCGACGACGGTCGCATCGTCGCGGTCGAGCAGGGGCGACTGCTCGGTACCTCGTTCCACCCTGAGGTGGCGTCGGAGACCCGGTTCCACGAACGGTTCCTCGAGCACGTCGCCGCCGCGTCGTCTGCCGGTTAGCTGACACGATGGGGGCATGAGCCTCTACTCCGACTATCCGGCCGCTCGCACCCGCCAGATCATCGCCGACATCGTCGGCGTCATCTCGGTCATCGTCGTGGTGACGATCGCCGCGTCGATCGCGGCCGCGATCCGCACGCTGGCCGCTTTCGGCCGCGACCTCGAGACAGCCGGGCTCGACTTCCAGGCCGGGCTGCTCGACGCGGCAGACGCCCTCGGAGACGTTCCCGTGATCGGTGACGGCATCCGCGCCCCCTTCGATGCGGCCGCATCAGCCGGGCAGTCTGTCGCCGATGCCGGTCGCGGTCAGCAGCAGCTCGTCGAGTTCATCGCGGTGAGCGTGGGCTGGTCGGTCGCACTCGTGCCGCTACTGCTGATCGCCCTCATCTGGCTGGTTCCGCGCGTGCGATTCGCCCGACGCTCGGGCCGCATGCGCGCCATGATCGCGCGCGGGCTGACCGTTGACACGCTCGCCGCGCGCGCTCTCGCGCGTGCTCCCCTCGGCCAGCTTGTGGCCGTGCACCCCGACCCCGCGGCGGCGTGGCGCAGCCAGCAGCCCGACCTTCTGCGCGATCTCGCCGCCATCGAGCTGCGCCGAGCGGGCATTCGCCCCTCTGCGGTCAGCGGCGCCGTTCAGCAGGGTCACTGACCGCCCTGCCCTAAACTAACGGGGCACTGCAGACCCGCGAGGAGCACTATGTCAGGCCATTCCAAGTGGGCGACGACGAAGCACAAGAAGGCGATCATCGACAGTCGCCGCGCGAAGTCGTTCGCCAAGCTGATCAAGAACATCGAGGTCGCCGCCAAGATCGGCGGCGCCGACCTGAGCGGCAACCCGACTCTCGTCGACGCCGTGCAGAAGGCCAAGAAGACCTCGGTGCCGAACGACAACATCGAGCGCGCGATCAAGCGCGGCGCGGGCCTCACGGGCGAGTCGGTCGACTACCAGACGATCATGTACGAGGGCTACGGCCCCGGAGGCCTCGCGCTGCTCATCGAGTGCCTCACCGACAATCGCAACCGTGCTGCGGCCGAGGTGCGCACGGCGATGTCGCGCAATGGTGGCACGATGGCCGACCCGGGCAGCGTCGCCTACAACTTCAGCCGCAAGGGCGTGATCTCGATCACGAAGACCGACGGTGTGACTGAAGACGACATCCTCATGGCTGTGCTCGACGCCGGCGCCGAGGAGGTCATCGACCAGGGTGGGGGCTTCGAGGTCATCACCGACCCCTCGCACCTGCTCGCGGCGCGCGAGGCGCTGCAGCAGGCGGGCATCGAGTACGACTCGGCTGAGGCTGAGTTCGTGGCCAACCTGCAGATCGAGGCCGATGTCGACACGGCGCGCAAGCTCTTCCGCCTCGTCGATGCGATGGACGAGCTTGACGACGTGCAAAACGTGTTCACCAACGTCTCACTGACGTCAGAGGTTCGCGCCGAGCTCGACAACGACGACGAGTAGCCCGTGCTGCGGGTGCTCGGCGTTGACCCCGGCCTGACCCGCTGCGGGGTCGGCATCGTCGACATCGAGCCCAACCGGCGTGCGACGCTCGTCGCCGTCACCGTGATTCAGACCGCCCCCGACCTCGCACTCGAGCAGCGGCTGCTCGCGATCGGCTCTCAACTCGCGCTGCTTCTCGACGAGCATCGGCCCGACGCCGTCGCGCTGGAGAGGGTTTTCGCGCAGCACAATGTGCGCACGGTCATGGGCACGGCACAGGCGAGTGGAGTGGTGCTGCACGCTGCGGCCGCGCGCGGTCTTGCGGTCACTCTGCACACGCCGACCGAGGTTAAGGCGGCCGTGACGGGTCACGGCGGCGCCGACAAGAAGCAGGTCACCGCGATGGTGCAGCGCATTCTGCGTCTGGATGCTCCGCCGAAGCCCGCCGACGCCGCCGATGCTCTCGCGCTCGCCATTTGCCATGGGTGGCGCGGGTCATCGAGTCCGGCGGCGCGAGCAGCGGGGGAGTCGGCCCCGAGTTCCCCGGGTCTGACACCGGCCCAGCAGGCGTGGCGAACGGCGGAGAAGGCGACCCGCGCCCGTAGGCTCGACGGGTGATCGCCAGCCTGCGGGGAACCCTCATCGCCCGTGCGGGCTCACGTGTGGTGATCGATGTCGCGGGGGTCGGCTATGCCGTGGCGGTGACCGAGCGGCACGGGCGAGAGTTGCGCACCGGTGACACCGTGCGTCTGCACACGGCGCTGGTGGTTCGCGAAGACGATATGAGCCTGTTCGGGTTCGCTGACGAGGTCGAGCTGGGGCTGTTCGAGCTGTTGCGCACGGTCTCGGGGGTCGGGCCGAAGTCGGCGCTCGGCGTGCTCGGCGAGATGACACCCGACCAGATCGCTCGGGCGATCGCGGCCGACGACGATGCGCCGTTTCGCGCGGTGAGCGGCATCGGGCCCAAGACCGCGAAGCTCATTGTGGTGACGCTCGCCGGCAAGCTCGCAGCGCCTGCCGGAGAAGCCGCATCGGCAGAAGAGTCGTCTCCGCCAGCAGCGGTGACCATGTCACTCGTCGCGGCACTCACCGGCCTCGGCTGGCCCGAGCGCACCGCACTCGACGCGGCGACCCAGGTCGTCGAGGCCGACTCCGAGGCCGCGCAGACCGGGCTGCCGGTGCTGCTGAGGCGTGCGCTGAGCATCCTCGGTCCGACGCGCGGGCGCGGCGATGACGTCGGCGGCCGGTCATGAACGACGGGATGCGCTCGTGAGCGACGTTCTGCGTCCGACACCCGAATCCGACGCCGAGTTGGCGTTCGAGGGTGCGTTGCGGCCGCAGAGTCTTGACGAGTTTGTCGGTCAGCACAAGGTGCGTCGTCAGCTGCAGTTGCTACTCGAGGCGGCGGGCTTGCAGAACCGCACCCCCGACCACATTCTGCTCGCGGGCCCTCCCGGCCTCGGCAAGACGACTCTGGCGATGATCGTGGCCTACGAGGGTCAGCGACCACTGCGCATGACCAGCGGCCCGGCCATTCAGCACGCCGGAGACCTGGCTGCAGTGCTCTCGTCGCTCGTGCCAGGCGAAGTGCTCTTCATCGATGAGATCCACCGCATGGCCCGTTCGGCCGAAGAGATGCTCTATCTCGCGATGGAAGACTTCAGGGTCGACATCATGGTCGGCAAGGGCGCCGGCGCCACGAGTATTCCACTCGAGCTGGCGCCGTTCACCCTGGTCGGCGCGACCACACGATCAGGACTGCTGCCTAATCCGCTGCGCGACCGGTTCGGCTTCACGGCGCACCTCGAGTTCTACGAACCCGAAGAGCTGCATCAGGTGCTCGTGCGCGCTGCGCGCTTACTGAGCCTGGCGATCGACGACGACGCGCTGGCCGAGATATCCCGCCGATCACGCGGCACGCCTCGCATCGCGAACCGCCTGCTGCGGCGTGTGCGCGACTACGCGCTCGTTCACGGGGGCGCGGCCGATCGCACGGCGGTGCGCGCCGCGCTCGAGCTCTACGACGTCGACGAGCAGGGGCTCGACCGCCTCGACCGTGCTGTGCTCGCCGCGATCGTCGAGCGCTTCGAGGGCGGGCCCGTCGGCCTCTCGACCCTCGCCGTGTCAGTGGGGGAGGAGGCCGAGACGATCGAAGCGGTCGTCGAGCCGTTCCTGGTGCGCACAGGGCTGCTGTCGCGCACTCCCCGCGGTCGGGTGGCGACCTCACGAGCATGGGCCCACCTCGGGCACCCGCCACGGACTGCCTCGGCCAATGACCTATAGTTGTCGGCGGGCCTCGGCTGAGCATCCTGCTCGCCGACCGGCACCCGCACGAGTGCCACGCCGTCGAACTCCCCGAAAGGCTTCTCCCTCATGGATCCGTTGACGATCGTCATGCTGGGCATCCTCGCCCTGCTCATCTTCTTCATGTTCCGCAACTCTCGCAAGCGCAAGGCCGAGCTCGAGATGCTGCAAGAGAAGATGGTGCCCGGCGCGGAGGTTATGACCAACTTCGGCCTCTTCGGCACGCTCGTCGCCGTCGACGACGACACCAACGTCGCCACGATCGAGACGAGCCCCGGCAGCACGGTGCGCGTGCACCGCCAGACCCTCGCGCGCGTCGTCGAAGACGAGCCGGTGATCGACGAGGTCGCCGATGACGTCGAAGACGCATCGGGCCCCGTTCTCAATGAATCCAGCCTCGACGCGCCGCCGAAGAAGCCCAAGCGCGCGTCGAGCACTGACGACTAGCAACTGACGACTAGTAGCTGACCGCTGTTCCGCGCGGGGCGCGCCGTTCACCAACGTGCCCCGACACCCCCGTGAAGAAATGAGTACCTGAGGTGGCCAGAAGCACCGCAGAGCGCAAAGCCATTCGATCGCTTGTCTGGCTTCTCGTCATCATCATCGCCTTGATCGCTGCCAACGGCGCCAGCGTGCTGTTCAACAACGGCCAGTGGACTCCGAAGCTCGCACTTGACCTCGAGGGCGGCACGCAGATCATCTTGAGCCCTCAGATCGCGAGCGGTGAAGAGGTCACGCAAGAGCAGCTCGACCAGGCCGTCGCGATCATCCGTCAGCGCGTCGACGCCGGCGGCGTGAGCGAGGCCGAGATCAACACCCAGGGCGGCCAGAACATCGTCGTCTCGATTCCTGGCGAGCCCGACGACGAGACGCTCGAGCGCATTCAGAGCTCGGCGAAGCTCGAGTTCCGCGCCGTACTCATTGCCGACCTCGCCTCGAACAGCGTGATCGGCGACGAAGGCGCGACCGACCCCGAGGCTGAGTCCGATCCCGAGGCGACCGACGGGGCCTCGACCGACGACCCGTCTGCGGTGCCCAGCGATGAACCCAGCGCTGAGCCGACTCCGAGCGCCTCGCCGACCGACGCGAGCGACCTCGCCTGGATCACTCCCGAGCGTCAAGAGCTGTTCGACAGCTTCGACTGCGCCTCGCTCGACGTCGTCGGGGCCAACGTCGCGCCCGTCGACGAGCCGCTCGTGACGTGCGAGCAGGATTCGAGCATCAAGTACATTCTCGGCCCGGTCGAGGTCGCAGGTGAGCGCATCGCGGATGCTCGCTCGGGTCTCATCGCCTCGTCGACGGGCGTCACCACCAACGAGTGGGGCGTCTTCATCGAGTTCGATGCCGACGGAACCCAGCAATTCCGTACCGTCACCGAGCGTCTCGTCTCGCGCGTCGGCGTGCAGAATCAGTTCGCGATCGTGCTCGACGGTCGGGTGATCAGTGCGCCGCGCACGATCAGTGCGATCACCGACGGGCGCCCGCAGATCAGCGGCAACTTCACGGAGGAGAGCGCCCAGGTGCTCGCCGATCAGTTGAAGTTCGGCGCCCTGCCGATCGGCTTCGAGGTGCAGTCGAGCGAGAACATCAGTGCCACGCTCGGTGTCTCTCAGCTGCAGAGCGGCATTATCGCCGGCATCATCGGCCTGATTCTTGTGGCGCTGTACGGGTTCTTCCAGTACCGCGCCTTGGGCGGCGTGGTCGTGGCGTCGCTCGTCGTGGCGGCGATCGTGACGTACTTGATCATCACCTACCTCTCGAATCAGCAGGGCTACCGACTGTCGCTTGCCGGTGTCGCAGGCCTGGTGATCTCGATCGGCGTGATCGCCGACTCGTTCATCGTCTATTTCGAACGCATTCGTGACGAGCTGCGCGACGGCCGCAGCGTCGACGGTGCTGTGATGGCGGGCTGGAAGCGTGCCTTTCGCACCATCCTGATCTCCGACGTCATCAACTTCATCGCCGCCGTCGTGCTCTTCGTGCTGGCTGTGGGCAACGTGCGCGGATTCGCGTTCACACTCGGCATCACGACCGTGGTCGACCTCATCATCGTCATCATGTTCACGCATCCGCTGATGGTGCTGCTCGGCCGCACCTCGTTCTTCGGCGGCGGGCATCCGCTCAGCGGGCTCGACCCGAAAGCGCTCGGTGCGGTGTACCGCGGTCGCGCGCAGTTCCGGGCTCCGGCTGGCGTGTCGAGCGTCAAGGTCGCGAGCAGCAGTCGAGAGGCCCAGCGTCGCCAGACGATCGCCGAGCGCAAAGCCGCCGAAGCGAACGGCGAGAGGAAGGATGAACGATGAGCAGGCTCACGCAGTTCGGCAATGACCTCTACACGGGGGCCCGCTCGTTCGACTTCGTCGGCAAGCGACGCATCTGGTACGCCATTGCTGCACTCTTTGTCATCCTGGCGATCGGCCTCACGGCGCTGCGCGGCGGCTTCGTCTTCGGTATCGAGTTCCGCGGCGGCTCGGAGTTCCGCGTGCAGGGAACGACCGCGGTCGAGCAGGGCTCCGCAGCGGCGACGGCGATCGCTGTCGATGCCGTCAACACCGTCGTCGCGGGGTCGAATCCGCGCGTGTCAATTGTTGGTGGAGACTCGGTGCGCGTGCAGACCGAGCAGTTGACGCCCGCTGAGACTGACGAGGTGCGTGCCGCCCTGGCGGAGGCCTACGGAGTCAGTGAATCAGAAGTCAGCTCGTCGTTTATTGGCGCCACCTGGGGCGCCGACATCACTCGGCAGGCGATACTCGCGCTCGTGGTGTTCCTCGTGCTCGCGAGCCTCGTCATGGCGGTGTACTTCCGAACCTGGAAGATGGCCGCGGCAGCAATCGTGGCTCTCTTCCACGACCTCATCGTGACGACGGGTGTCTACGGCGTGCTCGGGCTCGAGATCACTCCGGCCGCGGTCATCGGCTTCTTGACGATTCTCGGCTACTCGCTCTACGACACGGTCGTCGTCTTCGACAAGGTGCGTGAGAACACGAGTGAAGACGGTGCAGAGTCGCGGCGCACGTTCGCGCAGTCGGTGAATCTCGCGGTCAACCAGACCCTCGTGCGATCGATCAACACATCGATCGTGGCCGTGCTGCCGACGGCCGCGATCTTGTTCATCGGTTCGCTGTTGCTGGGCGCCGGAACACTGCGCGACATCGCCCTCGCCCTCTTCATCGGCACGATCGTCGGCACGTATTCGTCGATCTTCTTGGCTGCTCCGCTCTACGTGCACCTGCGCGAGAACGAGCCCGAGGTCAAGAAGCAGGGAACCCGGCCGCGCGTCGTGCGCACCGAGTCGGGCGCTGTGCGCTGAGTCTCACCTGACGCGTCTTAGAATCTAGCGGGAGAGGACGCGCGCATGACGGATACGACCCAGCAGTCGACTCCTCCACTGCGCGCGCTCCTGCCTCGCATCTTCTCGCGAGCGCAACCGGCCGGCGCGCTCGAGAGCCTGATGCGCACCGTGCGCGCGCAGCATCCGAAAGCCGATCTCGCTCTGATCGAGCGGGCCTACAAGGTCGCCGAGCGGGCGCACGAGGGCCAGACGCGCAAGAGTGGCGAGCCGTACATCACTCACCCGCTTGCGGTGGCCCAGATTCTCGCCGATCTAGGCATCGGGGCGAAGACCATTGCGGCGGCGCTGCTGCACGACACCGTCGAAGACACCGGGTACAGCCTCGACGAGCTGCGGGCCGACTTCGGTGACGAGATCGCGATGCTCGTCGACGGTGTGACGAAGCTCGACAAGCTGAAGTACGGCGACAGCGCGCAGTCAGAGACCGTGCGCAAGATGATCGTCGCGATGTCTAAAGACATTCGCGTGCTCATCGTGAAGCTCGCCGACCGCCTGCACAATGCGCGAACCTGGGGCTTCGTGCCGGCTGAGTCGGCGCAGCGCAAGGCCCAGGAGACGCTCGACATCTACGCTCCGCTCGCGCATCGGCTGGGCATCCAGACCATCAAATGGGAGCTGGAAGACCTGTCGTTCGCGGTGCTGCACCCGAAGATCTACGTCGAGATCGAGAGTCTCGTGAAGGGCCGCACGCCCGAGCGCGAGGCCTTCGTGCAGCAGGTCATCGACGCCGTGAAAGACGACCTGCGGCAGGCGAAGATCAAGGGCGAGGTGAAGGGCAGGCCGAAGCAGTACTACTCGATCTACCAGAAGATGGTGCATCGCGGCCGCGACTTCGACGAGATCTACGACCTCACGGGCGTGCGAATTCTCGTCAACTCAATTCGCGACTGCTACGCGGTGCTCGGTGCGGTGCATGCCCGCTGGAACCCGATGCCCGGCCGGTTCAAGGACTACATCGCCACGCCGAAGTTCAACCTCTATCAGTCGCTGCACACGACGGTGTTCGGCCCGGGCGGCCGGCCCGTCGAACTGCAGATCCGCACCCACGAGATGCATCAACGGGCGGAGTTCGGTGTGGCGGCGCACTGGAAGTACAAAGAGCGTATGGCGGGCGCTGCTCGCGGCGACGCGGGAGTCGAGCGCTCGGATGCCGACATGGCGTGGCTGGCCCACATCTCCGACTGGCAGGCTGAGACGAGCGACCCGACCGAGTTCCTCGACAACCTGCGCTACGAGATCGGCGCGAAAGAGGTCTACGTCTTCACCCCACAGGGCAAGGTCATCGGGCTGCCGGGCGGTGCGACCCCGGTCGACTTCGCCTATGCCGTGCACACCGAGGTCGGCCACCGCACGATGGGGGCCAAGGTCAACGGGCGCCTCGTGCCGCTCGAGACGACGCTCACGAGCGGCGACTCGGTCGAGGTCTTTACCTCGAAGAACCCGGATGCCGGCCCGAGCCAGGACTGGCTGAACTTCGTCACGAGCACCCGGGCACGGTCGAAGATCAGGCAGTGGTTCACGAAGGAGCGCCGCGACGAGGCCATCGAGCAGGGCAAGGATGCGATCGCGCGCGCCATGCGCAAGCAGAACCTGCCGCTGCAGCGTCTGATGTCGCAAGATTCCGTCGGCCAGGTGGCGTCGCAATTGCGGTACGAGACGGTCGAGGCGCTGTACGCCGCGGTCGGTGAGGGGCACGTCTCGACACAGTCGGTGATCGAGAAGATCGTCGGCACGCTGCACCTCGAGGCAGAGTCTGACGACGAGCCCTTCAGCGTTCCGAGCCGCGGGCGAACGCCGGTGCGCTCGAGCGACTCGGGGGTGCTCGTGCGCGGGGCGCCCGACATTTTGGTCAAGCTCGCCAAGTGCTGCACCCCCGTGCCGGGTGACAGCATTGTCGGCTTCGTCACCCGCGGCCAGGGGGTCAGCGTGCACCGGGGCGACTGCACCAATGTGCAGTCGCTGCTCACCGAGCCCGATCGCATGATCGACGTCGAGTGGGCGCCGACGACCAAGAGCGTCTTCCTCGTGCAGATTCAGGTCGAGGCGCTCGACCGCAGCGGGCTGCTCTCGGATGTCACGCGCGTGCTCTCTGAGCACCACGTCAACATTCTCTCGGCGAGCGTCAACACCTCACGAGACCGCTTAGCCATCAGCCGGTTCGTCTTCGAGATGGGCGACACCACCCATCTCGACCGGGTCCTGAACGCCGTGCGACGCATCGACGCGGTCTACGACGTGTACCGGGTCAGCAACGGCTGATCGCCCGGTCGATGCGGCGCTGAGCGCGTCGCACGTAGGCGATACCCGGACGCCGGTGCACGGCGGCGTTCAGTTCTGCTGCGGTCACGCTGCTCGATCGCAGGGCGGCCTCGATCGCCTCGGTGGCGTCGTCGTCATCGTCATCGTGCCGTGCCAGATCGATCACCGTGCGCACGGGCGCGGTGACCCGCACGTCGTCGAGCCACACCACTTCGTCGCGGTCGAGCACTGCCTCGCGAGCACGCAGTCGCCGCCGCACCGGGGAGGCCACGCGAGCGTCGATCGATACGCAGGTCGACGCGACCGCGGGTGGGGGGACCCACCCCCACACCCAGGCCGCCGATCGATCGCACACGATCGCTCGGACATCGCCCAGCACGGGTGCCAGCGAGCGAGCCCGTTCGCGCGGGCTGTCGGGCTCATCGAGACCGAGGAAGCTCGTGCCGAGTCGAACGAGTTCTCCGTCGAGCAACGCAGACTGCAACTCGGCGGGGGCAAGACGCTGGTCGAGAGGCCGGGGGAGTCTCAGGGGTGAGGTCACGCCGGGCAGTGTGCCCTACCGGCGCATGAGACGGCTCAGGAGATCGCCCGGTGTGGAAAACCTCCGGCAGCGCAGGTGACGAGAACGAGCAGCAGACTAGCGGTCGACCGCGGCAAGCCAGGCCTTGCGCGCCTCCAGGGCCTCGGTGACCTCGGCGACCCGCTTCGCGTCTTTCGCGGCCGTGGCCTCGGCGAGATCCGCTTCCAAGCCAGCGATTGCCTGCTCGAGCTGCGAGGCCAATCCTTCAGAGCGGGCTTTCTTCTCGGGGTCAGAGCGGTTCCAGTGCTCTTCCTCGAGCTTCTTGACCGCGAGCTCGATCGCTCGCAGACGATCTTCAACCGTCTTGACCTGGTCGCGCGGCACCTTGCCCGCCGCATCCCACTTTCGCTGAATGGCCGTCAGGGTGCGACGTGCGGCGACGCGGTCGGTGGCCGTCATCAGTGGTGCGGCTTCGTCGAGCAGGGCGAGCTTGACCGTCAGATTCGCGGCGAACTCCTCGTTCTCGCGGGCATCGACCTCCGCCTTTGCGGCGTAGAGCACGTCACCAGCGGCCTTGAACTGATCCCACAGCGCGTCGTCGACCTTCTTGCCGGCGCGACCCGCGAGCTTCCACTCGTCGAGCAGGCGTCGGTAGGCCGGTATGCCTGCCGTGCCCTGCGGTGCGAGTGCCGCAGCGCGATCGACGAGTTCTTGTTTGCGGCTGCGCGCCTGCTTGTGCTCAGAGTCGAGACCCGCGAAAAACGCACGTCGATTCGATTCGACTGTGGTGCGCGCGGCGCGGAATCGCTTCCAGAGCTCGTCGCCGTGTTTCTTCGGCAGTCGCGGGCCGTTCTGCTGGTGGTCTTTCCAGCGCGTGAAGAGCTCGTCGAGCGATGCCGAGAGCTGTTTCCACTGCACCGACTGCGGGTCTTTCGCGGCGAGTGCCTCGGCGGCCTCGACGATCGCCGTGCGCTCCACGACGGCGGCCTCAACGGCTGCTGCCGCCTCGGCCTTCTGCTCTTCGGTGAGCTGCTCGACCTTCTCGGTCAGGGCACTGACCCGAGTGCGCAGCGACTCGAGGTCGCCGACGGCCGAGGGCTCGACGAGAGCCGCCGTCAAGGCGGTGACGGTCTTCGCGACGTCCTGTGCGGGCGCACCGGCTTTCGCACGCTGCTCGAGCAGTCGAACCTGGCCCTCGAGCTCGGTGTACTTGCGGGTGAAGTAGGCGAGCGCTTCGTCGGCGGTGCCGTCGGGGTACTGACCGACTGCCCGCTCGGCTCCGCCGTCGGTGACGTACACGGTTCCGGTCTCGTCGACGCGGCCCCAGGGGGTGCTCTCGTTCACTGACACGTCTGCTTTATCCCTCTCAACGGCGCCCGACCGCACGAGCGACGGGCGGTTTTTCAGCGTAGTGCACCCATGCCGGGCCGAGCGGGCCCGTCGCCCGGTCGAGACCGATCGCTATTGGATCGTGATGCCCGTGAGGGTAGTCGCGACGGCGGGCGCACCGTCGGGCGCGCCGCCGTCGGCACCGGCGGAGATCACCTCGGTGATCAGAGAATCCAGACCGCTCGTGATGCGCCCCATGATCGTGTATCCGCCCGCCGCATCCGAGGGGATCACCGACTCGTCGTACACGATGAAGAATTGGCTGCCCATGCTCGAGCCGTCGCCGCCCTGGCGTGCCATCGCGATGACGCCGGTGTCGTAGATGTCGTCGAGCGGCGGGTTCTCGATCGGTCCGAAGCGCCAGTCGGGGCCGCCGGTGCCGTCACCGTTGGGGTCACCGCACTGCAGCACGAAGATGCCCTCGGTCGTGAGCCGGTGGCAGTTGAGGCCGTCATAGAAGCCGCTCTGAACGAGGGTGACGAACGAGGCGACCGCCTGCGGAGCCGCGAGGCCGTCGAGCTCGTAGTCAAGGGCGATGCTCTCGTTCACCGTCATCGTGCCCGTCCACGTGCGGAACTCGCTCAGGGCAGCCGCGGGCGCCTCTGCGAGCGGGGTCTCGGTCGGCTCGGGGCTCGCGCTCGCGACCGGCTCGGGCGTGCCCGGACCGACGGTGAAGTAGACGATCTGGGCGGTCGCGGCGAGCGCACCGACGACGACGATGGCGAGCACGGCCACGAGGTTGTCGCGCCGGCGGCGGCGCGTCTTCGTCTCGTGCACGGTCTGGCGCGCCTGGTAGCGACGCAGGCGATCCTGCGCCTCGCGGTCTTTGGGCGATGCGGTAGCCACTGCTCCTCCGTTCGGCGCAGCCCGCTCCGGGTGCCGTGCGCCGCAGTGAACTCTAGTCGAGCAGGTGCGCGCGTGCGGGCGAGGCCGGTTGCGTCGGCCGCGGCCAGTAGCCTGAGGCCATGGATGCTCAGCCGGGCCTGGGCTCCGCCGCGGTTCCGCTGGCGGTGCGTATGCGGCCCACGCGCCTCGACGAGGTCGCCGGTCAACGGCATCTGCTCAAGGCCGGCTCTCCGCTCGTGAGCCTCGCGAGCGATGATCCCGCTCGTGTCCCAAGTGCGGTTTCTGTCATCCTCTGGGGCCCGCCGGGCACGGGCAAGACCACGCTCGCTCAGGCGATCGCGCGATCGAGTGGCCGTCGCTTCGTGGAGCTCTCGGCCGTGACCGCAGGCGTGCGCGATGTGCGCGAGGTCATGGAACGCGCTCTGGCCGACCGCGATCTCTACGGCACGTCGACCGTGCTCTTCCTCGACGAGATCCACCGTTTCACCAAGGCGCAGCAGGACGCGCTTTTGCCGGGGGTCGAGAACGGCTGGGTCATTCTCATCGCAGCGACGACCGAGAATCCTTCGTTCTCGGTCATTGCGCCGCTGCTGAGCCGAAGCCTGCTGCTCACCCTCGAGACGCTCGACGATGACGATCTCGGCACGCTCGTCGACCGAGCCGTCGCGGATCCGCGTGGCCTGGCCGGAGCCGTGACGCTCGAGACTGCGGCCCGCGAGGCGATCGTGCGACTGGCCTCAGGAGACGCGCGTCGAGCTCTGACGGCACTGGAAGCGGCCGCGCAGTCGGCCGCGGCCGAGGGCGAGCATCCCGTGATCACCGCCGAGATCGTGGCCGCCGCAGTCGATCGAGCCCTGCTGCGCTACGACAAGCAAGGCGACGAGCACTACGACGTGATCAGCGCCTTCATCAAGTCGATCCGCGGCAGCGATCCCGATGCCGCCCTGCACTACCTCGCACGCATGATCGAGGCGGGGGAGGACGTGCGGTTCATCGCGCGCCGCGTGATCATCTCCGCGGCAGAAGACATCGGCACGGCTGACCCGCAGGCGCTGCCGATCGCGGTGGCCGCAGCGCAGGCAGTGCAACTGATCGGCATGCCCGAAGGGCGCATCCCGCTCGCCGAGGCCGTCGTCTATCTCGCGACCGCGCCGAAGTCGAATGCCGCGTATATCGGCATCGACGCTGCGATCGCCGATGTCAAAGCCGGTCGCATCGGCCGCGTGCCGAAGCCGCTGCGTGATGCGCACTATGCCGGGGCGAAGCGGTTGGGACACGGCAAGGGCTATGTCTACCCGCACGACGAGCCCGTGGGTGTGGCGCAGCAGCAGCACCTGCCCGACGAACTCGTCGGTACTGAGTACTACCGGCCGACCGGGCGGGGTCATGAGCGCGAGATCAGTGCGCGCCTCGCGAAGCTGCGGGCGATCATCCGGGGCGAAGCATCGCCCGACTGAGGCTCGCACTGACAGCGACGACCGTCGGCCTCTGGCAGGTCCCGCGCTCTGGTAGGCTTTCCCGGCCCGTCAGATATGGGCACACCCTCCCTCGAAGCTTCCACCGAAGCGCCTCGGCGTGCGTTCGGACCGGACGGAGCGGTGTACGCCCGTGAGCCGCTGAAATTCTCGGCCACGCCCATGGAAGGAAACCGTGTCTACTAAGTCACGTACTCGCAGCAAAACCCGTCTCTCGCGCGCGCTCGGCATTGCCCTCACCCCGAAGGCCGCCAAGTACCTCGAGAAGCGCCCCTACGCTCCCGGTGAGCACGGCCGCACCAAGCGCAAGGCCGACAGCGACTACGCCGTTCGTCTGCGCGAGAAGCAACGCCTTCGTGCCCAGTACGGCATCCGCGAGGCCCAGCTCAAGATCGCGTTCAACGAGGCCCGTCGCTCGGCCGGCCTGACCGGTGAGAACCTGGTCGAGCTGCTCGAGATGCGTCTCGACGCTCTCGTGCTGCGCTCGGGCTTCGCGCGCACCACGGCGCAGGCGCGCCAGATGGTCGTGCACCGCCACATCATGGTCGACGGCCAGCTTGTCGACCGCCCGTCGTTCCGCGTCAAGCCGGGTCAGCTCATCCACGTGAAGCCGCGCTCCGAGGGCACCGAGCCGTTCCAGGTCGCCGCTGCCGGCGGTCACGTCGACGTGCTGCCCAAGGTTCCGGCCTACCTCGAGGTCGAGCTCGACAAGCTGCAGTCGCGGCTCGTGCGTCGCCCCAAGCGCGCCGAGGTTCCCGTGACCTGCGAAGTGCAGCTCGTCGTCGAGTACTACGCAGCGCGCTAGTCGCACGCGCACACGCTCCGTCGAACGGGGGTCCGGCCACTGGTCGGGCCCCCGTTCGCTGTCTGGCCCCGTTCGCTGCCGGAGCCGTGGCCGCTAGGCTGGGTCTCTGCCCGTTCGCGGGCGGGCCACCACATCGACCCCACCGAGAGGGAGCACTCATGAAGAACGTCATCTGGCTCATCGCCGGCATCGGCATCGGCTTCGTCGCCGCCCACCAGGTCTCGCGCACGCCGCAGGGCGCCCAGTTCTTCGACGACGTCGACGCGAAGGCCAAAGAGTTCGGTGCGGCGGTCGTCGACGGGTACAAGGCGCGCGAAGCCGAGCTTCGCGCGGCCGTCGCCGAGGCCGAAGACACCATCGCCGACCTCACTAGCCGCCTCAAGTAACCGGCGGGGCCCCGTGCCCCGCCCACTCTCGACTCAGGACGCCACAGCCCCTCATGCAGACCGCCGACATCCAACGCCGGTGGCTCGACTACTTCGGTACTCGCGGTCACACGGTCGTGCCCTCCGCTTCGCTCGTCAGCGACGACCCGACGTTGCTGTTCACGGTCGCAGGCATGGTGCCCTTCGTGCCGTACCTGACCGGCGTCGTGCCGGCGCCCTACCCGCGCGCCACGAGCGTGCAGAAGTGCATTCGCACCAACGACATCGAAGAAGTGGGCAAGACGCCCCGCCACGGCACCTTCTTTCAGATGAACGGCAACTTCTCGTTCGGCGACTACTTCAAAGAGGGCGCGATCGGGTACGCGTGGGAACTGCTGACCTCGGCGCAGGCCGACGGCGGTCTCGGGTTTGACGAGAAAGACCTGTGGGTCACCGTCTACGAAGACGATGACGAGGCGATCGCGCTCTGGAAGAAGATCGCCGGTCTGCCCGACGAGCGCATCCAGCGCCTCGGCATGGATACCAACTACTGGTCGACGGGCCAGCCAGGGCCGGCCGGGCCGTGCAGCGAGATCTTCTTCGACCGCGGTCCTTCGTACGGCATCGACGGCGGCCCCGCCACCGACGACGACCGCTACGTCGAGATCTGGAATCTCGTCTTCATGCAGTACCTGCGCGGCGCGGGCACGGGCAAGGGTGACTTCGAGATTCTTGGCGAGCTGCCGAGCAAGAATATCGACACCGGCATGGGCATGGAGCGGGTGGCCTTCTTGCTGCAGGGCGTCGAGAACATGTACGAGATCGACCAGGTGCGTCCGGTTCTGGATGCTGCTGCCGAGCTCTCCGGTCGCCGCTACGGTGCCGACCACGACGACGATGTGCGCATGCGTGTGATCGCCGATCACGTGCGCAGCGGCCTCATGCTCATGACCGATGGCGTCGCGCCCGGCAACGAGGGGCGCGGTTACATCTTGCGCCGCCTGCTGCGACGCAGTGTGCGGGCGATGCGCCTGCTCGGTGTGGATGCGCCGAGCTTCGAGGTGCTGTTCGCCGCCTCGCGCGATGCCATGAGCGCCGCCTACCCCGAGGTCGCCCAGAACTACGACCGCGTCTCGCGTCTCGCACTCGGCGAAGAAGACGCCTTCTTGCGCACGCTCGCTGCGGGCACGACGATTCTCGACCTCGCGGTGGCCGAGACCACGAAGTCGGGCGGCACGACGCTCGCGGGCGACACGGTCTTCCAGCTGCACGACACCTTCGGGTTTCCGCTCGATCTCACGCTCGAGATGGCTGAAGAGAACGGTCTCGCGGTCGATCGTGAGGCGTTCGACCGACTCATGGCCGAGCAGCGCACCCGCGCGAAGGCCGACGCGAAGTCGAAGAAGGGCGCTCTCGCCGACCTCTCGGTCTATGGCGAGTTCCGCGCGCACGGAGAGACGCAGTTCTTGGGCTACGAGGCGCTCGAGACCGAGACCCGCGTGCTCGGCATCATCGTCGACGGCGCGAGTGTTCCGGTGGCCCATGCGGGAGACCTGGCCGAGGTGATCCTCGCCGAGACGACGCTCTACGCCGAGTCGGGCGGCCAAGAGTCTGACGAGGGCCTCATCGTCGGCAGCGGCTACGAGCTCGAGGTGCTCGACGTGCAGCGCCCCGTCAAGGGGCTCGTGAGCCACCGCGTGCAGGTCGTGCACGGCCAGGTCGAGGTCGGGGCGGTGGCGACGACGAAGGTTGACCGGCAGTGGCGTCGATCGGCGACGCAGGCGCACTCCGCGACGCACGTCATCCACGCTGCGCTTCGTCAGACGCTCGGGCATGACGCGCACCAGTCGGGCTCGTACAACAAGGCCGGCTACATGCGGCTCGACTTCAGCTGGAACCAGGCTCTGAGCCCGGCAACGCGCAGCGAGATCGAAGAGATTAGCAATCTCGCCGTGCGCGACAACCTGCCCGTCGAGACGCGGGTGCTGCCGCTCGACGAGGCCAAGGCGCTCGGCGCCATGGCGCTCTTCGGCGAGAAGTACGGCGACGAGGTGCGGGTTGTCGACATCGGTGGCCCCTGGTCGCGCGAGCTCTGCGCGGGCACCCACGTGGGCTCGTCGGCTGAGATCGGCATGATCAGTCTCGTCAGCGAGTCGTCAGTCGGGTCGACGAATCGACGGGTCGAGGCCCTCGTCGGCTTCGAGGCCTTCCGTGAGTTCGCGGCTGAGCGGGCTCTCGTGCAGCAGCTGACGAGCACGCTCAAGACGCCGCGCGACCAATTGGCCGAGCGCGTGGCCGACCTCAGTGCGCAACTCAAGGCCGCCGAGAAGGCCGTGGCGCAGTTCGAGTCGGCGCGACTGACCGAGCGGGTTCCGGCACTGCTGGCGTCTGCCACACCTGTCGGCGCCGTATCGGTGATCGCCGACAACGTCGGCACCCTGTCGAACTCCGATGATCTGCGCACACTCGCGACCACCGTGCGCGGCCGCATCAGTGACACGGCCTCTGTGGTCGTGCTCGCCGCCGAGGTGGGGGGCAAGGCGGCCGTCATCGTCGCCACGACTGCCACGGCGCGCGACGCCGGAGCGAAGGCGGGCGTGCTCGCGCGTGCGGCCTCGGCGGTGCTCGGCGGGGGCGGCGGCGGTAAGGACGACCTCGCCCAGGGCGGGGGCGCCGACCCGTCGGCGATCCCCGCGGCGATCGAGGCTGTGCTCGCGCAGCTGCGGCACTAGCGGTGCGCACCGGTGTGCGGCTCGGCGTCGACGTGGGCACCGCCCGGGTCGGGGTCGCGCGCAGCGATCCGCACGGCATGCTGGCCACCCCAGTCGAGACGCTCGCGCGACGCGATGATGTCGTGGCGGGCATCCGTCGCCTCGTCGACGAGCACGGCGCGATCGAGATCGTCGTCGGGCTGCCGATCGCGCTGAGCGGCGCCGAGACCGCCTCGACAGCGGATGCGCGGGCCGTCGCGAGCACGATCGCGGACTCGCTCGATGTGCCGGTGCGCCTGGTCGACGAGCGCCTGACGACCGTGTCGGCCGCGCGCGGACTGCGCCAAGCGGGCAGGACGAGCAAGAACTCACGATCAGTAGTCGACCAAGCCGCCGCTGTTATCCTGCTCCAGCACGCCCTCGACCTCGAGCGCGCCTCTGGGAACCCGCCCGGAGCGCTCGTCGAGCCGCACGAAAGCTGACCAGCAGAGTGACTGAGAACGACAACTGGGACGACATCTTTCGCCCTCAGCCGTCCGCGGCCGACGATGCCCCGCGCTCGGGCGCGACGCCGGCAGCGGTGCAGACCGATGAGGGGGCTCCGCAGAGTCGTCGGGCAGCGCGCGAGAGCGAGGGGCGCGGCTCCCGCTCGAAGGGCTCGACTGCGCGCCCCCCGCGCCGTCGCCGCCGCTGGCCCTGGGTCGTGCTCGGCATTCTCGCGCTGCTGCTTGGCGTCGGCGCGGCCGGCACCTGGTACGTCTGGACCAATTACGAGTCTCAGGTGCGCGAACTGCTTGGCTGGGAACTGCCGAACGACTTCGAGGGAACCGGAAACGGCACCGAGGTGTTCGTGACCATCTACAGCGGCGAGATCGGGGCCGATGTGGCCGACTCGCTCGTCGAGCAGGGTGTCACGATGACCTTCGAGGCCTTCTACGACCTGCTGCTCGCCGACTCGACGATCCAGTTCATCCCCGGTACCTACCGTCTGCAGGAGGAGATGTCGGCGCAGTCGGCGCTGGATGCCTTGCTCGACCCCGCGAACAAGGTGGAGTTCAGCGCGACCGTGCGCGAGGGTTTGCGTGCTGGCGAGGTCATCGAGGCACTCTCCGCCGGGACCGGGATCCCCCTGGACGAGTACGAGGCCGCCATTGCCGACCCCTCGATCTACGGCATCCCTGCCGAAGCGCCCAACATCGAGGGCTACATGTTCCCGGCCACGTATACGTTCGAGCCGAACACCACGGCTGAAGACCATATCCGCACCCTGGTCGACGAGATGTTCCGACGGCTCGACGCGGCAGGGGTCGCTGAGGCCGATCGTCACACCGTGCTCACCAAGGCATCGCTGATTCAGCGCGAAGCACGCCTCGCAGACGACTTCTACCGGGTGTCGCGCGTCATCGAGAACCGCCTGGCCGATGGCTGGCGCCTCGAGTTCGACTCGGCCACGCAGTACGGCGCTGGCGAGACCGGCTCCGTCTGGTCGAGCGGCGATGCGCTGGATGCCGACAACCCCTACAACACCTACGTCATCACCGGGCTGCCGATCGGCCCGATCGCGGCACCGGGAGACGTGGCGATCGACGCGGTGCTCAACCCCGCCGACGGGCCCTGGTTCTTCTTCGTCACAGTTAACCTGGCCACGGGAGAAACCAAGTTCTCTGAGACTCTTCGTCAGCATGAGGAGGGTGTTGCTCAGCTGCGGGCCTGGTGCCGCGCGAGCGACGAGAACGCCGTCTACTGTGCGTAGGCGTCTCGCAGTACTCGGGTCTCCGGTCGCTCACTCGCTGTCGCCCACACTGCACACCGCCGCGTACCAGCACCTCGGCCTCGACTGGGTCTACGAGCGTCACGAGGTGCGCGAGGCTGAGCTCGCCGGCTTTGTCGACGGTCTCGACTCGAGCTGGCGTGGTCTCTCGGCGACGATGCCCCTCAAAGAAGAACTGCTCGCCCTGGCCGACGAGCGCGATATCGCGAGCATGCTGACCGGTGCCGCCAACACCCTGCTGCTCGACGACGATGGAGTTCGCCGGGTGCGCAACACCGATGTGGCGGGCATCGAGCGCGCCCTGCGCGATGCCGGGGTGGTGACGGCCGAGCACGCTGTGATCGTCGGGGCGGGCGCGACGGCGCGATCCGTGCTCGTCGCGCTCGAAGGCCTCGGGCTGCGTAGCGCCGTGCTCGCGGTGCGCGAGCCTGCTCGTGCACAGGCAATGGTCACGCTCGGCGACCGACTCGGCCTCGAACTCGACGTCGTGCGGCTCACCGACCTCGACCAGGTCGTCGACGAATGCGATGTCGTGGCGTGGACTCTGCCCAATGGGGTCGGCCTGCATCAGCCGCTGCCGTTCGACGCCCGCACGAGCGCGGTGGCTCTTGACGTCACGTACCACCCGTGGCCGGGGCCGCTCGCCGCGCAGTGGCTCGAGGTCGGCGGGCGCGTGGCATCGGGGCGCGACATGCTGTTGCACCAGGCCGTGCGCCAGGTGCGGTTCTTCGTCTCCGGACAGACCGAGGTGCCGCTCGACGACGAGTCCGGGGTCGAGGCGGCGATGCGGGCCGCCCTCGACCTCGTGTGACGGTGCGAGCGGCTGCGAGCGGGCATCCCGCCCCATGCGACCGTGGGAGGATGGAAGCATGCTGCGCTGGTTGACTGCCGGAGAATCCCACGGCCCCGAACTGATCGCCGTGCTCGAAGGGTTGCCCGCGGGCGTGCCCGTGCTGCGCGAAGCGATTCAGGCCGACATGCAGCGCCGCAAGCTCGGTTACGGGCGCGGAGCACGCATGAAGTTCGAGCAAGACGAGTTGACGATCTCGGGCGGCGTGCGCCACGGTGTGAGCATGGGCAGCCCGATCGCGCTGCGCATCGGTAACACCGAGTGGCCCAAATGGACCACGATCATGAGCCCCGACCCCGTCGACCCCGCCGAGCTCACGGGTGGTCGAGGTGCGCCGCTCACCCGCCCCCGCCCCGGTCACGCCGACCTCGTCGGCATGCAAAAGTACGGCTTCGATGAGTCGAGGCCGGTGCTTGAGCGGGCGAGCGCGCGCGAGACAGCCGCTCGCGTGGCGCTCGGGGCCGTGGCGCGATCGTTCCTCAGCGAACTCGGCATCCGTCTCGTCGCTCACACGCTCGCGATCGGGCCGGTGCGCGTGCCCGACGACGCGGCACTGCCGCTACCCGACGATGTGGATCGACTGGACGCCGACCCGATGCGGTGCCTACACGCCGAGACGAGTGCCGCCATGGTCGCCGAGGTCGATGACGCCCACAAGTCGGGTGACACACTGGGCGGCGTGGTCGAGGTGCTCGCCTACGGCGTGCCGCCGGGGCTCGGGTCGTACGTGCACTGGGACCGACGCCTTGACGCGAAGCTCGCCGCCGCGCTCATGGGCATTCAGGCGATCAAGGGCGTCGAGGTCGGCGACGGGTTCGAGACCACCCGGCGCCGCGGCTCAGCAGCCCACGATGAGCTCGTCGTCGACGATGGAGTTATTGAGCGATTGAGCGACCGCGCGGGTGGCACCGAAGGCGGCATGAGCACGGGCACCGTGCTGCGCGTGCGGGCCGGCATGAAGCCGATCGCGACCGTGCCGCACGCGCTGCGCACTGTCGACACCTCGACCGGTGAGGCCGCACCGGCCCACCACCAGCGCTCCGACGTGTGCGCCGTGCCCGCTGCGGGCGTGGTGGCCGAAGCTATGGTCGCCCTCGTGCTGGCCGAGGCCATGCTCGAGAAGTTCGGTGGCGACTCGATCGCCGAGACGCGTCGCAATCTCGAGGGCTACCTCGCAGCGATTCCCGCGACCCTCACGACGGCGGTCTCCGACGGCCGTGGCTGAGTCGGCAGCAGCGGGAGACAGCCCGACCGGCCCGCTGGTCGTGCTCATCGGGCCTCCAGCCGCCGGCAAGACGCGCGTGGGCAAGCGCGTGGCGCGCATCCTCGAGGCTCCCTTCATCGACACCGATCGGATCATCGCGGCCGAGCACGGACCGATTCCGGCGATCTTCGCCGAACGCGGAGAGCTCGCTTTTCGAAAGATCGAGGCCGACGCGGTCGAAGAAGCGCTGCAGCAGCGCGCCGTGGTCTCGCTGGGCGGGGGAGCCGTCATGACCCCGAGCGTCGCGGCCGGCCTGGCCTCAGCACCCGTTGTGCTGCTCACGGTCAGCGCCGACGCGGCGGCAGAGCGGCTCGACCCCGAGACGCGGCCGCTCGTGCGCGAGGGGATCGGCGCCTGGGTCGACCTCGTCGCGACCCGCATGCCGACCTACATCTCGCTCGCTTCCGCGACCTGGGACACCTCATCGCGGCCCATCGACCGCATTGCCGAAGAGATCGCCGAGTGGACGCGCGAGCGCGCCGTCTCGGCCGGAGGATCATGACCGACACCACCGTCATCCCCGTGAGTGGCCCGCCGACGTACGACGTGCTTGTCGGCCGTGGTCTGCTCGCGCAGTTCGACGAACTGCTGCCGCCGACGGCCGCGAAATTGCTGGTCATTCACGCGCCGCCTCTTGCGGCGCACGCGGAGGCTTTGCGCGAGCTTCTCACGGGCCGTGTCGAGGTGCTGCTCGCCGAAGTGCCCGACGCTGAGGGCGCCAAGCGGGTCGAGGTGGCTGCCTTCTGTTGGCAGATCATGGGACAAACCGATTTCACACGAACGGATGTCGTGGTCGGCCTGGGAGGGGGAGCCACGACCGATCTGGCGGGCTTCGTGGCCGCCACCTGGCTGCGTGGTGTGCCGGTGATCCAGGTGCCGACGACGGTGCTCGGCATGGTGGATGCTGCGGTCGGCGGCAAGACCGGCATCAATACGGCGGAAGGCAAGAACCTCGTCGGCGCTTTCTGGGCACCGGCTGCCGTGGTCGTCGATCTCGACCTGCTCGAGGGTCTGCCCCAGAACGAGATTCTTGCGGGGTTCGCCGAAGTCGTGAAGTGCGGCTTCATCGCCGACCCGGCCATTCTCGACCTGCTGGAGGCTGATGTCTCGGTCGCGACCGATCGACACAGCCCGGTGTTCCGCGAACTGATCGAGCGCAGCATCCGAGTCAAGGCGGCCGTCGTGAGCGATGACTTCACCGAGCAGGGCCAGCGCGAGATTCTGAACTACGGCCACACGCTCGGACACGCGATCGAGCACGCCGAGCGATATCGCTGGCGGCACGGCGCGGCCGTCGCGATCGGCATGGTGTTCGCCGCCGAGCTCTCGCACCTGGCGGGCTCGCTGCCGGCTGAGCAGGTCGATCGCACGCGGCGCATCCTCGCGTCGCTGACCCTGCCGACGGGGTACCCGCTCGGCCGGTGGAAGACCCTGCTCGCGACCATGCAGCGCGACAAGAAGGCTCGCGCCGGCATGCTGCGCTTCATCGTGCTCGACGACGTCGCCCGCCCGCGCGTGCGGGGCGGCATCGATGAGTCGATGCTCTTCGCGGCCTACCAGGAGGTGGGGGAGTGACCTCGCGCGCCTCTAGGCTGTGCGCATGACCGCCGTGACTCGAGTGCTCGTGCTCAACGGGCCGAACCTCAATCGACTGGGCACTCGTGAGCCAGAGGTCTACGGCACGCAGACTCTCGACGACATCCGCGCGATGCTCGCCGCCGAGGCGAGCGGCGTCGAGATCGACCTGCGTCAGTCGAACGACGAGGCAGAGCTGATCGGCTGGCTGCATGAGGCGGTGGATGCTCGCACGCCCGTCATTCTGAACCCGGCCGCCTTCACGCACTACAGCTACGCCCTGCGTGACGCGGTCGCCCTCGTGACCGAAGCAGGCGTGCCCGTCATCGAGGTGCACCTGTCGAACCCGCACGCCCGTGAGGCATTCCGGCACAACAGCGTGGTCTCCGGCGTGGCGACCGGGGTCATCGCCGGATTCGGTGCCGACTCGTACCGGCTCGCGCTCGCTCAAGTGCTGCGCGGCGCCTGACTGCCCGCCCCTGCCCGCTGGGCTGGGGCACTGTCGACTAGACTTCCAGGTCGGCGCGAGTGCGCGCCCGACAGACTGCTCTCCACCGGAACGGAACCCTCACACTCATGGCGACCACGAACGACATCAAGAACGGCAGCGTGCTCAATCTCGACGGCCAGTTGTGGAACGTCATCGAGTTCCAGCACGTCAAGCCGGGCAAGGGCGGCGCGTTCGTGCGCACCAAGATGCGCAACGTCATGAGCGGCAAGGTCGTCGACAAGACCTTCAACGCTGGCACCAAGGTCGACTTCGCGACGGTGGACCGACGCGACTACTCGTACCTGTACCAGGACGGCGCCGACTACGTCTTCATGGACACGACCGACTACGAGCAGGTCACCGTGCCCGCGACCGTCGTCGGTGATGCCGCGAACTTCATGCTCGAGAACCAGCAGGTGACGATCGCGATGCACGAGGGCGCAGCGCTCTACCTCGACCTG
This sequence comes from Microcella sp., assembly GCF_019739195.1. Taxonomy (NCBI): domain Bacteria; kingdom Bacillati; phylum Actinomycetota; class Actinomycetes; order Micrococcales; family Microbacteriaceae; genus Microcella; species Microcella sp. The sequence goes on along the minus strand of NZ_JAHHDS010000003.1, from coordinate 183,384 downwards.
CCGGCCTCGGTCGTGCTCGAGGTCACCTACACCGAACCCGGCCTGCAGGGCGACCGCTCGACGGGCGGCACCAAGCCCGCGACGCTCGAGACGGGCTACGAGATTCAGGTTCCGCTGTTTCTCGAGACCGGCACGAAGGTCAAGGTCGACACGCGCTCTGGCGACTACCTCGGTCGCGTGAACGAGTAGTGAGCGCCCGCAGCAAGGCACGCAAACGCGCGCTCGACATGCTGTACATCGCAGACGTGCGCCAGGTGCCGATCGCTGCGGTGCTCGACGAGGAGACCCGCCGCGCCGCGGCGCTCCCGCAACGCGCGTCGAGCTGGCCCTACGCCGAGCAGATCGTGCGCGGGGTCGACGAGCACCGGGCAGAGATCGATGCGGTGATCGAGCAGCACGCCGTGGGCTGGACGCTCGCCCGCATGCCCATCGTCGACCGCGCGATCCTGCGACTCGCCACGTGGGAGCTGCAGCACAACCCCGAGATTCCGACGGCCGTGGCCATCGCCGAGGCGATGGAGCTCGCGAGCGTGCTCTCGACCGATGACAGCGCGCCGTTCGTCAACGGTCTGCTCGGATCGATCGCCGAGACCGCTCGGGCGTGATGGCCGACCGGCTGCTGATTCTCGACTTCGATGGCACGCTGTGCCTCGGCGACGGGCCAGTGCGCGCGTTCGCCCGGGAGGTGGCCTCGACGGCGGGTGCCGCTGCCGTCGACCTGCTCGACCCCCTCGATCGTTTTCTGCAGGGCGAGCTGGGCACGCCGTTCGAGGGCTGCGCCGACGCCTACACGGCGGTGGCGACATGGGCTCGTGAGCGCGGACTCGAACGCGGAGCGATGACGGCTGCTTTTCTGCGCGGGCGCGCCGAGCTCGATGCTGGCCATATTGAGATCTCCACCCCGGACGGGGTGATCGATCGCCTCGGGGCGATGCAGGGTTGGCACCGAGTGCTCGTGACGAACTCGCCGCTCGCGAGCACGGTGACGCTCACCGCGCGACTCGGGCTCGACACTGTGCTCGACACGATCATCGGCGACGCCGCGAAGCCAGGCGGACTCGAGGCTCTCCTGGCACCCGGCGGCGATCTCGACGCGCGTCGCTGGAGCCGCGTCGTCTCGCTCGGAGACATCTGGATCAACGACCTCGCGCCGGTGCACGCGGTCAGGGGAGAGACCGGGCTTATCGAACGCCACCCCCAGCCCCAGGCTGTTCCGACCTGGCGTGCAGGGAATGTTCAGGCATTGCTCCACCAGATCTGAAGGCGTTTCGACGTTCAGGGGTCGCGCGTGAACAGCGCGTAAACATCCTCATCCCGAAACGCACTATCACTCGACCACCCCCGAATGAGGGGTTACCGTGAGGGGGAACGGCGCGCCCACCAGGAGCGTCGCTCGCCACCTTCCTGCATCGACACCACAAGGAGCTCACAGTGAAGACCTCATTCCGTCGCCTCGGCGCCCTCGCGGCCGCCTCGGCCCTCGCCCTCAGTCTCGCCGCGTGCGCGACCGACGCTGCCCCCGAAGAAGACGCCGCCGGCACCGAATGGCCCGATGAGCTCGTGCTCGGCCTCGTGCCCTCCCAAGAAGTCGACCAGCTCGTGCTCGATGCCGAGGTGCTCGGCGAGTTGCTCACCGCCGAGCTGGGTATCCCCGTGACCACGGAGGTCACTGACAGCTACAACGCGCTCGTCGTGGCCATGCAGTCGGGACAGGCCCAGATCGGAATGTTCGGCCCGATCGCGCTCGTGCAGGCGGCCGACCAGGCCGGCGCGGTTCCGATTCTGCAGTCTGTGCGCTTCGGCTCGAGCACGTACGTCACGCAGTGGTTCACGAACGACCCCGATCGCTTCTGCACGACCGAGGTCGTCGTCGACGACGACGGCTTCGCGTTCTGCAACGGAGTCGACACCGCCGAGTCGGGTCCGGTCGGCGATGAGGCTCTCGCCAATATCGCCCAGGATGAGATCATCTCGTTCGTCGACGAGGGCTCGGCCTCGGGCTACTACTACCCGGCCACCCAGCTGCAAGAGGCCGGTCTCGACCCGTTCGACCTCAGCGGCGCGTTCTTCGCCGGTGGGCACCCCAACTCGGTGCTCTCGGTCGCCCGAGGCGATGCCGCGGTGGGTGTGAGCTTCAACGACGCTCGCGGCAACGTGGTCGAGGAACTGCCCACTGTCGGCACCGACGTCGTCGTCTTCGCGTGGTCGACGAACATTCCGAACGACGGCGTCGCTGTCGGCGGAGACCTGCCCCAAGACCTGCAAGACGCGATCACGGCGGCCTTCCTCGCGATCGCTGAGTCAGAAGAAGGGCTCGCCGCTCTCGACGCGGTCTACAACATCGAGGGGCTCGTGCCCGCCGACCTCGCCGCACTCGACGCAGCGCGTCAGGTCGAGGCCAACTTCGGCGAGTAGTACGGTCGAATCGGGGCCGGGTCACCCACGACCCGGCCCCGATCCTGTTTCGACGACGAACTGGAGCACGCGGTGATCTCCTTCCGTGACGTGACCGTCACCTATCCGACAGGAACGATCGGCCTCGACGGAGTCTCGCTCGACATCGAGCCCGGCGAGTTCGTGGTGGTCGTGGGCCTCTCGGGCGCGGGCAAGTCGACGCTCGTGCGCACCATCAACGGGCTCGTCCCCGTGAGTTCGGGCACGCTCGAGGTCGACGGTGTCGCGGTGCATGAGGCATCGAGCCGGCGTCTGCGCGAGCTGCGGGCCCGCGTCGGCATGATCTTCCAGTCGTTCAACCTCGTGGGCCGCGTCTCAGTTCTGCAGAACGTGCTCGTCGGCAGGCTGCACGCCACCCCGGTACTGCGCTCGCTGCTGGGGCTGTTCCGCGAGTCCGACCGCGAGCAGGCGTTTCAGGCGCTCGAGCGGGTCGGCATCGTCGAGAAGGCCTACGTGCGAGCATCCCAGCTCTCCGGCGGTCAGCAGCAGCGCGTGGCGATCGCCCGCGCGCTGGCGCAGAACCCCACCGTCATCCTCGCTGATGAGCCCGTCGCGTCGCTCGACCCGCCCACCGCCAACATGGTCATGCGCGACCTGCAGCGCATCAACGCCGAACTGGGCATCACGACCATTGTGAACCTGCACTTCCTCGACCTCGCCCGACGCTACGCGCATCGCATTATCGGTATGCGGGCCGGCACGATCGTCTTCGACGGGCCGCCCTCCGAAGCCGACGACGCCGTCTTCGAGCAGATCTACGGCCGCTCGCTCACGGCCGATGACGTGCTCACCACTGATCCGAGCGAGCTCGAGAGCGACGAGCCGACCGCGGCGGCATCGTGACGACCGTCGTCGAACGACCGGTGTCGCCCGCACGGCCACCGCGACCGCGCACTCGGCCGAGCACCTACATCGCGATCGTGGTCGTCGTCGCCATCACGGTCTGGGCGGGAGCCGGCATCTCGTTCGACCTCTCCCCGCTCTGGACCGATTGGGGCCGCGGCTGGTTCATCATTCAAGAGTTCCTGGCCCCGAACTGGTCGTTCATCGGCCGCACGATCTCGCCCTTCCTCGACACGCTCGCGATCGCGGTGATCGCGACGGCGGTCGGATGCGCGATCGGGCTCGGAATGGCGATGCTGGCCTCGCGAGTGACCATGAGCAACGCGTTCGTCTACCGCGCCGCCAAGATCTTCCTCTCCATCGTGCGCTCGCTGCCCGACGTCGGCTACGGACTGCTGTTCGTCGCCCTCGTCGGGGTCGGCACACTGGCAGGCGTGCTCGCCCTCATCATGTTCAACATCGGCATCATCGCAAAGCTGACCAGCGAGACGATCGACGCGATCGACCGGGGTCCGCTCGAAGCCGCCGCCGCTTCAGGTGCCAGGCCCGCGCAGACGGCGCAGTTCGCGGTCGTGCCGCAGATACTGCCGAACTACCTCTCGTACTCGCTGTACGTCTTCGAACTGAATATTCGCGCTTCGGTGGTGCTCGGCATCGTCGGCGCGGGCGGCATCGGCTCGACGCTCAGCGTCGAGTTCGCGCGGTTCAACTACTCGAACGTCTCGGCGATCATCGTGCTGCTCTTCATCGTCGTGTTCTCGATCGACCTGCTCTCTCAGTGGCTGAGGCGGAGGCTGATGTGAGCGTCGAACCGCGCCGGAGTGCCCCGCCCCGCCCCTCGGCACCGAGCCGACTCCGCTACACGCTGACGCAGCTCGGAGTGCTCGCCATCATCCTGATCTGCATCGTGGTCATCGATGCGCGCTGGGATCGCCTTCTCGACCTGCCGGCACTGTCGATCACGTACGGGCAGCTCATGATCGGCGGCGTCGTCCAGAACCCCTTCGTCGAGCCGAACCTGACCTACTGGGGCGACGCGCTGCGCCTGATGGTCGAGTCGCTGCAGATCGCCTGGGTGGGCACCGTCATCGGAGCCGTGCTGTCGTTTCCGATCGCCTTCATCGCGGCGTCGACGGTCGCTCCGCGATGGGCGGTCTTCCTGACGCGGCAGATCTTGAATATTCTGCGGGCGATTCCCGAACTGGTGCTCGCGATCGCGATCATGCTCCCGATCTTCGGCCTCGGTCCGCTTGCAGGGGCCCTCGCGATCGGCGTCGGCTCGGTGGGCACTCTCGGAAAGCTCACGGCAGAAGCGATCGAATCGGTGCCGCGCGGACCGGGAGAGGCCTTGACCGCCGCAGGCGCCAGCACGCTACAGAAGCTGCGCTGGGCCGTCGTGCCGCAGATCCTGCCCGAGGTCATCGCCTTCTGGCTCTACCGCTTCGAGATCAACATTCGTGCGAGCGCTATTCTCGGCGTGCTCGGCGCGGGTGGCATCGGTTCGCTACTCGCGCAAGTGTTCGAACGGCGCGACTGGGACCGCATCGGCATCACCCTCGTCGTGATCATCGTGGTGACGATCATCGTCGACCAGATCTCGGCGGCAGTGCGCCATCGCGTGATCTCAGGCGCGCCGGCCCTCAGCGCGAAGGCGCTCGTGTAGTCATGTGACGCTGTGTTTCGTTGCGTGTCGTCACGTTTCCGCACGGTTTGTCCGCGTCGCGGGCGTGCTCATACGGTGGCGTCATGTCGATCACCACGTCCCGCTCCGAGACCGCTGCCCCGGCGCTGCCGGTCGCGCTGCGCGGCGTGGGTCGCGAGTTCCCGGCACCGCAGGGGCAGGATGCCCGGCTCGTGCTGCGCGATATCGATCTCTCCATCGCGCCCGGTGAGATCGTCGCCCTGCTCGGCCCTTCCGGCTGCGGTAAGTCGACACTGCTGCGCCAGATCAGCGGTCTCGACCGCCCGACCGCCGGCAGTTTGACCATCGACGGCACCGCTGTGGCCGCGGCCGATCAGCGGTGCGCGGTCGCCTTCCAAGAGCCGCGACTGCTGCCGTGGCGCACCGTGGCGCGCAATGTCGAACTCGGGCTGCCCCGCGGCACGGAGCGCACGGCCGGACGTGAGCGCGTGGCCGAGCTGCTCGACCTGGTGCAGTTGACGGCAGCCGCCGCGCTCAAGCCCCGCCAGATCTCGGGGGGTATGGCGCAGCGCGTTTCGCTCGCCCGAGCACTCGCGCGGGGCCCAGGTGTGCTGCTGCTCGACGAGCCGTTCGGAGCGCTCGACGCGCTCACGCGCCTGACCATGCAAGACCTGCTCGTCGACATCCATCGCGCTGAGCCCGCGACCATCGTCCTCGTGACTCATGATGTCGATGAGGCTCTCGCCGTCGCAGACCGCATCGTCCTGCTCGGCACTCGCGCCGATCGGCCCGGCGCCACCATCAGCATGATCCTCGACGTGCCGGGCGCACGGCCTCGAGACCGCGGTTCGGTCGTGCTCGCGCGACTGCGCGCTCGACTGCTCGACGCTCTGGGCGTACCGAGCCACCACTCGAACTGAACCCTCCAGACCGCACCACCCGCACTACCGAACCGGTCGACCGACCGACAACCGAAAGGCCACCATGACCATCCGCACCCGATCGACCCTGCTGACCGCGACTGTCGCCGTGGCCGCCATGGCCATGACTGGATGCGTCGCCGGTGAAGGCGCACCGGCCGCGGAGCCCGTCGAGGGCGCCGAGTGGTCGAGCACGACGCTCACCGTCGACTTCGCGACCTACAACCCGCTGAGCCTCATCATCAAAGACCAGGGCTGGCTCGAAGCCGAGCTCGGCGACGATGTCGCCGTCACCTGGGTGCAGTCTGCCGGATCAAACAAGGCCAACGAGTTCTTGCGCTCCGGTGCAGTCGATGTCGGTTCGACTGCGGGATCTGCAGCGCTGCTCGCGCGGTCGAACGGCAGCCCGATCCACACGATCAATGTCTACACGCAGCCCAACTGGTCGGCGATCCTCGTGCCGACCGGCTCGGAGATCCGCACGGTCGACGACCTCGTCGGAGCGAACGTTGCGGCCACGAAGGGCACCGACCCGTACTTCTTCCTGCTGCAGACGCTCGCCGAGTTCGACCTCGGTCTCGACGACATCACCGTGCAGAACCTGCAGCACGCCGACGGCAAGACGGCGCTCGAGACGGGAGCAGTGGATGCCTGGGCAGGCCTCGACCCGCTGCTGTCGACGTCGGTCGCCAATGGCGCCTCCGAGATCATCTACGACAACGTGTCGTTCAACTCGTACGGGTTCCTCAACGCGACGGAGGACTTCATCACGAACCACCCCGATCTCGCGCAGCTCGTCGTGAACGCGTACGAGAAGGCTCGCCTCTGGGCGCTCGAGAACCCCGACGAGACGGCGGCCATCCTTGCCGAGGTCGCGGGCATCGACATCGCCATCGCCGAAGCCACGATCGAGCGCACCGTGATCGACATCGACTCGGTACCCGGTGAGGAGCACCGCGCAGTGCTCGCGGTGATCGGGCCAATCTTCGTCGACAGCGGAGACGTGGCGAATCAGCAGCTCATCGACGATGCACTCGATTCGCTCTTCTTCCCGGACTTCACCGAGGCGGCCGACCCGGACGCGATCGGCTGATCGTGAGCTTCGACGAGCGCGGAAGCGTGCCCCCCGTCCGGCCCCCTGCTCAGCAGGGGCGCCGGGCGGCGTCGTTGTTCGGCTGGGCAGACTCATTCGGCTTCGCGGCCGCGGGAACTGCTGTCTCTGGTGCACCCGACCGGAAGGTCAACCTGAGCACGGTCGTGCTCGGCCTGGTTATCCCGGTCGTCCTGTTCAGCTGGTGGTGGTGGGCCTCAGAGGTTGGCGACACGCCCGACTACCTCCTTCCGTCACCGGCGCAGGTAGTCCAGGCGGGCGTCGAACTGGGAGAGTCCGGCCTGCTGTGGACCTACATCCTCATCTCGGTGCAGCGTGTGCTCACTGGGTTCGCGATCGGGTCGGCGATCGGCCTTGCGCTCGGGGCGCTGGTCGGGCTCTCGCCGCTCGCGTCGAAGCTGCTCAGCCCCATTCTCGGAGCGATCCGCGCAGTGCCTTCGCTTGCCTGGTTGCCGCTGCTCACCATCACTCTCGGCATCTTCGAGACGCCGAAGATCACCCTCATCGCCATCGGTGCAGCGTTTCCGGTCTTCACGACGGTGGCCGGCGCGCTCCGGCACGTCGACCCCCACCTGGTCGAAGCAGGCCGCGCATTCGGTCTGAGTCGGGTGAGACTGCTCACCACCGTGCAGCTGCCCGCGGTGGTGCCCTCGGTCGTCTCCGGTTTGCGACTCGCGCTCGTGCAGGCCTGGCTGTTCCTCGTCGCCGCCGAACTGCTCGCTTCGTCGATGGGGCTCGGCTTCTTGCTCACCGACTCGGCGAACAATGGGCGTATGGACCGCATCTTCCTGGCGATCCTTCTGCTGGCGATTCTCGGAAAGACTTCCGACGCACTCGTCGGTGTCGGTGAGCGCGCCCTGCTGAAACGCTGGGGGTAGCACCCGCTAGACTCGAGCTCGTTCGACGTCCTTTAACCACCGTCCTGTGAGGCGGGAAAGGAGGTCAGAGTGGTCGCACGCACCGTGCTGCACGACGCTGACATCACCCGCGCTCTGCGCCGCATCGCCCACGAAGTGCTCGAGAGCCGGCGCGGCGATGGCCGCCTGGTGTTCCTCGGCATCCCGACCCGGGGCGCGACGCTGGCCCTGCGCATCCAGCAGATCGTCGACGAGATCGAGCCCGGTGTCTCGAGTGCCGGCTCCCTCGACATCACGATGTACCGAGATGACCTGGCGCGCACGCCGACCCGAACGCCGGCGCCCACCCGCATCCCTGCCGAGGGCATCGATGACGCGATCGTCGTGCTCGTCGATGATGTGCTCTACTCGGGACGCACGATCAGGGCAGCACTCGACGCGCTCGTCGACCACGGTCGACCTCGAGTGGTGCGGCTGGCCGTGCTCGTCGACCGCGGTCATCGAGAGCTGCCGATCCGCGCCGACTTCGTCGGCAAGAACTTGCCGTCGGCGACGAGCGAACGGGTGTCTGTGCGGCTCGCTGAGGTCGACGGTCTCGATGAGGTGACGATCGCACCATGAAGCATTTGCTGAGCACCCGCGATCTCGACCGCGAGACGGCCGTGCGCATTCTCGACGTGGCGGAGGACATGGCGCAGACCGCCGACCGCGAGGTACGCAAGCTGCCCCCCCTGCGCGGCAAGACCGTCGTCAACCTGTTCTTCGAAGACTCCACGCGCACACGGCTCTCGTTCGAGTCGGCGGCCAAGCGGCTCAGCGCCGACGTCATCACCTTCAGTGCGAAGGGCTCGAGCGTCTCGAAGGGCGAGAGCCTCAAAGACACGGCGCAGACGCTCGCGGCGATGGGCGCCGACGCGATCGTCGTGCGCCATCACGATTCGGGCGCGGCCCACCAGCTCGCCCACGCTGGGTGGATCGACGCGGCGATCATCAACGCCGGTGATGGTACTCACGAGCATCCGACTCAAGCGCTGCTCGACGCCTTCACCATGCGATCGCGTCGGCACGGTGCAGACTCCCGAGGCCGTGGCCTCGACGGGTTGCGCGTCGCGATTGTCGGCGACATTCTGCACTCACGCGTCGCGCGCTCGAATATCTGGCTGCTGTCGACTCTGGGTGCCGAGGTGCACGTTGTCGCACCGCGCACGCTGGTGCCGCACGGCATCGAGCAGTGGCCGGTGACCGTGCACGAGCACCTCGATGACGCGCTCGCAGCGACTCCCGACGCGGTCATGATGCTGCGCATCCAGACCGAGCGCATGCGCGACGCCTTTTTCCCGTCGAGTCGTGAGTACGCGCGCGAGTGGGGGCTGACGGCCGAGCGGATGACCCTTCTCGGCCCCGATACGATGGTCATGCACCCCGGCCCGATGAATCGGGGCCTGGAGATCTCGTCCGCCGCCGCCGACTCTTCAGCGTCGACGGTGCTCGATCAAGTCACGAACGGGGTATCGATCCGCATGGCCGTGCTCTACCTGCTTGTTGCGGGGTCATCCGAGATCGTCGACTCGACCGGGGGAGAGCGATGACCGGCATTCTGATCCGCGGAGCATCGACTCTCGGCGAGCACACTGACGACATCCGCATTCGCGACGGCGTCATCATCGCTCGCGGAAGCCTCACGACCGAGCTCGGCGAACGGGTCATCGACGGCGCGGGGCTCATCGCGCTGCCCGGGCTCGTCGACCTGCACACCCACCTGCGCGAACCGGGAGGCGAAGCGAGCGAGACGGTGCTCACGGGCACGCGCGCTGCTGCTGCAGGCGGCTTCACAGCGGTTCACGCCATGGCCAACACCTCACCGGTCGCCGACACCGCCGGCGTCGTCGAGCAGGTGCAGCGTCTCGGAGAGCGGCACGGCTACGCGACCGTGCGCCCGATCGGCGCCGTGACCGTCGGGCTCGCCGGCGAGCAGCTCGCTGAGATCGGCGCCATGGCGCGCTCGACAGCCGCCGTGCGAGTCTTCAGCGACGACGGCTTCTGCGTGCATGATCCGCTCATCATGCGCCGGGCGCTCGAATACGTCGCCACCTTCGACGGTGTCATCGCGCAGCATGCTCAAGAGCCGCGACTGACGCAGGGCGCGCAGATGAACGAGGGTGCACTCTCGGGCGAGCTCGGGCTTGCGGGGTGGCCTTCGGTGGCCGAAGAAGCGATCATCGCGCGCGATGTTCTGCTCGCCCAGCACGTGGGAGCGAGACTACACATCTGCCACGTTTCGACCGCGGGCTCGGTCGAGGTGGTGCGCTGGGCGAAGGCTCGAGGCATCGCCGTGACTGCCGAGGCGACCCCTCACCATCTGCTGCTGACGGAAGACCTCGCGCGCGGCTACGACGCACGCTTCAAGGTCAACCCGCCGCTGCGACGCGATGAGGATGTGCTGGCTCTGCGCGCGGCTCTCGCCGACGGCACGATCGACATCGTGGCCACCGATCACGCTCCGCATCCCACAGAGGCGAAGGAGTGCACGTGGGCTGAGGCCGCCTTCGGCATGGTCGGGCTCGAGTCGGCGCTCAGCATCGTGCAGCGCACCATGGTCGACACCGGCCTGCTCGAGTGGCAGGGGGTCGCACGTGTGCTGTCGACGGCGCCCGCCAAGATCGGCCGAGTGCCCGGATACGATGACCCGCTCGAGGTGGGCAGCCCCGCCAACATCACGCTCGTCGACGCATCGACGACGCGCACCTGGAGCGTCGCAGATTTGCGCGGTCGCAGCCGCAACTCGCCCTACGTCGGCGAAACGCTGCCGGGCCGCGTTGTGCACACGCTGCACCGCGGCGTGAGTACGGTGGTCGACGCCGAGCTCGTCGACGCCGAGACCGTTGCGGCCGCACAGCTGGCGGTGGCTCGTGGATAGGGCACTGCCGACGCTGCTCATCGTCGCGCTCGTCGTCGCGGCTGCCGCGCTCATGCTGGTCGGCTGGCGCGCACGCCGGCGACGTCAATCCGGCGTCGAAGCCCCGCTGGCGGTAGCAGCCGAGCTCGGCCCCGCGACGCTCGACGTCGAGGGGTGGTACGTCGCGACGACGCCTGCCGGTGAGCCCCTCGAGCGCATCGCCGTGCACGGGCTCGGGTTCCGCGCGCGGGCGACGGTGAGTGTGCATCCACAGGCCATCGTGCTCGACCGCCGCGGTTCAGACGCTGTGTACCTGCCCGCGTCAGATCTGCGCACGGCAGGCCGGGCGACCTGGGCGATCGATCGCGTCGTCGAGCGCGAGGGGCTCGTCGTTATCGGCTGGATGCTCGGCTCGACCCCGGTCGACACCTACCTGCGGCTTCCCGACCGCAACGACGCCGAGCGGCTGCTCGCCGCCGTCACCGACCTGCTGCCCGGCTCTGCCCCCGCCCCCGACCCTGCTGAGGAAGTCGCATCGTGACCAGTTCTGCCGCCGTACTCGTGCTCGAAGACGGCACCCGCTACGTAGGCCGCCGCTACGGGGCCGAGGGCCGCACCGTCGGCGAAGCCGTCTTCGCCACCGGCATGAGCGGCTATCAAGAGACCCTGACTGACCCGAGCTATGCCGGCCAGATCGTCGTCATGACGGCACCGCACATCGGCAACACCGGTATGAATGACGACGACGAAGAGTCGCGGCGCATCTGGGTCGAGGGCTTTGTTGTGCGCGACCCAGCGCGCCGCGTGTCGAACCACCGCGCCACCCGCAGCCTCGACGACGATCTCGAATCGAACGGCATCGTCGGCATCAGCGGCATCGACACGCGCGCTCTGACGCGGCGCATTCGCGAGAGCGGGGCGATGCGCGCGGGCATCTTCTCGGGCTCCGACGCGACTCTCGGCGACCACGAGCAGCTCGCGATCGTGCGCGCGTCTGCCGAGATGACGGGCCGCAACCTGTCGGCCGAGGTCTCGGTCGAGTCGCTCAGGGTGGTGCCGGCGATCGGGGAGAGCATCGGCCGCCTCGCCGTGCTCGATCTGGGAATCAAAGAAGCCACGGTGCGACACCTGGCCGAGCGTGGCTTCGAGGTGCATGTACTGCCTCAGTCGGTCACGCTCGAGGAGCTTCGTGCGATCGATCCCGCCGCCGTCTTTTACTCGAACGGCCCCGGCGACCCCGCGGCGAGCGCCGCGCATGTCGAGCTGCTGCAGGGCGTACTGCGCGACGGCCTACCGTTCTTCGGCATCTGCTTCGGCAATCAGCTGCTGGGTCGTGCGCTCGGCTTCGGCACCTACAAGCTGCCCTACGGCCACCGCGGCATCAATCAGCCAGTGCTCGACAGAGAGACGGGTCGCATTGAGATCACGGCCCACAACCACGGCTTCGCTGTCGATGCGCCGCTCGAGGGCATCGTCGAGAGCCCCGCGGGGTTCGGCCGCGTCGAGGTGAGCCACATCGGCCTCAACGACCAGGTGGTCGAGGGCCTGCGGGCGCTCGACATCCCCGCCTTCTCAGTGCAGTACCACCCCGAAGCCGCGGCTGGCCCGCACGACTCCACCTATCTGTTCGACCGTTTCCGCGACCTTGTCGTGGCCCACAGCCGAAAGGCCGACGCCTGATGCCCAAGCGCGACGACATCAACAGCGTGCTGGTGATCGGCTCAGGCCCGATCGTCATCGGCCAGGCGGCCGAGTTCGACTACTCGGGCACCCAGGCGTGCCGCGTGCTGCGGGCGGAGGGCATCCGGGTCATCCTGGTCAATTCGAACCCCGCGACGATCATGACCGACCCCGACTTCGCTGACGCGACTTACATCGAGCCGATCTCCGCCGAGGTCATCGAGGCGATCATCGCGAAGGAAAAGCCGGATGCTGTGCTGCCGACCCTCGGCGGCCAGACGGCCCTCAACGCCGCCATCCAGCTGCACGAGCGGGGCATCCTTGCGAAGTATGGCGTCGAGCTCATCGGCGCCTCGTTTGAGGCGATCCATAAGGCGGAAGACCGCCAGCTCTTCAAGCAGCTCGTGCTCGCGGCGGGCGCCGACGTGGCGCGCAGCCATATCGCGCACACCGTCGACGAGGCTGTCGATTTCGCCGACGACCTCGGGTACCCGCTCGTCATCCGCCCCTCGTTCACGATGGGCGGCCTCGGCTCGGGCTTCGCGCACGACCGCGATCAGCTCATCCGCATGGTCACCGACGGCCTGCACCAGTCGCCGACGACCGAGGTGCTGCTCGAGGAGTCGATTCTCGGCTGGAAAGAGTATGAGCTCGAGCTCATGCGCGACAACGCCGACAACACGGTCGTCGTCTGCTCGATCGAGAACGTCGACCCGGTCGGCGTGCACACGGGCGACTCGATCACGGTCGCGCCCGCGCTGACGCTCACCGACCGCGAGTACCAGAACCTGCGCGACATCGGCATCCGCATCATCCGCGACGTGGGCGTCGACACGGGCGGATGCAATGTGCAGTTCGCGGTTGATCCCGCGACGGGCCGCGTCATCGTCATCGAGATGAACCCGCGCGTCTCGCGTTCGAGCGCGCTCGCCTCGAAGGCCACGGGCTTCCCGATCGCGAAGATCGCCGCAAAGCTCGCGATCGGCTACCGGCTCGACGAGATCCCCAACGACATCACCAAGGTCACCCCGGCGAGCTTCGAGCCCACGCTCGACTATGTCGTGGTCAAGGTGCCACGCTTCGCGTTCGAGAAGTTTCCAGGCGCCGATGTCGAGCTCACCACGACCATGAAGTCTGTCGGCGAGGCGATGGCGATCGGCCGCAATTACTCCACCGCGCTGCAGAAAGCGCTGCGCAGCCTCGAGAAGCGTGGCAGCAGCTTCCACTGGCAGGGCGCACCCGGCGACAAGGATGCTCTCCTCGAGCTCGCGAAGACTCCGACCGACGGCCGCATCGTGACCGTGCAGCAGGCGATGCGCTCGGGCGCGACCATCGACGAGCTCTTCGCCGCGACCGGCATCGATCCGTGGTTCCTCGACCAGATGGTGCTCATCAACGAGGTCGCCGCTGAGATCGCCGAGGCCCCAGAACTGACGGCCGAGGTGATCCGGCACGCGAAGGATCACGGTTTCAGCGATGCTCAGCTGGGCGAACTGCGCGGCCTCGATGAGAGTGCCGTTCGTGAGGCTCGCTGGGCCGCGGGCGTGCGCCCGGTGTTCAAGACAGTCGACACCTGCGCGGGCGAGTTTCCGGCCCTCACGCCGTACCACTACTCGAGCTACGACGACGAGACTGAGGTCGCGCCGAGCGAGGCCCGCAAGGTCGTGATTCTCGGCTCGGGCCCGAACCGCATCGGCCAGGGCATCGAGTTCGACTACAGCTGCGTGCACGCGAGCTTCGCGCTGCGTGACGCCGGCTTCGAGACCATCATGATCAACTGCAACCCCGAGACGGTGTCGACCGACTACGACACGAGCGACCGGCTCTACTTCGAGCCGCTCACGCTCGAAGACGTGCTCGAGGTGATCCACGCCGAGTCGGCGACGGGTGAGCTCGTCGGAGTGGTCGTGCAGCTCGGCGGCCAGACGGCGCTCGGTCTCGCGCACGGGCTCGAGCGCGCGGGCATCCCGATTCTCGGCACGAGCCCCGACGCGATCGACCTCGCGGAAGAGCGCGGAGCCTTCTCGCGCATCCTCGACTCGGCGGGGCTCATCGCGCCGCGCAACGGCACAGCGACCGACGTCGACAGCGCGGTCGCGATCGCCGAGGGTATCGGGTATCCGGTGCTGGTGCGCCCGAGCTTCGTGCTCGGCGGGCGCGGTATGGAGATCGTCTACGACAGCGCGACCCTCGTCGACTACTTCGATCGTGTGAAAGACCAGGCGATCATCGGGCCCGAGCAGCCGCTGCTCGTCGACCGATTCCTCGACGACGCTGTCGAGATCGACGTCGATGCTCTCTACGACGGCGATGAGCTGTACATCGGCGGCATCATGGAGCACATCGAAGAGGCCGGCGTGCACTCGGGCGACTCCGCGTGCACCCTGCCGCCCGTGACGCTCGGTCGCACCGTGATCGATCGCGTGCGCGAGGCCACGCGCGGCATTGCCGCCGGCATCGGCGTGCGGGGCCTCCTCAATGTGCAGTTCGCGATCGGCGCCGGCGTGCTCTACGTGCTGGAGGCCAATCCGCGTGCCTCGCGCACCGTGCCCTTCGTCTCGAAGGCCCTCGGCATTCCGCTCGCCAAAGCGGCATCGCTCGTCATGACGGGCCGCAGCATCCGCTCGCTGGTCGAGGAGGGGCTGCTGCCGGTCGCCGACGGCTCGACGGTGCCCCTCGACGCCCCCGTGGCGGTCAAGGAGGCCGTGCTGCCCTTCAAGCGCTTCCGCACGCGCGAGGGCGTCATCGTCGATTCGGTGCTCGGCCCCGAGATGCGCTCGACCGGCGAGGTCATGGGTATCGATCGCGACTTCCCTCGCGCGTTCGCCAAGAGCCAGGATGCCGCGTACGGCGGCCTTCCGAAGCAGGGCGTGGTCTTCGTCTCGGTGGCCGACCGCGACAAGCGCGCGGTCGTGCTGCCTGCGCTGCGGTTGCACCAGCTTGGGTTCGAGCTGTGGGCGACCGACGGCACGAACGAAGTGCTCGCGCGCTACGGCATTCCCGCGCGGGTCGTGCGCAAGCACAGCAGCGCGGCGCAGGGCGAGAAGTCGATCGTCGACCTCATCAACGCGGGCGAGGTCGACATCGTCATCAACACGCCGTCGGGTCGCTCGGCGCGCGCCGACGGCATCGAGATCCGCACGGCGACCGTGGCGGCCGACAAGCCCCTCATCACCACGATGGCCACGGTCGGAGCCGTCGTCGCCTCGCTCGAGACGGCCGCCGAGCCGGTGACGGTGACAAGCCTGCAGGATTACGCGCTCGCGAGGGCGGAACGGGCATGATGAGCTTCGGCGAGCGTCTGCGTTCCGTGGTGGATGCTCACGGCCGGTTGTGCCTCGGTATCGACCCACATGACTCGCTGCTGCACCAGTGGGGCCTCGAGTCGACCGCTGAGGGTGCGCGGTCGCTGGCCATGACCGCTCTCGAGGCCGCTCAAGGACGCGTGGGCATCGTCAAGCCGCAGGCAGCCTTCTTCGAGCGGTTCGGCGCAGCCGGCTACGCGGTACTCGAAGAGGTGATCTCGACCGCCCGCGCGGCCGGCCTGCTCGTCATCGCCGATGTGAAGCGGGGAGACATTGGGTCGACGGCCGCGGCCTACGGCGAGGCCTGGCTCGGGCCGGGCTCGCCTCTCGAGTCAGATGCGATGACGGCCGTCGCCTATCAGGGGCTCGGCTCGCTTGATCCGGTGATCGCCCTCGCGACGCAGCACGGCAAGGGCGTCTTCGTGCTCACCTCGACGTCGAACCCCGAGGGGCGCGACCTGCAGCAATCGGTGAGCGGCAGCGGCCGATCGGTCGCCGGCCAGCTCGCACGCGACGTCGCCGTGCGCAACGCCGGTGCGCGCGGCTGGGGCTCGATCGGCGTGGTCATTGGCGCCACCGAACCGATCACCGCGAGCGGCATCGATCCGGTGCTGCTGCAGCACACGCCGGTGCTCGGTCCTGGGTTCGGCTACCAGGGCTCACGACTGAGCGATCTCGCGAGCGTCTACGGTGTTGCGGCCGGCTCGGTCATCCCGACCGTCACGCGCAGCGTGCTCTCGGCGGGCCCCGCCGGGCTCGCCGACGCCCTCGACGAGCATCGTGCTGAGTTGGAGTCTGCGTGACCCGCGGTATGCCCGAGGTCGACCGGTCGGCAGCGTCGCGGGCGGCGGTCGCCGCGCGCCGTGCTCGCGCGCAGATCAAGCAGGCCGTGCGGGCGTCGGAGCGCACCGCTCTGGATGTCGCGGAGACCGCGTGGCGAGTGGCCGGCAGCTCTGAGGCGGGTCTCCGAGTGCCCGAATTGCTCGGCGCAATGCGCGGCCTCGGTCCGGCTCGCGTCTCTGAGGTTCTCGACCGGCTTCGCATCTCGCCTGTCAAACGACTCGGGGGGCTCGGGCCGCAGCAGCGAGATCGGCTGCGCGAGTGGTTGCGGGCTCGCGAGTCGGTGCCCGGCCGCGGACGCCTCGTTGTGCTCGCCGGTCCGACGGCGGTCGGCAAGGGCACGGTCGCGGGCTATATCCGTGAGCATCACCCCGACGTGCTGCTGAGCGTCTCGGCAACGACCCGAGCGCCGCGACCGGGCGAGCACGATGGCGTGCACTACTACTTCGTCTCCGACGAGGCCTTCGACGGGCTGATCGAGCGAGGCGAGCTTCTCGAGTGGGCGATCGTGCACAACGCCTCGCGGTACGGCACGCCGCGACCTCCCGTCGATGCCGCGCTCGACGCCGGGCGTAGCGTGCTGCTCGAGATCGACCTGCAGGGGGCTCGTCAGGTGCGCGCCGCGATGCCCGAGGCCCTGCTCGTCTTCCTCCTGCCGCCCAATTGGGAGGAACTGGTGCGGCGGCTCGTCGGTCGCGGCACCGAATCGCCTGACGAGCAGTCGCGCCGCCTCGACACCGCGCGAGTCGAGCTCGCTGCCCAAGACGAGTTCGATGAGCTCGTTGTCAACGACGATGTGCAGCGCGCGGCACAGGAGGTCGTAGACTTGCTGGCAGTGCCCAGCGGCGGAGCGCGACCGGCCGGTCGCGCCGGCTCGGCGCGATAGCGAGACCCGGCACCACAGTGCCTCGGGCGAAACGAGAGCGAGCATCCCATGGCTGACAAGAATTCCGGCATCATCGAGCCCCCCATCGACGAACTGCTGTCGAAGGTCGACTCGAAGTACCAGCTGGTCATCTTCGCCTCGAAGCGTGCGCGCCAGATCAACGACTACTACGCCGACCTGCACGAGGGCAGCCTGTTCGACAACGTCGGCCCGCTCGTCGACTCGACCGTCGACGACAAGCCGCTCTCGGTTGCTCTGCACGAGATCAACGAGGACAAGCTCGTCCTCACCCGCCTCACGGACTAGGCACGGTGCGCATGACCGCGGCGACGACGGATGCTCCGCGTCGGTTGACGGTCGTGCTCGGTATCACGGGTGGCATCGCGGCCTACAAAGCTGTCGGCGTCGCGCGTGCGCTGGTCGTCGGCGGGCACGACGTTCACATCGTGGCCACCGAAGGCGCACTGCGCTTCGTGGGCCGACCGACGCTCGAGGCCATCAGTCGCAACCCGGTGCACACCGATCTCTACGAAGGTGTCGCCGAAGTCAGGCACGTGGCTCTCGGGCAGCGCGCCGACCTCATCGTGATCGCACCCGCGACAGCCCACACGATCGCGTCGCTCGCGGCCGGGCTCGCGGGCGATCTGCTGGGCACGACGGTGCTCGCGAGCTCGGCGCCGCTCGTCATCGCGCCCGCGATGCATACCGAGATGTGGGAGCACCCAGCGACCGTCGCGAACGTCGCGACGCTGCGCGACAGGGGAGTGACCATCGTCGGTCCTGACTCGGGGCGCTTGACCGGCACCGATGTGGGCGCGGGGCGCATGGCAGAGCCCGAGGTCATCGCCGCGGCGGCTCTCGCCGTGGTCGGCCCGCACGACCTGCGCGGCCGCAGCATCGTCATCTCGGCCGGCGGCACCCGCGAGCCGCTCGACCCCGTGCGCTTCATCGGCAACCGATCGAGCGGGCGCCAGGGAGTCGCTCTGGCGCAGGCCGCGCTCGCCCGCGGCGCGACAGTGACGCTCGTGGCAGCGCACCTCGAGGTCGAGCTGCCCACGGGTGTGCGCGCCGTGGTCGTCGAGACCGCTGCCGAGCTCGAGACCGCGATGCGCGAGCAGGCCGCGACGGCCGACATCGTGGTGATGGCCGCCGCGGTCGCCGACTACCGGCCGACCACGGTCGCTGACGGCAAGCTGAAGAAGGACGACGTGGGCGAGTCGCTGCAGCTGCGACTCGAACGCACCCCCGATGTTCTCGCGGGGCTCGCTCGTGACCGTCGACGGGGCCAACTCGTCGTCGGCTTCGCCGCCGAGACCGAGAGCGACGACGACCGACTGCTGGCTGTCGGCGCCGAGAAAGCTCGTCGCAAGGGCGTCGACCTCCTCGTCGTGAACAGGGTCGGCTGGCACGAGGGCTTCGGGTCGACGACCAACAGCGTCATCATGCTCGACGGCGACGGTAGCGTGGTGGGTCGGACCGACGGCGACAAGCTGTCGGTGGCCCACCGTATTCTCGACGTGCTGGCCGAGACGGCGACGACCACCCACGATTGACGACGACAGGAACCCATCCCTCTCATGAGCCCGTTGCGCCTGTTCACGTCAGAGTCGGTCACCGAAGGGCATCCTGACAAGATCTGCGACCAGATCTCCGACAGCATTCTCGACGCCCTGCTCACGGTCGACGCGAAGAGTCGCGTCGCGGTCGAGACTCTCGTCACGACGGGGCTCGTGCACGTCGCGGGCGAGGTCAGCACGAGCGGCTACGTCGACATTCCCGGCATCGTGCGCAAGCGGGTGACCGATATTGGATACACCTCGAGCGACGTGTGGTTCGACGGTCGGTCGTGCGGCGTCTCAGTCTCGATCGGCGAGCAGTCGCCTGACATCGCTGCCGGCGTCGACTCTGCCTTCGAGTCGCGCGAGGGCACCTCGACCGACCTCGACGATGTTCAGGGCGCCGGCGACCAGGGCATCATGTTTGGCTACGCCACGAACGAGACTCCGCAGCTGATGCCGTTGCCCATCTGGCTCGCGCATCGACTGGCCGAGCGCCTCGCCGAGGTGCGCAAGCAGGGGGTGCTCGACTACCTCGCGCCCGATGGCAAGACGCAGGTGACGATCGGCTACGACGGCGTCGTGCCGCGCACTGTCGAGACTGTCGTGCTCTCGACCCAGCACCTGCCCGCCGTTTCGACCGAGCAGCTGCGCGCCGAGGTGCGGCAGGCGGTCATCGACCCCGTTCTCGAGGCCGCCGGTTTCGATCCGCACTCGCCTCGCGTGCTCATCAATCCGACGGGGCGCTTCGAGATCGGCGGGCCTCAGGGCGACGCGGGCCTCACGGGCCGCAAGATCATCGTCGACACCTACGGCGGCGCGTCGCGGCACGGCGGCGGCGCTTTCAGCGGCAAAGACCCCTCGAAGGTCGACCGCTCGGCGGCGTATGCGATGCGCTGGGTCGCGAAGAATGCGGTGGCAGCCGGGCTCGCCGATCGCCTGGAGGTGCAGATCGCCTACGCGATCGGCACGGCGGCGCCCGTCGGGCTCTACGTCGAGACCTTCGGCACAGCGCACGTCGACGAGCAGCGCATCATCGAGGCCATCCAGGCCGTGTTCGACTTGCGGCCGGGAGCCATCATTCGTGATCTCGACCTGCTGCGGCCGATCTACGCGCAGACGAGCACCTACGGTCACTTCGGGCGAGAACTGCCCGATTTCACCTGGGAGCGCCTCGACCGCGTCGATGCCCTGCGCACGGAGGCAGGTCTCTAGAGTGCCCTCGGCATCCATCGCCCGGGTGCTGCTCGATTCGCCCCTGCCGCAGCTCGATCGGCTCTTCGACTATCGCGTTCCTGACCGGTGGCGTGAGCAGGCCCAGCCGGGGGTTCGGGTGCTCGTGCCCCTGAGGTCGGCCGGGCGTCAGGCCAAAGGATTCATCATTGAGCTTGCCGATGAAGTCGGCTACGAGGGCGTGTTGAGCGAGCTCGACGAGGTGGTGTCTGCTGCGCGCGTGCTCGACCCCGCGGTCTACCGTCTGGTGCGACGTGCAGCTGATCGCTCGGCAGGTGTCGCGAGTGATCTGGTTCGTCTCGCGGTGCCGACACGCCAGGTGCGGGTCGAGAAGTCATGGATGGCGCGGCGGGCCGAATCCGCTGATGAGGCGCGAGCGCGCGATGCGGCCCGCCCGATCGCACCGTCGATCACGGGGTACGCCGCCGACGCGCTGACCCCGGTGCTGCGGGTCGACGCCGAGCCGCTCGAGGGTGCCGGAGCCTCGCGGCGCATCGCGCTGGCCGGCATTCCCTCGCTCGTCGACATCGGCGAGGGCACCTGGGTACCGGCGGCGATGCGCACTCTGGCCGAGCTGGCAGCTGCGACTCTCGCGGGGGGCCGGAGCGCGATCGTGAGCGTGCCCGACTATCGCGATCTCGATCATCTGGAGCAGTGCCTCACGCGCCTGGTGCCGGCCGATGACATTGCGCGCATCGACGCCACCCAACCGGCAGCAGACCGATATCGAGCCTTCCTGCGAGGCCTCGAGTCTCGCCCGCTCGTCCTCATCGGCAATCGCTCGGCACTCCTTGCCCCCGCGCCGACCCTGGGTCTCATCGCGATGTGGGACGACGGCGACGGCCTGCACGTCGAACCGCATGCACCGGGAATCCACGGTCGTGATCTCGCTCTGCTGCGCCAGGAAGACACCGGATGCTCGCTCGTGCTCGCCGCCCACGCGCGCAGCACCGAGGCGCAGCGGCTGGTCGAGCTGGGGTGGTTGACGGCAGTCGAGCCCACCGGCCGCTGGCGCCGGCGTATCACCCCGACGGCACAGCAGACGACGGCCGCCGACAGTGCACCGGCCCGCATTCCGTCGACAGCCTGGAAGGCCGTCTCGGATGCGCTGGCGAGCGGCCCCGTGCTCGTACAGGTCGCGCGGCCCGGGTACGCGCCGCGCATCGCGTGCGCCGAGTGCGGCGAGACCGCGCGGTGCACGGCCTGTCAGGGTCCTCTCGGCATCGCGCGAGCGGGCGCCTCGGTGTCGTGCCGTTGGTGCGGGTCGGTCGCGGCGCAGTGGTCGTGCTCGACCTGCGAGAGCACCCGCTGGCGCACCGTGGGGCGTGGCTCATCCCGCACCGCCGACGAGCTCGGGCGCGCCTTCGCCGGGGCCCGCGTCGTCGTCTCCGACGGCACGACGCCGTTGCAGACCGCGCCGGGCGGCCGCACGCTCGTCGTGGCGACGAGAGGTGCAGAGCCGACGGTCGCCGGTGGGTACAGGGCTGTGCTGCTCCTCGACGGGGAAGGCATGCTCGCCCGCGAGAGTCTGCGCGTCGTCGAAGACTGCGTGCGCTGGTGGTGCAACGCAGCCGCCCTCGCGGCCGTCGATGCGCCCGTGCTGCTGGTCGGCGTCGGGGGAGCGGTGGCGACCGCGCTCGCGACCGGCCACCCCGAGCGTGTCGCGGAGGCCGAGCTCGCCGATCGTCGCGCGCTGCGGTTTCCGCCCGCGGTGCGCGTGGCCGCCGTCGCGGGCACCCCCGACGCAGTCGCGAGAGCGACGTCGGCCGTCGATGAGCTCGAGGGTGTCGACGTGCTCGGCCCGATCGAGCTCGACGAAGGCCGCGTGCGTGCCATTGTGCGGCTCGACTACAGCCGCGGCGCCGAGGTGGCCTCCCGCCTTAAGGCCGAGCTCGTGCGCGGGGCGACGGCGAAGGTGCCTCGACCGCCCGGGTCAGCTCCGCGGCGCCGCGTGCCCGCGCTGCGGGTGCGATTCGACGATGCCGAGCCGTTCGACGACCCTGGCGGGCGCTCGACCGTGTGACGCGGTCGAGCACAGGGCGAGCATCCGGTTGAATGGGCCTATGCCTGCCCTGCGTATCGTCGTCGCCGGAAGCCCGGCGGCAGCGGTTCCGACGCTCACGGCGCTCGCGTCGAGCGAGCACGACGTGGTGCGGGTGATCACTCGGCCGCCGACTCCGCAGGGGCGCAAGCGCGTGCTGACGCCGACCGCGGTGGCCCAGGCCGCCGCCGTGCACGATGTGCCCGTGCTCGAGGCGCGCCGACTCGCCGACCTCGAGCCCGATCTGCTGCCGCTTGATATCGATCTCGGCGTGATCGTCGCCTACGGCGGTCTTGTGCGGTCGCCCCTGCTCGAATGGCCCAGGCTGGGCTGGATCAACCTGCACTTCTCGCTGCTGCCTCGGTGGCGGGGTGCGGCGCCCGTTCAGCATGCCGTGATCGCGGGCGACACCGTGACGGGGGCGACGGTGTTTCAGCTGACCGAGGGCCTCGACGAGGGTGACTGGTTCGCCCAGCTCACGACCCCGATCGGCGCGCACCGCACTGCGGGGTCGCTGCTCGACGAGCTCAGCACCTCGGGTGCCGCACTCGTGCTCGAGGTCGTCGACGCCCTCGCGGCGGGCACCGCTGTAGCGCAGCCGCAGACCGGAGAGGTGACGCTCGCACCGAAGCTGACTCGCCACGACGGCGCCTTGCGACTTTCCGACCCCGCGGAGACCGTGCACGCGCGCCTGCGGGGGGTCACACCCGAGCCGGGAGCGTTCGCCCTGTGGGGCGAGCAGGTCATTAAGGTGCTCGAGGCGGGGATCGCTCGAGACGCGGCAGCGCTGCCGGTCGGCGCGGTTCGCCATGAGAACGGCCGAGTGCTCGTCGGAACCGGCACGCAGCCCCTCGAACTGTTGCGCGTGCAGCCTGCGGGCAAACAGTCCATGTCGGCGGTTGACTGGGCGCGCGGCTGGCCGGCTGGTCGCGCGCCGGTGCTCTCGTGACCGAGCGGCCACAGTCAGCGGGGTCGCAAGCGCGCGCGCGTACGACGGCCACGCCGCGGCAGGTCGCCTTCGATGTGCTGCGCGCCGTGACTGACGACGACGCCTACGCGAATCTGCTGCTGCCCGCGCGCCTTCGGCGAGCGCGGTTGAGCGGCGCCGACGCGGCCTTTGCGACCGAACTGACCTACGGTACCTTGCGCCGCCGCGGGCACTACGACCGCGTCATCGCGCACGCCGCGAACCGCGGAATCGAGGCCATCGACCCGGTGGCGCTCGACGTGCTGCGACTCGGAGCGCACCAGCTGCTCGGCATGAGCACACCAGCCCACGCGGCTGTCGGCGAGACGGTCGAGCTCACGCGTCGCGCTCGGGCTGCGCGCACCACGGGGTTCG
Organism: Microcella sp.; assembly: GCF_019739195.1. Taxonomy (NCBI): domain Bacteria; kingdom Bacillati; phylum Actinomycetota; class Actinomycetes; order Micrococcales; family Microbacteriaceae; genus Microcella; species Microcella sp. The sequence goes on along the minus strand of NZ_JAHHDS010000003.1, from coordinate 159,778 downwards.
TCAACGCGGTGTTGCGCACCATCTCGCGCGACGACGATGCGGTGTGGATAGGGCGACTGCTGGACAACGTGGTCGACGTCGACGAACGGCTCGCGATCACGCACGCTCACCCGGCATGGGTGGTGCGTGCGTTGCGTGCATCGCTCGATCGCGAAGGGCGCGCACAGGAACTCGAGGCGCTTCTCATGGCCGACAATGTGCCGCCGACAGTCACGCTCGCCGCGCTGCCCGGGCTCGCCGAACCGGCTGAACTCGGAGAGCCGTCGCTCTACGCGCCTACCGCGGTGCCGTCGGGCTCAGGCGACCCTGGAGCGCACCCGTTGGTCGCGAGCGGACGTGCGCGAGTGCAAGACGAAGGCTCGCAGCTCGCCGCGCTGGCCCTGTCGCGCTGCCGACCGATCACGCCCGACGAGACGTGGCTCGACCTCTGCGCAGGCCCTGGGGGCAAGGCCGCGCTGCTCGCCGCTGAGGCGCAGCTCGGTGGTGCCCGCCTCGTCGCGAACGAGCTGGTGCCGGCTCGAGCAGGGCTCGTGCGCTCAGCGCTGCAGGCCGTCGACCCGGCCGTCGAGGTTCGCACGAGCGACGGTCGTACGATCGGCGAGACCGATGTCGCCGCGTTCGACCGCATTCTGCTCGACGCTCCCTGCACGGGCCTCGGAGCTCTGCGTCGCCGACCCGAGGCGCGCTGGCGCAAGACCGACGAGGATGTCGCCCCGCTCGCCTCGCTGCAGGCCGAGCTGCTACGCGGTGCGCTCGAGGCACTGAAGCCCGGGGGAGTGCTCGCCTACGTGACGTGCTCCCCGCACGTCGACGAGACGACGGCGGTCGTGGATGCCCTCCTGACTGAACGCCCCGACCAGGTCGCCCCGCTCGACGCCCGGGCCGTGCTCGCCAGCATCACGCGCACCCCGCTCGACCTGGGCGCGCTCGAGCACGGGGCCGCGCAGCTCTGGCCGCACCGTCACGGAACCGATGCGATGTTCATTCAGCTACTTACGCGCCGCTGACCCGCTGACCCGCTGCCCGTCGACGAGTCGGGTCGCTACGCTGGCGACGTGACCGCGCGCATCAACCCGAGCATCCTGTCGGCCGACTTCGTCAATCTGCAGCGAGATGTCGAGCGCATCGCGAGCGCCGACTACGTGCACGTCGACGTCATGGACAACCACTTCGTGCCGAACCTCACGTTCGGCCCGCAGATGGTCGGCCGACTGCAGGCGATCGCGCCGATTCCTCTCGACGTGCATCTCATGATCAGCGACGCTGACCGCTGGGCACCGGGCTACGCCGAGCTCGGGGCCTTCTCGGTGACCTTCCACGCTGAGGCAGCTGCCGACGTCGTGGCCACGGCGCGCGCCTTGCGCGAGCGCGGCAGTCGTGCGGGCCTCGCGGTCAAGCCCGGCACCCCGATCGAGCCCTACCTCGACTTACTGCCAGAGTTCGACCAGGTGCTCGTCATGACCGTCGAGCCCGGCTTCGGCGGGCAGTCGTTCATGGCCGAGACGATGCCGAAACTGGCGACCCTGCGGTCTGCCGTCGATCGGCTCGGTCTCGATGTCTGGCTGCAGGTCGACGGCGGCATCGCGCTCGACACCATCGGCATCGCCGCCGAAGCCGGGGCCGACACCTTTGTCGCCGGTTCGGCCGTCTATGGCGCCGAGAACGTCGAGCACGCGATCGCCGCGCTGCGGGCGGCCGCCGAGCAGCACGCGCACTGAGCGAGCGCGGGGTCTGGTTTGATAGTGCCATGAGCCAGAACACGAAGCCCGAGATCGACTTCTTCGAGGGCCCAGCGCCCACTGACCTCGTGATCACCGACCTCGTGGTCGGCACGGGCGCCGAGGCCACGCCCGGCGCGACCGTCGACGTGCACTACCTCGGTGTCGAGTTCGAGACCGGCGAAGAGTTCGACGCGTCGTGGAACCGCGGTTCGTCGATCAACTTTCCGCTTGGCAGCCTCATCGCCGGCTGGCAGCAGGGCATTCCCGGCATGAAGGTCGGCGGCCGCCGGCAGCTGGTGTGCCCGCCCCATCTCGCGTACGGCCCCGCCGGTGGCGGTCATCGACTCTCGGGCAAGACGCTCGTCTTCGTCATCGACCTGCTCGGCGTCTCCTGAGCCGAGCTTTCCCCCGGCGCGGGGCCGGTACCCTGGGCCGGTGAAGACTTTCGATGCGTTGTTCGCCGAGTTGAGCGACAAGGCGCGCGAGCGGCCCGAGGGCTCTGGCACGGTCGCGCAGCTCGATGCGGGCATCCACGCCATCGGCAAGAAGATCGTCGAAGAGGCTGCCGAGGTCTGGATGGCCGCCGAGTACCAGAGCGACGAGGCGACGGCCGAAGAGGTCTCGCAGCTGCTCTACCACCTGCAGGTGCTGCTCATCGCGAAGGGCCTCACCCTCGACGACGTCTACCGCCACCTGTGACCAGCACGACTGACCGGCCCTCGGGGCTGCCCACTGAAGAGACCACTGCCATGCTGAGAATCGCGGTACCCAACAAGGGCTCGCTCTCCGAGACCGCCGTCGAGATGCTCGTCGAGGCGGGCTATGCCGGCCGGCGCGACCCGCGTGCGCTCACCGTCGCCGACCCGCGCAACGGGGTCGAGTTCTTCTACCTGCGACCGCGCGACATCGCGACCTACGTGGGGTCGGGCGCGCTCGATGTGGGCATCACCGGGCGAGACTTGCTGCTCGACTCGGGGTCGGCGGCGGTCGAGATTCAGTCGCTCGATTTTGGTGGCTCGACCTTCCGGTTCGCGGCACCTCCCGGCACGATCGCCTCGCTCTCCGATCTGGGCGGCGTGCGCATCGCGACCAGCTATCCGGGCCTCGTCGGCGCCTTTCTCGAGAAGCAAGGCGTCTCGGCCGAGCTCATCCGCCTCGATGGCGCAGTCGAGTCGGCGGTGCGGCTCGGTGTGGCGGATGCTGTTGCCGATGTCGTCTCGACCGGCTCGACCCTGCGCGCTCAAGGGCTCGAGATCGTGGGGCCGGTGATTCTCGAATCAACGGCCGTGCTCATCAGCGCCCAGCCCGAGCGCGCGGGCATCGCAACGTTGCAGCGCCGCCTGCAGGGCGTGCTCGTCGCCCGTCAGTACGTGCTCATCGACTACGACTTGCCGCGCGAGCTGCTCGAGCGCGCGCAAGCGATCACACCGGGGCTCGAGTCGCCGACGGTCTCTCCGCTCGCCGACGGCTCGTGGGTCGCCGTGCGTGCGATGGTGCCGCGTGACGAGACGAATCACGTCATGGATGAGCTCTACGAGCTCGGCGCGCGCGCGATCCTCGTCAGCTCGATCCACGCCGCTCGCATCTGATGGCCGTCTCTGTGCGGGTTATTCCGTGCCTCGACGTCGCTGCGGGTCGCGTGGTGAAGGGCGTCAACTTCCTCGATCTGCGCGACGCGGGTGACCCGATCGAGCTCGCCCGCACCTATTACGAGCAGGGCGCCGACGAGATTACCTTCCTTGACGTGAAGGCCACGGTCGACAACCGCGAGACGATGTTCGACCTCGTGCAGGCGACGGCCGAGCAGGTTTTCATCCCGCTGACCGTCGGGGGAGGGGTGCGCACGGTCGACGATGTCGCCCGGCTGCTCGGCCACGGGGCTGACAAGATCGGCGTGAACAGTGCGGCCATTCTGCGCCCCGAACTGGTCGGCGAGATTGCCGATCGGTTTGGCGCGCAAGTCTGCGTGCTGTCGCTCGACGTGACGCGCGACGCGGCCTCGAGCAGCGGCTTCGTCGTGACTACGCACGGCGGGCGCGAACGCACGTCGATCGATGCCATCGAATGGGCCCGTGAGGCGATCGACCGCGGGGCGGGCGAACTGCTCGTCAACTCGATCGACGCCGACGGCACGAAGAACGGCTTCGACCTTGAGCTCATCAGGGCGATCGACGCGGTGTCGACCGTGCCCGTGATCGCCTCCGGCGGCGCAGGAGCCCTCGAGCACTTCGCCCCCGCCGTCATCGCCGGCGCCGATGCGCTGCTCGCCGCGAGCGTGTTCCACAACGCCGAGCTGACAGTCGGCGATGTCAAGGGTGCCCTGCGCGCCGAGAGGATGAGCGTGCGATGACCGCTGACGACCGTTCCGAGACCGCCGCCGTGATCGACCGTGCGCGCTTCGACTCGGCCGGCCTGCTGCCCGCAATCATTCAGCAGCACGACTCACGTGAGGTACTCATGATGGGCTGGATGGACGCGGAGGCTCTGCGCCGCACCCTGACCGAGGGCCGCGTGACTTTCTGGAGCCGGTCGCGGCAAGAGTACTGGCGCAAGGGCGACACGAGCGGCCACGTGCAGCACGTGCGTGGCGCTGCGCTCGATTGCGACGGCGACACGCTTCTCGTGCAGGTCGAGCAGGTGGGCGTCGCCTGCCACACGGGTGCGCGGTCGTGCTTCGATGTCGACCTCCTCGATCCCGTGGTGCTCTCCGCGGATTCAGGAGAGCAAGCATGACCGAGACCACGCGCGATGAGTTCGCGCAGCAGGTGCGCACCGCGCGGGTTGTTCCGGTCATCCGCACCCTGTTCGCCGATGCCTTGACTCCCGTGGGACTCTACCGAGCACTCGCAGAGGGTCGCACCGGCACATTCTTGCTCGAATCGGCCGAGCAAGGCGGCATCTGGTCGCGGTACTCGTTCGTGGGCGTGCGCTCGTTCGGTGTGCTCACCGAATCAGAGGGCCGTGCGGTGTGGTTGCCCGGATCTCTCGAGGCCGAGCGCGCCTTCGGAGGGCCGCTGCCCGAGACCTCGCTCGCCGCGCTCGACGCACTGCACGCTCGATGGGCCTCGCCCGACAACCCCGAGAACCCTCCCCTCACCGGTGGCCTCGTCGGCTTCATCGGCTGGGACGCCGTGCGCCAGGTCGAGCACCTGCCCGACGCGCCGCCGCGCGATTTCACCTGCCCCGAGCTGGCGATGGCGTTCGTGAGCGAGCTCATCGTCATGGATCACCGGCAGGGCACCGTCTCGCTGATCGCGAGCGCCCTCGCCGACGGCGACGATGACGACGACTCGCTGTGGGCGGATGCTCAACGGCGGCTCGACGCACTCGAAGCCGCTCTCGCGCATCCCGCTGAGCCCGACATCGCCCGTATCGACCTCGACGCAGCTGCTCAGCCGCAGCACAGGTCGACGCCGGCCGAGTTCTTGGCCGCGGTTGACCGCTCGAAAGAGTTCATTCGCGACGGCGACGTCTTCCAGGTGGTCATCGGGCAGCGGTTCGATCATGAGCTCACGGCGAGCCCGCTCGATGTCTACCGCGTGCTGCGCGCGCTGAACCCCTCGCCGTACATGTACGTGCTCGCGCTTGAGACCGTCGAGGGGGCGCCGTACGCGATCGTCGGCTCCTCGCCGGAGGCTCTCGTGAAGGTCACGGATGGCCGGGTGCACACGCACCCGATCGCCGGTTCGCGCCCGCGCGGCGAAACGCCCGAGCGCGACGGAGAACTGGCCGACGAACTGCTGGCCGACCGCAAAGAGCAGGCAGAGCACCTCATGCTCGTCGACCTCGGTCGCAACGACATCTCGAAGGTCTGCCGAGCCGGCACGGTCGAGGTCACCGAATTCATGCAGATCGAGCGTTTCAGCCACATCATGCACCTTGTGTCGACCGTCGAGGGAGACCTGCGCGACGAGGTGTCGCCCATCGATGTGTTCCGCGCCACCTTCCCGGCCGGCACTCTCAGCGGGGCTCCGAAGCCGCGCGCGCTGCAGATCATTGACGAGCTTGAGCCGGCCAGACGCGGGGTCTACGGCGGGGTCGTGGGCTATTTCGCTTTCTCGGGCGACCTCGACCTGGCGATTGCTATCCGCACGGCCTTCCTCTCAGAGGGCATCGCCCGCGTGCAGGCCGGTGCCGGGCTCGTCGCCGACTCGGTGCCCGAGACCGAGTTTCAAGAAACCATCTCGAAAGCGGCGGCCCCGTTGCGGGCGGTCGCGATCGCCAACGCGCTCAGCCGGTCAGGCTCATGAGCGGCGCACGATTGCGGCTGCTGGCGATCATGGCGCCGCTCGCCGCGAGCGCACTCGCCTTTCTGGCCTGGTCTCAGCCGTGGGTCGAGGTGACCCTGACCGACGGGCGCGAGCTCGTGGCCTACGGCGATGTCGCCGCACCCGCTGTGCCGCCCCTCGCGATCGCGGCCCTGGCGCTCGTCGGAGCGCTGGCTCTCGCCGGGCCCGTGTTCCGCGTTGTGCTCGGCCTGCTGCAGGCTCTTCTGGGTGCGGGCATCATCGCCTCCGGTTTGCTCACGATCTCTGACCCCGTGCAGTCGGCGGCGGCGACCATCACGACTGCGACGGGGGTCGAAGGGCTCGACTCTGTACGGGCACTTGTGTTGCACGCTGCGACCACCGGGTGGCCGGCGTTCGCGATCGCGGCGGGAGCCCTCGGGGTCGCGATCGGCGTACTCACGGCGCTCACGGCATCCCGCTGGCCGCAGCGCACCCGTCGATTTGATGCTGTGCGCCTGGCCCCGATCGACGAGTCAGAGTCAGCGGCGGCACCCGATCGGCAGGACGCGTGGGACGCGCTGAGCGACGGCGACGACCCGACGGCGCGATAGACTGACCCCGCACTGACCGCCCGACTGAGGAGAGCTGATGAACGCGCAGAACGACCCCGGCCACGGAGACTCGCCCGCCGCCTGGACCGCCGTGACGATCATGCTCATCGCCGTCACGGTCGGAACCGTCGCGTTCTTCTTTGACCTCGCCTGGCTCGTCTGGGCGAGCGCGGGCCTCCTGCTTCTCGGCTGGCTGACCGGTGTCGTCATGGCGAAGGCCGGTTACGGCGTCAAGGGCCCGCGGTACGCGCCCAAGGCGCACAGCTAGGTGCTCGACGGCCTGGTCGCCGGCGCGCTCTCTGATGCGGCACGGCGACGCGAGTCGCGCCCGCTGAGCGACGTCGAAGCGGCAGCCCATGCAGCCCCGCCAGCACTCGATGCTCGGGCTGCGCTCCAGCGTGCCAAGACCATCAAAGTGATTGCCGAGGTGAAGCGCGCAAGCCCTTCGCGCGGGCAGCTCGCGACGATCGCCGACCCGGCCGCGCTCGCGCGACAGTACGCCGAGGGTGGCGCGAGCGCGATCAGCGTGCTCACCGAAGAGCGGCGGTTCGGTGGCAGTCTCGACGACCTTCTGGCTGTTCGAGCCGCGGTCCAGGTTCCCGTGCTGCGCAAAGACTTCATCGCCGAGCCCTACCAAGTGCTTGAGGCGCGCGCAGCAGGCGCCGACCTCGTGCTGCTCATCGTCGCGGCGCTCGACGATGCGACCTTGCGCGAGCTGCACACACTCATCGTCGACCTCGGCATGACGCCGCTGGTCGAGACTCACGACGCCGACGAGGTGCGCCGAGCGGTCGATCTCGGCGCGGAGGTGATCGGTGTCAACGCGCGCAACCTCAGCACCTTCGAGCTCGATCGAGACCTGTTCGGTCGGCTCGCGGCGAGCATCCCCGACAGCACGGTGCGCATCGCCGAGTCGGCGGTCAGCGGAGTCGCAGATGTCGAGCACTACCGTCGAGCAGGAGCCGATGTAGTGCTGATCGGCGAAGCACTGGTCACGGGCGGCGATCCTGTCGCAGCCCTCAACGAGTTTCTGGCGGTCTCATGAATTTGCGCGAACAGGTCGGCCCCTACTTCGGCGAGTTCGGCGGGCGCTTCGTGCCCGAGTCGCTCATCGCCGCGCTCGACGAGCTTGACGCGGCGTACCAGGCCGCTCGCGTCGACCCGTCGTTCGCCGCTGAGCTCGATGAGCTGCACCGCACCTACACCGGGCGACCCTCGATCATCACCGAGGCCCGACGGTTCTCCGAGCACGCTGGCGGCGCGCGCGTCATCCTCAAGCGCGAAGACCTGAACCACACCGGCAGTCACAAGATCAACAATGTGCTCGGGCAGGCGCTGCTCGCGAAACGCCTCGGCAAGACCCGCATCATCGCCGAGACCGGCGCAGGCCAGCACGGCGTCGCGAGCGCCACGGCCGCCGCTCTCTTCGGCCTCGAGTGCGTGGTCTACATGGGTGAGGTGGATACCGAGCGTCAGGCGCTCAATGTCGCGCGTATGAAGCTCCTCGGTGCCGAGGTTGTGCCGGTGACGGTGGGTTCGCGCACGCTCAAGGACGCGATCAATGAGGCGCTGCGCGACTGGGTCGCCAACGTCGAGAACACGCACTACCTGCTCGGCACTGTCGCGGGACCGCACCCGTTCCCGACGATGGTGCGCGACTTCCACTCGGTCATCGGCATCGAGGCGCGTGAGCAGGTGCTTGCCCTCACGGGGCGCCTGCCGGATGCCGTGGTCGCCTGCGTGGGCGGCGGCAGCAACGCGATGGGCATCTTCCACGCGTTTCTCGATGACGAGAGCGTGCGCCTGGTCGGAAACGAGGCCGCGGGCGACGGCGTCGACACGCTCTTTCACGCCGCGACGATCTCGAAGGGCCGCCCGGGCGTGCTGCACGGCGCGCGAAGCCTCATGCTGCAAGACGACGACGGCCAGACCATGGAGTCGCATTCGATCTCGGCCGGCCTCGACTACCCGGGCGTGGGCCCCGAGCACGCCTGGCTCGCGTCAATCGGACGCGCAGAGTACCGCCCCGTGACCGATGCCCAGGCGATGGATGCTCTGCGCCTGCTGAGCCGCACCGAGGGCATTATTCCCGCCATCGAGACGGCGCACGCGCTGCACGGCGCGATCGAGCTCGGCCGCGAACTCGGTCCGGAGGGCATCGTGCTCGTGTCACTGAGCGGCCGCGGCGACAAAGACATGGAGACCGCGGCTCGCTACTTCGGCCTGCTCGACGCCGCCGCCGCAGGGGAGGCGACCCCGTGAGCGCGGTCGCCTCGACCATCGCCCGGCGCAACGAGGAAGCAGCTGGCGCCCTCATCGGCTATCTGCCGGTGGGCTTTCCGAACCTCGACGCGAGCGTCGATGCCGCGGTCGCACTCGTCGAGAACGGTGTCGACATCATCGAGCTGGGCTTGCCGTATAGCGACCCGGTCATGGACGGTCTCACGATTCAGCGTGCGACGCAGACCGCGCTACGCAACGGGTTCCGTTTGCGCCACGGCTTCGAGGCGGTCGAGCGCATCCGCGCACGCGTTGATGCCCCCCTCCTCGTCATGACCTATTGGAACCCTGTTGTGCAGTACGGCGTCGAGCGATTCGCCACCGACCTTCAGAGCGCCGGGGGAGCAGGGCTGATCACGCCCGACCTGATTCCCGATGAAGCCGCAGAGTGGATGTCTGCTGCGCAGTCGCACGACCTCGACCGGGTCTTCCTCGCCGCACCATCCTCGAGTGATGCACGAATGAAGCAGGCGGTCGACAGCAGTCGTGGGTTCGTCTATGCCGTGTCGACCATGGGCATCACTGGCGCGCGTGACGACGTCGACAAGGCCGCGCGCGGCGTTGTCGCTCGCTTGCGCGAGGCAGGCTCGACAAGTGCGTGCGTCGGCCTGGGCATCTCGACTGCCGAGCAGGTGGCCGATGTTCTGAGCTACGCCGACGGCGCCATCGTCGGCTCCCGACTTGTCGCAGCGCTCGAGCACGGCGGCGTGGCTGAAGTTGCCGCTGTCGCCGCTGAACTGTCGGCGGGCACTCGCCGCTAGGCTGTCTGCGCCCCCCCGAGAAAGGTTTGACGTCCGTGATTCTGCCTGTGAGCATCCCGAGTCCGCCGCCCGAGTGGCAGGTCTTCAACCTCGGTCAGTGGCTGCGCGACCTCGGACTGACCTGGTTCGGTTTCGACATCAATATCTACGCCTACGCGCTGTGCATCCTGACGGGCATTATCGCGGCCGTGTGGCTCACCAACCGTCGCCTGACGGCGCGCGGCGCCGAGCCGTGGATCACGCTCGATATCGCGCTCTTCGCTGTGCCGCTCGGCATCATCGGCGGGCGCGTCTATCACGTGCTCACGCACCCCGACGACTACTTCTTCGAGGGGGCCGATCTTCTCAAGACGCTCTACATCTGGGAGGGCGGCATGGCGATCTTCGGCGCACTCGTCGGTGGTGCGCTCGGCGCCTGGATCGGCTGCCGCGTCACCGGGGTGCGCTTCTGGTCGTGGGCCGATGCACTCGCGCCCGGGCTGCTGCTCGCGCAGGCCTTCGGCCGTTTGGGCAACTGGTTCAACCAAGAGCTCTTCGGGCTGCCGACCGACCTGCCCTGGGGTCTCGAGATCGATCGACCGAACCCGGCGATCCCCGTGGGCCTGCCCGCCGACACGCTGTTCCACCCCACGTTCTTATACGAGATCATCTGGAACCTCGCGGGCGTCGCGGTCATTCTGCTGCTCGACAAGCGGCTGACACTGCAGTGGGGCAAGCTGCTCGGCGTCTATCTCATCTGGTACGGCGCAGGCCGTAGCGTGTTCGAGACGATCCGCCTCGACCCCAGCGAACTGTTCCTCGGCATCCGAGTGAATGTCTGGGGCGCCTGGGTCGCTGTGCTCGTCGGCATCGCGATCATCATCATCCAGTCGCGCCGCCACCCGGGGCTCGAGCCCTCGCCCTATATGGCGGGTCGAGAGTGGTCGCCCGAGGCTCCTGTAGACTCGAACGACATCTACACCGACGCCGATGTCGAGGGCAATGGAGCTCTCGCCGTCTCCGGTGCTCCCGGTTCGACTGACGCCACAAGCGGGTCGGCCGCGAAACCGTAGCAGCCCGGCACGCGCAGTCCGCCATGTGAGACTGAGTGCCGCAAGCTCGCCGATCGCCACCACACCGATCCGGCTCCCGCCGCGCAGCGTGCGCGTCTCCATCTCAGGGCCAGCGACGTCCCGCACGGTATCCGCAACGACGTGAGGACGGTTCTCGGCATGGACATCGCATCTCCGATGCAGCGCTTCTCAGCCATGCCCGCTGCACAGGGCCTGTTCGACCCTGTCCGTGAACGTGATGCCTGCGGTCTCGCGATGGTCGCCACACTGCGCGGCACGGCGGGGCACGACATCATCCAGGCGGCTCTTGACGCTCTGCGAAATCTCGAGCACCGAGGCGCGGTCGGCTCTGATGCCGGCACCGGTGACGGTGCGGGCATCGTGACACAGATTCCCGATGCCTTCCTGCGGGCCGTTGTCGATTTCGAGCTTCCTGCGGCGGGCAGTTACGCGGTCGGCACCGCCTTTCTGCCGACCGACGACGAAGAGCGCGACCGCGAGAAGCAGGGCATCGAGGCCATCGCGCTCGAAGAGGGTCTCGACGTCATCGGCTGGCGCACGGTTCCCACCGACGACTCGCTCATCGGCAACCTGGCCCGCGCGGCCATGCCTGCGTTCGAGCAACTCTTCGTGCGGTCGGCTCGGTCCGACGACAAGGGTGCGGCACTCGCGGGCGTCGCACTCGACCGTCAGACCTTCCGCGCACGCAAGCGCGCCGAGCGCGAGCTCGGCTCGTACTTCCCGTCACTCTCGTGCCGCACGCTTGTCTACAAGGGCATGGTGACGACTCTGCAGCTCGAGCCGTTCTACCCCGACCTGAGCGACGAGCGCTTCGTCTCGACGCTCGCGCTCGTGCACTCCCGTTACTCGACCAACACCTTCCCGTCGTGGCCCCTCGCGCAGCCGTTCCGCATGATCGCGCACAACGGAGAGATCAACACCGTGCAGGGCAATCGCAACTGGATGCGTGCGCGCCAGTCGCAGCTGCACTCCGACGTGTTCGGAGACCTGCGCGATGTCTTCCCCATCGTGACTCCCGGCGCGAGCGACTCTGCCTCGTTCGACGAAGTCGTCGAGCTGCTCTCGCTTGGCGGTCGGTCACTGCCCCACGCGATCATGATGATGGTGCCGGAGGCCTGGGAGAACCAGACCGACATCGACCCCGCCCTGCGCGACTTCTACGAGTACCACGGCATGCTCATGGAGCCGTGGGACGGACCCGCCGCTCTCGTGTTCACCGACGGCAGTCTCGTCGGGGCGACGCTCGACCGTAACGGTCTACGACCCGGCCGCTTCGTCGTCACCGACGACGGTCTCGTCGTGCTCGCGAGCGAGATCGGAGTGCTCGACATCGAGCCCAGTCGTATCGTGCGCAAGGGCCGCTTGCGTCCGGGCAAGATGTTCCTCGTCGACACGGTCGAGGGCCGCCTCATCGAAGACGACGAGATCAAGTCGCAGCTCGCCGGCCTCTCGCCCTGGGGGGAGTGGCTCGAAGGCCAGCGCATCCACCTCAAAGACCTCCCGGAGCGCGAGCACATCGTGCACACGCCCGCTTCGATCGTGCGCCGCCAGCGCACTTTCGGCTACACCGAAGAAGAGGTGCGCGTTCTCCTCGCGCCCATGGCGAAGGCGGGAGCCGAGCCGCTCGGCGCGATGGGTTCCGACACGCCCATCGCCGTTCTCTCCGATCGTCCCCGTTTGCTCTTCGACTACTTCACGCAGCAGTTCGCCCAGGTGACGAATCCGCCGCTCGACTCGATCCGTGAAGAAGTCGTCACCTCGATGCAGCTCGGGCTCGGCCCTGAACGCAACCTGCTCGATGCCACCCCGCGTCACGCGCGGCAGGTCGTGCTCGGCTTCCCGATCATCGACAATGACGAGCTCGCGAAGATTCAGCACATCGACCCCCGTCCCGGCAGCTCATTGACCACGACGATCCGCGGCCTCTATCGCGTCGACCGCGGGCCGAAGGCTCTCGAGAAGCGCATCGCCGCAATGTGCGTCGAGGTCGACGAGGCCATCGCCGACGGTGCCGAATTCATCGTGCTGAGCGACCGCGACTCGACCGCCGATCTCGCCCCGGTGCCGTCGCTGCTCATGCTCGCCGCCGTTCACCACCACCTGATCCGCACCGAGAAGCGCATGCAGGTCGGCCTCATCGTCGAGGCAGGTGACGTGCGCGAGGTTCACCACTGCGCCGTGCTCATCGGCTACGGCGCCTCGGCCATCAACCCCTACCTGGCGATGGAGACCGTCGAGAACCTCGTGCGATCGGGCATGATCGTCGGCATCACTCCCGAGAAGGCCGTGAGCAACGTCATCAAGGCGCTCGGCAAGGGCGTGCTGAAGATCATGTCGAAAATGGGCATCTCGACCGTGGGCTCGTACGCCGGAGCCCAGGCCTTTGAAGCTGTCGGCCTGAGTCAAGAGTTCGTCGACCGCTACTTCACGGGCACGTCGAGCGTGCTCGGCGGCGTCGGCATCGACACCATCGCGGCCGAGAACGCCGCGCGGCACGAGCTCGCCTACCCGAGCTCGGCTCCGGTCAACCCGCACGAGCGGCTGCAGACCGGAGGCGAGTACCAGTGGCGCCGTGAGGGCCCGCCTCACCTGTTCAACCCGGAGACCGTGTTCCGACTGCAGCATGCCACGCGGTCGAAGCGCTACGACATCTTCCGCGAGTACACGCAAGCGGTCGACCAGCAAGCCGAGAACCTCATGACGCTGCGCGGGCTGTTCCGGCTGAAGACCGAAGAGCGTGCGCCGGTGCCGCTCGACGAAGTCGAGTCGGTCGAGTCGATCATCCGTCGGTTCACGACCGGTGCCATGAGCATGGGGGCGATCAGCCCCGAGATGCACGAGACGCTCGCGGTGGCGATGAACCGCATCGGCGGCCGCAGCAACACCGGCGAGGGCGGCGAGAGCCCTGAGCGCCTGCTCGACCCCGAGAAGCGCAGCGCCATCAAGCAGGTCGCCTCCGGGCGCTTCGGCGTGACGAGCCTCTACTTGACGCACGCCGACGACATCCAGATCAAGATGGCGCAGGGAGCCAAGCCCGGCGAAGGCGGCCAGCTGCCCGCCAACAAGGTGTACCCCTGGATCGCGCGACTGCGCCACGGCACACCGGGCGTCGGCCTCATCTCGCCACCGCCGCACCACGACATCTACTCGATCGAAGACCTCAAGCAGCTCATCTTCGACCTCAAGCGCGCGAACCCGCTCGCCCGCGTGCACGTCAAGCTCGTGAGCCAGTCGGGCATCGGAGCGGTCGCGGCCGGCGTCGCGAAGGCGAAGGCCGACGTGATCCTCATCTCGGGGCACGATGGCGGCACGGGCGCGAGCCCACTCAACTCGCTCAAGCACGCCGGCACCCCGTGGGAGCTCGGGCTCGCCGAAGCGCAGCAGACGCTCATGCTGAACAGCATGCGCGGGCGGGTCACTGTGCAGGCCGATGGTCAGATGAAGACGGGTCGCGACGTCATCATCGCGGCGTTGCTCGGCGCTGAAGAGTACGGCTTCGCGACCGCGCCCATGGTGGTCTCAGGATGCATTCTCATGCGTGTCTGCCATCTCGACACGTGTCCGGTCGGTGTCGCGACTCAGAACCCCGAACTGCGCAAGCGGTTCACGGGCACGCCTGAGTTCGTCATCACCTTTATGGAGTTCTTGGCGCAAGAGGTGCGCGAGTACCTCGCGGCCCTCGGCTTCCGCTCGCTCGAAGAGGCGATCGGTCGTGCCGACCTGCTCGACGTCGACCGCGCCGTGCGCCACTGGAAGGCCGACGGTCTCGACCTCTCGCCGATCTTGCACGGCCCGCAGTTCGATGGTTCCGCTCCGCGCACGAAGCGCGAGAGCCAAGATCACGAGCTCGACGAGCACTTCGACAACGAGCTGATCAGGCTCAGCACTGACGCTCTCGAGCACGGCGCGCCGGTGCGCATCGACCTTCCTGTGCGCAACACCGAGAGGGCTGTCGGCACCATGCTCGGCAACCTCGTGACGCTCAAGCACGGCGAGAACGGTCTGGCGCCCGACACGATCGACGTCACGCTGACCGGTTCGGCCGGTCAGAGCCTCGGCGCCTTCATGCCCAGGGGCATCACGCTTCGGCTCTACGGCGACAGCAACGACTACGTCGGCAAAGGACTGTCGGGCGGCCGTGTCGTGGTGCGTCCGAGTCGCGATTCGGTATTCCACGCCGAGCGCAACGTCATCGCGGGCAACGTCATCGGCTACGGCGCCACGAGCGGCGAGATGTTCATCCGTGGCATCGTCGGCGAGCGCTTCCTGGTGCGCAACTCGGGCGCTACCGCGGTCGTCGAAGGTGTCGGAGACCACGCTCTCGAGTACATGACGGGCGGGGTCGCGGTGATTCTCGGCGCGACAGGGCGCAACCTCGGCGCTGGCATGTCGGGCGGTGTGGCCTACGTGCACGACCTTCGTCCGCAGCGGGTCAACGCCGATGCGCTCGACACGGGCGAACTGACGCTCATGACGCTCGACGACGACGATCGCGCGATCGTGAGCGACTTGCTGCGCCGCCACCACGACGAGACCGAGTCGGCTCTGGCTGCGCGTCTCATCGCCGACGGCGAGGCAGCTCTCGACCGATTCGTGAAGGTCATGCCCCGCGACTACGCCGCCGTGCTGGCGACTCGGCAGACCGCACTCGACGAAGGCCTCGACCCCGACGGAGACGTCGTGTGGGGCCGCATCCTGGAGGTGACCGGTGGCTGACCCCCGTGGCTTCATCAACGTGCCCGAACGAGAACTGCCGGCGCGCCGGCCGGTGCCGTTGCGGCTCATGGACTGGAAAGAGGTCTACGAGCAGGGTGACCCCGGAGTGCTCCGCCGTCAGGCGGGGCGCTGCATGGACTGCGGCATCCCGTTCTGCCATCAGGGCTGTCCGCTCGGCAATCTGATTCCCGAATGGAACGACCTGACGTGGCGTGGCGAGGGCCGTCAGGCGATTGAGCGGCTGCACGCGACGAACAACTTTCCTGAGTTCACGGGCAAGCTCTGCCCGGCGCCGTGTGAGTCGTCGTGCGTGCTCGCGATCAACCAACCCGCAGTGACCATCAAGCAGGTCGAGGCCTCGATCATCGAGAACGCCTGGAACAACGGCTGGGTGCAGCCGATGCCTCCCGAGCGGCTTACGGGCAAGACCGTCGCCGTGGTGGGTTCGGGGCCCGCGGGTCTCGCCGCCGCGCAGCAGCTCACACGGGTTGGGCACACGGTCGCCGTCTTCGAGAAGGATGACCGCATCGGTGGGCTACTGCGGTACGGCATCCCCGATTTCAAGATGGAGAAGCGGCATCTGGATGCCCGCCTCACGCAGATGCAGGCCGAGGGCACGCGCTTCCGGGCCGGTGTGGAGATCGGCGTCGACATCACGTGGGACGAGCTGCGCGCACGCTACGACGCGGTCGTGATCGCGACCGGCGCACCCGTGCCGCGCGATCTGCCCATTCCTGGCCGCGACGCGCTTGGCATCCACTACGCGATGGACTACCTGACCCAATCGAACCGGGTTCAGGCCGGCGACACGGTCGCCGACCAGATCACCGCCGAGGGCAAGCACGTCGTCGTGCTCGGAGGTGGCGACACCGGCGCTGACTGCATTGGCACGGCTCACCGGCACGGCGCCCTGTCGGTGACCAACCTCGCGATCGGCAAGCAGCCCCCGCACGAGCGGCCCGAGTCTCAGCCGTGGCCCGTGCAGCCGACCCTCTTCGAGGTGCAGAGCGCGCATGAGGAGGGCGGCGATCGCGTCTACCTGGCGTCGACCGTGGAGTTCTTGAGCAACGCCGCGGGCGAGGTGCGGGCGATCCGTGTGGCAGAGACTGAGTACGTTGATGGCCGCCGTGTTCCCAAGGCCGGCACCGAGCGCGAGATTCCCGCCGACCTCGTGCTGCTGGCGCTCGGCTTCACCGGCGCTCAGCACGGCGGGCTCGACGACCAGCTCGGCCTGCCGTTCGCGGCATCGGGCGCCGTCGACCGCGAAGCCGACTACTCCACCAACGAGGCGGGAGTCTTCGTCGCAGGCGACGCCGGACGCGGTGCCTCCCTCATCGTCTGGGCGATCGCCGAGGGCCGTGCAGCGGCGGCATCCGTCGACACCTACCTGCAAGGCGCAAGCGACCTGCCCGCGCCCGTGCGTGCGACCGATCGGCCGCTCACCGTATAGTCGGCACGACGCGAACCGGCACGCCGTCAGCCGCCCCATCACGTTCCACCCCTACCACCACCACCACGTGAGGAAGTCATGAGACGCGCAAAGATCGTCGCCACCCTTGGGCCGGCGACATCCAGCTACGAGAACATCAGAGCCATCATCGAAGCGGGCGTGAACGTCGCCCGCATGAACCTCAGCCACGGCACCTACGACGTGCACGAGGAGATCTACAGCACGGTGCGGCGGGCAGCGGCCGACGCCGACAAGGCAGTCGCGATCCTCGTCGATCTACAGGGTCCGAAGATCCGACTCGGCAAGTTCGAGAACGGTCCGCACGAGCTGGCCGAAGGCGACATTTTCACGATCACGACCGAAGACATCGCGGGAACCCGTGAGATCTGCAGCACCACGTACAAGGGCCTTCCCGCTGACGTCAACCCGGGCGACTTCCTGCTCATTGACGACGGCAAGGTGCGCGTGCGCGTGATCGATAGCGATGGCGTGCGCGTGCGCACCGAGGTGATCGTGGCGGGAACCGTCTCGAACAACAAGGGCATCAACCTTCCCGGGGTGGCGGTCAATGTGCCCGCGCTCTCGGACAAGGACGAGGACGACCTGCGCTGGGGACTCAAGCTCGGTGCCGACTACATCGCTCTGTCGTTCGTGCGCAACGCCTCCGATGTCAACCGCGTGCACCAGATCATGCGCGAAGAAGGCCGCACGGTTCCCGTGATCGCCAAGATCGAGAAGCCGCAGGCCGTCGAGGCGCTCGAAGGCATTGTCGACGTGTTCGACGGCATCATGGTCGCGCGCGGCGATCTCGGTGTCGAGCTGCCTCTCGAAGCCGTTCCGATCGTGCAGAAGCGCGCCGTCGAACTCGCTCGGCGCATGGCGAAGCCGGTGATCGTGGCCACGCAGATGCTCGAATCGATGATCAGCAGCCCGATTCCCACACGCGCGGAGACGAGCGACGTCGCGAACGCGGTGCTCGACGGTGCCGACGCGGTCATGTTGAGCGGCGAGACGAGCGTCGGCGAGTTTCCGGTGATCACCGTCTCGACGATGGCGCGCATCATCGCCTCGACGGAGGAGCACGGTCTCGAGCGCATTCCTCCGCTCGGCACGAAGCCCCGCACCCAGGGTGGCGCCATCACGCTGGCCGCGGCAGAGGTGGCCGACTTCGTCGATGCGAAGTACGTGTGCGTCTTCACCGAGTCGGGTGATTCTGCGCGACGCATGTCGCGACTGCGCTTCCGCATTCCGATGAAGGCCTTTACGCCCTACGAGTCGATCCAGCGGCGCATGTCGCTCACCTGGGGAATCGAGTCGTTCCTGGTCGATCGCGTGACGCACACTGATGAGATGTACCGCCAGGTCGACAGTGTGCTGCTGCGCGAGGGTCTCGCAGATGAGGGCGACAAGGTCGTCGTCATCTCGGGTTCCCCTCCCGGCATCTCCGGATCGACCAACGACCTGCGGGTGCACGTCGTCGGCGACGCCATCAACGCCAAGGCTCCGGCCTGGCAGGCTGGTGAGCACGCCGACTGACCCGCGCACGAAGGGCCCCTGTCTCACGACAGGGGCCCTTCGACGTTGTACCGGCTGTGGGGCTCGAACCCACACGTCCTCTCGGACAACGCATTTTGAGTGCGCCGCGTCTACCATTCCGCCAAGCCGGCATAGGGCGCGTGCTCGGCCCTGTGGCCTCGACGATACCGTAGGCTCTCACGCGTGAGTGACCAGGATTCGAGCACAGCAGCCCCCCGTCGTGTCGTCGTCGCGGAGGACGAGTCGTTGATCCGCATGGACATCGTCGAGATCCTGCGCGACAACGGTTTCGACGTCGTCGGCGAGGCGGGTGACGGCGAGACGGCCGTGGCGCTGGCCACCGAACTGCGTCCCGATCTCGTGATCATGGACATCCGCATGCCGCAGCTCGATGGCATCGAGGCGGCAAAGCGCCTGAGTGAGAACCACATCGCTCCGGTCGTGCTGTTGACGGCGTTTAGCCAGAAAGAGCTCGTCGAGCAGGCCAGTGAGGCCGGAGCGCTCGCCTACGTCGTCAAGCCGTTCACGCCCAATGACCTGCTGCCTGCGATCGAGATCGCGCTCAGCCGCTACCAGCAGATCCTCACTCTCGAGACCGAGGTCGCCGATCTCGTCGAGCGCTTCGAGACGCGCAAGCTCGTCGATCGCGCCAAGGGCCTCCTCAACGAGCGCATGGGTCTCAGCGAGCCCGAGGCCTTCCGCTGGATCCAGAAGGCCTCGATGGACCGCCGCACGACCATGCAGGCCGTGGCCCAGGCGATCATCGACCAGCTCGGCACCAAGAAAGATTCCGCGAAGAAGTCGGCGGCAGCGTCGCCGGACGAGACCGAAGGCACTCAGGCGGAGTAGCCTCTGCGGCCTCTGGTCAGCGGTCGCGCAGCATGTTCGTCATGCGCACCGTCGACAGACGACGGCCCTGCTCATCGGTGATGACGATCTCGTGCGTGCAGAGCGTGCGGCCGAGCACGAGCGCGGTGCAGGTCGCTGTCACGACGCCCTCGGTGACCGATCGGCTGTGCGTCGCGTTGATCTCGATGCCGACCGCGTACCGATCGGGGCCGCCGTGGATCGCCGACGAGATCGACCCGAGGCTCTCGCCCAACACGACGTGTGCTCCGCCGTGCAACAGGCCGATCACCTGCGTGTTGCCCTCGACCGGCATAGTCGCGACCGAGCGTTCGGCCGAGAGCTCGTGAAACTCGATGCCCATCTTGCGGCACAGATCGCCGCCGCCGGTGGCGACGAGGCGCTCGATGAGTTCAGGGTCGAGGTCGGGGGGCAGCAGAGTCATGGAGAGCATCCTCGAAGGGCGCCGATTCTTCGGCTTCAGGGTCGGACCGCCTGAGTAGGCTGAGCCGCGTGACGGACTCAGAAAAGCCTATCCTCCTCATCGTCGACGGCCACTCGCTCGCCTTCCGCGCGTTCTACGCCCTGCCGATCGACAGCTTCGTCACGCGCGACGGGCAGCACACCAACGCCATCCACGGCTTTCTCTCGATGTTCCTGAGCCTGCTGGCGAAAGAGAAGCCGACGCACGTCGCGGTGGCCTTCGACATCTCGCGCTACTCGTTCCGCACACGCGAGTACCCCGAGTACAAGGGCACGCGCGGCGAGACGCCGCCCGAGTTCGTGGGGCAGGTGCCGCTGCTGCAGGAGGCGCTTGCGGCCATGAGCATCCCGACTCTCACGAAAGAAGATTTCGAGGCCGACGACATTCTCGCCACTCTCGCGACGCGCGGCGCGGCCGAGGGCTTCCACGTGCTCGTGGTCTCGGGCGACCGCGACACGATCCAGCTCGTCACCGACGACGTCACGCTGCTGTACCCGAATGCCCGGGGGGTCAGTGAACTCAAACGGTACGACCCCGAGGCTGTGCGAGAGCGCTACGGCATCAACCCCGAGCAGTACCCCGAGATCGCCGCTCTCGTCGGCGAGACGAGCGACAATCTGCCCGGCATCGACAAGGTCGGCGAGAAGACGGCTGTGAAGTGGATCACGCAGTATGGCTCTCTCGACGGAATCTGGGAGCACATCGACGAGATCGGGGGAGTCGTCGGCGCGAATCTGCGCGAGCAGCGTGACCGCGCCGAGCGCAATCGCCGCCTCAACCGGCTCGTCACCGATCTCGAGCTGCCCATCGGTCCGCATGACCTCGACCGTCGTCCCATGGATGTCGCCGCGGTGAAGCAGGTGTTCGAGCGGCTGCAGTTCCGCACCCTGACCGAGCGCGTGCTGAAGCTCGCCGAGGCCGAGGGAGCCGACATGGGCGAGCCTGTGCAGGCCGAGGCACGCACAGACCTTCCGACCGTTCGCACCCTCGTCGATGAAGAGCTGGCGAAGTGGCTGGCCTCGACAGCGGGCACCGAGGTCGCTGTCGTGGTGGATGCTCCGCATGGCGAGCTCGCGGCCTTCGGGCTGGCGACCGCGACCGAGACGGTGCAGGTCAACTGGGCCGCACACCGGCCCGACTACGCCGCGCTCGAGGCCTGGCTGTCGAGCGACGCCCCCAAGCTGCTCGCCGATGCCAAGACGGCCACCAGTGTGCTCGCGGCCCTCGACATCGAACTTGCCGGAGTGGTGTGGGACACCCGGCTCGCTGCGTGGCTCGAGCGCCCGGGTGCGAAGTCGTACGACCTCGCAGACCTCGTGCACGACGTGCTCGGCGAGTCGATGCCGCAGGCTGATCCGAACCAGCTCGTGCCCGATACCGAGAGCATCAGCCCTGCGACCGTCGCATGGTTTCTTCACCGGCTCGTGGCCGAGCAGCGAGAGACGCTGCCGGAGACGAGCGTGCGCGTGCTCACCGAGATCGAGCTGCCGACCGCCGCGGTGATCGCGCGCATGCAGCGCACGGGCATCGCCGTCGATCGCGCCGCCCTCGACTCGATCAGCGCCGAGCTCGGCGAAACGAGTGCCGCTCTCGCCCAGCAGGCCTTCGCCGAGATCGGCCGAGAGGTCAACCTCGGCTCGCCGAAGCAGCTGCAAGAGGTTCTCTTCGACGAGCTGGGCATGCCCAAGACTCGTGCGACGA
Source organism: Microcella sp. (assembly GCF_019739195.1). Taxonomy (NCBI): domain Bacteria; kingdom Bacillati; phylum Actinomycetota; class Actinomycetes; order Micrococcales; family Microbacteriaceae; genus Microcella; species Microcella sp. The sequence goes on along the minus strand of NZ_JAHHDS010000003.1, from coordinate 138,370 downwards.
AGACGGGCTACTCGACTGACGCGGCAGCCCTCGCCGATCTGCAGGAGGCGCATCCGCACCCCTTCCTCGGTCTGCTGCTGCAGCACCGCGACGCGACGAAGCTGCGGCAGATCGTCGAGACCCTGTCGACTGCTACCGCGGCCGACGGCCGCATCCACACGACCTACGACCAGACGGGCACGACGACCGGGCGCATCTCGTCGACCGACCCCAACCTGCAGAACATCCCGGTGCGTACCGAGGTCGGCCACCGTATTCGCGCGGCCTTCGTGGCGAGCGAGGGGTTCGACGGGCTGCTGACCGCCGACTACTCGCAGATCGAGATGCGCATCATGGCGCACCTGTCGGGCGACGACGGGCTCATCGAGGCCTTTAAGTCGGGGGAGGACCTGCACCGGTTCGTGGGCGCCCGCATCTTCGGGGTCGAGCCTGCCGACGTGACGAGCGAGATGCGCACGAAGGTCAAGGCCATGAGCTACGGCCTCGCTTACGGGCTCAGCGCGTTCGGGCTCAGCAAGCAGCTTCGCATCGACTCGAAAGAGGCGAAGCAGTTGATGACCGACTACTTCGCTCGATTCGGCGCGGTGCGCGACTATCTGCGCAGCGTCGTCGAGCAGGCGCGCGCCGACGGCTACACCGAGACCATCTTCGGCCGCCGCAGGCCGTTCCCCGACCTCGCGAGCCCGAATCGCGTTCTGCGCGACAACGCCGAGCGGCAAGCGCTCAACGCTCCCATCCAGGGCTCTGCCGCCGACATCATGAAGATCGCGATGATCGACGTCGCCGCCGACATGGCGAAAGACTCCCTCCGTTCTCGCCTGCTGCTGCAGGTGCACGACGAGCTCGTCTTCGAGGTGGCCCCCGGAGAGCACGAGGCGCTGGAGTCGATCGTGCGCGCGCGCATGGGGTCTGCGGCCGAGCTCGCCGTGCCCCTCGAGGTGCAGGTCGGCATCGGTCGTGATTGGGATGACGCCGCGCACTAACGGCCAGGCAGAGTGTCTGACAGGCCGACGGGCCGCGCGCTGATACCGGTCACGGCACGGTGAGCGTTAGGCTCGCACGCATGTCTGACAGCGCAACCTCACGCCCCGCCACCGACGTCGACGCCATCGCCGAGCAGTGGGTCGCCACGCTCGTCGAGCTGAGCCCCGATCTTGCGACGTACATCGGCGCCGAGGGACGTCTCGACGAGTACCAGGACTTCTCGCCCGCGGGGCGAGCCACGTACGAAGACGCGGCGCGCGCGGCTCTTGAACAGCTCGCCGCGGCGACTCCCGTCGACGACACCGACCGTGTGACGATCACCGATCTGTCTGCAGAGCTCTCGCTCGACCTCGAACTCGCCGCCGCCGGCTGGGATCAGCGCGACCTCAACGTGCTCGCCTCGCCCGCGCAGGGCATCCGAGAGATCTTCGACCTCATGCCGACGGCCACCGAGCACGATTGGGGCATCATCTCCCGCAAGCTCGGCAACGTGGCCGGCGCTCTGGAGGGCTACACCGAGACGTTGCGCGAGGGCATCGCCGCCGGCAACACTCCGGCGCGTCGCCAGGTGACCGAGGTGCTTGCCCAGGCGCGCCGCAACGCGGCCGCCGACGGGTTTTTCCCCGAATTCGCCGCCGAGGCCGCGATCGAGGGCGGCGAAGTGCCGGAGTCGCTGCGGGCCGACCTGCAGCGGGGTGCAGCAGCCGCTGCCGAGGCGTACGGCGCGTTCGCTACTTTCCTCGAGTCAGAGCTCGCTCCGGCTGCTCACGAGCACGACGCCGTCGGCAGAGAGCTCTACGGGCTCATGTCGCGACGGTTCCTCGGGGCCACGATCGACCTCGATGAGACCTACGAGTGGGGCATCGAGGAGCTCGCCCGCATGGTCGAGGAGCAGACGCGCGTCGCGGGAGAGATCCTGCCCGGCGCGAGCGTCGAGGAAGCCATCGCGCACCTCGAGAAGGATCCGGCGCGCAAGCTGCACGGCCGCGACGCGCTCAAAGCGTGGATGCAGAACTTGAGCGACACCGCCATCGCCGAGCTCTCTCGTACGCACTTCGAGATACCTGAGCCGGTGAAGGCGCTTGAGTGCATGATCGCGCCCACCGCCGGGGGAGCGATCTACTACACCGGCCCCACCGACGACTTCTCGCGGCCGGGCCGTATGTGGTGGAGCATTCCCGAGGGCGTCGACGAGTTCGACACCTGGCGCGAAACGACGACCGTGTACCACGAGGGGGTTCCCGGCCATCACCTGCAGATCGGCCAGGCCGTGTACAACCGCGCGCAACTCAACTCGTGGCGCCGCCTGCTCGCGGGTACGAGCGGGCACGCGGAGGGCTGGGCGCTCTACGCCGAGCGGCTCATGGAGGAGCTCGGCTACCTCGACGACCCGGCCGACCGCCTTGGGATGCTCGACGGCCAGCGCATGCGCGCGGCGCGTGTCGTGCTCGACATCGGTGTGCACCTCGGCAAGATCCACCCTGAGACGGGCCAGGTATGGACGAGCGACGACGCGTTCGCCTTCATGCGCAAGAACGTCAACATGAACGACGGCTTCGTGACCTTCGAGGTGAACCGCTACCTCGGCTGGCCCGGCCAAGCTCCGTCATACAAGGTCGGCCAGCGCATCTGGGAGCAGATCCGCGACGCGTACAAGGCGAAAGAGGGCGCGTCGTTCTCGAACAAGGTCTTCCACAAGAACGCGCTCGACCTCGGCGGTGTCGGACTCGACACCCTGAAGTCAGCGCTGCTCGACTGACCCGGCGGCGTTCGCGGTTTGCCGCCCGTCTGGGCGGCGGGGTAGGCTGGAGAGTCGTCGATTTGACGGCAGTCCTGTCCGCATGCCTTGGCGACTCTCTCGTACCACGTCGTCACGGCCTGATTCCTGTCCGCATCGGAGCAACCACTACATGACCCCCGTAACGACCAAGGCACCTCAGCAGATCGCCATCAATGACATTGGCTCTGCCGAAGACTTTCTGGCCGCGGTCGAACTGACTCTCAAGTTCTTCAACGACGGCGACCTCATCGAAGGAACCGTCGTCAAGATCGACCGCGACGAGGTCCTCCTCGATGTCGGCTACAAGACCGAGGGTGTCATCCCCTCGCGCGAGCTGTCGATCAAGCACGATGTCGACCCGACCGAGGTTGTCGCCGTCGGCGACATGGTCGAGGCCCTCGTCCTCCAGAAGGAAGACAAAGAGGGTCGCCTGATCCTCTCCAAGAAGCGTGCCCAGTACGAGCGCGCATGGGGCGACGTCGAGAAGATCAAAGACGCTGACGGCGTCGTCACCGGCACCGTCATCGAGGTCGTCAAGGGCGGCCTCATCGTCGACATCGGCCTGCGCGGCTTCTTGCCCGCATCGCTCATCGAGCTGCGCCGCGTGCGCGACCTCACTCCGTACCTGGGCCAGGAGATCGAGGCCAAGATCCTCGAGCTCGACAAGAACCGCAACAACGTCGTTCTCTCGCGCCGCGCGCTGCTTGAGCAGACGCAGTCGGAGAGCCGTTCGACCTTCCTCAACAACCTCGCCAAGGGCCAGGTTCGCAAGGGCGTCGTGTCGTCGATCGTCAACTTCGGTGCGTTCGTCGACCTCGGCGGCGTCGACGGCCTGGTGCACGTCTCCGAGCTCAGCTGGAAGCACATCGAGCACGCCAGCGAGGTCGTTGAGGTCGGTCAGGAAGTCACGGTCGAGATTCTCGAAGTCGACCTCGAGCGCGAGCGCGTGTCGCTGTCGCTCAAGGCGACGCAGGAAGACCCGTGGCAGGTCTTCGCTCGTACGCACGCCATCGGCCAGGTTGCCCCGGGCAAGGTCACGAAGCTTGTTCCGTTCGGCGCCTTCGTGCGCGTTGCCGACGGCATCGAGGGCCTCGTGCACATCTCGGAGCTCTCGGCCAAGCACGTCGAGCTCGCCGAGCAGATCGTGTCGGTCAATGACGAGGTCTTCGTCAAGGTCATCGACATCGATCTCGAGCGTCGCCGCATCTCGCTGAGCCTCAAGCAGGCCAACGAGGGCGTCGACCCCGAGAGCGCCGAGTTCGACCCGGCCGTCTACGGTATGCCGACCGAGTACGACGAGGCGGGCAACTACAAGTACCCCGAGGGCTTCGACTCTGAGACGCAGGAGTGGAAAGACGGGTTCGACGAGCAGCGTGCCAAGTGGGAGCAGGACTACGCCGCTGCCCAGGCTCGCTGGGAGCAGCACAAGAAGCAGGTCATCGCGGCCCTCGCCGACGAAGACAACGAGCTGCCCGCCGCTGCCGGCTTCACGAGCGAGGCGGCCTCGGCCGGCACGCTCGCCGACGACGAGTCGCTCGCCGCTCTGCGCGAGAAGCTCTCGAGCAACAGCTAGCAGTTCTCGCACGAGAAGCTCGAACGGGTCGCCCTGCGGGGCGGCCCGTTCTGCGTTGGTCGAATTGCCGGGTGGTGCGAGGTGGCGACCAGAAGCCTACGCGGGTGCCACCGACTGCCGCCGCCTGCGCATGCGGCGGAAAATCGAGAACACGATGACGACCAGTGCGATGAGCGCGATGATCACGAGAATCGGGATGAGGATCGCGAACAGACTGAACATCACCGCGCCGATGTCTTCGCCTGTCGACAGCACGGGGGCGGCGGCGCCCGCCGTGAGGGCGTTCGCCGCGGGGCGCACGAACATCTTGGTCGCGTGCACGCCCAGGGCGATGACGATGCCGGCCACGACCGGCACCCACTGATTCGACTCGAAGAACGCAGCAGGGTCGGTCACGGCCGCGGTCTGCGTCGCGCTGCCCGTGCCGAACACGATGCCGCCCGCCGCCGGGCGCACGATCGACTGGATCCAGTCATTGATCGAGTCGACGGCCGGAATCTTGTCCGCGACGATCTCGACCACCAGCAGCACCGCGAGAATGAGCAGCACCCATTCGTTCTGCAACCAGGCCCAGCCCGTGGGCAACTCGATGAAGTCGAGGAAACGGCCTGCGAGGCCGAGAATCAGCAACGGCACGTAGGCGTTGAGGCCCGCGGCGACGGCGAGCCCAGTTCCGGTGAGCAGTTCGAGCACAGAGACCTCCGGGAAGCGACTGGCCCTCATGCTACCCGCTGGCACCCGCGACCAACCGTTAGGGTCGGGCCGTGGATGTGATCGGGCTCACGGGTGGAATCGCCGCCGGCAAGTCGACAGTGGCGCGCCGCCTCGCTCAACACGGAGCGGTCGTCATCGATGCCGATGAGCTCGCGCGCACAGCGGTCGCACCGGGCTCGCCTGGCCTGGCGGCGGTGCGCGCCCGCTTCGGCGAAGCGGTGATCGCACCCGATGGCTCGCTCGATCGCGCGGCGCTGGGGCACATCGTCTTCGCCGATGGCACTGCACGTTGTGATCTGAACGCGATCGTGCACCCCGAGGTCGCCCGGCTCTACCGCGAACGACTCGCCGAGATCGAGAGCGCGCAGCCCGACGCCGTCGTCGTCTACGACGTGCCCCTGCTCGTCGAGGCCAGGTCGGCCGACGAGTTCGCGCTCGTCGTCGTAGTGCACGCACCCGCCGACGTGCGCGTCGAGCGACTCGTCGCCCTGCGCGGCGTCGACCGAGCATCCGCACAGCGCCGTATCGACGCCCAGGCGACCGATGACGAGCGCCTCGCCGTCGCCGACGTCGTGATCGACACGAGCGGCACGATCGAGAGCACCGAGCAGCAGACGGATGCTCTCTGGCAGCAACTCGTCGCTCGCCGTTCGGGTCACACCGCAGTGTCAGACCCCTCTTCGTAGACTGAGGGGCATGGAACCCACTCGCTCGGTGCGGCCGTTCGAAGTCGTGAGCGTCTACCGTCCGAGCGGCGATCAACCACAGGCCATCGCTGAGCTCGCCGCGCGCATCAACGCGGGAGAGACCGACATCGTGCTGCTCGGCGCGACGGGCACCGGAAAGTCGGCGACGACGGCCTGGCTGATCGAGCAGGTGCAGCGCCCGACACTCGTGCTCGCGCACAACAAGACGCTCGCTGCGCAGCTCGCGACCGAGTTCCGCGATCTCATGCCGCACAACGCGATCGAGTACTTCGTCTCGTACTACGACTACTACCAGCCCGAGGCGTACGTGCCGCAGACCGATACCTTCATCGAGAAAGACAGCTCGGTCAACGCCGAAGTAGAGCGGCTACGCCATTCGACGACGAACTCACTGCTCAGCCGTCGAGACGTCATCGTGGTCTCAACCGTCTCGTGCATCTACGGCCTCGGCGCGGCAGAAGAGTACCTCGAGGCCATGGTCGCCCTGCAGGTGGGGCAGAGCATTCCCCGTGACGTGCTCATTCGCAAGTTCGTGGGCATGCAGTACCAGCGCAACGATGTTGACTTCTCGCGCGGCAAGTTCCGGGTGCGCGGCGACACTATCGAGATCATCCCGATGTACGAAGAGCTCGCGATACGCATCGAGATGTTCGGCGACGAGATCGAGGCTCTCTACGCTCTGCACCCGCTCACGGGCGACGTTGTGCGTGCGCTCGATGCTGTCTCGGTGTTCCCGGCGACGCACTACGCCGCCTCGCCCGACACCATGCAGCGTGCGATCGTGTCGATCAGAGAAGAGCTTGAGCCGAGGCTTGCCGAGCTCGAACGGCAGGGAAAGCTGCTCGAGGCTCAGCGCCTGCGCATGCGCACGACCTTCGACCTCGAGATGATGGAACAGATCGGCTTCTGCAACGGCATCGAGAACTACTCGCGCCACATTGACGGCCGGGCGCCAGGCGAACCGCCGAACTGCCTGCTCGATTATTTTCCCGATGACTTCCTCGTCGTGATCGATGAGAGCCACGTCACGGTGCCGCAGATCGGCGCAATGTACGAGGGCGATGCCTCGCGCAAGCGCACGCTCGTCGAGCACGGCTTCCGACTGCCGAGTGCGCTCGACAACCGTCCGTTGCGGTGGGAAGAATTTCTCGAGCGCACGGGCCAGAAGGTCTACCTCTCGGCCACGCCCGGCAAGTACGAGCTCGGCATCACCGACTCGATCGTCGAGCAGATTATCCGGCCGACCGGCCTCGTCGACCCGCAGATCGTCGTCAAGCCGAGCAAGGGCCAGATCGACGATTTGCTCGAACAGATCCGCCAGCGCACTGAGCGTGACGAGCGCGTGCTCGTGACGACCCTCACCAAAAAGATGGCCGAAGAGCTCACCGACTTCTTGACCGACGCCGGTGTGCGCGTGCGCTATCTGCACTCCGATGTCGACACCCTGCGCCGCGTTGAGCTGTTGAGCGAGCTGCGTCAGGGTGTCTACGACGTGCTCGTCGGCATCAACCTGTTGCGCGAGGGTCTCGATCTGCCCGAAGTGTCTCTCGTGGCCATTCTCGACGCCGACAAAGAAGGCTTTTTGAGATCGTCGACCTCGCTCATCCAGACCATCGGCCGCGCGGCCCGTAACGTGTCAGGCGAGGTGCACATGTACGCCGACGTCGTCACGCCCTCGATGGCGCAAGCGATCGACGAGACGACGAGGCGTCGTGAGCGGCAGGTCGCCTACAACCTCGAGAACGGCATCGACCCGACGCCGCTGCGCAAGAAGATTGCCGACATCACCGACCAACTCGCGCGCGAAGGCGCCGACACGGCCGAACTGCTCGCGAGCCGGCGCGCCGCGGCTGGTGGCGGCAAAAAGTCGCCGACTCCGGGGCTGCGGCGCGAGGGGCGCGGCGCAGAGGGGGCGGCCGAGCTCGAGTCGATCATCGCCGACCTCACGGCCCAGATGCTCACGGCGGCCGAAGAGCTCAAGTTCGAGCTCGCCGCTCGATTGCGCGACGAAGTGCAAGACCTCAAGAAAGATCTGCGTGGCATGGTCGAGGCGGGGCACGTGCGCTGAGCGCCCCTCGAGCAGCGCTCGAACCGCGCGCGTACCGGGGCTAGCCTCGACCTGTGCGCATCCTCCGTCGGCCGCTCCCCGCCGCTCCCATCACCGAAACCCCGACACTCGCCGTGACCATCGATCGCTACTGGTGCGATCCGCATGGCACGCACGTCACGGGATGGGCGCACTGCGGGGGTTTCCCCGTGAACGGCCTCACCCTGGCGACCCGCTCGGGAAGCGTTGCTACCGTCGTACTCCATCGTCCCGATCTTCCTGTGTTTTTCGGAGGAAACGAGGCAATGGCAACCGCGGGCTTCTCGGCCTATTTGCCCGGCCCTCCCGACGTCGAACTCGAGTTCCTGGGCGAGACTGGGCACCTCGCTGTGCGGTGCATCGTTCCCGCACCACGGCATCCGCTGCCGGTTGTACCCACAGACACAGAAGGGCGCGACTGGCGCGATGCCGCCCGCGAAGCGATCGAGGCCGCACCGCCCGGTCGTGTGCTTGCACTCGGAGTGCGCACGGGCCGTGCAGAAGACGATCGTTCCTTGCGCGAGAAGTTCCCGAACCGGGAGGTGATCGGAGTCGACATCCACCCAGGTATCGGGGTCGACCTGGTAGCCGACGTGCACGAACTTGATCTGGCCGCCGGTGTTGCCAGCGCCGCGATCGTCTACTCGGGCAGCCTGCTCGAGCACGTCGCCGCCCCGTGGCTCGTCGCGCGCGCGTGCGCGACCGTTCTCGTGCCCGGGGGATACGCTCTGCACCACGCTCCGTGGGCCTGGCCGACCCACGCGCGGCCGAACGACTTCTGGCGCATGTCTCCTGATGGGCTGCGCCAACTCTTCACGCCGATGCTGGGGTTCGAGGTTGTCGAGACGGGGTCGTCAGTCGACGTGCGCATGCAGGTTGAGCCCCACCCGTTCTCGCCTGACGATCCACGACTGCCTCTGCTCGCCTTCAGCACCACCCACTCCGCCGCGACGAGCTGGATCATCGCTCGCAAGACCACGGAGCCGCCCGCGGTAACAGAGTGGCCGTACACCGGCACCGAGGTGGCTGCTCTGGCGGCTCGGTACCCGGTAGACGGCATCGCAGTGTCTTCGGACTGATAGCGCTGAGCCCTGCTCTGTAGACGCCCGCGCGGGGGAGACTGTCGGGAGCCGCACCTACAATGGCGAGAGTGTCGGCGACCCCTCTTGAGACTGCTCCCCATCTGAGTGTGCGCGGTGCGCGCGTGCACAACCTGCGCGATGTCGACCTCGTGATTCCGCGCGACGCGCTCGTCGTCTTCACCGGTCTGTCGGGATCGGGCAAGAGCTCGCTCGCCTTCGACACGATCTTCGCCGAGGGGCAGCGTCGCTACGTCGAGTCGCTCTCGGCCTACGCACGCCAGTTCTTAGGTCAGGTCGACCGGCCCGACGTCGACTTCATCGAGGGGCTGAGCCCTGCCGTCTCGATCGACCAGAAGTCGACCAACCGCAACCCGCGCTCGACCGTGGGCACGATCACCGAGATCTACGACTACATGCGCCTGCTCTGGGCTCGAGTCGGCACCCCGCACTGCCCCGAGTGCGGCGAGCGCATTCAGCGCCAGACGGTGCAGCAGATCGCCGACGAGCTCATGACGCTCGAGACCGGCACCCGTTTCCAGGTGCTCGCCCCGGTGGTCAGTCAGAAGAAGGGCGAGTTCGTCGACCTCTTCCGTGAGCTGGCCGCGGGAGGCTACGCCCGTGCCGTCGTCGATGGCGAGGTCGTGCAGCTCAGCGAGCCCCCAACGCTGAAGAAGCAGGTGAAGCACGACATCGCCGTCGTCGTCGACCGACTCGTGGCGAACGACGAGGCCCTCACCCGGCTCACCGACTCGCTCGAGACGGCCCTCGGCCTCGCCGACGGCCTCGTCGTCATCGACTTCGTCGACCGCGAAGGGCCCGACGGCACCCGCACATTCAGCGAGCGGCTGAGCTGCCCCAATCGTCACCCGCTGCAGCTCACCGAGATCGAGCCCCGCACGTTCTCGTTCAACGCCCCGTTCGGCGCCTGCCCGGTCTGCTCGGGGCTCGGCACCCGCATGGCGGTCGATGTCGACCTGCTCATCGGCGACCCCTCGCTGTCGCTCAATGACGGCGTCATCCTGCCGTGGAACCAGCAAGGAAAGGGTCTCTACAGCTACTTCCAGAAGCTGCTCTCGGGGCTCGGCCGCGACCTCGGCTTCTCGCTCGACACGCCCTGGGGCGAGCTCGAAGAGAGTACGCAGCAGGCCATTCTGCTCGGCAACGATTTCGACGTGCGCGTCAAGTGGCGCAACCGCTATGGCCGCGACGTGACCTATTCGACCGGGTTCGAGGGCGTGATCCCCTACATCGAACGCAAGTACGCCGAAGCCGAGAGCGACTGGTCTCAGCAGCGGTTCGCCGAGTACCTGCGTGAGGTTCCCTGCTCTGAGTGCGACGGCGCCCGGTTGAAGCCCGAAGTGCTCGCGGTGACAGTCGACGGGCGCAGCATCTCGTCGGTCGCCGAGCTGAGCCTGCTCGACGCCTACGCGTTCATGCAGGCGATCACCCTCACCGAGCGCGAGGCCGCCATCGCCGCCGCCGTGCTGCGTGAGATCAGGGCGCGTCTCGAGTTTCTGCTCGAGGTCGGGCTCGGCTACCTCAGCATGGCGCGCGCCGCAGGCAGCCTCTCGGGCGGCGAAGCGCAGCGCATCCGGCTTGCGACGCAGATCGGCTCGGGGCTCACGGGTGTGCTCTACGTGCTCGACGAGCCCAGCATCGGGCTGCACCAGCGAGACAATCGCAGACTCATCGACACGCTCGTGAAACTCAAGAACCTCGGCAACACGCTCATCGTCGTCGAGCACGACGAAGACACCATCCGCACCGCCGACTGGATCGTCGACATTGGCCCCGGGGCGGGGGAGCACGGTGGTGAAGTCGTGCACTCGGGATCGTACGCCGGCCTCATCGCGAATCCGGCGTCGATTACGGGCGACTATCTCGCGGGCCGCCGCAGGGTCGTCGACGTCGTTGAGCGCCGCACACTCGACCACGACCGCGTGCTCACGGTCGAAGGCGCCAAGGCCAACAATCTGCAGAACGTGACGGTTGACTTTCCACTCGGAGCCTTCGTCGCTGTCACGGGGGTGAGCGGTTCGGGCAAGTCGTCGCTCGTCAACGACATCCTCTACAAGGTGCTCGCCAACAAGCTCAACGGCGCGCGTCAGGTGCCGGGCAAGCATGTGCGCGTCACGGGCCTCGAGCATCTCGACAAGGTGGTGCACGTCGATCAGGCGCCCATCGGCCGCACCCCGAGGTCGAACCCGGCGACCTACACCGGCGTCTTCGACCGCATCCGCACCCTCTTTGCCGAGACTCTCGAGGCCAAGGCACGCGGCTACCTGCCCGGGCGATTCAGCTTCAACGTCAAGGGCGGGCGCTGTGAGAACTGCGCGGGCGATGGCACGATCAAGATCGAGATGAACTTCTTGCCCGACGTGTACGTCGCGTGCGAAGTCTGCGGCGGAGCCCGCTATAACCGCGACACGCTCACTGTGCACTACAAGGGCAAGAACATCGCCGAAGTTCTCGACATGCCGATCGAAGAGGCTGCTGAGTTCTTCGAGCCCATCTCGGCCATCCACAGATTCTTGAAGACTCTCGTCGATGTCGGTCTCGGCTACGTGCGGCTCGGGCAGAGCGCCACCACGCTCTCGGGCGGTGAAGCGCAGCGCGTCAAGCTCGCGACCGAGCTGCAGAAGCGGTCGAATGGCCGCAGCGTCTACGTGCTCGACGAGCCGACGACCGGCCTGCACTTTGAAGACGTGCGCAAGCTGCTCATGGTGCTGAACGGTCTCGTCGACAAGGGCAACACCGTCATCGTCATCGAGCACAATCTCGACGTGATTCGTGCCGCCGACTGGCTGATCGACCTGGGGCCCGAGGGCGGTGCCGGCGGCGGGCAGGTCATCGCGACGGGCACTCCCGAGCACCTCGCGACCGTCGACGAGAGCCACACCGGTGCCTTCTTGCGCGAGATGCTCGCCGAGGTCTCGGGAGCCTGAGGTGGCCTCGCGGGATGAGTGGCGCCCGAAACGCGGCGAGATTCCCACCGATCCCGGTGTCTACCGGTTTCTCGACGCGAACCGGCGTGTGCTCTACGTCGGCAAGGCCAAGAACCTGCGCAGTCGCCTGAGCAACTACTTCCAACCCGTCACGAGCCTGCACGAGCGCACGAGGCGCATGGTCACGACGGCGCAGGGAGTCGAGTGGACGGTCGTGGGCAGCGAGCTCGAGGCGCTATCTCTTGAGTACACCTGGATCAAAGAGTTCGCGCCGCCGTTCAACGTCAAGTTCCGCGACGACAAGACCTATCCCTATGTGGCCATCACGCTCGCGGAGCGCGTGCCGCGGGTGATGGTGACGCGCACCCGCGGTATCCCGGGCGCGCGCTACTTCGGGCCGTACACGAAGGTCTGGGCCGTGCGCGAGACGGTCGACCTCATGCTCAAGGCATTTCCGATGCGATCCTGTTCTGACAGCACCTACAAGCGGGCCCACGACACCGGTCGGCCGTGTCTGCTCGGCGACATCGGAAAGTGCGCCGCACCGTGCGTCGGCCGCATCTCGCCCGAAGACCACCGCAGCATCGCACTCGACTTCGCCTCGTTCATGGGCGGCAACGACGAGGGTCACGTGAAGGCCCTGAAGACGCGCATGGCCGAGGCGGCGCACGAGCTTGACTACGAGTCCGCCGCCCGGCTGCGCGACCAGATCGGTGCGCTCGAGACGGCCCTCGCGAAGAGCACCGTCGTCATGACCGATGACACCGACGCCGACGTGTTCGGCATCGCGCACGACGAGCTGGCAGCCGCCGTGCAGCTGTTCATCGTGCGCGGCGGGCGCATTCGCGGCGTGCGGGGCTGGGTCGTCGACACCGAGCTCGACGTCACCCTCGCCGAGCTCGTCGACACCGTGCTGCAGAACGCCTACGACGAAACCACCGTGCCGGCTCGCGAAGTGATCGTGCCCGAAGTGCCCGACGACGTGCTTGCGCTGCAAACCGTACTCACTGAGCGGCGCCGCACGGCGGGGGAGCGAGGTGCGGTCACGGTGAAGACGGCGCAGCGCGGCGAGAAGGCCGCCCTCGCTGCGACGGTCGGCACCAATGCGGCGGGTGAGCTCGTGCGCTACAAGACACGACGCAGCGGCGACTTCACAGCGCGGTCGCAGGCCCTCGCCGACCTGCAGGAGGCACTCGGGCTCGAGGAGGCTCCGCTTCGGCTCGAGTGCTTCGACGTCTCGCACCTCGGCGGCACGAACCAGGTCGCGTCGATGGTCGTCTTCGAAGATGGGCTGCCGCGCAAAGACCAGTACCGCAAATTCGCGATCGCCGAGGCGCGCGATGACACCGACGCGGTGTACCAGGTGCTGCGCCGCCGCCTCGCCTACCTGCACGACGATGCCGCAGCACCAGAGCTCCACGGGGTCGATGCGACCGTCGACGGCGCGGGCGAGCCCGTGGTCGCTCCGGCGCCGACACGCAAGTCGTTTCACTACCGCCCTGGTCTGCTCGTGATCGACGGCGGGCAGCCGCAGGTGGCCGCCGCAGCTCGAGCGCTGCGCGACGAGGGCATCGACGACATCGCTGTCTGCGGCATCGCGAAGCGGCTCGAAGAGGTGTGGCTGCCCGACAGCGAGTTTCCGGTGATCCTGCCGCGGGCATCCGACGCCCTGTTTCTGCTGCAGCGGTTGCGCGACGAGGCGCATCGCTTCGCGCTGAGGTACCAGCGCACCACGCGTTCCCGCGATATCCGCACCGTGCTCTCGAGCGTGCCGGGTCTCGGACCGTCGCGCATTCGCGAGCTGCTCAAGCACTTCGGGTCGGTCACACGGCTGCGCGCGGCGAGTGTCGATGAGATCGTGGCAGTCGACGGCATCGGTCCGGCGACCGCAGAACTCGTGCATCGTGCCCTGAGGTCTGGCGGTTAGGCTGGAACCGCCCACTTTGACGAGCTCTCGAGGACCGATGCCCGACGCCGTACCCCATGATGTGCTCATCGTCACCGGCATGTCGGGCGCGGGGCGCTCGACAGTCGCCAACGCTCTCGAAGACCTCGGCTGGTACGTCGTCGACAACCTTCCTCCGCAGATGCTGCGTCCGCTCGTCGACCTGGCGGTGCACCCCGGCAGCGCGCTCCCGCGAATCGCCGCGGTCGTCGACGTGCGCGGCGGCAAGCTCTTCGCCGACCTGGCCGCGATCATCGCAGAGTTGCGGTCGAGAGACATCGTCCGCGTGCTATTCCTCGAGGCGACGGATGCTGTGCTCGTGCGCCGTTTTGAGCAAGTGCGGCGACCCCACCCGCTGCAGGAAGACGGCACGCTGCTCGACGGCATTGCACGCGAGCGAGAGCGCATGTTTGAGGTTCGTGAACTTGCCGACATCATCATCGACACGACCGAGTTCAATATTCACCAGTTGGCGACGACCGTCACAGAAGTGTTCGCTCCGCAGGGCACTGCTGAAGTGACGATCACGCTCGAGAGCTTCGGTTTCAAGTACGGCTCGCCCGCCGACGCAGACATCGTGGCAGACGCCCGCTTCTTGCCGAATCCGTTCTGGCAGCCTGAGCTGCGCGAGTCGACCGGTCAGGATGCAGCAGTGAGCGACTACGTGCTCGCCCAGGAAGGTGCTCGCGAATTCCGTGATGCTTTCGTCGCCATGCTCGTGCCCGTGCTCAAGGGCTATGCCCGCGAGAACAAGCGCCACGCGACCATCGCGATCGGCTGCACGGGCGGCAAGCACCGCTCGGTCGCGCTCATCGACGATGTGGCCGCGCACCTGCGCGGCATGCCCGGCATCGCCGTGACCGTGAAGCACCGCGACCTCGGACGCGAGTAGGGTCGATCTGCACACCCACCATCAGATCGTGATTCGAGAGGACGGCTTCTGTGGCCCTGACCGCTGACGTGAAGGAAGAACTCTCGCGGCTCGCGGTGACGAAGACCACGGTGCGCGCTGCCGAGCTCGCGACCATTCTGAGATTCGCCGGTGGGCTGCACCTCATCTCGGGGCGTGTGGCCGTCGAGGTCGAGCTCGATACACCATCGATCGCGCGACGAGTGCGCAAAGATCTCGTCGAGCTCTACGGCATGCGCAGCGACGCGGCGATGCTCTCGCCCGGCGGCATCCGCAAGACGCCGGCCTACGTGGTGCGAGTTCTGGAGGGCGGGGAGACGCTCGCGCGGCAGACCGGGTTGCTCGACGCGCGACGGCGACCCGTGCGGGGTCTGCCGAACAAGCTCACGACAGGGTCGCACGACGAGCTCGCGGCAGTCTGGCGCGGTGCCTTCCTCGCGCACGGCTCGCTCACCGACCCCGGCCGCTCTGCCGCGCTCGAGATCACGTGCCCCGGCAACGAGGCGGCGATGGCGCTGGTCGGTGCCGCCGGTCGTCTCGGCATCTCGGCGAAAGCACGCGAAGTACGCGGCGTGCATCGCGTGGTGATTCGCGACGGCGAGAAGATCAGTCAGATGCTGCGTCTCATCGGTGCCGTCTCGACCGTCGACGACTGGGAGGCACTGAGGGCCAGACGCGAAGTACGGGCGACCGCGAATCGGTTGGTCAACTTCGACGACGCGAACCTGCGTCGCTCAGCGCAAGCCGCTGTCGCCGCCTGCGCGCGGGTCGAGCGAGCGCTCGAGATTCTCGGCGACGACCTGCCTGATCACTTGAGGTACGCCGGGCAGCTGCGTTTGAACCACCGCGACGCGAGCCTCGATGAGCTCGGGCACTTCGCGGATCCTCCCATGACGAAAGATGCCGTGGCCGGTCGCATCCGGCGCTTGCTGGCCATGGCTGATAAGCAGGCGGAGTCTCTGGGTATTCCGGGGACCGATGCGAATCTGCCTCCGGACTACGACGGCGGCTGAGTTCCGTGCAGAGCCCGAGGGAACACTCCCGACGGGTCGCGGGTTGGCCTCGGTAGACTGACGCCTTGTCAGAGCGGCCGTCGGCGAAGACCGGTGGCCGACCGCACAACTGCGAGGAGATATCGCTCTATGTCCGTGTACACCCTCCCCGAACTGAGTTATGACTATGCGGCGCTTGAGCCGCACATTAGCGGTCGCATCATGGAACTGCACCACTCGAAGCACCACGCCGCCTATGTCGCGGGCGCGAATGCAGCGCTCGAGGGCATGGCCGAGGCGCGCGAGTCGGGCAGTTTCGCGAACATCAACCGACTCGAGAAAGACCTGGCTTTCCATCTCGGCGGCCACATCAACCACTCGATCTTCTGGACCAACCTCTCGCCGAACGGAGGCGATAAGCCCGCGGGTGAACTCGCGGCCGCGATCGACGAGTTCTTCGGATCGTTCGACGCTTTCGTCGCGCACTTCACGGCCGCCTCGATGGGAATCCAGGGATCAGGCTGGGGCGTGCTGTCGTGGGACCCCATCGGCCGCCGCCTCATCATCCAGCAGCTGTTCGATCAGCAGGGCAACACGGCGCAGACCACCGTGCCGCTGTTGCAGCTCGACATGTGGGAGCACGCCTTCTACCTCGACTACGTCAACGTGAAGGCCGACTACGTCAAGGCGTTCTGGAACATCGTCGACTGGCAGAACGTGGCCGATCGGTTCGCCGCTGCTCGTTCGACGACTGACGGGCTCCTGCTACTGTCGTAAGCGGCGTCGTGGCCGGGGCTCGCGCCCCGGCCACCGCTTTTTCTCCACCTCCACCACTACCACCACCCGGCGCTCTAGAGCGCCAGAGCCACAGGAGATCTCGTGAGCGTGAAAGTCGGCATCAACGGATTCGGTCGCATCGGCCGCAACTACTTGAGGGCGGCTCTCGCCCAGGGCAGTGAGCTCGAGATCGTCGCGGTCAACGACCTCACCGACAATGCGGCGCTCGCGCACCTGCTGAAGTACGACTCGGTCGGTGGCGTGCTCGCGCACGATGTCTCGCACGATGGTGACTCGATCACTGTGGGCGGCAAGCGCATCCGGGTGTTCGCCGACCGCGACCCGGCCAACCTTCCCTGGGGCGACCTGGGCGTCGACATCGTCATTGAGTCGACCGGTCACTTCACCAAGGCCGAGGACGCGAAGAAGCACATTGCCGGCGGCGCGAAGAAGGTGCTCATCTCGGCTCCGGCCACGGGCGATGACGCCACTATCGTCATGGGGGTCAACGAAGAGACCTACGACCCCGCGACCGACGTCATCATCTCGAACGCCTCGTGCACTACCAACTGCCTCGCCCCGCTCGCCAAGGTCTTCAACGACGCTTTCGGCATCGAGCGCGGCTTCATGATGACGGCCCACGCCTACACGGCCGACCAGAACCTGCAAGACGGCCCGCACAAAGACCTGCGGCGCGCTCGTGGCGCGGCCATCAACATCGTGCCGGCCTCGACCGGAGCCGCGAAGGCCATCGGTCTCGTGCTGCCCGAGCTTCAGGGCAAGCTGAGCGGCTCGTCGTACCGCGTTCCGGTTCCGACCGGCTCGATCGTTGACCTCACGATCGTCACCCCGACCGAGGGCCTCACCGTCGAGACGATCAACGCCGCCTACCAGGCGGCCGCATCAGAGGGCCGACTCAAGGGCTACCTCGAGTACACCGACGACCCGATCGTCTCGAGCGACATCCAGCTCAACCCGCACTCGTCGATCTTCGACTCCGAGCTGACCAACGTCAGCGGCAACCTCGTCAAGGTCTCGGCGTGGTACGACAATGAGTGGGGCTACTCGAACCGTCTCGTCGACCTGACCGAGTTCGTTGCGGCCCGCCTTTAGGCGGCCGACCAGCCGATAGGCAGATTCACGCATGGCATTGCGCTCTCTCGATTCGCTCGGTGATCTCACCGGTCGCCGAGTCATCGTCCGTTGCGACCTCAACGTTCCGCTCACCGACGGTGCGGTGACGGACGACGGGCGCATCCGTGCGTCGCTTCCGACCCTGAGGTTGCTGCGCGATCGCGGCGCGAAGGTCGTCGTGGTCTCGCACCTCGGTCGCCCCAACGGGGCGCCCGACGCCCGCTACAGCCTGGCTCCGGTGGCGCGACGGCTCGGCGAGCTGCTCGAATCGCCGGTCGCCTTCGCGGGCGACACGGTGGGCCCGACGGCGACGGATGCGGTGGCCGCGCTCGCCGACGGAGACGTCGTGGTTCTCGAGAACCTGCGTTTCAACCCCGGCGAGACGGCGAAGGGCGACGATGATCGCGAAGCCTTCGCTGCGCAGCTCGCGCTTCTCGGCGACGCCATGGTGTCTGACGGTTTCGGCGTCGTGCACCGCAAGCAGGCCAGCGTCTACGAGCTCGCCCAGGCACTTCCGAGCGCCGCCGGCCTGCTCATCGAGACCGAGACCGATGTGCTCGAGCGCCTCACCGAGCGCCCCGATCGGCCGTACACCGTGGTGCTCGGCGGCTCGAAAGTCTCGGACAAGCTCGGGGTCATCGCTCACCTGCTGCCACGGGTCGATCGTCTTCTCGTCGGCGGTGGCATGCTGTTCACCTTCCTCGCCGCCAAAGGGCTGGCCGTCGGCGCGAGTCTGCTCGAGGCCGATCAGCTCGACACGGTGCGGGGCTACCTGGCCGAGGCTGAGCGGCGCGGCGTGCACATCGAGCTGCCGACCGATGTACTCGTCGCCGAGAGCTTCGCCGCCGACGCTCCGTTCACCGTGCAGTCGGTCGATGAGCTCGAGAGCGGCCCGGCGGGAGCATCCGGCATCGGGCTCGATATCGGCCCCCGCACGGCCGAGCGCTTCGCTGAGCTCGTCGCCTCGTCGACCACCGTCTTCTGGAACGGCCCCATGGGGGTCTTCGAGTTCGCGTCGTTCTCCGCTGGCACGAAAGCGGTCGCTGAGGCCCTGACGCGCGTCACGGGACTGGGCGTCGTCGGAGGAGGCGACTCGGCCGCCGCCGTGCGCGCCCTCGGTTTCTCTGACGACGATTTCGGCCATGTCTCAACGGGCGGCGGCGCCAGCCTCGAGTTTCTCGAGGGCAAGAAGCTACCCGGACTGGAGGTCCTCGGATGGCAGTGACGCGTGTTCCGCTCATCGCGGGCAACTGGAAGATGAACCTCGACCACCTGCAGTCGATCGCCTTCGTGCAAAAGCTCGCGTGGAGCTTGCGCGACGCCAAGCACGACTACCGAGCGTGCGAGGTCGCGGTCTTCCCGCCGTTCACCGACCTGCGCAGCGTGCAGACCCTCGTCTCTGCCGACAAGCTCGAGCTCGCGTACGGGGCACAAGATCTGTCGGTGCACGACAGCGGCGCCTATACGGGCGAGATCTCGGGTGCGTTCCTGGCAGCGCTTGACTGCCGATATGTCATCATCGGGCACAGTGAGCGACGGCAATTCCACCACGAGAGCGACGCCCTCGTGGCCGAGAAGACGATCGCGGCCGTGCGCCACGGCCTGGTGCCGGTCGTCTGCGTCGGCGAGACGGCCGACGATCTCGAGCAGCACGGCCCCTCGGCGGTGCCGGTCGCCCAGCTCGACGTGGTGCTGCAGCAACTGTCGGGCGACGCCGACCTGGTGGTCGCGTATGAGCCGGTCTGGGCCATCGGCTCCGGACAGGCCGCGACACCAGAACAGGCGCAGCAGGTGTGCTCGGCACTGCGAGCCCGCATCGCCTCGGCACTGGGCGACGAGGCTGCCGCCCGCACGCGCATCCTCTACGGCGGGTCGGTCAAGGCTGCGAATATCGCGGGCTTCATGAAGCAGCCCGACGTCGACGGGGCGCTCGTGGGCGGCGCAAGTCTCGACGTGGACGAGTTCTCGGCGATCTCGCGCTTCCGTCAGCACGTCGGCACTGCCTGACCATCCCTCCGCCCTGCGTCCGGTAGGGTAGGAGACTGTCCGAAAAGCGCGAGAGGTACCATTCCGTGGAAATTCTTCAGGTAGTGCTCCAGGTGATCCTGGGCATCACGAGCCTTCTGCTCACCTTGATGATCCTGCTGCACCGCGGTCGCGGCGGCGGGCTCTCCGACATGTTCGGGGGCGGCGTGACGTCGAATCTCGGTGCCTCGGGCGTGGCTGAGCGCAACCTCAACCGCATCACGATCATTCTGGCCCTCGTCTGGGTCAGCGCGATCGTCATTCTCGGCCTCATCACGCGCTTCGACGCGGCCTAAGGAGCATCAGCATGGTTTCAGGCGGAAGCGCCATTCGTGGCTCGCGCGTCGGCTCCGGCCCCATGGGGGAGCAAGACCGCGGTGTGCACGCTGACCGCATCTCGATCTCGTACTGGGATGCGATGGGTAACGAGACCGTGCGGCATTTCGCGGCGAACCTGCCCGAAGAAGAGATCCCCGACGTCATCGATTCACCGTCGACGGGGCTTCCCGCGGGCCGCGACCGCGACAACCCTCCTCAGGTCGCCAAGAACGAGCCCTACAAGACGCACCTCGCGTACGTGAAAGAGCGTCGCAGTGAAGAAGAAGCCACGCAGATCCTCGACGAGGCCCTGCTCAAGCTCCGGCAGCGTCGCGGCACCGCATAGAGATCATCGGCGCGCACCTTGCCGAGCCGCTAGTCTGCGCTGGGGCTCCAGTCGGGCTGATCCATCGCGCCCGTCCAGTATTCGGGCTGCGTGATGAGCGACTCAGGCACTTCTGACGACGCCGCATCGTCGACGAAGAAGATGGTGCGCTCGGTGCCCATCACTCCGGCGACGGGCACGTCTGCAGAAGATGCTCCCGCTAGAGCGAGGCCGAGCGCGGATGCCTTGTCGGCACCAGCGAGCACCAACCAGACTCGCTCTGAGAGGTTGAGCAGAGGCAGGCTCAGCGACAGTCGTCCCGGCGGCGGCTTGGGTGAGTCGTGCACGGCGATCACCGTGGCCTCAGCGATGCGCGGACTTTCGCGTTCGGGGAAGAGCGAGGCCACGTGGCCGTCGGGCCCGACTCCTAGGAAGGTGATTGCGAAACGGGGCAGTTCTCCCGCGCCGGCGCGCACGAGCTCGTCTGCATAGCGAGCGGCTGCAACTTCAAGGTCGACGCCGTCGTCGGCTGCGGGGAACTCGTGCACATTGACGTCCGGGATGCTGATGTGGTCGAGCAGGGCCTCGCGCGCCTGTCGTGCATTGCGATCTGCGTGGTCACGATCAACCCAGCGCTCATCGCCCCACCAGACGTGCACTCGGCTCCAGTCGATCGACGTGCGGTCGTCTCGCTGGGCAATGGAGCGAAGCACGCCGATGCCGACTGAGCCGCCGGTCAGTGCGATGTGCACGGTGTCGCGCGAGCTCAGCAGCTCGATCATCGTCTCGACGAAGCGGGCCGCCACAGCGTCAGCGAGGGCTGCGGGGTCGGAGTGGACGATGACGCGACGATCGTGGGGCACGATGCACAGTACCTTTCTCGGGAGCGACGGTGCGGGAGCACCGCCCGGTCAGGCGACGGGCTCAGCCGCGCGCACGCCGTTGTCGAGCACAGCGCCGAACTCATCGTCAGGGTCGAGCCTACGCAGTTCTTCGGCGAGGCATTCGCGCAGACCCGGCCGCGGCAGCGAGAGCTCGTGGGTCGGCTGTCCCGGCTGGCTCAGCACGACGACGGTGGGGGAGGTTCTCTCGAGACTGATCGGTCCGCTCTCGCGGTGCAGCACGACCCGGTGGATGCCCGTCGAGGGGTTGCCATCGGCGACATCGACGGAGACTGGCACCTGAAGCCGCAGCTCGAGCCAGGCCGCGAGCAGCACCGTCGACGGGCTGTCGACAGCACCGGAGACCTCTGCTCGCAGCACGGTGTCGAAGGGCGGCTGGTCGAGCGTGGCCGCGAGTTGCGACCGCCACTTGGTGAGCCGGGTCCACGCGAAGTCGGTGTCGCCAGGCCGGTAGCCGGCGGCGACGCGTCGCAGACTGTCGGTCGGGTCGCTCGCGGCAGCCGCGTCGGTGATGCGGCGCTGTGCGAGCTTGCCGAGAGAGGTGTCGCCGACGCAGTCGGGGCACTGACCCGGCCACCACGTGACCACGGGTGCATCGGGCAGCAGCAGGCCGGTGACGAGCCCTCGCAGATCGTGCGCGGTGCCGCCGTGCGCGCGCAGCACGATGACCTCGCTCGCGCCGGCATCGCCGCCCACGCGAATCTCGGCGTCAAGCCGCGCGGTCGTCGCCTCGGCATCGGTCGAGACGACGATGATGCGCATCGGATGCTCGCGCGAGGCCTCGTTGGCGGCGGCGATGACGTCTTCTTCGTCACCGATCTCGCTCGAGATGATCAGGGTGAGCACGCGGCCGAGCGCCACCGCGCCCGCTTCGTCGCGGATGCGCACGAGGGTTTTCGAGACCTGGCTGGCGGTCGTATCGGGCAGGTCGATGATCATGGCCGCCTCCAAACGCGTCCATCACGAGCGAGCAGGTCATCAGCGGATGACGGGCCCCACGTGCCGGGCGAGTACAGCTCGGGACGACCTTGCGCCGCCCAGAACTCTTCGATCGGATCGAGAATCTTCCAGCTGAGCTCGACCTCTTCGTGGCGGGGAAAGAGCGGCGGTTCGCCCAGCAGCACGTCGAGAATTAAGCGCTCATAGGCTTCGGGGCTCTGCTCGGTGAAAGCGTGCCCGTACCCGAAGTCCATCGTGACGTCGCGCACCTGCATGCCTGCACCCGGAACCTTCGACCCGAATCGGATCGTCACTCCTTCGTCGGGCTGAACGCGGATCACGAGGGCGTTCTGTCCGAGCGCCGAGGTCTGCGCCTCGGCGAACAGGTACTGCGGGGCCCGTTTGAAGACCACGGCGATCTCGGTCACGCGGCGTCCCAGCCGCTTGCCGGCCCGCAGGTAGAAGGGCACGCCAGCCCAGCGCCTCGTGCCGATGTCGAGCCGCATCGCCGCGTAGGTCTCGGTGACCGACTCGGGGTTCATGCCCTCTTCGTCGAGAAACCCGGTGACCCACTCGCCTCCCTGCCAGCCGCTCGAGTACTGCCCGCGAGCGGTGCCGGTGGCGAGATCTTTCGGCAGCCGCACTGCAGACAGCACCTTCTCCTTCTCAGCGCGCAGATCGGCGGCGTCGAACGACACCGGCTCTTCCATGGCGGTCAGTGCGAGCAGCTGCAGCAGGTGGTTCTGAATGACGTCGCGCGCCGCACCGATGCCGTCGTAGTAGCCCGCTCGCCCACCTACGCCGATGTCTTCGGCCATGGTGATCTGCACGTGGTCGACATAGTTCGCGTTCCAGAGCGGTTCGTAGAGCATGTTGGCGAACCGCAGCGCAAGAATGTTCTGCACCGTCTCTTTGCCGAGATAGTGATCGATACGGAAGACGGAGTCGGCCGGAAAGACCGACTCGACGACATCGTTGAGCTCGCGTGCCGTCGCGAGGTCGCTGCCGAACGGCTTCTCGATGACGACGCGCCGCCACTCGCCATCGGGAGCGTCGGCGAGGCCGCTCCGCCGCAGCTGCTCGGTGACGAGCGGGAACGACTTCGGAGGAATCGAGAGGTAGAAGGCGTGATTGCCCATCGTGCCGCGGTCACGATCCAGCTCGGCGAGCGTCTGCGAGAGACGTTCGAAGGCATCGTCATCGTCGAAATCGCCCGAGACGAAGCGGATGCCCGCCGCGAGTTGCCGCCAGACCTCTTCATCGAACGGGGTGCGAGCGTACTGTTTCACCGCATCGTGCACGACCTGCTCGAAGTCTTGCGTCGCCCAGTCGCGTCGTGCGAAGCCGACGAGCCCGAACCCCGGGGGCAGCAGTCCGCGGTTCGCGAGGTCGTAGACGGCGGGCATGAGCTTCTTGCGCGACAGGTCTCCGGTGACTCCGAATATGATGAGACCGCTCGGGCCGGCGATGCGGTTGAGACGGCGATCGTCGGGGGAGCGAAGCGGATTTGACCCGGGAGCGATCACGAGACCGAATCGATGATCGCGACGAGAGCATCCTCGTCGGTAACGCGCAGCGTGAGCACCGGAGCGCCGTGGTCGCCCAGTACGACTGCGTCACCCGCGGCCTGAGCCGCGATGAGCTCGCGGTAGCTGAACGGGCGGTCGGGAATCTCGAGGTCATCGGCGAACGTGCCGGTGATCTGCAAGAAGACGCCGTGGGCGGGGCCGCCCTTGTGATACTGGCCTGTGGAGTGCAGGAAGCGGGGACCCCAGCCGAACGTGACCGGTCGACCCGTGCGTTCCGAGATGCGGTGCCGCAAAACCTCGAGCTCGGGGTGGCCGAGGCGGTCGAGGTAGACCTGCACCGCGACGTAGCCATCGGGGGAGAGCCGTGACTCGAGACGCCCGATCGCCTGCGCGAGTGTGCTGGCGTCGCCGATGAGCTCGGGCGAACCGACGACCTCAACTCCGCGGTCGACGAACGCGGCGGCGAGGGGTTCGGGACGCGCATCGAGAAGCCCGCGTGCCGCGATCTTGGCCGACTCGACGTCGGGCTGATCGAACGGGTTGATGCCGAGCATCATGCCGGCGATGGCCGTCGCGTACTCCCAGGTCATGAGCAGAGCGCCGAGGGTGCCCGATAGCTCGATCTCGTTGTTCTCGACCTCGCGCGTCGCACCTCGGTCGGCGACGAGACGCACGATCTGCACGTCTTCGGCGCGGGTGGTGAGCTCGGGCGCATCGGTACCGACGACGACAGGAAGGATTCCGGTGCCGTTCTTGCCGGTCGACTCGGCGACGAGCTGCTCGATCCAGTCGCCGAGTCCGACGACATGAGTACCGTCTGAGACGATCACGAGCTTGTCGCGACGCGGCTCGGTGCCGGCGATCGCCGCGGCGAGCTGCAGGCCGGGGTTCGATTCGCTGTCGACGGCGAGCGGCAACGACGCGGCCTCGGCTTCGTCGAGCAAAGCGTCGAGATCGACACCGGCGAGTCCGGAGGGGACCAGGCCGAAGGCAGTGAGTGCCGAGTAGCGACCGCCGACGGTCGGGTCGGCTGTGAAGACTCGGTAGCCCGCCTCGAGCGAGGAGGCCTCGAGCGGTGATCCGGGGTCGGTCACGATGATGATGCGCTCGGCCGGGTCGATGCCCGCATCGCGGAACGCGCCCTCGAAGCTGCGCTTCTGGCTGTCGGTCTCGACGGTCGAACCCGACTTCGACGACACGACGACGGCGGTGTGGCCAAGGTGCTCGGTGAGCGCGCTGCGCACTTGCGTCGGGTCGGTCGAGTCGAGCACGACGAGGTCGACCCCCGCCGTGCGCGTGATGACCTCGGGAGCCAGGGATGACCCGCCCATACCGCACAGCACAACGCGGGTGATGCCGCGCTCGGCCAGTTGCTCGCGCAGCGCGACGATCTCGCCGACGAGGGGTCGCGATACGGAGACGGCCTGCGTCCAGCCGAGGCGCTTGCTCGCCTCATCTTCGGCCTCCGGACCCCACAGGCTTGCGTCGCCGCCCGTGATGCGGCTCGCCACGAGCTGCTCAACCAGGCGGGGCACGTGCTGCTCGATCGCATGCTGCGCCGCACCACGGGCAGCGACGGTCACGGTCACCGGGCAGCCTCGAGTGCCGCGCTCACGGTGTCGAGCAGTTCGTTCCAGCTCACGACGAACTTCTCGACGCCCTCCTTCTCGAGAAGTGCGGTGACTTCGTCGTATGAGACCCCCAGAGCCTCGAGCTGAGCGAGAACGTCTCGAGCGTCGTCGTACGTGCCGGTCACGGCGTCGCCCTCGAGGCGAGCGTGGTCGAAAGTGGCCTCGAGCGTCTTCTCGGGCATCGTGTTGACCGTGCGCGCTACCGCCAGCTCGGTGACGTAGAGCGTGTCGGGCAGGCTCGGGTCTTTCACGCCAGTCGACGCCCAGAGGGGGCGCTGCAGGTTCGCACCGGCGTCGATCAGGGCCTTTGCCCGGTCGCTCGCGAACGCCTTCTCGAAGACCTCGTAGGCGAGTCGCGCATTCGCGATTCCCGCCTTGCTCTTGAGCGCGAGCGCCTCGGGGGTTCCGATCGCGACGAGGCGCTTGTCGATCTCGGTGTCGACCCTCGAGACGAAGAATGAGGCGACCGAGTGGATCGTCGACAGATCGATGCCAGCAGCGTGCGCCTTCTCGAGGCCCGACAAGTAGGCGTCGATCACGGCACGGTGCCGGTCGAGGCTGAAGATCAGAGTGACATTGACACTGATGCCCGCCGCGATCGTTTCGGTAATGGCCTGGAGCCCGGGGATCGTGGCCGGAATCTTGATCATCGCGTTGGGCCGACCGACCTTCTTCCAGAGCTGCTGAGCTTCAGCGATCGTGCCCGCCGAGTCGTGCGCGAGACCCGGCTCGACCTCGATCGACACGCGGCCGTCGACGCCCTTGGTCGCGGCATAGACGCCGTCGAAGATGTCGCACGCGGCGGCAACGTCGTCGGTCGTGATCTCGAAGACGGCGCGGGTGACGTCGGTATTCTGCTGGGCGAGCTGGCGCACCTGGTCGTCGTAGGTCGTGCCGGTGGCCAATGCGGCCGCGAAGATCGTCGGGTTCGTCGTGACACCGACGACGTTGCGGTCGGTGATCAGCGTGGCGAGGCCGCCAGAGCTGATGCGGTCGCGCGACAAGTCGTCGAGCCAGATGCTGACGCCGAGATCGCTGAGTTGTGCGGTGGGCGTGGAACTCATGGGGTCCTCAATCAATGTCGGTGGTCGGCGGTGAGGGGGTTAGTGGGCCGCAATACTCTCGAGCGCGGCCGTGGCCACCGCTTCGGGAGTGATGCCGAACTCGCGGAACAGGGTCTGATAGTCGGCCGAGGCACCGAAGTGCTCGATCGACACGCTGCGGCCGCGATCGCCGACGTAGCGGTGCCAGCTCAACGCGAGGCCCGCCTCGACCGACACTCGAGCCGTCACCGTTGCCGGCAGCACCGACTCGCGGTACTCGGCGCTCTGCTCGTCGAACCATTCGAGACACGGTGCCGAGACGACGCGGGCGTGGATGCCCTGCTCGGCGAGCTGCGTGCGTGCATCCATCGCCACCGAGACCTCGGAGCCGCTCGCGATGAGAATGACGTCAGGCGCACCGTTCGCGGCCTCGGCGAGCACGTAGGCGCCCTTCGAGACATGGTGCGCGGCCGCCAGCTCGTCGCCGGAAGCCAGGTCAGTGCCGCGCGCAAAGACCGGAATGTTCTGCCGGGTCAGCGCGATGCCCGCGGGGGAGCGGCGCTCGAGCACAGCCTTCCAGGCGTGGGCGGTCTCGTTCGCGTCGGCCGGCCGCACGATCGACAGCCCGGGAATCGCGCGCAGCGAGGCCAGCTGCTCGATCGGCTGGTGAGTGGGACCGTCTTCGCCGAGGGCGACGGAGTCGTGGGTCCAGACGTAGGTGACGGGCACGTTCATGAGCGCGGCGAGACGCACAGAAGGGCGCATGTAGTCGCTGAAGATGAGGAACGTGCCGCCGAACACACGCGTGCGGCCGTGCAGCGCAATGCCGTTGAGGATGGCGCCCATTGCGTGCTCGCGGATTCCGAAGTGCAGGATGCGGCCGTAGGGGTTCGCCTTCCACTCGTGCGTCGAGTGCTCGGTCGGCGCGAACGAGCCTCCGCCCGCAATGGTCGTGAGGTTCGACTCGGCGAGGTCGGCAGAACCGCCCCAGAACTCGGGCAACACGGCGGCAATCGCGTTGATGACCTTTCCCGAGGCAGCCCGCGTCGACACGCTGCTGCCGCCCTCGAAGACGGGAAGTGCGGCGTCGAGGTCTGCGGGCAGCTCGCCCGCCTGCATGCGGTCGAGAAGCACCTTGCGCTCAGGGTTCGCGGCAGCCCATGTCTCGAACCGGTTGTTCCACGCGGCGTGCCGTTCGCGCCCTCGATCGACTGCAGCACGCGTGTGCGCGATGACCTCGTCGCTCACGACGAAGTGCTGCTCGGGGTCGAAGCCGAGAATCGTCTTGGTCGCCGCGAGCTCGTCGCCGCCGAGCGCCGAGCCGTGGATCTTGCCGGTGTTCTGCTTCGTCGGGGCCGGCCAACCGATGATGGTCTTGAGAATGACGAGACTCGGCTTCGAGGTCTCGGACTTCGCCGCCTCCAGAGCCGCATGCAGCGCGTGCACGTCTTCGACGTACTCGCCGGTCTTCTTCCAGTCGACGGTCTGTACGTGCCAGCCGTAGGCGGCGTACCGCGCCGCGACGTCTTCGGTCATGGCGATGTCGGTGTCGTCTTCGATCGAGATCTGGTTCGAGTCGTAGATGGCGATGAGGTTGCCGAGCTGCTGGTGCCCGGCGAGCGATCCCGCCTCGCTCGTGACGCCCTCTTGCAGGTCGCCGTCGCCGGCAATCACATAGATGTGGTGATCGAACACGCTCTCGCCCGCGGGCGTCTCGGGGTCGAGCAGACCGCGTTCGAAGCGCGCGGCGTAGGCGAACCCCACCGCCGACGCGAGGCCCTGACCGAGCGGGCCGGTGGTGATCTCCACGCCGTCGGTGTGACCGTACTCGGGGTGGCCGGGAGTCTTCGATCCCCAGGTGCGCAGAGCCTTGAGGTCGTCGAGTTCGAGGCCGTAGCCGCCCAGGTAGAGCTGCACGTACTGCGTGAGTGAACTGTGGCCCGCCGAGAGAATGAAGCGATCGCGGCCGAGCCACTGGGGGTCGCTCGGGTCGTGCTGCATGACCTTCTGGTGCAGCAGGTAGGCCACGGGGGCGAGCGACATCGCCGTGCCCGGGTGGCCGTTGCCGACCTTCTCGACGGCGTCGGCGGCGAGAAGTCTCGCAGTGTCGACGGCGTCGTTGTCGATCTGGTCCCAGGTGATGTCGGTCATGGCGTCGAAGAGCCCTCTCTCGAATCGGATGCGGACGTCGTCCGCCCTGCACGGACCACTCCCGCACAGGGCGTCGTCGACCCCCGCCAGTATAGAGAGGGCTGTATGCCTCGGAGGGTGCAGGGCAACCTCTATGGTCACCTCCCGTAGACTCAGCCCAGCACCGCCCTCACGACAAAGGGAGCCATGGATACCGCGCTCGAGCACGCCGTCATGACGCGACCGCGAGGAATCCGCCGCACCATCGCGGCCTACGTCGCGCTGACGAAGCCGCGCGTCATCGAGCTTCTTCTCGTCACGACCGCCCCTGTGATGATTTTGGCTGCCGAAGGCCTACCGAGCATCTGGCTGGTGCTCGCCACCCTCATCGGCGGTGCGCTCTCGGCTGGATCGGCCGGCGCTTTCAACATGTATATCGATCGCGACATCGATCGGCTCATGAAGCGCACGAGCAACCGTCCGCTCGCGACGGGGGAGATCTCCGATCGCTCTGCCCTGGTCTTCGCCTACACGATCGGCGTGGTCTCGATCGTCTGGCTGGCGCTCACGACGAATTGGCTGGCAGCGGCCCTCTCGCTGGCCGCCATCGTGTTCTACGTGGTGATTTACACTCTCGTGCTCAAGCGCCGCACCGAGCAGAACATCATCTGGGGCGGCATCGCCGGGTGCTTCCCGGTGCTCATCGGCTGGAGCGCCGTCACCGGCTCACTCGACTGGCCGCCGTTCATCCTCTTCCTGGTCGTCTTCCTCTGGACCCCGCCCCACTACTGGCCGCTCTCGATGAAGTATCGCGATGACTACGCGGCGGCCGAGGTGCCGATGCTCGCCGTCCTGCGCGATCGAGCGACGGTCGGGGTGCAGGTGATCCTCTACGCCTGGGCGACCGTCATCGCCTCGCTCCTGCTCATCCCGATCGCACCTATGGGCGCGCTCTATACGGCCGTCGCCGTGCTGTCGGGCGGCTGGTTCATCATCGAGAGCCACCGGTTGCACGGCCGCGCCGTCCGCGGCGAGGAGGCCGCTCCGATGCGTGTCTTCCACGCGAGCATCACCTACTTGACGCTTCTGTTCGTCGCCGTGGGCATCGACCCGCTGCTGCCGTTCTAGCGCCTCGGAGCGTGCGGGTCAGCGAACGCTGGCGAGCTGCGCGTCTGCGGTCGACTCGACGAGTCGCTCCGACTGCATGCGCCGCAGCGTGAGCAGCACGAGCGTGACAACGGCGATGAGCACGCAGGCGAGCACCATGTGGATGCCCACGAGCAGCTCAGGAAGCCCGAGCCGTGCCTGCGCGAGCCCGACGACGATCTGCACGACCTCGACGGCGAGCAACGCGGTCACCGCTCGACGCAACGGAGCCAGCCCGAGCCGCAGTGCCACCACGAGCAGCAGAACGCTCAACCCGAAGGTGATGTAGGCGGGCCACGAGTGCACGTGCTGCAGCAGTTCGGAGTCGAGCCCGTTGCGAGCGGCGCCGCCATCACCGGCGTGCGGCCCCGAGCCGGTCACGACAATGCCGACGAGCACCGTGATCCACGCGCCCGCTGCCGTCGCGAGCGCGAGCCACTGCACGGGCCGCGGTACGAGCAGCTCGCCTGTCGTGCGGCCGCGGTAGACGCGATGCACGAAGACGACGGCCAGCGCGACGAGCACCGCCGATACGACGAAGTGCAGCCCGACGATCCACGGGTTGAGCTGCGTGAGCACCGTGATCCCCCCGATCACGGCCTGCAGGGGAATTCCGAGCCCGAGCGCGACCGTGAGCCGCAGCAGTTCAGGACGCTCGCGTCGCATGCGCAGTACCGAGAGGAAAGCCAGGATCGCGATGATCACGAGCACGAAGGTCAGCAGCCGATTGCCGAACTCGACGATGCCGTGAATACCCATCTCGGGAGTGGCCACGAACGAGTCTTCGGTGCACCGAGGCCAGGTGGGGCAGCCGAGACCGGAGCCGGTCAGGCGCACGGCTCCACCGGTGCCGACGATGAGTGTCTGACTCACGAGCGAAGCCCAGGCGATGACGCGCACGCGGCGGTCGGCAGTCGAGGCGGGCAACCACTGATACAGCCGGTTCACAGCCAGCTTCCTCCTCTTTCAGCATCCTCCCTGTAGAATCAAGGAGCTCTCCATCAGTGACGATCGTGGGTTCATCGGGCAGTCGAACTGCCCCGCACGACCCGTCGTGCGCCAGTGTAGATGCGCTGGATGAGCATCCGCCGCACGGTGCCGCGCACCGCAGCCGCGAACCGCGGTGCGTGTCGAGAGCGGGAATGTCCTGACCGAATAGCGGGTTGGGTTCGGCAAAGAGAAGAGGAACATCGTGTCTGACGTGCTCATCGACCGACCAGAACTCGAAGGCCTCGGGCAGTACGAATTCGGCTGGTCCGACTCTGACATCGCGGGCTCCACGGCGCGCCGCGGCATCGACGACAGCGTCGTGCGCAACATCTCGACCCTGAAAGATGAACCGCAGTGGATGCTCGACCTGCGCCTGAAGGGCTTGAAGCTCTTTGGCCAGAAGCCCATGCCGCTCTGGGGCGCCGACCTGTCGGGCATCGACTTCGACAACATCAAGTACTTCGTGCGCTCGACCGAGAAGCAGGCGACCACGTGGGAAGAGCTGCCGGAAGAAATCAAGAACACCTACGAGAAGCTCGGCATCCCCGAAGCTGAGCGTCAGCGTCTCGTCGCGGGTGTGGCCGCGCAGTACGAGTCGGAGGTCGTGTACCACCAGATTCGTGAAGACCTCGAGGCCCAGGGCGTCATCTTCATGGACACCGATACGGCGCTGCGCGAGCATCCCGAATTCTTCACCGAGTACTTCGGCACCGTGATTCCGGCCGGCGACAACAAGTTCGCCGCCCTGAACACGGCCGTGTGGTCGGGCGGCTCATTCGTCTACGTGCCGCCGGGCGTGCACGTCGAGATTCCGCTGCAGGCCTACTTCCGCATCAACACCGAGAACATGGGCCAGTTCGAGCGCACCCTGATCATCGCCGACGAGGGCTCGTACGTGCACTACATCGAGGGCTGCACGGCTCCGATCTACAAGAGCGACTCGCTGCACTCGGCTGTCGTCGAGATCATCGTCAAGAAGAACGCCCGCGTGCGGTACACGACGATTCAGAACTGGTCGAACAACGTCTACAACCTCGTCACCAAGCGCGCTGTGGCGCACGAGGGCGCGACGATGGAGTGGATCGACGGCAACATCGGCTCGAAGGTCACGATGAAGTACCCGTCGATCTTCCTCATGGGCGAGCACGCCAAGGGCGAGACGCTCTCGGTCGCCTTCGCAGGCCCCGGCCAGCACCAGGACGCGGGCGCGAAGATGATCCACATGGCGCCGTACACCACGTCGTCGATCGTTTCGAAGTCGATCGCCCGTGGCGGCGGTCGCGCCGGGTATCGCGGTGAGGTGCGCGTCGACGCGACCGCGCACCACTCGGCCAACACCGTGCGCTGCGATGCGTTGCTGGTCGACACGATCTCGCGGTCAGACACCTACCCGGCGATCGACATTCGCGTCGACGACGTGCAGCTCGGCCATGAGGCGACGGTGTCGCGCGTGAGCGAAGAGCAGCTGTTCTACCTGCAGTCGCGAGGCTTGCCCGAAGACGAAGCCATGGCCATGATCGTGCGCGGGTTCATCGAACCCATCGCGCGCGAGCTGCCCATGGAGTACGCACTCGAACTCAACAAGCTCATCGAGATGAGCATGGAAGGCAGTGTCGGCTAGATGAGCTCCACCTCTACGACCCCGTCCGTCGACGAGGCCGGGCACGCCGGCGCGCGGCCGCACTCGCACGGCCCCGGTTCCCCGGTGCCGGTGCAGACACGCTCTGACCGCTTCGCCTCGGCCGTGCACGGCGACTTCGCCGACGTCACCGGTCGCGAGCTCGAGTGGCGGCTGACTCCGGTCGCCGCGGTGCGCGACCTGATCGACGACGAGCTCGACGGCTCGCCGTTCCCGGCTGTCGTGTCCGAGGCCGATGGTGTCACCACCGAGTGGATCGACCGCACCGACGCGCGCATCGGCACCGCCGGTCTCGCGGAAGAGCGAGCGGCCGCCAACGCCTGGTCGCGGTTCGAGGAGGCGCTGTCAGTGACCCTCACGGCTGAAGAGCCCGTTGTCGTGACGATCGACCGCGCCGGTGCCGACAGCACTCCCCGGGCCGCCCACACGATCATCACCGCGAAACCGAACGCTCGCGGGCTCGTCATCATCGACAACCGGGGCTCTACGCGGTTGAGCGAGAACGTCGAGGTCGTCGCCGAGGCCGGCAGCGATCTCACCGTCGTCAGCCTGCAGGAATGGGATGACGAGTCGGTTCACCTGTCGAGCCAGTTCGGCCGTGTCGATCGGGATGCTCGCCTCAAGCACGTCGTCGTCTCACTCGGCGGCTCCGTCGTGCGGGTGAACCCCTCGGTGCACCTCTCCGGTGCCGGTGCCGATGGCCAGTTGCTCGGCCTCTACTTCGCCGACGCCGGCCAACACCTCGAGCAGCGTGTCTACGTGCACCACATCG
This sequence comes from Microcella sp., assembly GCF_019739195.1. Lineage (NCBI taxonomy): Bacteria > Bacillati > Actinomycetota > Actinomycetes > Micrococcales > Microbacteriaceae > Microcella > Microcella sp. Next base: position 105,352 of record NZ_JAHHDS010000003.1, on the reverse strand, counting down.
CGCCTCACACGATCAGCCGTGTCAACTACAAGGGCGCTCTCAACGGTCAGGGTGCTCGCACCGTCTGGGTCGGCGATGTGCTCATCGGCCGCGATGCCACGGGCACCGACTCGTACGAGCAAAACCGCAACCTGGTGCTGAGCGACGGAACGCGCGCCGACTCGATTCCCAACCTCGAGATCGAGACCGGCGACATCGCGGGGGCTGGTCACGCCAGTGCTACCGGGCGCTTCGACGACGAGCAGCTCTTCTACTTGCGTTCGCGCGGCATCGATGAGCAGGAGGCCCGCCGGCTCGTGGTGCAGGGCTTCTTGATCGACGTCGTGCAGAAGATCGGCAACGCCGAGCTCGAGGCACGGCTCGTCGCAGCGATCGAGCGCGAGCTCGAAGCTGTCGAGGTGGTGTGACATGGCGGCAACCCGCGTCTGCGGCCTCGACGAGTTGAGCCCGGCGAGCGCCAAGAAGGTCGTCGTTGACGGCCGCCCCGTCGCCGTTGTCATGGATTCGGCCGGCGCAGTGCATGCACTGGGCGACACCTGCACCCACGGTGAGATCTCGCTGAGCGAGGGCTTCGTCGAAGATGACGCGATCGAGTGCTGGGCACACGGCTCGAAGTTCGAGCTCACCACGGGCAAGCCCCGCAATTTTCCGGCCTACGAGCCGGTACCCGTCTACGCCGTCACCGTGGAGAACGGTGACGTGCTGGTAGACGTCGACACGATCCAGACCCCGTAAGGAAGATTCAGACATGTCAACTCTTGAGATTCGCGACCTGCACGTCAGCATCGAGACCGACCAGGGCTCGAAAGAAATCTTGCGCGGCGTCAACCTCACCATTAACTCGGGCGAGACGCACGCGATCATGGGCCCGAACGGCTCGGGTAAGTCGACGCTCGCGTACACGATCGCCGGCCACCCGCGCTACATCGTCGACACCGGCTCAATCACGCTCGACGGTGAGGATGTGCTCGCGATGAGCATCGACGAGCGCGCCCGCGCCGGGCTCTTCTTGGCCATGCAGTACCCGGTCGAGATTCCCGGCGTGACGGTCTCGAACTTCCTCCGCACGGCGAAGACGTCGCTCGACGGCGAGGCCCCTGCGCTGCGCTCGTGGATCAAAGACCTGCGCGGCTCGATGGAAGCCATGCGCATGGACACCTCGTTCGCCGAGCGCAACGTCAACGAAGGCTTCTCGGGCGGCGAGAAGAAGCGCCACGAAATCGTGCAGCTCGAACTGCTCAAACCGAAGATCGCCGTGCTCGACGAGACCGACTCCGGCCTCGATGTCGACGCTCTCAAGGTCGTCTCCGAAGGCGTCAACCGCGTCAAGGAGAACACCGGGCTCGGCGTGCTGCTCATCACGCACTACACCCGCATTCTGCGGTACATCACGCCCGACTTCGTGCACGTGTTCGTCGACGGCGCCGTCGCTGAAGAGGGCGGCCCTGAACTGGCAGAGCGCTTGGAGAACGAAGGCTACGATCGCTACCTGACCGGGTCTTCCGTAGGCTAGGCGCATGCCCACCGCACTCGAACCGCAACTCTTCGACAAAGTCGAAGAAGGGCTGAAAGACGTCGTCGACCCCGAGCTGGGCGTCAACATCGTCGACCTCGGCCTCGTCTACGACCTCGCCTGGGATGAAGAGAGCGACGCGCTCATCATCTCGATGACTCTCACCTCCGCCGGTTGCCCGCTCACCGACGTGATCGAGGAGTCGATCGCGAACTCACTCGACGGCATTGTCGAGCAGTTCCGCATCAACTGGGTGTGGATGCCCCCGTGGGGCCCCGAGCGCATCACGGACGACGGCCGCGACATGATGAGAGCGCTGGGATTCTCGATCTAACGTGATCTACGCGAAAGGGCCCTTACCGAATGCGGTAGGGGCCCTTCGTCGCGCTAGAGCTACTTCTGTTGCGACCGCTCTGCCGCCGCCCACAGGGCGGGCAACAGTGCGGCGGCAATGGCGGCCTTGATCAGCCCGCCGATGATGAACGGGTAGAAGCCCGCGACGAGCACCGACTGCAGGTCGTTGGGCAGCCCGAGCTGGCCGAGCGAGACGGCGAGCCAGGGCAGCCCAATGGCGAACACGACGAGCGAGCCGCCGATGAAAGTAATGATCGGCTTGTACCAGCCGCGGTCCCAGGCGCGCTCGGCGGCCCAGCCGACGAGGGCGGCCGAGACGATGAACCCGATGATGTACCCGCCGGTCGGGCCGAGCAGCACGCTCCAGCCACCAGAAGCGTCGCTGTAGATCGGCAGACCGAGACCGCCGAGCACCGCGTAGAGCGCGAGCGAAGCGGCACCGCGAGCGGCACCGAGGCTCGCACCCACGAGCAGCACCGCGAGCGTCTGGCCGGTGACCGGAACGGGCCAGAGCGGAATCGCGACCTGGGCGAGCACGGCGACGAGCGCGGTGCCGGCGACGACGAGCGCGATGTCGCTCAGCCAGGTGCGGGTGACCACACGGTCGACGAGAGTGGGGCGCAGCAGGGGAGTGGTGGCAGTCGTCACGACGGGCTTCCTCACGAGAAGTCGGGTGCAGGGGACAGCGTTAGACTATCGGGCTGGCCCCCGCTGACGGGTCTGGCCGAATCCCACCAAAGAAACGGACTTTCGCTGTGCTCGCTGTGCAAGACCTCGAGATCAGGGTCGGAGCGCGCCTGCTCATGGAGAACGTCAGCTTTCGCGTGGACAAGGGCGACAAGATCGGTCTGGTCGGGCGCAATGGCGCCGGCAAGACCACGATGACCCGCGCACTCGCCGGCGAAGGGGCACCGACGGGCGGCTCGATCACCCGCACGGGCGAGATCGGCTATCTGCCGCAAGACCCTCGTGCGGGCGACCCTGAGCAGCTCGCGCGCACGCGCATTCTCGATGCCCGCGGCCTTGGGCAGCTCGTCATCGACATGCAGCAGGCCTCCATCGACATGGGCAGCGCGGATGCCGCGGTGTCGGAGAAAGCCATGGATCGCTATGGACGGCTCACCGACCGCTTCCAGGCGCTGGGCGGATACGCGGCTGAAGCCGAAGCGGCGGCGATCGCGAGCAACCTGTCTCTGCCCGATCGCATTCTCAGCCAACCGCTCAGCACGCTCTCGGGCGGTCAGCGGCGCCGCATCGAGCTGGCCCGCATCCTGTTCAGCGATGCCGAGACGATGATTCTCGACGAGCCGACGAACCACCTCGATGCCGACTCGGTCGTGTGGCTACGCGAGTTCTTGAAGCAGTACCAGGGCGGTTTCATCGTCATCAGTCACGATGTGCAGCTCGTCGAGGAGACGGTCAACCGCGTGTTCTACCTCGACGCCAACCGCCAAGTCATCGACATCTACAACATGGGCTGGAAGCACTATTTGCGCCAGCGCGAGGCTGACGAAGAGCGCCGCAAGAAAGAGCGCGTCAACGTCGAGAAGAAAGCCACGTCGCTGCAGTTGCAGGCGGCCCGGTTCGGCGCCAAGGCATCGAAGGCCGCCGCCGCGCACCAGATGGTCGCCCGCGCCGAGAAGATGCTGTCAGGGCTCGACGAGGTGCGCGCTGTCGATCGAGTCGCCAAACTGCGCTTCCCCGAGCCGGCGCCGGTCGGCAAGACGCCGCTGCAGGCCAAGAACCTGTCGAAGAGCTACGGCTCGCTCGAGATCTTCACCGCCGTCGACCTTGCCGTCGACAAGGGCTCGCGCGTCGTCATTCTCGGGCTCAACGGAGCGGGCAAGACGACGCTGCTGCGCATTCTCGCGGGCGTCGACGCTCCCGACACGGGTGTTCTCGAACCGGGCCACGGCCTGCGCGTCGGCTATTACGCGCAAGAGCACGAGACGCTTGATGTGAGACGCAGCGTGCTCGAGAACATGATGAGCGCGAGCGAGGCCATCACCGAGCGCGAGGCGCGCAGCGTGCTGGGCTCGTTCCTCTTCGTGGGCGACGACGTGCAGAAGCCCGCCGGCGTGCTCTCGGGCGGCGAGAAGACCCGCCTGTCGCTCGCGACGCTCGTCGTCTCGAAAGCCAACCTGCTGCTGCTCGATGAGCCGACCAACAACCTCGACCCCGCCAGCCGAGAAGAAATCCTCGGCGCGCTCGCGAGCTACGCCGGCGCCGTCATTCTCGTGAGCCACGACGAGGGCGCCGTCGAGGCGCTCAACCCGGAGCGCGTGCTCATCATGCCCGACGGCGTCGAAGACCTCTGGACGGCTGATTACGCGGAACTGATCTCACTCGCCTGACCGGGGCAGCGGCGCACGTGCGCCGATCGGGGTCGGGATGCTCGCTCAGCGCTCGCGAGCATCCAGAATCGCATCTTCGACCTCGGCGTCGAGACCGCGCTTCGGTGTCGGCAGCGCCTCGCCTGTCTCGGCCGCACGCGCGGTGCGGTGCTCTTGCCGCAGCGCCCAGCCGAAGCCGACGAAGCCGAGCAGTGCGAAGAGGTACCACTGGAACGTGTAGCTCAAGTGCGGGCCCTCGTCGTTCACGGGCCGAGTCGCGGCTGTCGGCCGTTCGGCGACGCTGGGCGACTCGCTGTCGAGCAGGCCGTAGGCACCGGTGATGACTTCGCCGGCATCGATGCTCTCGGCGAGCTCGGGTAGATGGATGGTGGCGATCTGACCTTCGGGTGCCCCGCGGCCCGCGATCGTCGGCTCGCCAGGCTTGAGACGCACGACGACCTGCACGCGGCCCTCGGGCGGTGCGGGCACGACGTCGGGGGAGTCTTGTGCTGAACCGACAGGCAGCCAGCCGCGGTCGACGATGAAGACCTCGCCCGAGTCGAGCAGCAGGGGCGTCAGCACCTCAAAGCCCGGGCGGGCGTTGAGCGGCCGGTTGCGCACGAGAACCTGCGACTCGAGCAGGTATTCGCCCTCGAGGGCGACGGGCGACCACTCGCTCGCGGGGTCGAGCTCGGCACCGGGCGGCAGCACCTCGCGCAGCTCGACGGGCACCGAATCCCAGTTCTCGGCGATGACGCGCATCTCAGCGACCACCTCAACCCGACGAGACCACTGCCACTGGGCGAGCAGCACGCAGACCACCGCGAACACCGTCGTGAACGCGAGCCAGCCGAGCCACCGGCGCGTCAGGGCCAGCGAGAGGATGCTCATCGAACGCTATTCTGCCGCGTCGGGCAACCGCTCGACGACGACACCGGCCGGGGTGATCGTCACGGGGAAGCCACGGGCCGCCACGTAGTCGTAGAGGTAGTCGCGGTGTTCATCGCACGCGAGCCAGATCTTGACCCGCTCAGGACCGTGAATGCGCGGGTTGCGCCAGTTCACGGCCCAGTCGGCCGACTCGCGGCAGCCGCTGCGCGAGCAACGGATGCTGCTGATCGCCCCCGGCAGATCGATCACGAGGCTCCGTCGCGCGACACGTACGGCAGGAGTGCGCCGGGGCGCTCGACGGCCGGACCGCTGCGGTTCACGACCGTGTTCGCGGCGATCACGGCGAAGTAGGGGAGGGCGATCGCGCCGAGGGCGGGAATCAGCAACCACCAGCCCGGTGTGAAGAAGCACGCCGCGATGCAGATCATGCGGATACCCATGGCCGTCGCGTACCGCACCATGCGAACCTTGCGCTCCTCATCGGGAGACATCGGCAGGCTCGTGATGGCACTCGACGGTTGGCTCGGCACCTCAGAATCGTAGCTCTCGACGTTGCGCATATGCTGGGGAGCCATGACCCCAGGTACGTCTTCCCCCCGCACCGTTCTCGTCACCGGCGGCAACCGCGGCATCGGCTTCTCGATCGCCGAAGAGTTCATCGCGCAAGGCCACCGGGTCGCCGTCACCGCACGCTCAGGCAGCGGCCCCGAAGGCTCGCTCACCGTGCAGGCCGACGTCACCGACTCCGCCTCCCTCGACGCGGCGTTCACGACCGTCGAGGCCGAACTCGGCCCGGTCGAGGTCGTCGTGGCCAACGCCGGCATCACCCGCGACATGCTGCTCATGCGCATGAGCGACGACGACTTCACCGACGTCATCGACACGAACCTCACGGGCGCCTTCCGCACCGTCAAGCGCGCCTCGAAGGGCATGCTGAAGGCTCGCTTCGGCCGCATCGTCCTCATCTCGAGCGTCGTCGGCCTCTACGGCTCGGCGGGTCAGGTCAACTACAGCGCCTCGAAGTCGGCACTCGTCGGCATGGCCCGGTCGCTCACGCGCGAGCTCGGCGGGCGCGGCATCACCGCGAACGTGGTTGCTCCGGGCTTCATCGAGACCGATATGACGGCTGCGCTGCCCGAGGACCAGCAGAAGGCGTACCAGCAGTCGATCCCCGCTGGCCGCTTCGCGACTCCTACCGAGGTTGCCCGCGTCGTGACGTGGCTCGCGAGCGACGACGCCGCGTACATCAGCGGAGCCGTCATCCCCGTCGACGGCGGGTTGGGTATGGGCCACTAAAGGCCCAGCACCGCCAGCACGACCGAGAGGTCACGCTCCGGCACGCTCACGTGCGCCGCGTCGCGCACGACGGGCTTCGCGTCGAACGCGATCGACAGCGCGGCCGCCTGCATCATGGCGAGATCGTTCGCGCCGTCGCCGATCGCCACAGTGCGGGTCAGCGGCACGTCGAACTGGTGCGCCCACTCGAGCAGAGCATCCCGCTTCGCGGCTGCGTCGATGATCGCACCCGTTGTGCGCCCCGTGAGGCGGGCATCGGTGACCTCGAGCCGGTTCGCCCGGTGGGCATTGAGCCCCAGCCGGGCCGCGATCGGGTCGAGCAGTTCGTGAAAGCCTCCCGAGACCACGGTGACGGCGCCGTCAGCGGCGTGGATGCCCTCCACGAGCTGTTCTGCCCCGCGCGTGAGCTCGACGCGCGCCGACACCCGCTCGAGTGCAGCCGCCTCGAGGCCCTGCAGCGTTGCGACGCGCTCGACCAGCGAGCGGCTGAAGTCGAGCTCGCCCGCCATCGCCCGCGCGGTGATCGCGGCGACCTGCTCGAGCGATCCGGCCTCCTCGGCCAGCAGCTCGATGACTTCTTGCTCGATGAGCGTCGAGTCGACGTCGAGCACGACGAGAAACCGTGCCATGGCGGGGCTCCTCGAAGGCTTAGAAGTCGGTCAGCTGATGTGCACGCCCTTGCCGGCTACCGTGATGCCGGTCTCGGTAACGGTGAGCCCCCGGGCGATGTCGGCCGCGTGGTCGACGCCCACCTGAGCGCCGGGGGCCACGACGACCTCTTTGTCGAGAATAGCCCGCCGCACGACGGCACCTGCGCCGATCACTGTGCGCTCGAAGACGACCGCGTCAGTGATCGTTGCCGATTCGATCGTCACCCAGGGTCCGATGACGCTGCGTTCGATGTGCGAGCCCGAGATCACCGAGCCGAGCGAGACGATCGAGTCTATGACGGCACCGGTCGAGCCGCTCGCATCGCGCACGAACTTGGCGGGCGGTGAGTTGAGCTGCTGCGCGTAGATCGGCCACTCAGAGTTGTACAGGTTGAACACCGGCAAGGCCGAGATGAGGTCTTGGTGAGCATCGAAGAACGACTCGATCGTGCCGACGTCGCGCCAGTAGAACTTGTCACGATCGGTCGAACCCGGAACATCATTGAGGTTGAGGTCGTAGACAAAGGCTTCGCCGCGCGTGACGAAATCGGGCACGATGTCGCCACCCATGTCGTGCGACGAGTCGGCGTCGTCGGCGTCACGGGTTACGGCGTCCATGAGCACATCGGCGTCGAACACGTAGTTGCCCATCGACGCGAGAACCTCGTGCGGAGCATCCTGCAGCCCGATCGCGTTCTTCGGCTTCTCGTGGAAGGCGGCGATGCGCTGGGGGTTCGCGGGGTCGGTCTCGATGACGCCGAACTGATCGGCCAGGGCGATCGGCTGACGGATACCGGCCACGGTGACGCCGGCACCGTTGGCGATGTGGGCATCGATCATCTGCCGGAAGTCCATGCGGTACACGTGATCGGCGCCGACCACGATGACGATGTCGGGCTTCTCGTCACGGATGAGGTTGAGGCTCTGGAAGATGGCGTCGGCCGACCCCGAGAACCATCTCTTGCCGAGCCGCTGCTGGGCTGGCACCGACGCGACGTACGAATTGAGCATGCCGCTCAAGCGCCAGACCTGGCTCACGTGACGGTCGAGCGAGTGGCTCTTGTACTGCGTCAGCACGACAATCTGACGCAGCCCTGAGTTGATGAGGTTTGACAAAGCGAAGTCGATCAGGCGGTAGCCACCGGCGAAGGGAACCCCGGGCTTGGCGCGGTCGACCGTGAGGGGCATGAGGCGCTTGCCCTCGCCGCCGGCGAGCACGATTCCGAAGATCTTGGGTGTCGACATGGCCCCACACTAGGCGAGCCACGCGTGCAAGGGGAGAGGCAGGCTGTACTACCGTCAACTCATGCGCGTCGACGTGATCAGCCGTGAATACCCGCCCGAGGTCTACGGGGGAGCAGGTGTGCACGTCGCCGAGCTCGTGCGGGCCCTGCGGCACACGCTCGACGTGCGCGTGCGCTGTTTCGGGGCGCCGCGCAACGAGGCCGACACGCACGCCTACCTCGTGCCCGGCACGCTCAGCTCGGCGAACCCTGCTCTCGCGACGCTGGGCGTCGACCTTGCGATTGCCGATGATGTCGATGGCGCCGACCTGGTGCACTCGCACACGTGGTACGCGAATGCGGCTGGCCAGCTGGCTCAGCTGCTGCACGGTATCCCGCACGTCGTCACGGCACACAGCCTCGAGCCGTTGCGTCCGTGGAAGGCCGAGCAACTCGGCGGCGGCTACCGCGTCTCGCGGTGGATCGAGAAGAACGCTTTCGAAACGGCGGATGCTGTGATCGCCGTGAGCGAGGGCATGCGTCGCGACATTCTGCGGTGCTACCCCGAGATCGACGAGTCTCGGGTCTCGGTGATCCACAACGGCATCGATCTCGACCGCTGGCAGCGCGTGATCGACCACGACGCGGTGCGGTCGCTCGGCATCGACCCTGATCGCCCATCCGTGGTGTTCGTCGGCCGCATCACGCGGCAGAAGGGTCTGCCCTACTTGCTTCAGGCGGCCCGTCGTCTGCCTTCCGACGTTCAACTGATCTTGTGCGCCGGAGCACCTGATACGCCCGAGATTCTGCGCGAAGTGCAGCACGGCGTCGCCGCGTTGCAGGCCGAGCGCACCGGCGTCGTGTGGATCGAGCGCATGCTCTCGCCGCTCGAGCTCTCGGCCGTGCTGTCGAGCGCCACGACCTTCGTCTGTCCGAGCGTCTACGAGCCCTTAGGGATCGTGAACCTCGAGGCAATGGCGTGCGGAGTCGCCGTCGTCGGCACGAACACCGGCGGCATTCCTGAGGTCGTCGACGACGGCGTCACGGGGCGCCTCGTACCGATCGACCAGGTGCACGACGGGTCGGGCACGCCGCTCGACCCCGAGCGCTTCATCGCCGATCTCGCAGCCGTGCTCACCGAGGTCGTGGCAGACCCCGACGCGGCGCGGGCGATGGGTGCCGAGGGGCGCAAGCGCGCCGAGCACATGTTCTCGTGGGACACGATTGCGTCGCGCACGAGCGAGCTCTACGCCGGTCTGCTGGTCTGAGAGCTGCCGGCTCGGTGCTCTACGCTGGAGCCATCATGGCCAGCGTTCTTGAGTTCGACAGCGTCTCTCTGACCCGTGACGGCACGGGCATTCTCGATCAGGTGAGCTGGCAGGTGAACTCTGACGAGCGGTGGGTCGTGCTCGGGCCCAACGGCGCCGGCAAGACCACGCTGCTGCAGCTCGCCGCCTCGCTCATGCACCCGACGTCGGGCACCGCCGTCGTGCTCGACGAGCGGCTCGGCTCGACCGACGTCTTCGAGTTGCGGCCGCGTATCGGCTTCGCCTCCACAGCGCTGGCGCGCCGCATCCCGGGCGATGAGCGCGTGCTCGACGTCGTCATGACGAGCGCGCACGCCGTCACGGGCCGCTGGAACGAGCAGTACGACGAGGTGGATATTCGCCGCGCCCAGCGCGTGCTGCGAGAGTGGCACCTCGACGACTTCGAAGACCGTCTCTTCGGCACGTTGAGCGACGGCGAGCAGAAGCGCGTGCAGATCGCGCGAGCGATCATGACCGACCCCGAGCTGCTGCTACTCGACGAGCCTGCTGCGAGCCTCGACCTCGGCGCCCGCGAAGAGCTGCTGCAGCTGCTCGGTGCCTACGCGAGCGAGCCGAGCTCACCCGCCATGGTCATGGTGACGCACCACGTGGAAGAGATTCCTCCCGGGTTCACGCATGCGCTGCTGCTGCGTGAGGGCCGCATCGCAGCCTCGGGCCCGCTCGACGAGGTCATGACGGCGGCCAATCTGAGCCTGACGTTCGGCCTCTCGCTGTCGGTCTCGCACGACGACGGCCGGTTCGCCGCGCGCGCCCACTGATCGCGGCTGTTCGCGCCGCCCTCTGCTATTCTCGATAGCTGGGCCTGACGGGCCCATCATCGTGCCCCGGTGGTCTACCACCGGCCAAGACTTCTCAAGGAATCCGTTCATGAAGACTGACATTCACCCCGAGTACGCGGCGATCGTATTCCGCGACCTCGCCTCGGGCGAGACGTTCCTCACCCGTTCAACGGTGACGAGCGAGAAGACGATCGACCTCGACGGTGTGACCTACCCGGTCATCGACGTCGAGATCTCGTCGGCCTCGCACCCGTTCTACACGGGCAAGCAGCGCATCATGGACTCGGCCGGTCGCGTCGAGAAGTTCAACCAGCGCTTCAAGGGCTTCGGCAACTAGTCAACCTTCTGCATCACGAAGGGCCCCGCCGCTGGTGGGGCCCTTCGTTGTTGCCGCCGGGAGCGCCTACTGGTCTCTCGAACGCGGACACTCCACCGACTAGGTGATGCGCGCGCGAATGCGCCAAACGGCCAGCGCCGTGAAGACGAGCCCGTAGACCAGCAGCAGACCTGCGACGACGGGCACCGGAACGACCTCGCCCCCGATCACGGTGGTGATGCCGTAGAACTCGCTGAGCGCGGCGGTGGCTGCGGATTCGTCGCCGACGAGAGCGGTGAGGCTCTCAGCCGTGAACTGTTGCCTCATCAGCATGGCCGACTGGGCGAAGGGCAGCGCGTTGACGAGGTCGCGCACACCCGACGGAAACAGCCCGACCGCGATGAACGCCCCGGCGAGAAAGCCGATGAGGGTGCCCACGACCGTCGACAGGGCAGAGAACGCCGCGGTCGTGCGCAGGAACGAGGCCACGAAGGCCCACACCGCGGCAAAGGCGCAGCACGAGAGAGTGATCCAGACCAGGGTGGCCACCACCTCGGCGAAGCCGATCGTCACTCCGTCGACAAAAAACAGATAGGCCAGGCTCACCATCAGCACGATGACGGTCATCACGAGTGCAACGACGATGGTGGCGAGCAGATAGCCGAGCACCAGCTGCCACTGGCGGATCGGCGACACCAGGAAGTCTCGCACTCGGCCCGTCGCGGCGTCGTCGACGAAGACTCCGAGCGCGCCGAGCGAGGTGGTGCTCGAGGTCATCGCGATGATGCCGGCGAACATCCAGGTGTCGACGAAGGCCCGCACGTCTGACATCGTCGCATCCGGGAATGAGGATGCGATCGAGCGCGCCTGCAAATCGGAGAGGAACAGCGCGTAGAGCACGAAGACGATGAGGGCGCCCAGAAGCGAGAAGGCGACGCCTGCGCGGTCGCGGAAGAAGAGCCGCAGATTGCGCCCCATGATCGTGACAGCGAGTCTCATCACGCCCCCTCTGGCTCGGGCGTGCGCCCCGTGAGTGCGAGAAAGACGTCGTCCATCGAACCGTGCCGAAATTCGAAGTCGAGCACGTCATCGCCGTGGTCAGCGATGAGTCGTCGAGCTACGTCGGCACCGTCGACGCGCATTTCGATCACCTCACCGTGCTCGCGCACCTCGAGCCCGTGGACTCGGGCGAGCTTCGTCAACGCCGAGCGATTGCGCGTGGTCACCGAGAGCACGCTCGAACTGTGGCGAGTTCGCAGCTCGGCCGGCGAGCCCTGAGCGATGATGCGGCCTCGTTCAATGATGCTCACCTGATCGGCGTTCTCGGTCTCTTCCATGTAGTGCGTCGTCAAGAAGACCGTCAAGCCGTGACGATCGCGCAGGTCGTGGATGGTCGACCACACCACGGCGCGGCTGGCCGGGTCGAGGCCCGCGGTGGGCTCGTCGAGGAACAGGATCGACGGTGAGTGCAGCAGCGCGCGAGCGATGTCGACCCGGCGACGTTGCCCGCCCGAGAGGGTGCCGTACCGCCTGTCGAGAAACTCCTCCACGCCGATGAGCGCACCGAGTTCGGCGATGCGATCGTCGATCTGCTCACGATCGGCGCCGTAGAAGCGGGCCCGGGTGCGAAGGTTCTCGCGGGCGGTAAGCGGCGCGTCGAGCATCGACTCTTGAAAAACCACTCCGATGCGCTCGCGCACCGGCTCGGGATCGCGGCGCACGTCGTGGCCGTCGACGACGATCTCACCGGCATCGCTCGAGAGCACCGTGGTGATGCAACCGATGGTCGTTGATTTGCCCGCCCCGTTGGTGCCGAGAAAAGCGAAGACACTGCCTGCCTGCACCTCGAAAGAGATCTCGTCGACCGCGACGAGATCGTCGTACCGCTTGGTGAGTCTGCTCACCGAGATCGATGACGCACCTGGCATGCGGAGAGTGTGGCAGACCGCGGGCGAATTCGTCAGTGGCGAACGGGCCAGCCGCGGTCGACTGTGAAGGTGTGATCGCGCTGCGTGCGCATGTAGTCCTCGAAGCTACTGGCCTGCTGGTCGTGCCAGGCGGCCTGCGCGGTCTGCAGCTCCTCTAGCGTGGCAGGCAGAACAGCGGCATGCTGCTCTGCGATCGCGCGGGCCACGAGCCCGGCGGCGATCGCGTCGACGCCCGCGTCGTGCGCCCCGTCGAGAGCGACGCTGTAGTGGGCGGCAGCGGCCTCCAGCGTGCGCTTGCCCTTGCGGTAGCGGTCGACGGCCTTGTCGATGACGAGCGGGTCGATGACGGGAGCCGGGTCGACGAGAGGCGCGACGCCGTGCCGGGCGGCCTCACACGCGAGCAGGGTCAGGTCGTAGGGGGCGTTGTAGACCACAAGGGGCGTGCCGCGGCCGAGTACGGCGCGCAACTCGTCGACAATCTCGGTGACGACCTCGACTGCCGGGCGGCCCTCGGCGCGAGCACGCTCAGTGCTGATGCCGTGGACCGCTGCAGCGCCCTCCGGAATCTCCACGCCCGGATCGGCGAGCCAGTCACGCCTCGAGACGACAGTGCCGCTGGCATCGAGCAGGGCCACGCAGGCGGTGACGATGCGCGAGGTGCGAACATCCACCCCCGTGGTCTCGAGGTCGAACACGGCGAGGTCGCGCTGCAGCAAGGTCACAGAGTCAGCCTAGAGCGGTGCTCTGACTGCGACACAGCGGCACACCCCTCGCCGCTATTCGGCGTGCAGCCAGTAGAAGCTCTGCGTGCCGAGCGTCAGCGTGAGGGTTCCGTCGTCGTTGACCGCCGGGAAGGGCGCACCGCCGAACAGGTCGCGCAGCTGAGCACCCTCGAGCCCGGGCGCCGTGATGGTCGCCGACACCGGGTTGTGAGCGAACGAGAACACGCACAGGATGCGCTCGGCGGCATCGCCGAGGTGCGTGCCGGTGCCGCGGTACTCGCGCACGAAGGCGAGCACCGACTCGTTGTCGGTCTCGAGAATGCGCATCGTGCCGAGCCCGAAGGTCGGGTGAGCCTTGCGCACGTGGATGACGTTGCGAATCCAGTGCAGCAGCGACCGCGACTGCGCCAGCTGGCTTTCGACGTTGATCTGGTTGTAGTGGTAGACGAGCGACTGCACGACGGGCAGGTAGAGCTTGCCGGGGTCGGCGTGGCTGAAGCCGGCGTTGCGGTCGGGCGTCCACTGCATGGGCGTGCGCGAGCTGTCGCGGTCGGGCAGCCAGATGTTGTCGCCCATGCCGATCTCGTCGCCGTAGTACAAGAACGGGCTGCCGGGCAGGCTGAACAACAGAGCGTGCGCGAGTTCGAGCTCTGCGCGCGCATTGTCGAGCAACGGCGCGAGTCTGCGGCGAATGCCGATGTTGGCGCGCATGCGCGGGTCGTAGGCGTACCAGCCGTACATCGCCTGCCGGTATTCCTCGCTCACCATCTCGAGCGTGAGCTCGTCGTGGTTGCGCAGGAACACGCCCCAGGCGCTGCCTTCGGGTGCGGGAGTCTCTTCGGCCATCTGCCGCTGCAGCTCGGTGGCCTGCTGCGACCGGAGGGCGTAGAAGATGCGGGGCATGACGGGAAAGTCGAAGGCCATGTGGCACTCGGGCTCGTCATCGGTGCCGAAGAACGCGGCGACCTCGCTCGGCCACTGGTTCGCCTCGGCGATGAGGATGCGCCCGGGGTACTCGCGGTCGACCATCTCGCGCAGCTTAGCCACGAACTGATGCGTCTCGGGCTCGCTCTCACCCGAACCGCCGTCGGTCTCGTAGAGGTAGGGGATCGCGTCGAGGCGGAACCCGTCGACTCCGAGATCGGCCCAGAACCGCACGACATCAAAGATCTCGTCGTGAACCTTGGGGTTCTCGAAGTTCAGGTCGGGCTGGTGCGAGAAGAAGCGGTGCCAGTAGAACTGCCGGCGAATCGGGTCGAAGGCCCAGTTCGACTCTTCGGTGTCGACGAAGATGATGCGCACGTCTTCGTACTTCTCGTCGGTATCGCTCCAGACGTAGTAGTCGCCGTAGGGCCCCTCGGGGTCTTCGCGCGAGGCCTGGAACCAGGGGTGCTGATCGCTCGTGTGGTTGATGACGAGGTCGATGACGATGCGCATGTTGCGCTCGTGCGCCTTGGTGACGAGCTCACGGAACTCTTCGATCGTGCCGAACTCGGGCAGTACCGAGTTGTAGTCAGAAACGTCGTAGCCGCCATCGCGCAGCGGGCTCTGAAAGAACGGCGGCAGCCACAGCGCATCGATGCCGAGCCACTGCAGGTAGTCGAGCTTCTGGATCAAGCCGCCGAGGTCGCCGGTGCCGTCACCGTTCGAATCCATGAACGAGCGCACCATGACTTCGTAGAAGACGCTGCGGCGATGCCACTGCGGGTCACGGGTCAGGCCGGGCAGGGTGATGGGAGCGGTGAACGACACCTGCCTAGACTAATCACGATGGCCGCCCCCTCTCCGTATGCCGCCGACCTCGCGCGGATCTCCTCGGTCGACCGCACGTCCGAGGTGCTCGGTGCGCGTACGCACTGGGTCGAGTACGGGCCGGTCGATGCTGAGCGCACGCTCGTGCTCGTGCACGGCTTTCGCGGTGACCACCACGGGCTCGGTCCGGTCGTGGCGCAGCTGCCCCACGTGCGCTTTATCGCTCCAGACCTGCCGGGCTTTGGCGCGAGTGCGCCCCTCGCGGCGGGCGCGCACGACCTGGCCGGCTACACCGCCTGGCTCGAGGCCTTCTTGCGCACGACGGGAGTACACGGCACCGCGGTGCTGCTCGGCCACTCGTTCGGCTCGATCGTCGTCGCGGCGGCTGTCGCCTCAGGAGTGCCCACACCCCGCGTGATTCTCGTCAACCCGATCGGGCAGAACGCCCTCGCAGGCCCTCGCGGAGTGCTCACACGCCTCGCGGTCGGGTTCTACCGCGTGGGCGCGGCCTTGCCAGAGAAGCTCGGCTTCGCGGTGCTGCGCAGTCGCCTCGTCACCCGCATCATGAGCGTCACGATGGCGAAGACCGACGACAAGGCGCTGCGCCGCTGGATCCACGAAGAGCACGACCGCTATTTCTCAGCGTTCGCCACCCGGCAGAGCCTGCTCGAAGCGTTTCGTACGTCGGTCTCGCACGATGTGAGCGAGTTCGCGGCGAGCATCCACCAGCAGACGCTGCTCGTCGTGGCCGACCACGACGACATCACGCCTCTCGAGGCCCAGCGACGCTTGGTGACCATGTTTCCGGATGCTGAGCTCGCGGTCATCGAGGGCGTCGGGCACCTCATCCACTACGAGAAGCCCGTCGAGGCTGCTGCCGCGATCGAGACGTTCTTGTCATGAAGATCGTCGTTGATTGCCGCTACGTGCGGTTTCCGCGCCACGACGGCATCAGCCGGTTCACGGCGGGTCTCGTGGATGCTCTGCGCGGCCAGCTCGCCGAGTCCGAGGCGCTCGAGCTGCTGATCAGCGACGAAGGCCAACTCGCCATGCTGCCCGAGGGTCTGCCGTGGCATCTCGTGAGCGGCCCCACGAGCCCGCGTGAGCCTTTCGTGGCGCGCCAGGTCAACCGAGTGTCGCCCGACGTCGTGTTCAGCCCCATGCAGACCATGGGGGCGCTCTGGCGGCGCTACCCGCTCGTGCTGACACTGCACGACCTCATCTACTACGCGCATCCCACGCCGCCGCGCGATCTGCCGTGGCCGGTGCGGGTCGGCTGGCGGCTCTACCACCTGGCGTGGTGGCCGCAGCGGGTACTGCTCAATCGGGCCGACGCCGTCGTGACGGTGAGTGAGACAACGCGCGCGCTCATGATCTCGAAGCGGCTCACGAAGCGCTCGATCACGGTCGTGCCGAACGCAGCGGATCGGCCCACGACGGTGACGCCGCGCACGCGGCCTGAGGGCATCGAGCTCGTCTACATGGGCTCGTTCATGCCCTACAAGGGTGTCGACACGCTCGTCGAGGCGCTGCACCTCCTGCCCGGGGCGCGACTGCACCTGCTGAGCCGCATCCGGCCCGCCGAGCGCGAGCGATTCGAGGCGGCCGCACCCGCGGGGTCGCTCGTCGTGCACAACGGCGTGAGCGACGACGAGTACGCCGAGCTTCTCGACGGTGCCACGGCACTCGTGACGGCCTCGCGCGACGAGGGCTTCGGCATCCCGCTCGTCGAGGCCATGGGGCGCGGCACGCCCGTTGTCGTCAGCGACATCCCGATCTTCCGCGAGATCGGCGGCGACACGGCGCTCTATGCGGTGACGGGGGATGCTGAGGCCTTCGCCGCGCGCATCACCGAGCTGCTGGAACCGGGGGAGTGGGAGCGACGCTCGGCCGCTACTCCCGCCGAGGCCGCGCGCTTCGACTGGGGCCGCTCGGCCGCGGTGCTGCTCGAGCTGCTGCGCGAGCAGGCCGCGCTCGGCCACTCGCGTCGCTAGCGCCTGGGCTGGGGCGTCGTGGCCGGCGCGCTCCCGAATCCAAGGACCCCCGTCAGCGGGTGCCGATGTCGGCGAGCTCGCCGCCCGCCCACTCGATGAGTTGCTGCGGGGCCGCCGGGAACACATCGTAGGCGCTGCCCGCGGCCGACCACACGGTCTCGAAGCGCAGCAGGTCGCGGTCGACGACCGTGCGTACGGGGGCAGGATGACCGAGCGGGGGCACGCCGCCGATCGAGAAGCCCGTCGCCTGCTTGACGGTGCTCGCGTCGGCCTTCTCGATGCGGGCTCCGACCACGGCGGCGAGAGCCTCGAGGTCGGCGCGGTTGTCGCCGCACACGAGAGCGATCAGGGGCTCACGGTGGTCGTCAGCGTGCACGGCGACGAAGACGAGCGACTTGACGATCGCGCCGACCGCGCAGCCGACGGCAGCAGCGGCTTCGGCGGCGGTGTGGGTGGAGTCGGGCATCCGTCGGGGCGTGATGGGCAAGTGCGCCGTCGCCGCGAGAAATCGTTCGGGGCCGCTCGCCATCAGCGGCCTTCGCGGGCAGCGAGCGCGTTCTGCTGCTCGAAATCGTCGGCGAACGGAAAGATCGACTGCTCATCGATCGGGTCGTCGAAGGCGACGAGTTCGAGGGCTCCGTCGGCGTGACGGAACGAGTGCACCGATCCGTTCGTGATCATGCCGCGGTGCCGACCGGGCTCGACCGACTCGAGCACGCTGCGGATCACGCCGCCGTGCGCCACGACGATGATGGCCTCACCGGGGTGCCGCGCCGCGAGATCGTGCAGGGCGTCGACGGCGCGCACGGCGACGGCCTCGCGGGGCTCGCGCCCGGGAACCTCGGCGCCATCGGGGTAGAGAGCGTCGATCTCCGTGCCCGTGAGGCCTTCCGCGGCGCCGTAGTCGCGCTCGACGAGGCGCGGCTCGAGCTCTGGCTCGGCGAGTCCGACATGCGCGCCGATCAGACGCGCGGTCTCGGCGGCACGCGAGAGCGGTGACGCGACAAGCGCGTTCCAGCGTCGGCTGGCTAGCAGCGCGCCGGTCGCACGGGCCTGGTCGCGCCCTGTGTCGTTGAGGGGAATGTCGGTCGAACCCTGGATGCGCCGTTCGCGGTTCCAGTCAGTCTCGCCGTGGCGCACGAGTGCGAACACCGTCATGAGGATTCCCTTTCGATCAACTTTCCAACCCTAAGGGGGCGCGGGCCCCGCCTAAGATCGACCCTGCCTACGTACATCCGGTTGCGGCGTCCGTCGAGAGGCAGTGCAGAGAACCACATGACGAAAAGTTGGCCAATCACTGTTCTCGCCATCGTGGTCTGCCTCGCAGGTATCGCTCTCATTCTGGCGTTACGACTGTTCCTCGTTGGAGCGTCAACAGCGCCTGAGATCGCCGTAGTGGTGGGAAGCGGGCTATTCCTCGTAGGAGTCCATGGCCTGGCCGTCTATTGGTTGATCCGTCCGGTGTCCTGGGCCCTGATTGTGACAACGGTGCTTGGTCTGTGGGCGGTCGCCGACCTGCTCGGTGGGCTGGCCTGGGATTCAATCGCTTCGGCGGTACTAGGGGTTGTCGTGATCACCCTTAGTTGGTTCCCGAATGTCCGCGCGCACGTGAAGCCGGCGGCTGCCGAGTAGTCGCGCCGGCGTGCGCTTCTAAGGCAAGAGGCCGGCTAGGGCAACAGAGCCTCGCTCAGCGCGGCGAGCGTCTCGGTGGTGCCCGCATCAATCTTAAGGGCCGCACGGCTGTCGGCCTTCGTCTCGCCGCGGTTGACGATGACGGTCGGAATGCGCTTCTTCGCGGCCTGGCCGACCAGACGGATGCCCGAGTTCACCACGAGCGATGACCCGAGCACGAGCAGCGCATCGGAGCGGGCCACGATGCCACGGGCCTCTTCGAACTTCACGGGCGGCACGAACTCGCCGAAGAAGACGATGTCGGGCTTGAGGGTTCCGCCGCAGACCGAGCACTCGGGCACCGAGAAGCGTGAGATGTCGGCGACCTCGGCATCGCCATCCGGATTCATCGTCGCGTCGGCGTCGGTCAGCCAGGGGTTGAGGCGGGCGATGCGCTCGGCGACGGCGCCGCGGTCGAAGGTCTGGCCGCAGTGCAGGCACGTGACGCGGTCCATGCTGCCGTGCAGGTCGACGACGCGCCGGCTGCCGGCGCGCACGTGCAGGCCGTCGACGTTCTGGGTGACCACTCCGCTGACGATGCCGCCGAGCTCGAGATCTGCAAGCGTGCGGTGGCCGGCGTTCGGGCCGGCGGCGGCGAAGCGCGCCCACCCGAGGTGGCTGCCCGCCCAGTAGCGCTTGCGGTACGGCTCGTCAGAGAGAAACTGGCTGTAGGTCATGGGCGTGCGCACGGGGGCGCCCGCACCGCGGTAGTCGGGAATACCAGAGTCGGTGCTCACCCCGGCCCCGGTCAGCACGGCGATGCGTCGCCCGCGCAGCAGCTCGATCGCCTGCTCGACGACGGCGCGCGCAGCCGCATCGAGCTCGACGAGCGGTGCGGCGATCGACATGGGGCCTCCGGTGGTTCACTCGCAGACTAGAACGCTCTGGTTTCGGATATGTTTCCGGAGGCTGGCAGGGCGACTGGTGGCCACCGAGCAGAGAGCGGGCATCCATGCACATCGTGCACATCACGACGCTCGACGAACCCGCCCTCGCCGACTACGCGCGTCTCACCGATGTGGCCCTGAGGCGTGTCACCGAACCCGAGGGCGGCCTGTACATCGCCGAATCGATCACCGTGATCGGCCGCGCGCTGCGGGCTGGGCACCGACCGAGATCGGTGCTCACGAGCGAGCGCTGGCTGCCCGAGCTGCAGGCGCTGCTGGGCGACCACGACGTCACGGTTTACGTCGGCGCGCCCGGGTTGCTCGAAGAGCTCACGGGGTTCCACCTGCACCGTGGGGCCCTCGCGAGCATGCACCGCCCCGAGCCGCTCGACCTGACGACGCTGCTGCGGGATGCTCGGCTGGTGGTCATCGTCGAAGACGTCATGGATCACACTAACGTCGGCGCGATCTTCCGCTCGGTGGCGGGCCTCGGCGCGGATGCCGTGCTCGTCACGCCGCGCTGCGCCGACCCGCTCTACCGCCGCAGCGTGCGCGTGTCGATGGGCACCGTGCTGCAGGTGCCCTGGACGCGGCTGCCGGAATGGGACGAGGCCGTGCCGGTGCTGCACGAGGCTGGGTTCACGATCGCCGCGCTGGCCCTTGCTGATGACGCCGTCGGACTGCGCGACTTCGCGGCGACGGCACCCGAGCGCGTCGCGATCGTCGTCGGTGCGGAGGGCGACGGGCTGAGTCGGGCTGCGCTCGACGCGGCCGACGTCGTCGTCACCATCCCCATGGCGCACGGCGTCGACTCGCTCAACGTCGCGGCCGCGAGCGCCGTGGCTCTCTACTCGTTGCAGACCTAGTCGACCGCGATCGCGCGCAGCAGCAGGGCCTGCTCGGGCGCGAGCAGTGGCACGGGCAGCCCGAGATCGGCAAGCAGGCGGCCCGTGATCGTGATGCCGCCCTCGGCGAGCCACGCGGGGGGAGAATCCTGCACCGTGCGCGGCGCCCCGCCGACCGCGAGTGGTTCGATGCGATAGCGACGGTCGGGGTCGAGCCCAGGAAACCGCAGGGGCGGGGGCACCGACACCGGCGCCGTCG
The DNA here is from genome assembly GCF_019739195.1 of Microcella sp. NCBI lineage: Bacteria > Bacillati > Actinomycetota > Actinomycetes > Micrococcales > Microbacteriaceae > Microcella > Microcella sp. Next base: position 84,611 of record NZ_JAHHDS010000003.1, on the reverse strand, counting down.
CGAGGGTCACGAGGGCGATCAAGGCCTCAGCGTCGTCTGGGGCGACAAGTCCGTGCACGTAGCGGTCGTCGACTGCTTCGTCGGTGCGCACCGTGCGACCCGAGATCAGCAGCGGGCGCAGCAGCTTGACGGTCGCGACCCACTCGCGCAGCGCGTCGAGCTGGGCGGCATCGGCCGTCGTGATGTTCCACTCGATGCCCGCGCTGCCGAAAATCGCCGTGGCGAGCCGGAACGAAAGGTCGTGCGTGCGACCCGTGATGTGGGCGCGCGGGGCGCCGACGTGGCCGCCCATCATCTCGGGCGGCATGAGCAGCCCGCTGTACCGCTGGATGCGCTGGCGGTCGAGAGCGTCGTTGGTGTCGCTCGTCCAGAAGCGGTGCACGCGGCTCGCCATGCCCAGATCGACGCGCGCGCCACCCGATGCGCAGCTCTCGATGGCGACGTGCGGAAAACGGGCGGTGAGGTCGTCGATGAGCCCGTAGACGGCTCGAGTGTGAGCCGCTGCGGTGCCTGCGTGCTGATCGCGGTTATGGTCCCACTTGAGAAAGGCGATGGGGTACTCGGTGAGCAGCGCGCTGAGCGCCTCGAGCACGTGGCCCCGCGCGGCAGGCACGGTCAGATCGAGGGAGTGCTGAAAGCGCCAGGTAGGGGGATGGTGGGTCTCGGTCTCCGTGGACGTTTCGGCGAGCATCCACTCGGGATGCTCGCGCGCGAGCCGCGACTCGGGGCTCACCATCTCGGGCTCGACCCACAGCCCGAACTCCATGCCGTGGGCGACAACCGCGTCGGCGAGCGGGTGCAGGCCGGAGGGCCAGCGCTCAGGGTCGACCGTCCAGTCGCCGAGAGCGCGGCGGTCGTCGGTGCGGCCCGTGAACCAGCCGTCGTCGAGCACGAAACGCTCGATTCCGAGATCCGCCGCGGCATCGACGAGAGGCAGCAGCGACTCGAGGGCATGGTCGAAGTAGACCGCCTCCCAGGTGTTGAGCACGACCGGCCGGTGCGTCGGGGGAGTCAGGGCGCGCACGAAAGGGTGCAGGCGGTCGCTCAGGCCGTCGAGGCCCTCGCTCGACCAGGCAAGCATGGTCTCGGGCGCGGTGTAGGTCTCGCCTTTACCCAGCACGACCTCGGCCGGGTCGAGCAGCTCGGTGGCGAGCAGGCGGCGGTGGCCCGTTGGCAGCGACTCGACGCCCGTCGTGCTGTTGCCGCTCCAGGCGTGGTGCATCGCCCACACTTCGCCGGAGCGGAAGCCGAAGCCGGGCGTGCCGAGCACGGTGAGAAAGGGCGCGTCGTGGCCGGGGCGGCCTCGACGCTGGTCGCGCAGGTGCAAGCCGTCGCGCACGGCACCCCGCTGCGGCATCCGCTCGCCCGCCCAGACGCCCGTGAAGTCGAGCAGGTCGCTCGCTCGTGCGGGAACCGGCAAGGTCGCTGCGAGGCGATGCAATTCGACGCCTTCGGGGGCCTCGGCGCGGGCATCCAGGCCGATGACGAGCACGCCCTGGGGCGTCAGCCGGGCGTGCCAGCCGACCGTGAGCAAGGGGCCGTCGTCGTCGTGCACGACCAGCTCGATCGACACGGAACTCTCATCGAGCTGTGACAGCCCGGTGCGACGGATGCGCAGCGGCAGGCGGGCGGGCCCGCTGGCCGAGCGGTGGGCGATGAGAGCCGGGAACCCGCTCCAGCCCTCTGCGGGGCCGGCGAGAATCGACGGCACGAGTGGCAGATCAGGCGAGCTGGGGGCGACCGCGGGTAGTGCGGTCGCCACCTGCTCGAGCATGAGCGGCTCGACCGATCCGAGGTCGTGACCCCAGTGCGCGAGCCGTGGCACGGCCGTGCCGCGGGCGTCGAGCACGAAGCTGACACCCGCGGCACGGAGGTGGAGAAGCGAGATACCTACTCCTTGACGGGAATCGAGGCCGCCTTGAGGGCTGCGATCGTGGAGGCCTGACCGGCGGTCAGGGCTTCCAGGAGCGTACCGTTGCCCGAGACGGCTCCGGAGAAGCCGTCGGCGACATCGTTGTAGACCTGCGTCATCGTCGGGCCCCACGTGAAGTCGGGGTTGACGTTGTTGCCGGCCTCGGCGAACACCTCGTAGATGTTCTGACCGCCGTAGAACTCCACACCCTCCGAGAACGCGGGCAGGTTGGCGCCCTCGATCGTGGCGGGGTAGATGTTCGCCGTGCGGTTCATCGCCGTGAGCGCGTCAGCATCGGTGTTCAGCCACAGAGCGAACTGCGCGGCCTCGTACGGGTGGTCAGAGCCCTTGAGCACGGCGGTGGTCGAGCCACCCCAGTTGCCCGCTGCGCTCGCGCCGGCCTCCCACTGCGGCATCGGGGCGACTGCCCAGTTGCCGGCCGTGTCGGGCGCACCGCTCGCGATGGTGTTGGCACCCCAGACGGCCGAGACCCAGGTCCACAGCTCGCTCGAGTTGTACGCGGCGTTCCACTCGTCGGTCCACGGCGGGTACACCGCGACGAGGTCGTTGTCGATCAGGCCCTGCCAGTACTCGGCCACCTGAGTGGTCTCGGCACCGGTCAGGTCGACCGTCCACCCGTCGGCGTCGTTCGAGAACCACTGGCCGTCTGCCTGCCACACCAGGCCTGCGAAGGCGTTGATGTCGCTCTGCGAGAAGTTGTTGATGTAACCGCCCTGCTCACGGATCTGCACGGCTGCTGCCTCGTACTCCTCCCACGTGGTCGGAATCGCGATGCCCGCAGCCTCGAAGAGGTCAGCACGGTAGAACATGGCCATGGGGCCGGTGTCTTGCGGAATCGCGTAGACCGCGTTCTCCTCGCCGAAGGTGACCTGGCTTCAGGTCCAGCCCACGAACTGGTCTTCTGCTTCGAGGATGCCTTTGCAGGCCGCGATGTTCTCGAGCCCGTCTTGCACGCGGAAGTTCGGCATCGCGTCGAACTCGATCTGACCCAGGTCGGGCGCGTTGCCGGCCGCGAGCTGGTTGAAGAAGTTCTGGTAGGTGCCGCCGTTGCCGTTGGGGCCGGTCTGCACCTCGACCTGAATGTCGGGGTTCTCGTCGTTCCAAATCGCCACGGCCTCTTCGACGCCGGGCAGCCAGCTCGTGAAGGTCAGGGTGACCGGTCCGTCAGAGGGAGCGCAGTCGCCGCTCGCGCCGGGGGCGTCGGTGCCGCCGGTCGCGCAGGCCGTGAGTGCGAGCGCGGAGATGGCCGCAACGGCCCCCGCACGCGCGAATCGCGTGATCGCCATGCTGTGTTCCTTTCGGTTGGTGGTGCTGGTGGTGGTGCTCCGCTCGACCGCGCTGCGGTCGAGGGCCTGCCGGCGGCTCACTTGAGACCGCCGTTCGCCAACCCCGACTGCCAGAACCGCTGCAGCGCGAGGAAGGTGACGATGAGGGGGATGATCGACAGCAGCGACCCGATGACGACGAGCGCGCGGATGTCGGGAATCTGGCTGACCTGCGTGTTCCAGACGTAGAGGCCGAGCGTGACAGGGAACAAGTTCTCGTCGCGCAGCATGATGAGCGGCAAGAAGAAATTGTTCCAGATCGCCACGAACTGGAAGAGGAAGATCGTGACGAGCGCAGGTGCCATGAGGCGCGTCGCGACGGTGAAGAAGGTGCGCACCTCGCCGGCGCCGTCGATGCGTGCTGCCTCGATGATCTCGTCGGGCACGCTCGCGGCCGCATAGATGCGCGAGAGGTACACGCCGAAGGGGCTGACCAGGCTCGGCAGCAGCACGGCCCAGATGGTGTTCGTCGCACCGGCCTGACTGAAGAGCAGGAAGAGCGGCAGGGCGAGCGCAGTGGCGGGCACGAGCACGCCGCCGAGGATGACGTTGAAGAGCGTCTCGCGACCACGGAAGGTGTACTTCGCGATCGCGTAACCGGCCATCGCGGCGAAGAGCGTAGCCAGCAGTGCTCCGACTCCCGCGTAGAGCGCACTGTTGGCGAGCCACTGCAGGAAGACTCCGTCACGGTAGGTCACGAGCGCCGCGATGTTGTCGAACAGAGCGAAGTCGGCGAACCAGAGCGGGTTCGTCGTGGTGAAGTCGCTGCGGGTCTTGGTCGAGGCCACGAGCAGCCACCAGAGCGGCGTCAAGAAGTACAGCGTGGCCACGATCATGACCGCCATGGCGACCGTGCGCGACACCGCGCTCTCGCGGATGCCGCCGTCGCGAGCGGGCTTCTTCGCGCCCTGCGTGCGCAGCGTGCGGGTGTCAGTCGATTCGGTCATGATGTGGTCCTCCGCTGCGTGAGCTTGAGCACGGTGAACGAGAGCACGAAGGTCGCCAGTGCGAGCACGACCGACATGGCGGCGGCGAGGCTGATGTTCGGCACCGACGCGGTGGAGTAGATCGTGAGGTTGGGGGTGAAGGTGCTCGTGACGGCGTTCGAGAAGCTCTGGAACACCTGCGGCTCGGCGAGCAGCTGCAGCGTGCCGATGATCGAGAAGATGCCCGTGAGCACGAGAGCGGGCACCACGAGGGGGATCTTGATCGAGAACGCGATGCGGAACTGGCCCGCGCCGTCGAGTCGAGCCGCCTCGTAGATCTCTTGAGGTATCGAGAGCAGGGCTGAGTAGATGATGAGCATGTTGTAGCCGACATACACCCACGTGACGACGTTGGCGATCGACCACAGCACCGTCTCAGCCGACAGGAAGTCGACGGTCGACGTCACCGCCGTGAAGGGCGACAGGTTGGGTGAGTAGAGGAAGCCCCACATGATCGCCGCGATGACGCTCGGCACGGCGTAGGGCGCGAAGAACGCGAGGCGGAAGAACTTGGTGCCCCGCACGAGAGGCGAGTCAAGTAGCAGGGCCAGGAGCAGCGCGACGCCGAGCATCACAGGCACCTGCACGACCCCGAAGAGCAGCACTCGACCGATGGATGCCCAGAACGGCTCGTTCTGGAACACCGCAATGTACTGGGTCAACCCGCCGAAGACCTGCACCGCCGGGCCGAAGGTGCCCTCGCGCTCGACCGTCAGCAGCGACTGATAGATCGCGTACAGGATCGGCACGAGGTAGAAGAGCACGAACAGCGACCCGAAGGGGATGAGGAAGACGGCGAGCGCCTTCTTGTGACTGACGGCGTTCGAGGCCTTGACGGCAGTGTCACGCGCCACGATCGCTCCTCTCTGACATGACGACGCGCACCGAGCCGCCGGCTAGCGGAGTGGCGTCATCGACCGTCTCGCCCGAGACCAGGTCGAGACCCGCGACCGGCACCGTGAGGGGCAGGTCGCGATGATTGATGATGAAGGTGAAGTCGGCGGAAGGCGAACGCCTGGTGACGATGTCGACATCGAAACCCACCTCGACGATCGGAACGTCGGAGTCAGCGCACAAGCGGCGCAACAGGGCGAGCAGCCCGTCGTCGTCGAGCATGGTCGCGGTGTACCACGCGGCGCCCGAGCCGACAGCCCGACGCGTCAGAGCGGGGGATGCTGCGGCCGGCCCGTCGACGAAGGTCGCGATCACCTCGGCATCGGCCACGCGCACCGACTCGCTCCAGATGCTGCCGCGCGCACCGGAGGAGAGTGTCACGGTGGCCTCGGCGGCGAGCGGACGGAACTCGTCGATCGTGAGCCCGAGAAAATCGCGGAAGGCGCCGGGGTAGCCGCCGAGGCGGATCGCGTCGCTCTCGTCGACGATGCCGCTGAAGGGCGTGACCAGCACGGTGGCGCCGGTCGAGGCGGCGTGCGCGATCGACGCGGCCTCAGCATCCGTCAGCGTGTAGAGGGTCGGCACGACGACCAGGTTGTAGCCCGACAGCTCGGCGTTCGGCGCGACGAGATCGACAGTCACGCCCAGGGCGCGCAGGGCGCGGTGATAGCGGTGCGCCTCGGGCAGGTAGCGCAGCAGGCTGCTCGGCTGCGAGTCGCCTTCCGCGGCCCACCACGCCTCCCACGAGAAAACGAGAGCAGCGCGCGCGTGAACGCGCGAGCCGACCACCGGGGTAAGCCTGTCGAGCAGTGCTGAGAGCTCGATGCTCTGCGCCCAGCCCTCTCCGGCCGTTCCGCTGTGCGGCAGCAGTGCCGAGTGGAACTTCTCCGCGCCGCTGCGCGATGCCCGCCACTGGAAGAAGCAGATCGAGTCAGCACCGCGGGCCACGTGTCCCAGTGCCGTGCGCACCAGTTCGCCCTCGCGCTTCGCGTGATTGACCGGCTGCCAGCTGACGGCGCTCGTCGAGGTCTCCATGAGCATCCACGGCCCTCCCTGCGCGAGCCCGCGCGTGAGGTCGGCGCTGAACGCCAGCTCGGCCAGTGGGTCGGCGAGACGGTGGTCGAGGTAGTGGTCGTTGGCGATGAGGTCGAGCTCTGGCGCCCAGTCGGTGTAGTTCTGCGTCTGGATGTGCGCCGTGACCATGAGGTTCGTGGTGACGGGAGCCTTTGAGCGCTCGCGCAGCACGGCAGCCTCGGCCCGGTAGTACTCGAGCAGCGCGTCGGAGGAGAAGCGCTTGAAATCGAGCAGCTGCGCCGGGTTGCCTGCTGAACGCGTGGTGCGGGGCGGCAGCACGTCTTCCCACACCCCGTAGCGCTGGCTCCAGAACGCCGTGCCCCACGCAGCGTTGAGGTTCTCGAGGGTGCCGTACCGGGCGCGCAGCCAGGTGCGGAACGCCATCGCCGACTCGTCGCAGTAGCACAACGCGTTGTGGCAGCCCAGCTCGTTCGACACGTGCCACAGCGCCACAGCGGGGTGAGAGCCGAAACGATCGGCCATGGCGGTGACGAGCTCGAGCGCCCTCTGCCGGAAGACCGCAGAGCTCGGGCACCATGCCTGTCGCCCCCCGGGCCACGCGACGGTGCCGTCGGCGGCCTGCGGCAGCGTCTCGGGATGCAGGCGCGCGAGCCACGGAGGCGGCGAGGCTGTGCCCGTGCCGAGATTCACGCGGATTCCGGCTGCGTGCAGCAGCTCGATGATGCGATCGAGGCGACTGAAGTCGAAGGGGCCGGGCTTCGGCTGCAGCTGCGCCCAGCCGAAGATGTTGATGGCGACCAGGTCGACGCCCAGTTCGCACATGAGGGCGATGTCGTCGTGCCAGACCGCCTCATCCCACTGCTCGGGGTTGTAGTCGCAGCCGAGGGTGATCGTGCCCGTCGCCCAGCCCGGCACGAGCGTCAGCTCGCTGCTGAGGGTCAGGGGAGTGGTCACAGTCCGTCCTTCCGGGGCGGGTCAACATCGTCGTTGCTCCGAACCCCCTCCCCTGGGAGCGTGCACAGATCGATGTGACCTGTTGCCCGGGTGGGTTTTCTGTGAGCGCTCACAGAGTAGACAGACCATCGCGCTCCTGTCAACACTTCGTCGACCGGTGCGCCACCGTCGGCCCCCTCGCCGCCTGGTTACACTGAGCGCGTGTCCGATTCGTTGACCCGACTCAAGCGCGCCACGATCTTTGACGTGGCGGCAGAAGCGGGCGTGTCGCGAGGCACGGTCTCGCGCGTGCTGAACGGCGAACCCTACGTCTCAGCAGCTGCTCGAGAAGCGATCGAGGCCGCGATCGCGAAAGTCGGATACGTGCGCAACACGGCCGCCCGTAATCTCGCCAAGCAGTCGTCCGGGGCGATCGCGCTCATCGTGCACGAGCCCGACTCGGTCTTTATCGACGACCCGAACATCGGGGCGATTCTGCTCGGCGCCAACGCGGCGCTCTCGTCTGCCGATTATCAGCTCGTCTCGTTGCTGATCGACACCGACCGCGACTCTGAACGCGTGACGGGGTACCTCGGCGGCGGCTTCGTCGACGGGGCCATCATCGTCTCCGCGCGCGAGGGCGACCCCATCTCGCAAGCCATCGCCGATCTGCGTCTGCCCGCCGTGATGATCGGTCGACCCGACAACCAGCCTCAGCTGCCCTGGGTCGGCATCGACAACCGAGGGGCCGCCCGCGAGATCACCTCGCGCCTGATGGCCACGGGCCGTCGTCGCATCGGCATGGTCGCTGCTGGCCTCGATCGCGACAGCGGCCGCGATCGCCTGGCCGGGTTTCAGGATGCTCTCGGTGCCCGTTTCGAGAGCGCTCTCGTCTCGCAGCAACGCTTCTACACCTATGCGGCAGGAGTGGCCGGCATGCGCGAGCTGCTCGAGATCGCCCCCGACATCGACGGCGTGTTCGCGGCCTCAGACGCGGTCGCGGCGGGAGCCATGGAGACTCTGAGATCGGCTGGTCGGTCGGTACCCGCAGACGTCGGCATCATCGGCTTCGACGACAGCTCGTGGGCGCATCGAGCACAACCCGAGCTCTCGACGGTGCGCCAGCCCGCCGGCCAGCTCGGCGCGCGGGCCGCCGAACTCGTGCTCGAGCAGGTGCGCTCGGGCGCACCGACCGATCAGGGCGTGATGCTGCCCACGGAGATCGTTTGGCGCCACTCGGCGTGATGGTGTTCGACAGGCGATGACAGAGGCGCAGACGGTCCGGCGACGACGGGCGGGTGCGGTAGCGGCTGCGGCCGTCACCGCAATGGTGCTGGCGGCCTCGACCTACGCGGGCTTCGCGCTGCTGGCCCCGCTCGAGCCGATCGAGCCGCAGATGCTCGAGCTTGAGACCGTCGCGACGCCTGCTGCCGAAGTCGCGCTGCCGAGTTACGGCGGCAGTGCGATCGGCGATGCCGAGAGTGATCATCTCTTCGCCGGCGTCGATGTCGACACGCCGCGTCCGATCGCCTCGTTGACCAAGGTGATCACGGCGCTCGTGGTGCTGCACGAGCATCCGATGGAAGCGGGAACCGACGGTGCGACCCTCACCTTGACCGCAGCCGATAGCCGACTCGTCTCGCGGTACGCGGCCATCAACGGCACGACGGCACCGGCTCCGGCCGGCGGCACGATCACCCAGCGGGCAGTCATCGAGCTCATGATGGTGCACTCGGCGAACAACTATGCCGAGACGCTCGCGGTATGGGCATTCGGTTCGGTCGACGCCTACCTATCTGCGGCTCGCAGCTGGCTCGATGAGAACGACCTGATGGGCATCAGCGTCGCAGATACGACCGGGTTCTCGCCCGAGAATCGCGCGAGCCCGCGCTCACTGCTGCGGCTCGCTCGCATCGCCACGGCTGATCCGGTGGTCGCTGCCGCTGCCGCGCTGCCCCGCGTCGCGGTGCCTGGCATCGGCAGTTTCGAGAACCGCAACCTGATCATCGGCGTCGACGGAGTCTCCGGGCTGAAAACAGGCACCCTGCGTGCCTCGGGCTCGTCGCTGCTCTTCTCGGCCGAGCACGCGGGGCCGACCGGCGAGCATCGAGTCGTGGGCGTCGTGCTGAACGGCCCTGACGGACCGCGCGTCGCCGCAGACGCCCGAGCGCTCTTGCTGAGCGTGCGCGACGACTACCACGAGGTAGAGCTGGTCCCTGAAGGTTCACTTGTCGCGCGCTATACCTCTCCGTGGGGCGACATCGCCGAGGTGCGCACCGCCAGCGGGGTAGACGACGTGGTGTGGGGCGAGATGGTGTCGGTCGTGTCAGCGCGGGCGTCTGACCTGCAGCCCGGAGTGGACGTCGACGACGAGCCGACTCTCGAGGTGCGCTATGCCAGTGAGCGCGTGCGCGTGCCTCTGCAATGGATCGGGACGATCAACGAACCACCGCTCGACTGGCGTCTCGCGCAGCCCCTCAAGGAGCTCATCGCGGCGCTCGGTGTCGGTTAGTCCGGCAGAGTCGGCCGCTTGGGGCGCACGAGGTCACCCGACGATTGGTGGCGAATGCGCCTGACCACCCACGGCACGAGGTACTCACGCGCCCACCCCATGTCATCGCCGCGCGCCGAGCGCCACGAGCGCACCGGCAGAGGCTCGGGGTGCAGGGGTTCAAGATCATGCGCGACACCGAGAGCGTCAAGCGTCATGATCGCGATCGTGTGGTGGCCCAGGGGAGAAAAGTGCAGGCGGTCGGGCGCCCACATCTGCGGGTTCTTGAGCTGGCGCAACGCCCACATGTCGGCGACGATCGCGTCGTGTTTGGCTGCGACGTAGCGCAGGTTCTCGTTGTAGATGGCGACTTTGCCGCGCACGCGACGCAGCACCGGGGTCATGCCGATGTCGGGGCCGTTGAACATGACGACCGTGGCGCCGTTCGACCGCAGTCGGCCGATGGTGTCATCGAACAGCTCAGCCACCTGGTCGGGGTCGGTGCCCGGCCGGATGATGTCGTTGCCTCCGCCCGAGATAGAGATGAGGTCGGGGCGCAGCGCGAGCGCAGCATCCACCTGCTCGTCAGCGATCTGCTGCAGGAGGCGACCGCGAATCGCGAGGTTCGCGTAGGCGAAGTCTTCGGTGCGCTCGGCGAGCACCTCGGCCACGCGGTCGGCCCAGCCGCGGGTGCCCCCGGGGCTCTGCGGCTCGGGGTCTCCGATGCCCTCGGTGAACGAGTCGCCGATCGCCACGTAGCGCGACCACGGGTGAAGCTGAGGCATAGCCATAGCCTGTCAGACCTATCGCCCCCCGCGCACGCTGTGCCACAGTGGAACACCCCAACGAAAGGAGAAGCCCATGGGCTTTCTCGCATTCCTCCTCCTCGGCCTCATCGCCGGCGCCATCGCGAAGGCGATCTTGCCGGGCAAGCAGGGTGGCGGCTGGATCTCGACCCTGATCCTGGGTGTCATCGGCGCCTTCGTCGGCGGCTGGATCGGCAGTCTGCTCGGTCTGGGCTCGGTCGACGAGTTCTTCAGCATCGGCACCTGGTTGCTGGCCATCGGCGGTTCGATTCTGGTGATTCTCGTGTGGGGCCTCATCACCCGCAAGCGCTAAGTCTCATCCGCACCGCGAACGCCCCTCGCGTCTCTGCCGACCGTCAGCGCACGGTGACAGGATGGCCGCGTGGGGCGTTCGTCATGAGCAAGCAAGACGGTAGCGGTCGGCTGGTCACCTCGACCCCGACCGCTGACCTCAGCGCGCACATTCTGCACCTCGACATGGACGCCTTCTTCGCCTCGGTCGAGCTGCTCGACCGGCCCGAGCTGCGCGGTCACCCCGTCATCGTGGGACACCGCGGGGCCCGCTCCGTCGTCACTGCCGCCACCTATGAAGCCCGTCGCTACGGCGTCAACTCGGCCATGCCGATGGCAGTCGCTCTGCGACGCTGCCCGCACGCGGTCGTGCTTGAACCGCACTACGAGCGCTACACCGCGGCGTCGAGCGCGGTCATGGGCATTCTCGGTGACGTGACGCCTCTCGTCGAGCCGCTCAGCATCGATGAGGCGTTCCTCGACGTGGCGGGAGCGGTCGGCCTCTTCGGGCCGCCGTACGCGATCGGCACGGCGCTGCGAGCGCGCATCCGCGCCGAGACGGGTCTCGTCGCCTCGGTCGGCGCCGCTTCGACGAAGTTCGTCGCCAAGCTTGCGTCGGGCCGTGCCAAACCCGACGGCCTGCTCGTCGTGCCCGCGACCGCGACCCTCGACTTCTTACACCCCCAGCCGGTCACGGCGCTCTGGGGAGTCGGCGCGGCTTCAGCTCAACGACTCGAGAGGCTCGGCCTGCGCACCATCGGCGATGTGGCCGATGCACCGCTCGACGCCCTCACCCGCGCTCTCGGGCCGGCCAATGCTGGGCACCTGCACGCTCTCGCGAACGGGCGAGACGCGCGCTCGGTGACTCCGGAACGTCTCGAAAAGTCGATCGGTCACGAGGTGACCTTCGAGCGCGACATCACCGATCGCGCCACGATCGACCGCGAGCTGCTACGACTGGCAGACCGGGTCGCCGAACGGCTGCGTCGCGGCGGCTGGGTGACCCGCACGGTCTCGGTCAAACTGCGCTTCGGCGACTTCGAGACCATCACGCGCTCGCAGACGCTCGCTGAGCCGACGGATGTCGCGCAGCGCATCGCGACCGAAGCGCGCGCCCTCTATGCGGCGTCGCCCGTCGTCGGTCGTGGCCTGCGACTCATCGGCGTGCGCGCCGAGAATTTGCTGCCGACAGGCGCCGTCGCGCGTGGGCTGTGGGACGACGACGAGGGATGGCGCGAGGCCGAAGGAGCCATCGACGCGTTGGCAGAGAAGTTCGGGCGCGGCGCCGTGCAGCGGGCATCCCTGCTGCGCGACCCTTCGCCTCGGCGCGGAAGCGTGCCCAACGGCGGGGGCGACTGACGCGATCCGCGCGACGGCGACTCCTGCCGCACCGCCCAGCGACGTCGGAGGGCTGGGCTAGCATCAAGGTCTCGTGACTGCTTCTTTCCGCCGTGCCCCGCACGTGGGCACCTTCGCCGCGGAGCACCTGTCACCCGCGTATCCCGAGCGCGCCGCACGCGGCACGGCCGACAGGCTGAGGGCCTGGCAGGCCGAGGCTCTCGATCAGTACTTCGAGACCGAGCCTCGCGACTTTCTCGCAGCGGCGACCCCGGGTGCCGGCAAGACGACCTTCGCCCTGCGACTCGCGGCCGAGCTGCTGGCGCGCCGCACCGTCGAACGCGTCATCGTCGTCGCACCCACCGAGCACCTGAAGCGGCAGTGGGCCGACGCGGCGCATCGGGTGGGTATCCGTCTTGATCCGGCGTTTCGCAACTCGTCACGCCTGATTCCGCGCGCGTTCCACGGCGCAGCGGTGACCTACGCGCAAGTCGCCGCACAGCCCTTCGTGCACCGCGTGCTCGTCGAGCAAGCGACGACGCTCGTGATTCTCGACGAGGTGCACCACGGCGGTGACGCCCTCAGCTGGGGCGACGCCATGCGCGAGGCGTTCGGCGGCGCCACCCGCAGGCTCTCGCTGACGGGCACGCCGTTCCGCAGCGACACGGCGCCAATTCCCTTCGTGAGCTACGTGCCCGACGCCGACGGCGTGCGCCTCTCGCAGACCGACTATCAGTACGGCTACGGGCGCGCGCTTCGGGACGGCGTCGTGCGGCCCGTCATCTTCCTCTCGTACGGCGGCCGCACGCGGTGGCGCACGACCACGGGCGACGAGATAGAGGCCGTGCTCGGCCAAGACGACACCGCAGACATCACGGCCCAGGCCTGGCGCACGGCGCTCGACCCCGGCGGCGAGTGGATAAGCGGTGTGCTGCGAGCGGCCGAGACTCGGCTGACTGAAGTGCGGCATGCGATTCCGGATGCAGGCGGCCTCGTCATCGCCACCGACCAGGCGACCGCGCGGGCCTATGCAGAACTGCTGGCCTCGATCGCGGGGGAAGAGCCGGTCGTGGTGCTGAGTGACGAAAGCGGCGCGTCTGCCCGCATCGCCGAGTTCGCAGAGTCGGAAGCACGCTGGCTCGTCGCCGTGCGAATGGTCTCCGAGGGCGTCGATGTGCCGCGGCTCGCGGTGGGCGTCTACGCCACGAGCGCCTCGACGCCGCTCTACTTCGCGCAGGCGATCGGGCGGTTCGTGCGCGCCCGCCGACGCGGTGAGATCGCATCGATCTTCGTGCCGAGCGTGCCGAGCATCCGTCGACTGGCGAGCGAGCTCGAGCGCGAGCGCGACCACGCGCTCGACCGGGCGAGCGATGAGCTGCTCGACGATGCCCTGCTCGCGGCGGCCGAGCGGGAGGAGAAGGCGAGCGAATCCGAACTCGCCGAGTTCACGTACCGGGCGCTCGAGTCGAGCGCGATGTTCGACACCGTGCTCTACGAGGGCGACACCTTCGGATACCTCGCGGAGGTCGGCAGCCTCGAAGAGCTCGACTTTCTCGGCCTGCCCGGCATTCTCGAGCCTGACCAAGTGCGCGAGGTGCTGCACGCCAGGCAGCAGCGCCAGTCGCGCCGCGCGGCCGAACGGCCTGCCTCGCAGCCGGCACCGCAAGCGCTCTACCGTTCTCTCACTGAGCAGCGGTCGCTGCTCAACAGCCTCGTCGGTCTGCGGGCGAAGCTCACCGGTCAGCCGCACGGGCACATCCACGCCGAGCTGCGGCGGCAGTGCGGCGGGCCCGCGGTGGGCCAGGCGACGGTCGCCCAGCTGCAGGCGCGCATCGACACGCTGCGTCGGCAGCTGCACGGCACGTAGGCACCCAGCTCGCCGCGGCATGATGGGGGAGTGCGTGATACTCCCTACCTCGCCGTCGACGAGCAGCTGTTCGAGGCGAACCTCACGGCCATGGCCGAGCACGCCCGCCAGCTCGGGGTCGCACTGCGCCCGCACGCGAAGACGCATAAGAGCGCCGAGGTTGCGCGGCGTCAGCTTGCGCACGGTGCGGTCGGACTCACCGTCGCGACCGTCAGCGAGGCCGAGATCTTCGCCGACGCCGGGTTCGACGACCTGTTCATCGCCTACCCGATCTGGGCTGAAGGGCCCCGCGCGCCTCGCCTGCAGGCACTAGCTGGTCGTGTGCGGCTGCGTGTCGGCGTCGACTCGATCGAGGGGGCGCGGATGCTCGCGCACGCGGTCGCGAGTGGCGAGCATCCCGCACCGCTCGCCGTCGCGGTCGAGGTCGACAGCGGCCATCACCGCACGGGAGTCGCACCCGACCAGGCCGGCACTGTGGCCGCCGCGGCCGCCGAGTACGGTCTACGGGTCGATGGGGTCTTCACCTTTCCGGGGCACTCGTATGCCCCCGAGGCGCGGGCGAGCGCGGCCCACGACGAAGCGCTCGCGCTCGAGATCGCGCGCGAGGCGCTGCTCGGCCTCGGCCTGGCGTGCCCGGTCGTGAGCGGCGGCTCGACACCCAGTGCCGACGCCGCCGAGGGGCGGGCGAGCGGGGGCGTGCTCACCGAGTTGCGGCCCGGGGTGTACCCGTTCTTCGACGCGCAGCAGTGGGAGCTCGGCACGGCCGGCCCTGGTCGCATCGCACTCACCGCCGTCGCAACCGTCGTGAGCGTGCGCGGCTCGCGCGTCGTCGTCGATGCGGGCAACAAGGTTCTCGGGGCCGATCGCGCGGGGTACGCGAGCGGCTTCGGGAGACTGCCCGCGTCGCCTGAGGCCCGCATCGTGGCACTCTCTGAACACCACGCGACGATCGAGTTCTCGGCCGCCGATGCGGCGCCCGCTCTCGGCTCGCGAGTGCGCATCGCACCCAACCACGTCTGCGCGGCCATCAACCTCGCCGACGAGCTCGTCGTCGAGCAGAACGCGCGCGAGGTGACGGTCTGGACCGTCGATGCGCGCGGGGCCAACACGTGAGGGTTCAGACCCCGGCCGTCGGGCGCCGTTACCACGAGGCTCTGAGCGAGCCTCGACGACCCTGGTGGGTCGCCACTCTCGCACTGCTCACCTTCGCGGGTCTCGTGGTCATGGTCAGTGTGCTGTTGTCATTCGCGGCCCTCGAGATCGATCTGCGGCTCGGTCTCTCGACGCTCGACAGCGTCGCTGACGGTTCGATCGTCATCACACCGACGGTGTTTCTCGCGAACAACCTCGTGCTCGCAGCGCTCATCCCGATCTCGATGCTGTTGCAGTGGGCGTTCTTCGGCGTGCGCCCGCGATGGATGCTCTCCGTCACGGGCGCATGGCGCTGGCACCTCGTGCGCCGCTCGGCACTGTTCATCGTGCCGATCTTCTTGCTCTACACCGGGGGTGGGCTCGCTCTCGCCACGGTGTCGCTCATCGAGCAGCCGCCCAGCGGCACGACGATCGCCCTGCTCGTGATGATCGTGCTGACCACTCCGCTACAGGCGGCGGGCGAGGAGTTCGGCTTCCGCGGCTTCCTGACCCGCACGGTCGGGTCGTGGTCAGACCGACCAGGAGTGTCGTTCGCACTGGGCACGGCCACGGCATCGATCGTCTTCGCCCTCGTGCACCTCGCGGCCGACCCCTGGCTCATCGCCTACTACCTCGTGTTCGCAGTGTCGATGTCACTGATCGTGCGCGCGACAGGCGGGCTCGAGATCGCGGTGCTGATCCACGCACTCAATAACGTGCTGCTGCTCGGACCTGCCGTCGTGCTGAGCTCGCTTGAGGAGTCGTTTGACCGCGGCGTCGGCTCAGCAGGGCCGCTCGCGCTCGTACCGATGGCCGTGATCGCGATCATCACGCTCATCGTGCTGCGCTGGGCGCCTCGGCAGCTAGATGTTCGAGCGACGCGCACGAACGAAGCAGTACAGCCCGTAGACGATCAGGCCGAGGGCGACGAGTATGAGCATGATCGCTCCTAGCGGCAGCTCGGCGACTGACCGGAAGGCCTCGTCGAAGCCGCCTGCTTCTGAGGGGTCGACCGTGACCGCCGTGATGACGAGCAACACACCAACGGCTATGAGAGCAACACCCTTCGCGATGTAGCCGACGGTGCCGAGCACGATCACGGCCTTGCCGAGGTCGCCGCGCGGAGTGCGGATGTCGTCGAGAAAGGTGCGGCGCACTCCTTTAGCGATGAAGAAGCCGCCCACGGCGACGACGCCCGCGCCGGCGGCGATCAGCGCAGCGATGCCGAGCGGAGACTGCACGAGAAACGTGCTGACCTCGCGTACGTCGGAGTCGGTGTCGACCCGACCGCCGAGACCGATCGTGACGGCGGGCACGGCGAGGGCTCCGTAGGCCAGCGCTTTGGCGAGCATGATCAGACCGCGCTTCCAGTCGCGTGGGAGCAGATGCTCGAGCACGGCTTCCAGCAGCATCCAGAGAGACAGTGCCGCGAGACCTGCGGCCAATACCCAGATGAGCACGATGCCGCCGGGGGTCTGGGCGACTGCCCGCAATGCGCCGCCTGGGTCGGCCTCGTCGGCGCCGACTCCGAGGGCGACCGAGATAGCGAGCACGCCGATGAGCACGTGCAGCAGACCATTGACGGCGAACCCGGCGCGAGCGGCGCGTTCGAACCATGAGCTTTCGTGCACCTTGTCGACCTTCGCCACGGCACGCTTCACCGTCTTCTTCACGTCGTCGACCATGTGCCCAGGGTAGGTCTGCGACGTGGTGCTGCCCATGCCTTGACCGAGCCTCCGAGAGCGGCTAGCGAAGGAGCGGCGATGCAGCCTGACGCGTAGGCACAGGTGTTGCTGGTCGTCAGTCGAGCGTGCGCATCAGTGCGACGCGCGCATGCCCCGGACCGTCGTAGTCGGCATAGGCGGTGACGCCTTCGATCTGCTGGTCGCCGTGCGTCGTGAAGCCCAGGGCTTCATGGAAGGCCTGCGAGCCGCGATTCGCCGGGCTGGTGATGGCATCGACTCGAGTGCAACCGATACCTCGGGCGGCGGAGAAGAGCCTCTCGTAGAGACCGGCGGCAATGCCTCGACCGCGCCACTGCGGATCGACGCCGACGAAGTGGATATATACCCGGTCGGGGTGCGTCGCCGAGTGGAAAGCGATGAGGAAGGCGGCGAGATGAGGGCCGCTTCCCTCGTTGGTCACCTCGACGACCTCGCTGAGCACCGTGAAGTGCTGGAAGAACAGTCGCGGTAGCAGCAGGCCCAGCTCGGGCGCCTGCGGTGTGCCCCACCACTCGCCGACTGCGGCGATCACCGGCAGGTGGTCGCTCTCGCGCAGCGGCCGGCTCGTGAAGCCGGCGGGAAGTGCGGGCGGGGAGTTCATCATGAGTCGATCGTAGGGTTTCGCGCAAACGGCTAGCGGAAGTCACGGCTCGGCATCGTGACGCGCAGTGGCAGCGACTCGACGCGGTCGGCGACGATGTTGACGACGCCCTCGGGTGAGCGCTCGAGCGTGCCCCGGACGATGAGGGCGCGGCTCTCGCGCACCGTGCGGCGGTAGCGGCCCCACAGCCCGACCGAGCAGATGACGTTGACGAGGCCCGTCTCGTCTTCGAGGTTGAGGAAGGTGATGCCGCTCGCGGTCGCGGGCCGCTGGCGGTGGGTGACGACGCCCGCGACCTCGACGCGACGCCCCGGCTCGGCCTGCCGCAGTTCGCGCGAGCTCAGCACGCCGCGTTCGCGCAGCAGAGCGCGCACGAAGCGCACGGGGTGGTCGCCGGGCGCGATGCCCGTCGACACGAGGTTCGCGACCATGACCTCGTACTCGTCGAGGTCGGTGAACAGCGGCGGCTGCACGGCCGTGACCACCCCCGGCAGATACTCGGGCCGGGCCTGCGCCGCCGCACCCGCCGCCCACAGCGCCTCGCGCCGTGACAGGCCGAGCACGTCGAAGGCGCCGGCGGTGGCCAGCGCCTCGACTTGGGGCCCCGTGAGCCCGGTGCGGTAGACGAGCTCGGTGAGGTCGCGGAACGGGCCGCCCCGATCGCGCTCGGCGACGATGCGCTGGGCCGTCGGCCGACCGATCCCGGTGACCTCGGCGAGCCCCAGCCGCACCGCGAGCTCACCGTCGCGGCGGTGCAGCGCGCAGTCGGCGAGGTAGCCGTTCGTCGACGCGGGCTCGAACTCGGGCACGGGCGGCTGCTGGCGGTGGATGCACTGCTCGAGGCCCGTGGGCGACGCGCGGCGAGCATCCGCAGCCACCGGTTCATGCGCTGACGCGGCCACCAGATCGATGCGCTCGAGCCCGGCCTCGACCCCCGACCGCAGGATGCACGGCGTGCGCACCTCGACGCCGTGACGTTCGGCGTCGGCCGTGAGACTGGCGGGCGCGTAGAAGCCCATCGGCTGGGCGCGCAGCAGTGAGGCGAGGAAGACGCCCGGATAGTGCAGCTTGATCCACGAGCTCGCGTAAACGAGCAGCGCGAAGCTGATGGAGTGGCTCTCGGCGAAGCCGAAGTTGGCGAAGGCCTGAATACGGCCGTAGATCTCGTCGGCGAGTTGGCCGGTGATGCCGTTGCTCGCCATGCCGGCGTAGAGGGTCTCGCGCAGAGAGTCGATGCGCTCGAGGCCGCGCTTGCTGCCCATCGCGCGCCGCAGCAGGTCGGCGTCGTCGCCCGTGCAGCCGCCGACCGCCATCGCCACTTGCATCAGCTGCTCTTGAAAGATCGGGATGCCGAGGGTGCGCTCGAGCGGCTCGACGAGCTTGGGGTGGTCGTAGGTGATGGGCTCGTGCCCGAGCTTGCGGCGCACGAAGGGGTGCACGGCGCCGCCCTGAATGGGGCCCGGCCGCACGAGCGCAATCTGCACGACGAGGTCGTAGAACTTGCGCGGCTGCAGGCGCGGCAGCAGACCCATCTGCGCGCGGCTCTCGACCTGGAAGACGCCGATCGAGTCGGCGCGGCAGAGCATGTCGTAGGTCGCCTGCTCCTCTTTCGGCAGGGTCGCGAGCTCCCACTGCTCGCCCAGGTGATCGCGCATCAGGTCGAACGAGTACTGCAGGGCGGCGAGCATGCCGAGGCCGAGCAGGTCGAACTTGACGAGGCCCATCCAAGCGCAGTCATCTTTGTCCCACTGCAGCACCGTGCGGTTCTCCATGCGCGCGTGCTCGATCGGCACGATCTCGCCGACGGGCCGGTCGGTGAGCACCATGCCGCCCGAGTGGATGCCCAGATGCCGAGGGTAGGTGAGCACCTGCTGCGCGAGATCGACGACGGGCTCGGGAATGTCGTGGTCGTCGCTCGAGAGCACCGCGCCCCAGCGCTCGACCTGCTTGCTCCAGGCGTCTTGCTGACCGGTGGAGTAACCGAGCGCGCGTGCCATGTCGCGCACGGCGTTCTTCGGCCGGTAGCTGATGACGTTCGCGACCTGCGCGGCGTTGCGGCGTCCGTACTTCTCGAAGACGTACTGGATGACCTCCTCCCGCCGATCAGAGTCGAAGTCGACGTCGATGTCGGGCTCTTCGTCGCGCAGGGCCGACAGAAAGCGCTCGAACGGCAGCTGATAGCCGATCGAGTCGACCGCCGTGATGTCGAGCAGGTAGCAGACGGCCGAATTGGCTGCCGAGCCGCGGCCCTGGCAGAGGATGCCGAGCCCGCGGGCGTACTGCACGATGTCGTGCACGATGAGGAAGTAGCCGGGAAAGTCTTTTTGCTCGATCACCTCAAGCTCGCGTGCGATGCGGGCACGGTCGGCGTCGCTGGCCTCGGGATACTTGTGCGGCACAGCCGCCCACACGAGCTCGCGCAGCCAGCTCATCGGAGTGTGGCCGGGCGGCACCTCCTGCTTCGGCAGGTTCGGCTTGGCCTGCCGCAAGCTGAAGCCGAGCTCGGTCGCGAGTTCGACGCTGCGCGCCACGGCCCCGGGGTACCGCGCGAACAGCCGCTGCATCTCTGTGCCGCTGCGCAAGTGCGATGTACCGGCCGCGGGCAGCCAGCCCTGCATCTCGTCGAGGCTGCGGCGCGCGCGCAGGGCGGCGAACGCGGTCGCGAGGGGGTACCGCGCTGGAGTCGCGTAGTGCACGGCGCCCGTCGCGACGACCGGCAGCCCGCGCTCGGCGGCGAGAGCGGCGAGCACGTCGTTGTGCACGGTGTCGAGGGGGCGGCCGTGATCGAAGAGCTCGATGCAGACATTGGATGCTCCGAACCGGTCGACGAGCGCGTCGAGCTCGGCGCCCGCCGCGGCGATGTGGGCGCGCGTCGGCCGCGCGCGGGCGACGCCATCCGAGAGAGCACCGTCGTTGCCCGCGCGCCTGGGCTGTGCTTGTTCAAACAGCCGACCTTCCAAGGCCGACCGCACCGCGCCCTTGCGGCAGCCGGTGAGGATCATCCAGTGGTCGCCAGCCGTCGCATCGCCGCCGCGGCCCGCGTGCTCGGCGAGCACGTCGAGGTCGTAGACCGGGCGGCCCTTCTCGGCGCCCGCGAGCTGAGCGTCGGTGATGGCGGCGGCGAGGCGGTGGTAGCCGGCCTGCCCGCGCGCGAGCACGAGCAGGTGGGTGCCCTCGGGGTCGGGCACGCCCTGCTGCGGGCCGGTCAGATCGAGCGAGAGTTCGGCGCCGAACACCGTCGTGATGCCGTACGGCTCGGCCGCTTCGGCCATGCGCACGACGCCGTAGAAGCCGTCGTGGTCGGTCATCGCGAGCCCGGTCAGCCCGAGCCGCGCGGCCTCTTCGAGCAGCTCTTCGGGGCTCGAGGCGCCGTCGAGAAAGCTGAAACTGGAGTGCGCGTGCAGCTCGGCGTAGGGCACGATCGTTGCGGGGTCGGGCTGCTCGATACCTCGACGCTGGTAGGCCCCGCGCTTGTGCGACCACGCGGGGGAGTCGCCCGCATCGCCCCCGAGCGGCGGGCTCGAGCCGGGGCGCGAGCCCTCGCGCAGGTTGCGCTCGAACTCGCTCCACGGTATCGGCGGGTTGTGCCAGCCGGCCATCAGCGCGACCCCGCCGTGCGAGTGCGCTCAGCCGATGCGCACTCAGTCATAGCGCGCCTCGGCCCACCAGCTGCTGCCCTCGAGCACGAGCAGCCAGGCGATACCGGCAGCGTCGACCACCTGCAGACGATGCAGTCGCCGGCGACGGATGCTCCACCACTGCTCGTCGAGCGGCCACGGCCCCGCCCACGAGGTCACGGGCCGTGTCGTTCCGCCCGCAGCGGGGGCGAACCCGGCGGGGGCGGCGGAGAGCCGCATTCGGTCATCGATGCCGACCGGGGCACCCAGCGCGTCGACGACCGTGACCGCATGCCGCGAGGGGAATACGGTGCTGGGCGCCGGTTGCGGCAGGGCGCCGGGCCAGGGCCGCTCGACGGGCCGGGTGATGACGGCGCGGTCACCCCAGGGCACGAGCACGGATCGCTCGGCGAGCGTGCGACCGCCCGTGCGCTGCGCGGTGAGCACGGCCTCGTGGCCGAGCAGGCTCTGCACGCGCGAGAGGGCGTGGTGCACGCGCTCATCGGGGGCGCTGCCCCACAGCCCCGGCTCGTGGTGGGCGAGGTCGTCGACGCTCTCAGGCACGATGCGCACGCGGGTGATGGCCGACCGCAGACCTGGCCCGCGGTCGGCGTCGGCTCTGGTTCCGGCGGTGCGCGTCTCGCCGCTGAGCTGCCAGCGCACGCGGTCGACGATCTCGCTCGCGCGGAACGATCGCGGGTGCAGCCACGCCCGCTCGGTTTCGGTGCCGTGCTCGTCGCGAAACCCGATGCGGATCGCGGTGGCGACGAGCAGCCGGCCGGTGAGGCTCTCGACGAGGTCGTCGGCGAGCTGCCGCACGGCGAAGGCGAGCTGGTCGACGCGATCGAGGGGCGGCTCGAGCTCGAGCACGCGCTCGAGGTCGGGCGGGGGAGTACGGGGCACGAGCATCGTCGCATCGGCCGCACCCGCGAGGGCGTGCCGATGGGCTCCGGCTGCACCGAGGCGGTCGCGCACGGCGTCGGCGGGCAGTGCGGCGAAGTCGCCGAGCGTGCGTACCCCGAGCCGCCCCAGCAGCGTCGCGAGGTCGGGGTCGCCGAGCGTCGTCACCGAGAACGGGGCGAGGAAGGGTGCGGATGCTCCGCTCGCGACAATCTGCACCCCACTGTTCTGATGCGCATCGGAGGGCGCCACCGTGCGCGCGGCGAGCTCGGCCGCGAAAGTTCCGTCGGCGATGCCGATGCGCGTGTCGACCACGTCGTCAGCCCGCACGGCCCCGCGCAGCGCCAGTGCTGCGGCTTTCTCACCTCCGTAGTAACGGGCAGGCCCGCGCGCGGCGAGGGCGAGCAGGCCGGGGCGCACGACCTGCACTCCGGCGACGAGCCCTTCGACGACGTCGATGAGCGGCGCGAACAGCCGATGGTCGCGCCCCTCATCGAACGGCACGACAACGAGACTCGTGCAGAGCGACTGGGCTTCGCGTCGACGCTGCCCCGCGCGCACTCCTTCTGCCCGCGCGGCAGGCGAGCACGCGACAACCCGGTTCGCCGCCATGACGGCGATCGGTGCGCCCGCCGCAGCGAGCCCGTCGCGCACGGCCGCGATGACGGGCCAGTCGGGCACCCACAGCACGAGCGTGCGCTGCATCAGCCGACCTGCCTCGCGAGCTCGGGCGAGCCCTGCCAGCGCTCGCGCGCCCGGTCGGCCGCGACGCCCCGATCGAGGCGACGGATGCCCAACTCGGCATCCGGCATCATCAACCGTCCGCTGCGGGGTCGGCCGCCGCGCTTCGAGCTCACGGTTACCGTCACCTCTCGCTCACTGAGATAGCCGTGGCCATCGCCCAGCCCCGACCAGCGGCTCTCGGTGAGGCTGATCATGGCTTCGGCCTGGGGCCACGGCCCGAGCACGAGCAACGTCGAGCCGCGCTCGCGCAGCCGCCCGGCGAGCTTGGCGATGGCGCCGTCGCTGGCCGCTCGCCCGGGGCGCACGACGACGATGCCGAGCGCATCCGCAATAGATGCCGTTACCGTCAGCCACGCATCGCCCGGATGCGGCACGAGCACGAGCCGGTCGAGGTCGATGCCGACGCTCTCGGCGGCCTCGACGCCGAACTCGGGCATACCGATAACACCGCACCACGAGCCCGCTTGCGAGGGGCCGGCGAGCAGCGCCATGACGAGCGCGCTCGAGGGGCTCAGCGCGTATGTTGCGCCCTCACGCAGCCCGCCGTCGGGCAGCAGGTCGGCGAGCGCCTCGTGGGTGGGCATGAGCCGCGAGTCGAGCCGAGTGCGTTGCAGCGCGTCGATGCGGGCCTGCAGCGCCTGCACGGTCTCGACCGACTGGATGTGCGACTGCCCATCGCGCGCACCCGCCCCGCCGAGGTCGACAGCGGGGGAGAGCGCGAGTGCGGGCATCTCTCCATGATCGAACATACGTTCGAATATGGCAACCTGCACCGACATTCACCCGGCGTGTCGCGAACACCCTCCGCAGACTTCAACGGATGCGGAAGAACACGAACCTGCATCACGAAGTTCCGCATCCGTTGAAGCTTGTCGATGCCGCACATCTGACACGGACGAGCACGGCCATTCGCGCTAACGTTTCAGCGTGCTGATCGTGCTGCGCGGCAATTCAGGCTCCGGCAAAAGCACGATTGCGCGACCGCGGGCATCCCCTCGTCCTCGAGGGAATCTTCTCTGCACCGAGCTACCAGCGGATGCTTGAGCGGCTCGCGCAGGCGGCAACCGTTGCGTACTTCTTCGCTTTTGACCTCACGCTCGAAGAGACATTGCGAAGGCATCGCCACCGCCCGCAGGCCCTCGAATTCGGCGAAGACAAGATTCGAGACTGGTACCACGGCTGGCAACCACTCGACTTCGTCGCCGAGCATCGCATTACAGCTGACGAGACTGCCGAACAGAGCGTCGAACGAGTTCTGCTGACCTGCGGACTGCCGGTTAAGGACCTTTCCGCACCCTGAGCAGTTCCTCCGCATCCCGCCCACGGGCGCGCTGACTTCGAGACGATAGAGGCACGCCACGCGACGAGGAGGATGCCCATGCAGAGCGAGTTCGCCGCCAAGATCTTCGGAGACCGCGAAGACCCGCACGTGCGGCTGCAGAAGCTGTTCGACGACTTCTCGACCACTATGGGAGCCCCACCGAGCGCCCGCACCTGGACAGCCGACGTGTTGAAAAAGCGCCAGATCGATCCGAAAGAGAACCCCGACCAGGCCGTCGCCGCCCTGCGGCAGGCGTACCCCAGGCTCACCGCCAAGGTCGCTCGCTATCTCGTCGACGACGCGCGCATGCGCTAGCTCAGGTCGCGCCCTCGAGTAGCTGCGCGCGAGCATCCCGCCCCATCGCCCGATAGGCGACCGCCCAGTCGTCGGCGCGCGCCATCACCAGGCCGCGCCACGAGGCTCCCGCGCGAGCGGGCACGGTGACAACTCCGTCGTCAGTGCGGATCGCGAAGCCCACGAGCACGTCGATGCTGTGATCGCCTGCGTCGACCGTGAACAACGCCTCGGTCGCGAACCGCGGATGCCCTCCGGGGGCTCGCTGGGCCCCCAGCCCCTTCGCCGCGAGAACGCGTTCAACAGCCTCGACCGTGCCCGGCGGCAGCACGAGATCCCAGTCGTGCGCTTCGTCGGTCAGCCCGAGCGAGACCAGCAATCCAGAACCTCCGACGACAGACAGCACACCCTCGACGGCCAAAGCCTGCTGCAGCGCACGCACGGTCTCGAACGGGGGAGTGCGCGGCATCACGACAGCTCCGCCACCCGTCGTCGCAAGAAGGCTGCGCCCGCGGCATCGTTCACGAGCCGTGGCTCAGTCGCGACCTCGAAGGGCCGCTCGAGCATGCCGTCAGCCGGCCGCACATCGAGGTGCGTGACGGGAATGCCCCGCGCGTGCACCGCGTCAGCCATGAGGTAGTCAGAGCGCGAGTCGCCGACCGACCACCAGCGCTCGGCTGTGACGCCGCGCGCGGCGAACCAGTCGAGGGCGCGGTCGGCGCCGCGATCCTTGTCGAGCAGCACAGATTCGACATCGGTCGAGATGATCGTGGGGTCGATGCGCCACGGCACGCCGCCTACGGCATCGGGATGCTCGCGATCGCCGTACCGCACCCCGAACTCGAGCCCGCACATGAGCGCGAAGGCCTCGTCCTGGAAGCGTGACTGCGCCGCCTGATACTCGGCCGGGGTCACGTCGGTGCTCGCCTCGAGCGAGATCATGACGTGCTTCGCCTCGTCGACGAACATCGTCTCGGCATAGCGCTCGCGCGCGAGACCCTCGACCGCGTCACGCACGGCGGCGGGAATCGCGAGGGCTGCGTCGATCTCGAGCTCTCCGAGCCCGTGCGGAGTGAGCGGTGCCCAGCAGCCGCCCTTCTCGAAGACTCCGAAGACGTGAGAGCGAGCATCCAGACCCCCCGCCATCAGCCGCGCCACGACCTTCTCGCGCATGAAGGCGTCGCTGCGCCCCGTGATGAAGGCGATCGGGATGCCCGCCGCGGCGAGCGTCAGCAGGTCATGGAGGATCGAGTCGATCGCGATGCGGCGCTCGATCGGGCTCGCGATGGGGCCGTCGACGTCGAGCAGCAGGCCGAAGGGGGCAGGAGTAGTCACGGGGTTCCTCAGAAGACTCGGTCGGTGTCGACGCCGCAGTGCCGCAGCACCTCAGATGAGAAGCTCGCGGTGCCGATCGCGAGCACGGTCGGCGCCGAGCGCAGCAGCGCAGGAAGGTCGTCGGCGGTCGCCCACTCGCCCGGCCACTCGTCGCGTTCAGGGTAGTGGAGGTGCACGCGCTCGAGGCCGACGAAGACGACCCGGCCGGCGAGCGTGGCCACGACGGTGCGGAACCCGTCGAGATCCTTCTCGCGCGGAACCGACACGAGCGTGAGTGCAGGCTGAGCACCGGTCTCGCGCTCGACGTGCGCAAGGGCGTTCTCGAAACCGTCGCGGCTGACAGCAGAGTCGACGAACACCGTCGAGTCGTCGAGCTGGTGGCGCGAGAGCCGGCCCGGGTAGTGCACCCTCGCGGCGGCGGCACGCACCTGCTGGGGTGTGGCATCCGGCCGACCGAGTTCGGCGAGCAAGCGACGTGCCGCGATCATGCCGTGCGCCGCGTTCATGCCGCCCAGTCCTTCGGCGACGACGCCCGCGTACGGAGCGCGAGTTGTCGCGTCGACGCGCATCCGGTCAGTCCCGATCGCGTCGCAGTGACGTCGGATGACCGCCTCGGCCTCCTCGCTCTGCGCAAGGTGGCTCACGAAGCGGGTGCCGGGCCGCGCGGCGCCAACCTTGTCGTCGGCGATCGTCGTAATCGTGGGGCCCAGCAGGTCGGTGTGCTCTCGAAAGACCTCGGCCATCGCGAGGCCGGCGAGCCCGACTCGCCCGAGGTCGTCGCGTCGGCCGCCGATGCCCGCCTCCAGCACGAGCACCTCGCAGCCGGTCGCGGCGAAATGGACGAGCCCTGCCATGAGAAAGAAACCGCTCGGGGCGATGTAGCCGTCGGCTGGCGCGGGTAGAGAGCGCAGCGCGGCGTCGACCCGCTCGAGCAATGCCGTGTAGTCGTCGAGCGGCAGCACAGCGCCGTTCACACGCAGCCGATCACGATTGGTCACGAGGCCAGGGCTGAAGACCGTGCCGACCCGCAGCCCCGTCTCCGCGAGCAACGCCGAAGCATAGGCAACCGTCGTGCCCTTGCCTTTCGAGCCGACCACGCCGAGTGCGGGGGCGGGATGCTGCACCTCGACCCCGAGAGCCGCGGCGAGCATCCCGAACCGCGAGGGGTCTGCGCGCTGCCCGGGCGACCGCGCGCTCCACTCCCGAAATGCCGTGCGGGATTCGAGGGTGTCGAGGTCAGGCATGCCGGGCAGAATGTCCCCATGACCCGTCACTGGAATGGCACCGCCATCGTCTTCCTCGTTCTTGCCATCGCCGGCCTTATTGGCACGTGGACCTACAACATCATCGCCATCGTCGAGCAGAACGACTTTCTCGGCGACTGGTTCAACAACGGGCCGGCCGTCGGATCGCTCACGATGGACCTGCTCATCATGGCAGTCGCCGCGTGCGCGTTCATCGTTATCGAAGGCCGACGCCTGGGCATGAAGCACCTGTGGGCCTACATCGTGTTCTCGGGGTTCACGGCGATCGCCTTCACGTTCCCGCTGTTTCTCGCGAACCGCGAGCGCGTGCTCGAGCGACGTCGGGTGGAGGGGCAGTCGACGTCGGAGGCGACCGGTACCGTACCGGCATGACAGGCGCATCGACCATCGAGGTACTGCCCGCCACCGGGCGTTTCGACGACTTCACGGAAGTCGTCGGCGTGAAGAAGCAGGGCGCGGGCGGGTGCTGGTGCATGAGCTATCGCGATTCTCGTGTGAGCAACGAGGAACGCCCTGCCTACATGGCGCGGGAATGCGCCGCTGAACCCGGCCCCGGGGTACTCGTCTACGTCGACGGCGAGGTCGCGGGCTGGTGCTCGGTGGCCCCACGCTCGACCTATCGCCGACTCATGAACTCGCGCACGATTCCGCACCTCGATGAGCGCGACCCGTGGTCGATCGTGTGCTTCGTCGTGCGCCCCGGCTACCGCAAGCGCGGTCTCATGCATGTGTTGCTCGACGGCGCGGTCGAGCATGCTCGGGCCCACGGGGCCGCGGTCGTCGAGGGGTACCCCGCAGAGACGGGCGGCGACCGCATCGACCAGATCTCTGGCTACGTCGGCACGACAGAACTCTTCGAAGAGCACGGATTCACCCGTGCAGCAGAGACGACTGCGCACGCGGGTCATCGCGTGCGCTGGCTCATGCGACGCGAACTCTGACACGATCGCGCCGTAGACAACGAACGGCCCCGGGCTCTCGCCTCGGGGCCGTTCACGGTATTGCTACCGCACTGTCTCAACCAGTTCTTCGACGCACACAGTGTCTGTGCGCGAGGGGGGACTTGAACCCCCACGCCCTTTCGGGCACTAGCACCTCAAGCTAGCGCGTCTGCCATTTCCGCCACCCGCGCTGGTTGTGTCCGCTAACCCCAAGGGGCCGCGCGACCGGAGACGACATTATCACGAACCCGGCGGTGCGAATCGCGCGAGGTAGCGTGGGGGCATGGCTCCGGATGCTCAGCTCGACTCACTCAGCGACACCGCACGCATCGCCCGTGACCTCATCCGGTTCGACACCACCAACTACGGCGAGGGACGCAGCAAAGGCGAGACCGAGGCGGCCGAGTACGTCGCGGCGATACTGCGCGAGCTGGGGCTCGAGCCTGAGCTGATCGACTCTGAGCCTGGGCGCACGAGTGTCGTCGCCCGCGTTCAAGGCCGGTACGAGCATCCCGTCGATCGCAGCCGCGGCGAGCGCCCCGCTCTCGTCGTGCACGGCCACCTCGATGTCGTACCCGCTGACCCGGCGAACTGGAGCGTCGACCCGTTCGCGGGGGAGGTGCGCGACGGCATGCTGTGGGGCCGCGGCGCCGTCGACATGAAGAACATGGACGCCATGATGCTCACTGCGCTCGGCGAGGTCATCGCCAGCGGCGGGCCGAATCGCGACCTGGTCGTGGCCTTCTTCGCCGACGAAGAGAATGGCGGAAAATACGGCTCGCACCACCTGGTGACGACACGGCCCGAGCTCTTCGCGGGCGCGACCGAGGCCATCAGCGAGGTCGGGGGCTATTCGGTCGACCTGGGGGGCCAGCGCGCGTACCTGCTGCAGACGGGAGAGAAGGCGCTCGTCTGGATCCGACTGCGTGCCCGCGGCACTGCCGCTCACGGCTCGCGTGTCATCCGCGACAACGCCGTCACGAAGCTCGCCGTGGCCGTGGCCGCGCTCGGCCGCACAGAGTGGCCACTGCACCTCACCGACACGACCGATCAGCTGCTCGATGAACTTGCCCGCATTCTCGGTCTCGACCGCGAGGCCGTCGGGGTCGACGAAGTGCTGCGGCAGTCAGGCACCGCCGCGGGCTTTCTCACCGCCACGGTGCGCACCACGACGAACCCCACGCTGCTGGCGGCGGGCTACAAGCACAACGTGATTCCTGACACCGCCGAGGCGCTCATCGATATCCGCACGCTCGCGGGCGACGAGGAGGCGGTGCTCGCCGAGGTGCGCCGCATCGTCGGCGACGAGATCGAGATCGAGGTCGTGACGCGCGATGTCGGGCTCGAGAACCCGTTTTCGGGGCCGCTCGTCGACGAGATGGTCGCGACCCTGCTACGGCACGACCCCGAGGCGACGGTGCTGCCTTACCTGCTGAGCGGGGGCACCGACAATAAAGCGCTCTCTGAGCTCGGCATCGTCGGCTACGGCTTCGCGCCGCTGAAGCTGCCTGCCGAGCTCGACTTCGCCGGTATGTTTCACGGGGTCGATGAGCGCGTGCCGCTCGCGGCGCTCGACTTCGGTCATGCCGCCTTGACCGACCTCCTGACCCGCTACTAGAACGGCCACCGTGTCTCTGCTCGAAGCCATCATCCTGGGCCTCATCCAGGGTCTCACCGAGTTTCTGCCGATCTCGTCGAGCGCCCACCTGCGCATCGCCGGCGAGATTCTGCCGAGCGCGACCGACCCGGGTGCGACCTTCACCGCCATCACGCAGATCGGCACTGAGCTGGCGGTGCTCGTCTACTTCTGGAAAGACATCACGCGCATCATCGGCGCGTGGTTCCGCAGCGTGACCCGGCGCGGTGTACCCGCCTCCGATCCGGATGTCCGCATGGGGTGGCTCATCATCATCGGCACCGTTCCGATCGTGATCGTCGGTTTTCTCGCGCAAGACGTCATCCGCTCGACCTTCCGCTCGCTCTGGCTCGTCGCCATCGTGCTCATCGTCTTCGGAATCCTGCTGGGTCTCGCCGACTGGCTCGGGCGCCGCACGCGCGAACTCACCGAGCTCACCTACCCGCACGGCCTCGCCTACGGGGCCGCGCAGATGCTCGCCCTCATCCCCGGCGTCTCGCGCTCGGGGGCCACGACAACCATGGGCCTCGCGCTCGGCTACACCCGCCCCGCCGCGGCGCGCTACGCGTTCTTGCTCGCGGTGCCCGCGGTCTTCGGCAGCGGCTTCTACGAACTGCTCACGGCGATTCGCGAGCCCAGCTCGAGCCCCTTCAACGGCTTCGAGATCGCCGCAGCGACAGTCGTCGCCTTCGGCGTCGGCCTCGCCGTTATCGCCGGACTCATGGCCTACATCTCGAAGCGCTCGTTCTTGCCCTTTGTCATCTACCGCCTGTTGCTCGGCACGACCCTACTGATCTTGCTCTCGACCGGAGTCATCGACCCGCTCTAGCCCGGCTCGCGCTCGCGCGCTGCTCCACCCGAGCATCCGGTCTTCTCCACAATTCAGGAGATTGCATCTTCAAATGCGGGCTCCGGATGCTCAACCGGCGTGTCGCGGACCGCAAAGTTTCGCACCTCCTGAGTTGTGGAGATCAGCGCCTGCAGGCGCGGCCCGGTGACGTGTCGCTCACACCCGGAGTTCGGCGCGACCCATCAGGCAGAGCGGGCGACACGCCGAGGTGCTCAGCCAAACACCGGGGTGAAGCGACACCTGGCCCAGGATTGACCCCGGCACCGCGAGACGAGGCGGCTAACTGGCGCCGGGGCCATCGCCGGCGGCGGGGCTGCCCGGCTCGTCGTCACGCTTGCGCAGGTAGCGCTCGAACTCTTGCGCGATGGCCTCGCCGCTCGCCTCGGGCGCCTCGACGGCGTCGCGCGCCCGTTCGAGCTGGTCGATGTACGAGCGCATCTCGTCGTCATCGTTGGCGAGGGCGTCGATGCCCTCCTCCCACTCGCGCGCCTCGTCGAGCAGGTCGCCGCGCGGAATCACCACGTCGACGAGCTCTTCGAGCTTGTCGAGCAGGGCGAGGGTCGCCTTGGGCGAGGGCGCGTTGTGCACGTAGTGGGGCACGGATGCCCACAGCGACACTGTCGGAATGCCCGCCTCTTCGGCCATCGCCGCGATCACGCTGAGAATGCCGACTGGCCCTTCGTAGCTGCTGCGCTCGACGCCGAGCTCGTCGCGCACCTCGGCGTTCTCGCTCGAGCTGTGGATCGCGATCGGGCGCGTGTGCGGCACATCGGCGAGCAGGGCCCCGAGCAGAATGACGCCCGTGATGTCGGCAGTGAGCGCCTGGTCGACGGTCTCGGTGGCGAAGGTCTTCCAGCCGCGCGACGGCTCGGTGCCGAGAAGCAGGTAAATGTTCTCGTGGTTGGTGCCGCTGACTCCGATCGGGTCATCGGCGATCGTGCGGGTGCGGGGCAGCCCGTCATCGCCCGCGGGGCCGTAGAGCGTGACACCGGGCCAACGCAGCCGCCGCTTGCCCTCATCATCGAGCTCGACGTGCGGTCGATTGAGCTGGAAGTCGTAGTAGTCCTCGGGGTCGATGTCGGCGATCGGCACGACGTCGAGAACGTCTTTCAGCGCCCGCACCGCACCGCTCGCGGCCTCACCGGCGTCGTTCCAGCCCTCGAACGCGACGACGAGCAGTCGCCCGCTGCGGAACAGATCGCTCTGCGTCACCGATGCACCTCTCTGAGCCCCGGCCGTTGCCGAGGGGTCGCCCCAGGATAGAACGCAACTAGACTCGTGCGTCGTGACCGCCCCGACCCCTGCCGCCGTTCTGTGGGACATGGACGGCACCATCGTCGACACCGAGCCCTATTGGATGCGCGCCGAGACCGACCTGGTTGCCGAACACGGCGGCACCTGGAGCGAGGCCCAGGGCATGCAGCTCGTCGGCTCGGGCCTCGTGCAGTCGGCCATCATTCTGCAGCAGGCCGGCGTGGCGCTCGAGGTCGATGAGATCATCAACACCCTGACCGATCGGGTGATGCTGCAGATCGAGACGGACGTGCCCTGGCGCCCGGGCGCGCGCGAACTGATCGCCGAACTGCGGTCGGCGGGCATCCCGATCGCGCTCGTGACGATGTCGATCCGTCGCATGGCGCTGCAGGTGGCCGCGGCCATCGGCGACGACGTGTTCGGGGTGGTGATCGCGGGCGACGACGTCGAGCACCCGAAGCCGCACCCGCAGCCCTACCTGCGCGCGGCCGAACGGCTCGGCGTCGAGATCGGCGAGTGCATCGCGATCGAAGACAGCGAGTTCGGGCTCGTGTCGGCCGTCGCCTCGGGCGCTGCCACGATCGGCGTGCCCCTGCATCTGACTCTGCACGAGGGCCCGACTCACGAGCTCTGGCCAACCCTCGAAGGCTGCACGCTCGCCGACCTCTCGGCCGCCCTGAAGCGCCATCACCATCGAGCGACCGGAGCTGCATCATGACCCAGCGTCGCCAGAGCGGCCCGTTCGTCGAGGGCGACCAAGTGCAACTGACCGACCCGAAGGGCCGGCTCAACACCGTGACCCTCGAAGCGGGCAACGCCTTCCACAGTCATCGAGGGGTGCTGCAGCATGATGCGCTTATCGGCCTGCCCGACGGCAGTGTCATCGAGAATTCGCAGGGCGTTGCCTATCTCGCGCTGCGCCCGCTGCTGACCGACTTCGTCATGTCGATGCCGCGCGGTGCGGCGATCATCTACCCGAAGGATGCCGCCCAGATTCTGGCGCAGGCCGACATCTTTCCGGGCGCACGCATCGTGGAGGCAGGCGTCGGTTCGGGCGCACTGAGCATGTGGCTGCTGCGCGCGATCGGTGAGCAGGGCCACCTGTTCTCGTTCGAGCGACGCGAAGAGTTCGCGCAGATCGCCGAGGGCAACGTGAGCGCCTTCGTCGGCGCGCGCCCCGAGAACTGGACGATCACGCTGGGCGACCTGCAGGATGCTCTGCCGACCGTCGTTCCCGCTGGCACGGCCGATCGCGCTGTGCTCGACATGCTCGCGCCATGGGAGTGCCTCGACGCCGTCGCCGAGGCGCTCACGCCCGGGGGAGTGCTGCTCGTGTACGTCGCCACGGCCACGCAGTTATCGCGGGTGGCGGAGGCCATCCGTCATACCGAGACCTTCACCGAGCCCGTCTCGACCGAGACCATGGTGCGCGGCTGGAACGTCGACGGCCTCTCGGTGCGGCCCGATCACCGCATGGTCGCCCACACGGGCTTTCTGCTGACGGCGCGACGCCTCGCACCGGGCGCCGGGCGCTTTGTTAAGGCCAAGCGCGGCTCGAAGACCGAGCACGGCGATGAGGATGTCGAGCTGTGGACTCCGGGTGCGGTGGGTGACCGTCAGGCGAGTGACAAGCGGCTGCGCAAGGCCGCCCGTGAGGCGCAGGCCCTCGCCGAGAAGTCGGTGCGCCGCCCGATAGAGTGACAGGTGTGACTGCGACTCCCCGGCGCTCTGCGCGCACAGCTTCAGCCCTGCTTCTCGCGACGGCTCTCGCCGGCTCGCTCGTGGCCTGCACGAGCCCCGTGGGCTCTGACGCCTGCGTGCCCGTCGTGCCGGAGGGCGCGAACGCAGCTCTCGTCTCGGCGAGTGGCGCGTTCGGTTCGGCTCCGACCGTCGACTTCCCGACACCCCTGCGCTCGGAGACGCCGCAGAGTGCTGTGATCGACGCGGGGGAAGGCGATGAGATCGCCGCCGGACAGATCGTCGACTTTCAGGTCAGTCTGTTCTCGGCCGTCTCGGGCGACCTCATCACGCAGAGCTCGTACGACGACGCGCAGGCGCCGCTGCGTCGCACGGCCGGCGCCGACGTCGACCTGCTGGCCGAGTCACTGCAGTGCGCGACCGTCGGTTCGCGCTTCGCGGTCACGGGCACCGTCGGCGATGTCTTCGGTGGTCCTGTCGACGAGGCGGGTCTCGCCGAGGCCGACCCCGTTGTGCTCGTCTTCGACGTGCAGGCTGCATACCTGGGTCGGGCGACCGGCACTCCGCAGCTCGGTGCATCAGGCATTCCTGCCGTTGTGACCACGCCCGACGGCATTCCGGGCGTCACGATTCCCGACGAAGAGCCGCCGACCGAATTGCGCGCTCACACCCTGGTGCGCGGCGACGGCACTCCGATCGCCGAGGGCGACCGCGCCGTGCTGCACTACACGGGTTTGCTGTGGGACACGAAGACGATCTTCGACTCGAGCTGGGAGCGCGCCGCGCCCGTGACCTTCACGATCGCGAGCTTCGAAGACGACCCGAACGGTGTCGTGCCCGGCCTCGCGGCGGGCCTCATCGGAGCGACTGTCGGCTCGCAGGTCATCGTCGTGATCCCGCCCGAGCTCGGCTACCCCGAGGGCCAGTCACCGGCCACGATTCCCGCAGGCTCGACGATGGTCTTCGTCGTCGACATCCTCGGGATCGAGGGCTAGAGCGCCTCGTGGCCGACGAGGCACGCAAGGTTCCGGTCGAAGAGCGGCTGTTCAGCCTCGTGCTGGCGCTGCTCGCGACCGAGCAGGGCCTGACGAAGGCCGAGATTCTCTCGACTGTCACCGGGTATGCGGCGCGCTACGAGCAGGGCGGCGATCACGCGAGTCTCGAGCGACAGTTCGAGCGCGACAAAGAAGACCTGCGCGACCTCGGGGTGCCGCTCGAAACCGTTGACGAGCGCGGCGCCGAGGGCGACACCAAGCTGCAGCGCTATCGCATTCCGCCGTCGCGATACCAGCTGCCCGACGACCTCGAGTTCTCGGCCGAAGAGTATGCGCTATTGACGCTCGCCGCTCAGGTATGGCGCGAGGGCTCGCTGTCGACCGACTCACGCCGCGCACTCACCAAGCTGCAGTCACTGGGCTTGCGCATCGACGACAACGTCATCGGTTTCGCGCCGACGATTCGCACGCGTGATGCCGCCTATGAGCCGCTGAGCGCCGCGATCGACCGCGGCCAGCAGGTGTCGTTCGACTACCTCAAGCCCGGTCAGCCGTTGGCCGAGCGCCGCCTGGTCTCTCCGCTCGCTCTGGTCTATCACGAGGGACGCTGGCACCTGCATGCGCACGATGACCGGGCGGATGCTGCGCGCACGTTCCTGCTGCGCCGCATCGTCAGCGTGGTCGAGTCAACCAGTTCACCAGCCACCCACCGGCCCGGCGCCGACGAGCCCGTGCACGTGCTCGCCGAGCTCGAGGCCCTGTGGCAGTCGACCGTTGCGACGGTCGCTGCTCGACCAGGCAGCGAGGCCGACGTGGTGCTGCGTAACCGGCCGGGCACGACAGAGGCCGACGGCCGACTTGTCGTGCACGCGACCGATCTTGACATTCTCGCCGACGAGCTTGCGGCGTTCGGCGCCGACGTGCGCGTGGTAGAACCTGCGGCGGTGCGCGACGCCGTGCGGGCCCGCTGGCAGAGCGTGGTGCAGGCTCATGGCTGAGCGCCCGACGCCGCCGCGGGCGACCGACAAGCTCACCTTCCTGCTGTCGCTCGTGCCCTACCTCATCGACCAGGTGCGCGTTACCGTCACCGACGCTGCCGAGCACTTCGGTATCTCGCCCGAGCAGATGCGCAAGGCCGTGACGCTCATCGCCATGAGTGGCACGCCCGGGGCCGACGGTACTTACACGCACGAAACCCTGTTCGACATCGACTGGGACGACTTCGAGCAGCGCGACCTGATCCGGTTTCGCGCCGCGCCCATGGACGACAAGCCGCGGTTCTCCGCCCGTGAGGCAGCGGCGCTGCTCGCCGGCCTTCAGCGCGTGGCGGCACTGCCCGACTTCGCCGCGCGCGTCGATGTCACCGCGCTCATGGCGAAGCTCGCGCGCGGAGCCTCGTCGACGCCCGCCCCACTCGCCGTGCGCGCTGGTGCGGTCGACGCCGTGCACCGGCAGCTCGGTGCCGCGATCGCCGAGAGCCGACGAGTACGAATCGACTACGTGACGACCCGGGGCGACCGCGAGCTGCGTGACGTCGATCCCATCCGTCTCGACGGCGTCGATGATGCCTGGTACCTGCGAGGGTGGTGCCTCACCCGCGAAGCCGAGCGCACATTTCTGCTCGACCGTATCGCGAGCGTCGAGCTGCTCGGCGACGCCGACGCGCACACGTCAGACGCTGATTCTGACGAGCTGTTCCGCAGCAGCGGTGCAGACCAGAGAGTCACGATCGCGCTACCGGTTGTCGGGCTTCCGCTCATCGCCGACTACCGCGGTCCTGACGACGCCGTACGCATCGAGGGAGATCGCGCTCTGGTCACCTTGGCGATCTCGCACCCCGGCATTCTCGGCCGCATCGCGGCACGATTGGCTGGCGGCGTCGAGGTTCTCGAACCCGCCGACGCCCGCCGTGCCGTCGCAGCGTGGGCTCGTGCCGCGCTCGATGCTGACTCGGCGTGACGAAGCTGCCTTCCGCGCCATGGCGCGGCTCGCAGGTGCGGTCAAGGCCATCGCGCTAGACTGACGACCTCTTCACCCGTCGACCGAAGGACTAGAGCAACATGCCGGCAAATCTCGGAGGCTGGACCGGCCTCATTCTGCTCCTGGTAGTGATTCTTCTGTTCGCCGCCCCGAAGCTTCCCCAGCTCGCCCGCAGCCTCGGCCAGTCGATGACGATCTTCAAGAAGGAGATCAAGAACAAAGACGAGGATGCTCCCGCAGCGGCCGAGACGACGTCGACGCCCGCTCCTGCGCAGGCACCCGCGTCGCCCTCAGCGAGCACCGAGGGCACTGACTCCTCAGCCTCCAAGTAGCACGTGGCTGGCCGCGAGCCGCGGCCCCGGAACCCCGAGGGCCGTATGAGCCTCGGGCAGCACCTGGTCGAGTTGCGCAAGCGCCTCGGCTGGTCTGCTCTGGCGATTCTGGTCGCCTCGATCGGCGGTTGGTTTCTCGCCGACGCCGTCTGGGCTGCCCTCAGCGCGCCGATTCTCGCGGTCGCCGAAGCACAGGGTCGCGAGGCCGCGATCAGCTACACCACCGTCTCTGAAGCCTTCGACACTCGACTGATCATCTCGATCACGCTCGGCATCGTCATCGCTTCACCCTTCTGGCTCTATCAGCTGTGGGCCTTCATCGTTCCCGCGCTGCACAAGAAGGAGAAACGTTACGCCGTCGGCTTCCTGGCCGCGTCGATTCCGCTCTTCCTCGCGGGTTGCGCCGCCGGCTGGCTCGTGCTGCCGAACATCGTGAGTCTGCTCACGAGCTTCGCCACGAGCGACAGCCAAACCCTTCTGACCGCGCGGGTCTACCTCGACTTCGCCGTGAAGCTCGTGCTCGCGATCGGCATCGGTTTCGTGCTACCCGTCGTGCTCGTGATGCTCAACTTCGCGGGGGTCATGACGGGCGCGAGCATCCTCAAGGGGTGGCGCTGGGCGATTCTCGCGATCGCGACTTTCACCGCCCTCGCCACGCCCGCGGCCGATGTCTACTCGATGATCCTGCTCGCGATCCCCATGGTCGGCCTGTACTTCTTGGCGGCGGGTGTGTCGATGCTCAACGACAGGCGTGTGGCCAGGCGCGAGGCCG
This sequence comes from Microcella sp., assembly GCF_019739195.1. Taxonomy (NCBI): domain Bacteria; kingdom Bacillati; phylum Actinomycetota; class Actinomycetes; order Micrococcales; family Microbacteriaceae; genus Microcella; species Microcella sp. The sequence goes on along the minus strand of NZ_JAHHDS010000003.1, from coordinate 47,322 downwards.
CGCTCAACGCGGAGTACGGCATCAGAGCCGATGGGTGACACCGGCCTCAGCCCCGCTGAGCGGTACGCGGCGGCCCGAGCGCTGCAGTCGCTCCCGCGTTTGCGGGCGTTCCGCGATGGGCTGACGATCGAGCTCGACCCGTTTCAGCAGGCGGCCTGCGCCGCGCTCGAGCAGGGTCGCAGCGTGCTCGTCGCTGCGCCGACCGGCGCGGGCAAGACGATCGTCGCCGAGTTCGGCGTGTTCCTGGCGATGTTCGAGCCCGCCGCGAAGATCTTCTACACCGCGCCCATGAAGGCGCTCAGCAACCAGAAGTACACCGAGCTCGTCGCGCAGTATGGCGCCGCCGAGGTCGGGCTGCTCACGGGCGACACGAACATCAACGCCCGAGCGCGCATCGTGGTGATGACGACCGAGGTGCTGCGCAACATGCTCTACGCCGACAGCGACCTGCTCGTCGACCTCGCCTATGTCGTCATGGACGAGGTGCACTACCTCGCCGACCGTTTCCGCGGCGCGGTGTGGGAAGAGGTGATCATCCACTTGCCCCAGCACGTGCGCATGATCTCGCTCAGCGCCACCGTCTCGAACGCCGAAGAGTTCGGCGACTGGCTGCAGGCCGTGCGCGGCGACACCGATGTGATCGTCAGCGAGACCCGGCCGGTACCGCTCGACCAGCACGTGCTTGTGCGCTCGAAACTCGTCGACCTGTTCGACTCGTCGGGCAAAGCAGCGACGAACCGCGTCAACCCCGAGCTCATGCAACTCGCCCGCGCTGGCGGCCACACGCCCCACAAGGGGCGGCAGCACCACCCTCGACGCTGGGAAAAGCGGCCGGCAGGGGAGGGGCGTGCCGATCGATCAGAGATCGTCGCCATGCTCGGCTCGCGCAGCCTGCTACCCGCGATCTTCTTCATCTTCAGCCGTGCGGGCTGCGACGCCGCTGTGCGCCAGCTCGTGCGGTCGGGCCTGCGACTCACCGACCAGGCCGAGCGCGACGAGATCCGCCAGATCGTCGAAGAGCGCTGCCGCACACTGCGCGACGATGATCTCGCCGTGCTCGGCTACTGGGAGTGGCTCGACGGTCTGCAGCGCGGCGTCGCCGCGCACCACGCCGGGCTGCTACCCGCGTTCAAAGAGGTGGTCGAAGAGCTCTTTCAGAAGAAGCTGCTGCGCGTCGTCTTCGCGACCGAGACGCTCGCTCTCGGCATCAACATGCCTGCGCGCACGGTCGTGCTCGAGAAGCTCGAGAAGTTCAACGGCGAGGCCCGCGTGCCGATCACGCCGGGGGAGTACACCCAGCTCACGGGCCGCGCCGGGCGACGCGGCATCGACACCGAGGGCCACTCGGTCATCCAGTGGACGCCCGGCCTCGACCCGCAAGCGGTCGCCTCGCTCGCCTCGCGCCGCACCTACCCGCTCAACTCGAGCTTCAGGCCGACCTACAACATGGCCGTCAATCTGATCGAGCAGTTCGGCCGACAGCGCACGCGCGAGATTCTCGAGTCGAGCTTCGCGCAGTTTCAGGCAGACCGAGCCGTCGTCGACCTGGCGCGCACGGTGCGCAAGAACGAAGAGGCCCTCGCGGGGTACGCCAACTCGATGACCTGCCACTTGGGCGACTTCGAGCAGTACTCCGCGCTGCGACGGCAGCTGAGCGACCTCGAGCGCGGCACGAAGCGCGCGGGGGAGCCCGGCGAGAAGGCCGACCGGCTGCGGCGGCAGAAGCAGATCGAAGGCCTGCGAGTGAGCATGCGCAAGCACCCGTGCCACGGATGCTCTGATCGCGAATCGCACGCCCGCTGGGCTGAGCGCTGGTGGCGATTGAAGAAAGACACCGACAAGGTCAGCCGGCAGATCTCGGGCCGTACAGGAGCCGTCGCGGCCGTGTTCGACCGAATCACTGAAATTTTGACCGAGCTCGACTACCTGCGCACCGATGATCACGGACGGCTCGGGCTCACCGTGCATGGCCGATCGCTGCGGCGCATCTACGGCGAGCGCGACCTGCTCGTCGCCGAGAGCCTGCGGCGCGGAGTGTGGAAAGACCTCGACGTGCCCTCGATGGCCGCCATGGCGAGCGCCATCGTGTTCGAAGCGCGCCGCGACGACGGGCAGGCGCCCGAGTATGCACTGCCCCGAGGCGCCTTCCGGCCCGCGCTCGAGCGCACGCAAGAGCTGTGGGCCCGCCTCGATGACCTCGAGCGCGAGCATCGCCTGCCGGGCAGCGAGCCGCTCGCCACGACCCTGGCCCTGCCGATGCACCGGTGGGCCGCGGGCGGCGCGCTCGACGCCGTGCTGCGCGATGCCGATCTCGCCGCGGGCGACTTCGTGCGCTGGTCCAAGCAGACGATCGATCTGCTCGACCAGATCTCTCTCGTCGCCGACGGACAGGTCGGTCGCACCGCCCGAAGCGCGCTCGACGCGATCCGCCGCGGCATCGTCGCCTACAGCTCGGTCGCCTGAGCGGCGCTCTTCGCGCGCTCGCCTAAGATTGCCCCTCGTGACGGAGACGACGAGCGTGGCGACTGTGCGCCCCGCAGCGCCCGTCGCGACCACCACCGCCCCGCCCCTGCCCCTCGGCATCGCCGTGCTCACCGCCATCGCGGGCGGCTGGCTGATGGATCTCGGGTATCCCGACCTCGGCTGGTGGCCGCTCACCATTGTCGGCACCGTCCTGGTGCTCGCGAGTCTGCGGGGCCGTAGCATCCGCGGTGCGCTGCTCGTCGGAGCGCTCAGCGGCTTCACGTTCTACGGCACGCTCATCGAGTGGCTCACGGTGTACCTGGGCGTCGTGCCCTGGCTCGCACTGACGCTCGTCATGGTGGTCTGGACCTCCATGGGCGGGGTGCTCATCATGCTGGCCTGGCGCTGGGTGCCGCGAGCCTGGCCCAGCATTGCGGGGCGGCTCGTGCTGGCGCCGGCAGTCGTCGCCGCGTTGTGGACAGCCCGCGAGGTCGTCGCGAGCACCTTTCCCTGGGGCGGCTTCGCCTGGGGCCGCCTCGCGCACAGCCAGGCAGAGGGTCCGCTCTCGCACTGGGCTGGCTGGCTCGGCTTCTCGGGGCTCACCTTTCTGCTCGCGTGGGTGGCGGCAGCGATCGTCACCGTCGCGATCGAGCGCGAGGTCGGGATGCTGCGCCGCAGCATCGCGCTGGCAGGAGCATCCGCGGCGCTGCTCGTGTGGCCGGCCGTGCCGATCGCCACGAACGGAACCCTGAGTGTGGCCGCGGTGCAGGGCAACTCGAACTCAGGGCTGTTCGCCGCCTACGAGCGCGGCGAAATTCTGCGCGACCACTACGACGCGACCGCACCCCTCTTCGACCAAGGGCTCGACCTCGACGTCGTCGTGTGGCCCGAGAATGCAAGCGATCTCGACCCGTTGCGCAACGCTGATGCCGCGTCGGTGCTCGACCTGGTCAGCGAGCGGCTCGACGCTCCGGTCGTCGTCGGCACGATCACCTACGATGAGCCGACCGACCGAAGCTTCAACTCTGTGCTGCTGTGGAGCGCCGGCAACGGCGCCATCGATCAGTACGACAAGGTGAATCCCGTGCCCTTCGCCGAGTATCTTCCTGCGCGCGACTTCTTCTACCCGCTCGCCCCCGACTTGTTCGATCTCGTGCCCCGCGACTTCTCGTTCGGTGAGCGCGACACCGTGGTCGATCTTGAAGGGGTCATCGCGGGCATCTCGATCTGCTTCGACATCGTGAGCGACGACCTGGTCGCCCGGCAGCTGAACGAAGGGGCGCAGATTCTGCTCGCCCCGACCAACAACGCTGACTTTGGCCCCACTGACCAAGGCTTGCAGCAGTTGGCCATCGCGAGGCTGCGCGCGATCGAATCTGGCCGCACAGTCGTGCACGCCTCAACCGTGGGTGCCACCGCGATCGTGCTGCCCGACGGCTCGACGCTCGACAGCGTGCCGCGGTTTGAGGCCGGCACGATGGTGCAGCAGGTTCCGCTGAGCGACACGGTCACGCCGGCGCACGCCCTCGGGCGCACGCTCGAGTGGGGCGTCATCCTCTTCGGGCTCGCGAGCGTGCTGCTCGCTGGCCTCCTCGTGCGACGCGAGCAGTCGTGATGCGAACGCTTATCGTGATGCCGACGTACAACGAGGCTGAGAGCATCCGCGGCATGGTCGAGCGCGTGCGCCGCTCGGTGCCCGACGCCGACCTGTTGATCATCGACGACGGCTCACCCGACGGCACAGGCGCGATCGCCGACGATCTCGCCGCGACCGATGACCGAGTGTCGGTGCGCCATCGGGCGGCCAAGTCGGGCCTGGGGTCGGCGTATCTGCTCGGCTTCGGAATCGCGGCCGAGCAGAACTACGATGCTGTTGTCGAGATTGACGCCGACGGCTCGCACGACCCCGCCGAGTTGCCCGCCATGCTCGCGCTGCTCGAGAAGCGCAGGGCCGACCTGGTCATCGGCTCGCGCTGGATCGACGGCGGCTCAGTCGTCAACTGGCCCTGGGCGCGGCGCGCGATCTCGCGGTCGGGCAACCGGTACGCGAAGTGGATGCTGCGCTCGAGCATCCGCGACCTGACCGCCGGTTTTCGTGCCTATCGCACCGCCGCGCTGCGCGGGCTCGACCGCGCCGTCGTCTCATCGCAGGGCTACTGCTTTCAGGTGGAGCTCGCGTGGCGCGTCGAGCGCTCCGGGGGAGTGGTGCTCGAGCACCCGATCACCTTCGTTGAGCGCACGACCGGCAGCTCGAAGATGGGGCCTGCGATCGTCGCCGAGGCGCTCGTGCGGGTCACCGGATGGGGCGTCGCCAGCTGGTTCGGGCGCGGGCCGGCGCGCACCGCGTCTCGCGAGCGTGCTCGCTAGGCTCCGAGCCGTTCGCCTCCACCGCGTCGAGCGCGCAACAAATCGAGGCGCTCCTGCAATAGCTCTTCGAGCTCATCGCGCGTGCGGCGCTCGAGCAGCATGTCCCAGTGCGTGCGCGCGGCCTTGACTTCGCCGACCTCAATGTCGATCGGCGTGCCGTCAGGAGCCAGCAGCACACCTTCGGCGCCGTTCTTGGGAGAGGGCCAGACGTCGGGCAGTTCGGCGTCGGCCGAAAAGATCATGTCGAAAGTTTCACCCTCAGCGGTACGGTACTGAGCGCGCTGGCGCGACGCGAACTCGACGCCCTCTTCGCTCTGCATGCTCTGGGATCCGAGCCTCATGCCGCGAAGCGTGCGGTCTGCCATCGTCGTCCTCCCGAGTCGCGTGAATGTCTGTATGAATATGTATAGACCCGTCACGGCCCTCGCCCGGCCAGACGGAGACTCCTCCCAGACCTTTGCCAGCGTCATGCCAGCGAGGTGACCACCTCGAGCCCAATGTCGGCACGGTCAGTGACGATGCCGTCGACGCCGCGCTGGAGCAGCTTGGTCATGGTGTCCGCATCGTTGATCGTCCAGACATGCACCTCGACGCCGGCGGCGTGGAAGGCGCGGATGCGCGCGGGCGTCACAGTATCGAGCCCCAGCGCGCGCTCGGGAATCTGCACCGCGTGTAGCCCGCGCAATGCGGCGCGCACGAGCGGGCCGCCGCGCACGACCGAGGCGAGCAGGGCGCTGGCGAACCGAGGGCCCGACGCACTAGTGGCGACATCGGGCAGCAACCGCAAAGCGGCACGACGGCGACGTTCGCTGAACGACGTGAGCAGAACGCGATCCTGCGCCCGAACGGCGCTGATCGCATCGACGGTGGGGGCAACCGCATCCATCGTCTTCAGGTCGATGTTGAAAAAGGCATCGGGAAACCCGTCGAGAGCCTCGGCGAGCGTCGGCATGTGCTGGCCGTCACCGAGGTCGAGCTCGGCGAGCTCGCGCGCGGTCAGCTCGTCGACGCGCGTCGCGCGACCCTCGACGCGCGACAGATCGGGGTCATGAGCGACCATCGCCACACCGTCGGCGCTCGCGTGCACATCCGTCTCAATATGCGTGATGCCGATGCCGACGGCGGCGGCGAAGGCGAGCAGGGTGTTCTCGGGCGCCTCAGTCGCGAGCCCGCGGTGCGCGAGCACGCGCGGCGTCGGCGCCGCGAAGTAGGGCAGCTGCTCGGGCATCAGGCCGACGGCGGCGTCTTTCCGCCCCGTGCCTGCGGAGCACCCGGGAAGAAGCCTTGGCCGATGCCCTTGAGAGCCTCGGTGAGCTCGCTCGGAATGATCCACATCTTGTTCGAGTCGCCTTCAGCGAGCTTCGGCAGAGTCTGCAGGTACTCGTAGGCGAGCAGCCTGCTGTCAGGGTTGCCCTTGTGAATGGCGTCGAACACGATCGTGATGGCCTTCGCCTCGGCCTCAGCAGTCAGGATCTGCGCCTGGGCCTCGCCCTCGGCCTTGAGGATCGCCGACTGTCGAGCACCCTCCGCTTCGAGAATCTGCGACTGCTTCGTGCCCTCAGCGGTGAGAATGACGGCGCGCCGGTCGCGCTCGGCGCGCATCTGCTTCTCCATCGAGTCTTGAATGCTCACGGGCGGGTCGATGGCCTTCAGTTCGACGCGGTTGACGCGAAGGCCCCACTTGCCAGTCGCTTCGTCGAGCACGACGCGCAGCTGACCGTTGATGTTGTCGCGGCTCGTGAGCGCCTCCTCGAGGTTCAGCCCACCGACGACGTTACGCAGGGTCGTGACCGTCAACTGCTCGACGCCGGCCAAATAGTTCGCGATCTCGTAGGTCGCTGCGCGAGCATCCGTCACCTGGAAGTAGATCACCGTGTCGATCGACACCACGAGGTTGTCTTCGGTGATAACCGGCTGCGGCGGGAACGAGACGACCTGCTCGCGCATGTCGACGAGTGGGCGCATGCGATCGATGAAGGGCACCAGAATATTGAGGCCCGGCTGCAGAGTCTTGCGGTAGCGGCCGAGGCGCTCGACCACGCCGGCGTAGGCCTGCGGCACGATGCGGATCGAGCGCACCAGCACGACGATGACGAAGATCGCCACCACCACGACGAGCGCAGTGACGAAGATCTGGCCGATGAAGGCGGAGGTGGAGATCATGGTGTTTCGCTCCGTTCTCTCGGGGCGACCTCAGCGGTCGCTCCGTCGATGCGAGTGACGACCACGCGGTCGCCCTCAGCAAGGGTCAAGGTCTCGTGCTCGGGCGCGAGGCGGGCTGTCCAGGTCTCGCCGTTCGCAAGCTTCACGAAGCCGGTGGTCTCCGAGAAGCCGGTGGTCACGCGCCCCGCCATGCCCCTGAGGGCGTCGACGTTGGTGAGCGCGGGCTCGTCACCACGATGCAGCAACTTGAGCAGCATCGGCCTGATGGTGAACAGCAGCAGCCCCGAGATGACGGCGGCAGCGAGAATCTGCACCCACCACTCCGCCCCGAGCAGGTTCGTGCCGAGGCCGCCGATGAGTGAGCCGGCGGCGACCATCATGAAGGTGAACTCAAGCGTCAAAACCTCGATGATCACGCACACGACCACGAAGACCAGCCACACGATCCACAGGTACTGCGTCAGGTCGACCATGGCTAGCACCTCTCCTCATTTCGGCGGTTCGCTCACGGTATCACTGGCCCATGACCGCCCGCCGAGCCGTCGCTGACGGTAGGGTCGAGAACCGTGAACACCCCATTGCAGCCCGGCTCGCTCGCCGGCAAGACCGCCCTCGTCACCGGCTCGTCGCGCGGCATCGGCGCCGACACCGTCAAGTACTTCGCCGCCGCTGGCGCCAACGTCGTCATCAACTATCGCGCCAAGGCGCCCCGGGCCGAGAAGCTCGTCGCCGAGATCGAAGCGGCCGGCGGGCAGGCCATCGCTGTCGGGGCCGACCTCACCGACGCCGGCTCGGTCGCCGCGTTGATGGATGCTGTGCGCGAGCGCTTCGGCACCCTCGACATTCTCGTGCTCAACGCCTCCGGCGGCATGGAGTCGGGCATGGGAGAGGACTACGCACTCAGGCTGAATCGGGACGCGCAGGTCAACGTCTTGACGCAGGGCGCCGAGCTCATGGGCGAGGGCGGCCGCGTCGTCTTCGTGACGAGCCACCAGGCGCACTTCATCGACACGGTGCCGACGATGCCCGAGTACGAGGCTGTGGCCAAGTCGAAGCGCGCGGGCGAAGACGCCTTGCGCGCGCTCATCCCGTCGCTCGAAGCGAAGGGCATCGGCTTCACTGTGGTGTCGGGCGACATGATCGAGGGCACGATCACCGCGACGTTGCTCGAGCGTGCCGCGCCCGGCGCCATCGATGCGCGCAAAGAGGCAGCCGGCAAGCTCTACAACGTGAGCGAGTTCGCCGCCGAGGTCGCCCAGGCTGCCGTTGATCCGGTTCCCGCAGACAACACGCGCCTCGTCGGCGACGTCAGCTACTTCACCGAGTACCCGGGGGAGTAGGGCGTGGGTCCGTTGCCGGGCCTTCGGCGGACATCCCGAATGATTCTCATGGATGAGGATGGCGCCGCGTTGCTTTTCATGACGGCGGCGCCTGACTCGACACGCTTTGCCCGCTGGATCACGCCCGGCGGGGGAGTCGACCCGGGGGAGTCGCATGGGCAGGCGGCCATTCGGGAGCTGTTCGAAGAGACCGGCCTCGTCGTCGACAGCGTGGGGGAGCCCGTGTGGAGCCTCGACTTCGACGTCGCGTGGGACGAGGCCGACCACGATCGCGGCCACGCCGAGTACTACGTGGTGCGCTGCGAGCGCTTCGAGCCGGTGTCGACGAACTGGACCGACGATGAGCACGTCGACGTGACGGCGCACGGCTGGTTCACGGCCGACGAGCTGCTGCACTCGGGTCAGCCGTTCGAGCCCTACGACCTGCCGCGACTGCTGCGCGAGGTCGCCGGGGGAGTCTGAGAGGCTCTCGGAATGGATCTCACGGCACTCATCATTCTGCCGATCATCGCCGGACTCGCCGCACTCTGGATCGGTGCCATGGTGTCGATCTTCCGGCGCTCGAGCGCGATGTCGGGCCTCGAGCTGCTCGGCTGGTGCGCGTTCGTCGTGTTCGCCCAGTTCTTCGGCCCGCTGATCTGGTTCTTCATCGGTCGCGATCGCTACGCCGCGCCGCCGTCGTGACACACATGCGCCACGCATCTTGGGCCAGATCTGGGGCAAACGGGCGCTTCAACCACTTCGTTTAGCCGAATTGGGGCGAATCTGGGCACAAGTGTTCACCCGTGCACAGTCCTACCAAGAAGTCTGATAATGCACATTATGTCAGTTCGATCGAATGACGTTGCGACTCCCTAGAGTGTTGCTCATGAACACATCTCCCGACTTCGGCCCCCTCGCGGCATTCGGCGTCATCGGCTTCATCCTGTGGCTGGTCTTCACAGCCGGCATCATCGTGCTCTCGGTGTGGATCGGCTACACGATCATCTGGCGAGCCGTGCGTCGCGGTATGCGCGAGTTCTACTCCGAGCGACCTGAACTGCGCTAAGCGCTACACGCCGTAGAACGGCCGCAGCTCAACGACGCGGTTGCAGGCGCGCGACCCCTCCGCAGCGAGGGCGAGCGCAGCATCCCGATCAGGCGATTCGACGATCCAGAACCCCGACACGTACTGATCACTGTCAAGCAGCGGTCCAGGCGAGACGAGCCCCGCTCCCCCGCGGTTATCGACGACGGCGGATGCTCGCGGCGACGACAGCCCCTCCGCCATGATCAACTGACCCGCGTTCCGAAGCCGCTCGTTGAAGTCGTCGATCGCCGCCATCTCGTCGCCGTCACCTGAGCCAGTCTCACTATCAATCACACAGATCATGTATCTCACCGTTGCTGCGCCCCCTTCGTGTCACGATGCCAGCGACACCATGACCTCCACCGAGTCGCCGAGGTCCTTGTCGAGACGGCGTCGAATGGCTGCGTTCAGCGCGATCATGTGACCACCCGTGCCGGTCGGCATAGCCCCGACATGCGTGAGATCGACGTCGTCGACACGAGCATCCACCCTCACCGACTTTCCCGTGCCGAAGAACTCGGCTGACCCGGGAATCTCGATGCAGGCCCACATCTCACCCTTGACCTCGACTCCGATGGTCGCGTCGAAGCTCACTGAGCGCCCTGGCATGCACCGACCCTACGCGCGGCCGTCGCCACGCGACAAGCCCAGCCGGCACCGCCACGATCCTGCGCCACATTCGCGCGCCCCGACCCGCGCTGGCTAGGCTCGTCTGACTATGGCTACCGCACCGGCAACGCTCGAGCGTGTCGCCCGCATGTCGTTCGGGCAGGTGTACCCGCTGTACATCACGAAGCTCGAGCGCAAGGGCCGCACCAAGGCCGAACTTGATGAAGTCATCACCTGGCTGACCGGGTTCGACACCGAGGCGATCGCCCAGCACGTCGCCGATCAGACGACGTTCGCCGACTTCTTCGAGCGCTCGAACCTCCACCAGAACGCTTCGCTCATCACGGGCGTCATTTGCGGCGTGCGGGTTGAAGAGATCGAAGAGCCGCTCATGCAGCAGGTGCGCTACCTCGACAAGCTCGTCGACGAGCTCGCGAAAGGCAAGGCGATGGAGAAGGTGCTGCGGTCCTGACGCATGGCGACGCGCTGCCCGTGTCTCAGCGGGCTCCCCTATGCCGAGTGCTGCGAACCCCTCCACCGGGGTGACGCTGACGCACCGACGGCCGAGCAGCTCATGCGCTCGCGCTTCAGCGCCTTCGCCCTCGGCGATGCCGACTACCTGCTGGCGACGTGGCACCCCTCGACCCGGCCCGCGACGCTCGAGCTCGACGCCGAACTGCGCTGGTACCGGCTCGACATCATCGACCGCTCGGCGGGTGGCCCGCTAGACACCCACGGCGAGGTCGAGTTCGAGGCGTTCTGGCGCTCCCCGGGCGACCGCGGCTCGCAGCGTGAGCGCAGCGCCTTCGTGCGCGACGGAGGGCGCTGGTTCTACGTCGCCGAAGCGTGAGCCGGGGTGGCCTGCTCGAGCGCGATGACGTCGAGCGCGGTCTGCAGGTCGCGCCAGAGGTCCGCCGCCGACTCGAGGCCGATCGAGAGACGCACGATGCCGGCCCCGGGGCGGGCATCCGGTGCCACCGGACGATGCGTGAGAGATGCCGGATGCTGCGCCAAAGAATCGACGCCCCCGAGCGACACGGCGTGCGTGAAGAGCCTCAGCGACACGGTGAGCGCTTGGGCGGCCGCGAATCCTCCGGCCAAGTCGAGGGCCAGCATCGCTCCGGGCCCGCGCAACTGCGTGCCGAGCAGCCCGCGCGGGTCTGATCCGGGCAGGCCCGGGTAGTGCACGCGCGCGACGGCGGGGTGCTGGGCCAGCAGCGGTGCCAGCTCCCCCGCCGTCGCCTGCTGTGCCTTCACGCGCAGTGCGAGCGTCGGTAGTCCGCGGTGCAGCAGGTAGGCGCCGAGCGGGTGGAGCAGGCCGCCCGTGATCGCGCGCACGGGGCGGATCGCGGTCGCCCACTCGGAGCTCGTCGCCACGACTCCGCCCATCGCATCGCCGTGGCCCCCGAGGTACTTCGTCGCGCTGTGCAGCACGAATGCCGCGCCGTATGCGAGCGGGTTCTGCAGCACAGGTGTCGCGAAGGTGTTGTCGACCATGACCGGCACTGATCCCGCCGCCGCGACGACCGCGGCGATGTCGACGAGCTCGAGCGTCGGGTTGCACGGCGTCTCCATGACCACGAGGCAGGTGTCGGCGCGCACGGCGTCGCCGACCTCTTCGGGAACGCAGAACGTCGTCTCAGCGCCAAGCAGCCCCGAGGCGAGCAAGTGGTCGGTGCCGCCGTAGAGCGGGCGCACGGCGACAACATGACGCCCCCTCCCCCGATTCATCGCCGCGAGCAGCGTGGCCGAGAATGCCGCCATTCCCGACGCGAAAGCCACCGCCTCGTCGGCGCCCTCGAGCATGGCGAGCGCTTTCTCGAAGCGGGCGACCGTCGGGTTCCAGAGGCGGGCGTAGACGTTGCCACCCTCGGTCGGGTGACCGCCCGTCGCGATCGCCTCGTACGAGTCTCCCCCGGCGTCGATGTCGGGCAGCGGATTCGTCGTCGACAGGTCGATCGGCAGCGCGTGCACGCCCAACGCAGTGAGATCGTCGCGCCCAGCGCGCACCGCGATCGTCTCGAAAGCGTCGTCACGACCAGAAGCACCGTTGCTCGTCATGCAGTGATTCTGGCGCGCCCTGCGGAGTGTCAGGCATGGTGCCGCAGAATCCGCGCGCATTGACGCCCAGCGCGCGCATGCTTCATGCTGGCGGGATGCTCGACTCTCCTGTGTCGCAGAATGCGCGCCCCGCCACCCTCGACGCGATCGATATCTCGATACTCGCCGAGCTCGAGCGCAACGGCCGACTCACGAACGCCGCCCTCGCCGCTCGAGTCGGCATCGCCGAATCGACGTGCACGCAACGATTGCGATCTCTGCGCGATCGTGGCGTCATCCGATCGTTTCGCGCCGACATCGACCCCGCGGCACTCGGGCTCACTCTGCAGGCACTCATCACCGTGCGGCTCGGCACCCACGGGCGCGAGCAGATCCGCGGTTTCGAGCAGCGGGTGCGCACCCTGCCGAGCGTGCTCACCGCCTTCCACGTCGCCGGCGCCGACGACTACCTGCTGCACGTCGCCGTCGACTCAGCCGCGACGCTACGCGAGCTCGTGCTCGAGCACCTCACCACGCATCCGCACGTGCGCCACGTCGAGACTCAGCTCGTCTTCGAGGTGATCGAAGGGGCAGGGATGGTTCCTGCGCGCTAGCGGCGCGTGGCCGCTGACCACGCGTCGAGCTTCGCGGCCGCCGCACCCGAGTCGATCGACTCAGCAGCCACCGCGAGCTGCTCGTCGAGCCGCTCGAGCAGGGGACGCCGCAGCTGCTCAGGATCCTGGGCGAGTCTGAACGAGACGAGCCCGGCCGCGGCGTTCAACAGCACGATGTCGCGCACCGGACCGCTGTCGCCGGCCAGCACTGCGCGAGCGAGACCGGCATTGTGCTCCGGAGTCGAGCCGAGCAGGTCATCGATCTGCGACGTCGCGATGCCGAGCTCGCGCGGGTCGAGGTCGTGCTCGGTGACGAACCCGCGCGAGACCTCCCAGATATGGCTGTGCCCGGTCGTCGTGATCTTGTCGATGCCGTCGTCACCGCGATAGACGAGCGCAGTCGCCCCTCGCGTGCGGAAGACGCCCACCATGAGCGGCACGCGGTCGAGACTCGCGACTCCGACCGCCGAGGCCTCGGGCCGTGCGGGGTTGCAGAGCGGCCCCAGAATGTTGAAGACCGTCGAGATGCCGAGCTGTCTACGGGGCGGCCCCGCATGCCGGAAGCCCGGATGGAAGACCGCGGCGTTGAGATAGGTGAGCCCGACCTCGTCGAACACGCGCGCAACCTGCTCGGGTTCGAGCTCGATGTTGACGCCGAGAACGCTCAGCACATCTGAGGCGCCCGACGACGAGCTCGCCGCCCGATTGCCGTGCTTGGCGACGGGCACCCCCGCCGCTGCGACGACGATCGACGCAATCGACGAGACGTTGACGACGGCTCCGAACGGGTCTCCCCCTGTGCCGACGATGTCGAGAACCATGGGGTCGATCTCGATCGATCGCGCATGCCGCAGCGCAGCATCCCGGAATCCGACGATCTCGTCGACCGTCTCGCCCTTCGCCCGCAAGGCGACCAGGAAACCACCGAGCTGCGCTTCTGTCGCCTCACCGGCGACCACCTGCTCCATCGCCCACGAGGCGTCAGCGATCGAGAGATCGTCGCCATCGAGCATTCGCGACAGGATGCTGGGCCACGTGGGAGTCGTCGACATGACTCGATGCTACTTTCTCGGCTCAATCGGGCATGTCGACGGGCCTTCGCTCGCAGGAACATCGGTCATAATGGTCGAGTGACCAGTACTGCACTCTCGAGCTCGCTCAGCGCGCCAACGATCAATCGACCGAACGTCGTCGCCGTGGGCACGATCGTCTGGCTGGGCAGCGAGGTGATGTTCTTCGCCGGCTTGTTCGCCATCTACTTCACCTTGCGCTCCACGTCACCGGGGCTGTGGGAAGCCGGAACAGAGAAGTTCGATGTCACCTTCGCCTTGATCAATACCCTGATCCTGGTCTCGTCGAGCGTCACGTGCCAGTTCGGCGTGTTCGCGGCAGAGCGCCTGCAAGCGCGACGCACCGGGTGGTCTCCCGCCAAGTGGGGCATGGTCGAGTGGTTCTTCTTGACCTATGCCCTGGGCGCGATCTTCGTCGTTGGCCAGGTCTACGAGTACTCGATTCTCACGAGCGAGTTCGTCACCCTCAACTCAGATGCCTTTGGGTCGGCCTTCTACCTCACCACCGGCTTCCACGGTCTGCACGTCACGGGCGGATTGATTGCGTTCCTGCTGGTGATCGGCCGCGCATACGCCGTGAAGGTCTTCACACACAGGGACGCGACAAGCGCAATCGTGGTCTCCTATTACTGGCACTTCGTCGACGTGGTCTGGATCGGCCTCTTCCTCGTCATCTACGTGCTCCAATAACCGCAGAATCGAGACGCACCACACCATGGCTCCTACTTCCCCCGCATCCGCTCGTCGTGCCGGCCGTCGGTCACCGCTCGCCACCGCAGCGCTCCTCGTGGTCGGTCTGCTGGCGACCGGAGGCGCGTACGCTCTGGCGACGACCACCGCGACCGCCGAGACGACCGCGGCCAGTGCGCAACTGATCGACGAAGGCGGCAAGCTCTTCGCGGCGAACTGCGCCAGCTGCCACGGCCTCGACGCCGAGGGCACCGCAGCTGGCCCGACGCTCATCGGTGCGGGCGCACTAGCGGTCGACTTCCAGGTGGGCACCGGCCGCATGCCGATGGCCGCCTCGGGTCCGCAGGCTGAGGTCAAGCCCGTGCAGTTCACGCAAGAGCAGATCGACGCCATGGCCGCGTGGGTCGCCGACCTCGCGCCTGGCCCGGCAGTGCCTGCCGACCGCTACATCGCGGGAGATGGTGACGCCGCGATCGGCGCCGAGCTGTTCCGCATCAACTGCGCGATGTGCCACAACGTCGCGGGCGCCGGCGGTGCCCTGACTGAGGGCAAGTGGGCACCGGGCCTCGCGGGTGTCGACCCCGTGCACATCTACGGCGCGATGGTCACGGGTCCGCAAAACATGCCTGTCTTCAGCGACCTGAACCTCACGCCCGAGGAGAAGAACGACATCATCACCTACCTGCTCTACGTCGAGGAGAACCCCTCGGTCGGCGGGTGGGACCTCGGTAGCCTCGGCCCCGTATCTGAGGGCCTCTTCATCTGGATCTTCGGCCTCGGCGGACTCGTGGCAGTGACCATCTGGCTCACTGCCAAGTCCAACTGAGCCGCTTAGCACTTCTAGGAAAGGACGACCATGGCTGACGCTCACGACGGCCCCGACAACGGCGAGAACGCCGGCACGGCCGTCGCACGGCAGGACGACCACGGCGCGCCGGCACCCGCCGTCGCGGTGGTGCGTGCCGATCGCGTCCCCAACCCGGGGTTCCCGCCGGAGCGCCTGCGTGTCACCGATCTCGACCCCAAGAAAGCTCGACAGGCCGAGCGCACCATCTCGGTGCTCTTCTTCCTCTCGGTGATCGGCAGCGTGCTCGCCGTAGTGGCCTACATCCTCTTCCCGATCGAAGAGGGCGACCCCAGCACGATCCGTCTGAACAACATGCTCATCGGTGTGGGCATCACGCTCGGCCTGCTGGGCATCGGCATCGGTGCTGTGCACTGGTCAAAGGCCCTCATGCACGGACACGAAGAGGTCGAAGAGCGTCACCCCACCCGTGGCAGCGACGAAAGTCGTGAGCGCGCAGTGGAGATCTTCCGAGAGGCGAACGCCGAGTCGGGCTTCACTCGCCGCAGCCTCGTGCGCAACTCGCTGATCGGTGCGCTCGTCGCCACGCCCATTCCGGCGATCGCCCTCTTCCGCGACCTAGCGCCGGCCGAAGACCCCGTTGCGCTTCTGAAGCACACCATGTGGGAGACCGGCACTCGACTGGCCCGCGACCCCTCTGGAACGCCCATCAAGGCCTCGGAGGTCACGATCGGTTCGGCTTTCCACGTGATCCCCGAAGGCCTCGCCGAGCTCGAGTCGCACCGGCTCGAAGAGAAGGCGAAGGCCGCAGTTCTGCTGATGCGTCTGCCCGTTGACGAGCTCAACGAAGACCCGGCCAAGGCCGACTGGTCGTACGACGGCATCGTCGCCTACTCCAAGATCTGCACGCACGTCGGGTGCCCCGTCGCGCTGTATGAGCAGCAGACGCACCACCTGCTGTGCCCGTGCCACCAGTCGCAGTTTGACGTCGCGAACCACTGCGAGGTCATCTTCGGCCCGGCGGCACGACCCCTCCCCCAGCTCCCGATCACTGTGGATGAAGAGGGTTACCTCGTCGCGAAGAGCGACTTCACCGAACCTGTGGGTCCGAGCTTCTGGGAGCGTCAACTGTGAGTACCACTGCGACCCCGCCGACGCCGTCGACCGAGACCGCGCCCGGGCGCGGCATGCGGTTCACGGGCTGGGCGGCCAACTACGTCGACGAGCGCACGAGCGCCTCGACCGCTGTCAAGGCGCTCGGGCGCAAGATCTTCCCCGACCACTGGTCGTTCATGCTGGGTGAGGTCGCGCTCTACAGCTTCGTCGTCATTCTGCTGAGCGGCACCTTCCTGACCTTCTTCTTCGACCCGTCGATGACCGAGGTCGAGTACTCAGGCTCGTATGTACCGCTGCAGGGAATCCCGATGTCGGTGGCGTATCACTCGTCGCTCGACATATCGTTCGAGATTCGCGGCGGTCTGCTCATGCGGCAGGTGCACCACTGGGCGGCGTTGCTGTTCGTCGCGGCTATCGGGCTGCACATGCTTCGCGTGTTCTTCACCGGCGCGTTCCGCAAGCCGCGCGAGTTCAACTGGGTGGTCGGCTTCCTGCTGTTCGTCATGGCGATGGCCCTCGGCTTCACGGGCTACTCGCTGCCCGACGACCTGCTTTCGGGCAACGGCCTGCGCATCATCGATGGCATGATCAAAGCTGTGCCGGTCGCCGGTGCATGGATCTCGTACCTGCTGTTCGGCGACGAGTTCCCAGGAACCGACATCATTCCTCGTCTGTACGTGCTGCATATCATGCTGCTGCCCGCGATCACGATCGCCCTCATCGGCATTCACCTCGTGCTGATGGTGGTCAACAAGCACACGCAGTTTGCGGCCCCGGGTCGCACCAACGACAACGTCGTGGGCTCGCCGATTCTGCCGGGCTTCGCTGCCAAGGCTGCCGGGTTCTTCTTCCTCGTCTTCGGCGTGATCGTACTGATCGCCTCCTTCTTCACGATCAACCCGATCTGGAACTATGGTCCGTACGACCCCTCCCCCGTCTCGGCAGGCACGCAGCCTGACTGGTATATCGGTTTCGCCGACGGCGCTCTGCGACTGATTCCGCCGAACCTCGACTTCGTCGACCCGTTCGGCTTCACCTGGGCGTTCGGCGTGCTGATCCCCCTCGTCGGCCTCCTGGTGTTCCTCGCGGCTGTCGGCCTCTACCCCTTCTTCGAGGCCTGGGTCACGGGCGACCGTCGCGAGCACCACATCGCCGAGCGCCCCCGCAACGCGCCTACGCGCACGGCCATCGGTGCCGCGGGAGTCACGTTCTACGCCGCGCTCTGGGCGGCCGCGAGCTCGGACCTCATCGCTACGCACTTCCGGCTATCGATCGAGGGAGTGATTCTCGCTCTTCAGCTCGCGACGGTCTTTGGCCCGTTCGTGGCCTACTTCATCACGAAGCGCGTCTGCCTGGCGCTGCAGCGCAAAGATCGCGAGATCGCCCTGCACGGGTTCGAGTCGGGTCGCATCGTGCGGCTTCCAGGCGGCGAGTACATCGAGGTGCACGAGCAGCTCGACGACTTCGAGCGCTGGAAGCTCGTCAGCTTCGACGAGTATCAGCCGATCATGGTGCGCCCCAACGACCAAGGCAAGATCACGGTCAACCAGCGGGTACGGGCAAGCCTCTCACGCTGGTTCTTCGAAGACCGCATCGCGCCGGTCACGCAGAACGAGCTCGAATCGCAGAAGCACTAGCGAACGACGGTAGAACGGCCCCGCCCCTCGACAAGAAGGGCGGGGTCGTTCTCGTCTCGCACGTAGCTCAGCGCGCTTGCCACTCGCGGCGCAAAAGCGCGAACCGCTCGAGGGTCGTCCACTCGCCCTTGAACCAGTCGCCCTCGACGACCGAGCCCTCGTGCCTCAGGTCGAGTCGTCGCATGAGCGTGAGCACAGCGGTATTGCGCGCATCCCCCTGCATGACGATCCGGTGCGCGCCGTGGTCGGCCATGAGACCGTGGATGATCGCCTCGAGCCCTTCTGCTGCATAGCCGCTCCCCTGGTGCCGAGGGTCGAGCGTCACACCCAGCTCGTAGGTGTCGGGTTGCGCGGCATCGGCGCCCACCGCGACATCGCCGACGAGCGTCGACACGGTGCCGCTTCGCAGTCGAAGGCCATACTGCACCCATTCACCCGCAGCGGGAAAGCCCAGCCTCGGCTGCTCGCGGATGAGCGCTTCGGCGTCGGCGAGCGAGAAGTCAGTATGCCAGCTCTGGTAGCGCGCGACGTCGGGCTCGCGCCGATAGTCAGCAAAGGCCTGCGCCTCTGCCGCTGTCAGCGGGCTAATGTCGAGCCGCTCGGTAGCGAGATGCACGAGTGCGTGATTCTCGTGGTGGCTAGAAGACCCGACGCATGAACTCGGCGTTCTGCGAGTAGCCGAGTCGGTCGTAGAAGCCGCCGGCGCGGCGTGCAGCGACGGTCAGTTGCCGCACTCCACGAGCGATGCACTCTGACTCGACCTCGTGCACGAGCATCGTGCCCAGCGCGAGACCTCGGGCTGCCTCGTCCACGGCGATCTCCTGCAATTGCGCCGACGGGCCATTGGTCGACAGCAGGCGCGTGATGGTCGTGAGGGCGTAGCCCTGCACGGTTCCGTCGTCTGCCTCGCCGACCAGCAGCAGCGCATCGTCATCATTGAGAATGGTCGTCAGGCTGGCGTCGAAGGCGGCCCGCACCGGCACGAACGTCGCGCCGAGCTGTCGAACGAGGGCGAAGATGGCATCAGCGTCGGCCTGCGTCGCCCGGCGAACCCGAGCCACGTCAGCGACCGAAGTTGCCGCGGTAGTACTCGTAGACCCAGCCGACGAGGCCGATCAGAGCGAACGGCACGGCATAGGCGACGATCCAGAACGAGATCGAGAGCCCGAGGAAGGCTACTGCAGCGCCTGCGGCGAGAATTACCGGCCACCAGCTCCACGGCGGGAAAAAGCCCTGCTCGGCGTCGCCGTCGTCGATGCCGGCGTCGTAGCGGTCTTCTGCGAGTTCGCCGCCCTGGTTGCGGTAGACGAGGCGCAGGTAGAACGCGATGAACAACGACAGTACGGCGCACAGCGACAGTGCTACGGCACCGACCCACTCGACCTGGCCCGTGTCGATGATCGCCCACACCACGTAGATGGCCGCCAGAAGAGCGAAGAAGCCCGTCAGGATCCAGAACAGGTTGATGTTGGTCTTCATGTCGTCAGCCCTACTTCACTTCGCCGTCGGCGAGATCGCGCACCGGCGCCTCTGGAGCGTCTTTGCCGGGTCCGATTCCGACGGGAATGCCTGCCTCGGGGTGGTTCAGGTCGAAGGCGGGCGACTCGGAACGGATGCGCGGGATCGACGTGAAGTTGTGACGCGGGGGCGGGCACGACGTCGCCCACTCGAGCGAGCGGCCATAGCCCCACGGGTCGTTGACGGTCACCAGCGGTGCGCGACGCGCCGTGATGTAGACGTTCAGCAGGAACGGGATCATCGAGGCTGCCAGCAGAATCGAGCCCAGGGTCGAGAGCTGGTTCATCCAGGTGAAGCCGTCTTCCACGAGGTACGTCGCGTATCGCCGCGGCATTCCGACCACACCCAGCCAGTGCTGCACGAGGAAGGTCGCGTGGAACCCGATGAAGAGGGTCCAGAAGTGAATCTGGCCGAGGCTCTCGTTGAGCATCTTGCCTGTCCACTTGGGCCACCAGAAGTAGAAGCCGGCGAACATGGCGAACACCACCGTGCCGAACACGACGTAGTGGAAGTGCGCCACGACGAAGTACGAGTCGGAGACCACGAAGTCAAGCGGCGGCGAGGCGAGGATCACGCCGGTGAGACCGCCGAAGACGAACGTGATCAAGAACCCGATCGTGAACACCATGGGGCTCTCGAACGTCACCGAGCCGCGCCACATCGTGCCGATCCAGTTGAAGATCTTCACGCCCGTGGGCACCGCGATGAGCATCGTCATGAGCGCGAAGAACGGCAGAAGCACCGAGCCGGTCACGTACATGTGGTGGGCCCACACCGTCATCGAGAGTGCCGCGATGGCGATCGTCGCGTAGACGAGAGTCTTGTACCCGAAGATCGGCTTGCGGCTGAAGACCGGGATGATCTCTGACACGATGCCGAAGAACGGCAGCGCCAGGATGTACACCTCGGGGTGCCCAAAGAACCAAAACAGGTGCTGCCACAAGATGGCGCCGCCCGTGGCCGCGTCGAACACGTGCGACCCGAACATTCGGTCGGAGCCCAGGGCGAACAGCGATGCCGCGAGCACCGGGAAGGCCATGAGCACGAGCAGCGACGTCACGAGCGTGTTCCACGTGAAGATCGGCATGCGCCACATCGTCATGCCGGGAGCACGCATCGTGATGATCGTCGTGATGAAGTTCACTGCGCCGAGAATCGTGCCGAACCCGCTCATCGTGAGCCCGAAGACCCACATATTGCCGCCGAGCCCTGGTGTGAAGGTTTGACTCGAGAGCGGCGCATAGGCGAACCACCCGAACGAGGCGGCGCCCTGAGGAGTCAGGAACCCTGCGACCGCGATGAGCGAACCGAACGAGTAGAGCCAGTAGGCGAAGGCGTTGAGTCGCGGGAAGGCGACGTCGGGAGCACCGATCTGCAGTGGCATCAGCACGTTGGCAAAGCCGGCGAAGAGCGGCGTCGCGAACATGAGCAGCATGATCGTGCCGTGCATCGTAAACAGCTGGTTGTACTGCTCTTTCGTCGCCACGATCTCGAGGCCCGGCGCGAAGAGCTGCGCACGAATCACGAGCGCCATCACACCGCCGATGAGGAAGTAGATAAACGACGTGATCAGGTACATGTACCCGATCGTCTTGTGGTCGGTCGTCGTGATCCAGCCGACGAGCACGTTGCCCTTGCGGCGAACGGTCGGTGAGACGTGCTCGGGCGCTGGGCCCGACACGGATGGACGAGGTGCGGTCGTGGTCATGAGCCGCCTACTCCTCTTCGCTGGAGCCGGTGCCCGGCAGGTTCGTGTTGGTGTTGAACTCAGGGCCGAGTCGACCGACGTTGCCTTGAGCCCGCAGCGACTCGATGTAGGCGTCGTACTCGGCGACCGAGACGACCTCGACGTTGAAGAGCATCAGGGAGTGGAATTCGCCGCACAGCTCGGCGCACTTGCCCATGTAGCTCCCCTCTTTCTCGGGGATGAAGTACCAGTAGTTGGTCTCGTTCTCGCCCGGGAACATGTCTTTCTTGTAGAGGAAGTCGACGATCCAGAACGAGTGGATGACGTCGCGCGACTCGAGCTTGATCTCGACCTTCTGGCCGACCGGCAGGTACAGGGTCGGAAGCGTCGACATGTCGATGGTGTTGTTCGGGCCAGTCTCTTGCGCCTGGATTCCCGAGTAGTAGACATCATCGGTGATGTAGTTGAAGTCCCACGCCCAGCGCTTGCCGAAGACTTCGATCGTGACGTCGGGGTCTTCGAGGGGCGCCTCGATGATCGCCTGATCACGGGCGGTGAAGGCGAAGAACCCGAGCACGAGGATGAGCGGAACGACGGTGTACAACACCTCGATCGGCATGTTGTAGCGCAACTGCACCGGGAGGCCGGTCTGGCCCTTGCGACGGCGGTAGACGATCGCCGCCCAGATGATCAGCCCCCACGTGATGACGCCGACGACAAGCAGCACGATCCACGACGTGACCCAGAGGCCGACCACACGGTCGACCTGGTTCGTGGTGCCCGGCTCGGTGGGCAACCAGCCCAGTTGCATCTGTGTCGTGCAGCCCGCGAGTGCCACCGTGGTGACGAGGGCGAGCGGGATCGCCGTCAAGCGAAGACGTCGGTTGGAACGCACCGGAAACCTCTCGTGGCAGGGTTGTGAACTGGTTTTCAGTCTATGTCACGGTCGACCGCGACAGCGCCCAGCGACGCTCCGCAACCGCCCACGAATCGACCTAGTGGAAGCTGTCACCGCACGCGCAGCTACCGCCGGCGTTGGGGTTGTCGATCGTGAAGCCCTGCTTCTGAATCGTGTCTTCGAAGTCGATCGATGCGCCGTCGAGATAGGGCACGCTCATCTTGTCGACGACCACCTCGACACCGTCGAAATCGCGCAAGGCGTCACCGTCGAGCACGCGCTCATCGAAGTACAGCTGATAGATGAGACCCGAGCAGCCGCCGGGCTGCACGGCGAGCCGCAAGCGCAGGTCATCGCGGCCCTCCTGATCGAGCAGCGAGCGCACTTTCGCCGAGGCGGCCTCGGTCAGGCTGACGCCGTGCGTGGTCAATGCGGTATCGGTCATGGTGACTCCTCGAGAGATCGGCTTGCTGTCGCCAGTGTACGCCGCGTTGCTGGATGCTCAGCCGAGGTTGGCACCCGCGTTGAGCCGCGCGAGCAGAACCGATTCAGTCAGCACCGCCCGGTGCAGCACGCCGAGGTGCAGCGATTCGTTGGGGCTGTGAGCACGCGTCTCGGGGTCTTCGACTCCTGTCACGAGCACCTGAGCCTCGGGGAAGGTCTCGACGAGCTGCGAGATGAAGGGAATCGAGCCCCCGACTCCCGCGAGCACGGGTGCGGCACCCCATGCCTCGGTCATGGCGACGATCGCCTCATCGGCGGCCCACCCGTCGACATCGACGAGGAACGGATCACCGAGGTCGACCGAGGCGATGCTCAGGTGAGCCCCGAAGGGGGCGTGCGCGTGCAGGTGGCGTTCGATTGCGGCGAAGGCATCGGCAGCGCGCTGCCCCGGCGCGATGCGTGCACTGATCTTGACTGTGATGGTCGGCGCCAAGGTGTTCGAGGCGTTCTGCACGCTCGGCGCGTCGATGCCGGTCACGGTGAGGGCTGGCTGCGCCCACAGGCGGTGCAGCACTGGTCCGCGCCCGATCGGACGCACGCCCTCGAGCAGTCCAGCGTCAGAGCGGAGGCGTTCGTCCGGCAGGTCGGGAACCTCTTGCTCGTGCGAGGTCAAACCCTCGACAGCGACAGACCCCTCGGCGTCGTGCAGTGTCGCCAGCAGGGCGACCGTCGCGAGCATCGCATCCGGAACCGCGCCGCCGAGCATGCCGGAATGCGATGCGTGCTCGAGAGTCGACACGGTGAGAGAGAAGGTCACGTTGCCCCGCAGGGCGACCGTCAGCGACGGCGTGTCGACCGACCAGTTGTCAGAATCGGCCACGACGATGACGTCGGCGGCCAGCAGCTCGCGGTGACGCTCGAGCAGTGCCGCGAACGATCGCGAGCCGAACTCCTCCTCCCCCTCGATGAACACGGCGAGTCCCACGTCGGGGTCGGGATCGACGTCGAGCAGGGCGCGCACAGCCGCGACGTGCGCCACGACGCCCGCCTTGTCGTCGGCGGCGCCGCGGCCGTAGAGGCGATCGCCGCGCAGCGTCGGCTCGTAGGGGGGCGAATCCCAGCCAGCGTCGTCTCCCGGGGGCTGCACGTCATGGTGCGCGTAGAGCAGCACGGTGGGTCGACCACCGCGGGCTGCGCGGCGGGCGAGCACCGCCGGCTGGCCGAGGGCGCCGCTCGGGGTCGGAGCGCGATCGATGATGACCGACTCGAAGATGTCGAGGTCGCGCAGCAGCTCGGCGGTGTGCTCGGCTGATCGCTGCACGTGGTCGGCATCGAAGCCATCCCACGACACGGAGGGGATGCGCACGAGCGTCGACAAGTCGCCGATCGCCTGCGGCAGCCCGTCGCGCACGTGGCGACGGAGAGTCTCGAGCAGCTCGGGAGGGGTCGCGGGGCGCTCAGGGCGGCGAGTCGATGTCATGCCGGTAATCTTAAGTCTCTGCCCGACTGGAAGGATGTGCCGCTGTGGCCGCCCGCGAGAACGAGAACCACTCCCCCTCTGCCGCTGCGCAAGCGACGGCCGAGGCCCACGCCCAGGCCGAGGCCATCGCGGCTGGTAAGGGCCGACCGACTCCGACGCGCAAAGAGCGCGAGGCCGCGCGCAAGCGCCCCCTCGTGCCCGACGACCGCAAGCAGGCGCGTAAAGAGCACCGCGAGAAGATGAACGCCGCGCGCGAGAAGGCGCGACTCGGCATGGCAGCAGGCGAGGAGAAGTACCTGCCGCAGCGCGACAAGGGCCCGCAGAAGAAGTGGGTGCGCGACTACGTCGACGCCCGCATCAGCATCGGCGAGTTCCTCATCCCCGTGATGTTCTTCGTCATCATCCTGACCTTCATCCCCTCGGTCGAGGCTCAGACGATCTCGATCCTTGGCCTGTGGGCGTTCTTCCTCGTCGCGATTCTCGACTCGGTCATCCTCGGCTTCATCGTTCGCCGCAAGCTCACCCAGAAGTACGGAGCCGACAAGGTCGAGAAAGTGCGCTGGTACGCGGCGATGCGGTCGCTGCAGTTGCGCGTGCTGCGCCTGCCGAAGCCGCAGGTCAAGCGCGGGCAGTACCCCGACTAGAGGCCAATCGCGCGAGCCCGCGTGTGATCTGGCGCGCCCAGAGCGGACCGCGGTACAAAAAGGCCGTGTACCCCTGCACGAGCGTCGCGCCGGCCGCGAGCCGCTCGGCGGCGTCGTCGGCCGTATCGATGCCGCCGACGGCGATCACGCAGAAGTCGGCGGGCACCGCTGCGCGCACACGTCGCAGCACCTGCAACGACCGTTCGCGCAGGGGCGCCCCGCTCAGACCTCCGGCGCCCGCGGCCACGACGACAGCGGGCTCGGTCGTGAGCCCCTCGCGACCGACCGTCGTATTGGTCGCGATGATGCCCGCGAGGCCGAGCTCGAGGGCGAGAGCGCAGACGGCATCGATCGCCGCGTCGTCGAGATCGGGAGCGATCTTGACGAGCACGGGCGTCGCCATCGCCTCGTCGAGAACGGCGGAGAGCAGCGGACGCAGCAGCGCCTCGTCCTGCAGACCGCGCAGGCCCGGAGTATTGGGCGAGCTGACATTGACGGCGATGTAGTCGGCGACGGGTGCGAGCGTGCGAGCCGACAGGCGGTAGTCGTCGATCGCATCCTCGACCGCGACGACGCGGCTCTTGCCAATGTTGGCCCCGATGACCGGCCTGCGGCTGCGGCTGCGCTCGCGGGCGACGCGCTCGGCGGCCGCCGCCGCTCCCCCGTTGTTGAACCCCATGCGGTTGATGACGGCGCGGTCGTCGACGAGCCTGAAGAGTCTCGGCTTCGGATTACCGTCTTGAGCGATCGCCGTGACCGTGCCGATCTCGACGTGGCCGAACCCGAGTGCCCAGAGGCCGCGGATGCTGCGCGCATCTTTATCGAACCCGGCAGCCATGCCGAACGGCGACTCGAAGCGCAGCCCGAGGGTTTCGACTGCGAGCGACGGGTCGGGACGGGTGAATCGTCGGACCAGCCCGGTCAAGCCCAGCAAAGGAATCGCTCGGATCACCGACACTGCGAGGTGGTGGGCACGCTCGGGGTCGAGACGCCGCAGCACCGTGCGGAAGAACAGCTCGTACACGACAGCGATCAGCCCGCGTCGGCCGTGGTCGCGGCGTTGCCGTGCTCGGCGCGCAACTGTACGATCGCCGACTCGAAGTCGTCGAGGTTCTCGAAGGCCTGGTAGACGCTCGCGAATCGCAGGTAGGCGACCTCGTCGAGCTCGCGCAACTCGGGCAGGATCGCGAGACCGATGTCGTTGGCATCGAGCTGCGAGGCGCCGGTGGCGCGCAGGTTCTCTTCGACCTTCTGCGCCAGTTGAGCGAGGTCGGCGTCGGTGACCGGTCGGCCCTGGCACGCCTTGCGCACGCCGAGCATGATCTTCTCGCGCGAGAAGGGCTCGACGACCCCGCTGCGCTTGATCACCATGAGGCTCGCGGTCTCGGTCGTGCTGAACCGGCGACCGCACTCGGGGCACTGCCGCCGTCGACGGATCGACAGTCCGTCATCGCTCGTGCGGGAATCGATGACCCGGCTGTCGGAATAGCGGCAGAAAGGGCAGTGCATCGTGCCGCAAGCCTAGAGGAACCGCGCACGCACGGCGTCGCCATGGGCCGGCAGCTGCTCGGCATCGCTCAAGGCGCCGACGTGGGCGGCGACCTCGGCGAGGGCATGCCGGTCGTACTCGATGATCTGCTGAGGACGCAAGAAGGTGTAGGCCCCCAGCCCCGACGCGAACCGGGCCTGACCGCCGGTCGGCAGCACGTGATTCGATCCAGCCACGTAGTCGCCCAGGCTTACGGGCGTGTGGTCGCCGATGAAGATGGCGCCGGCGCTCTCGAGCTGCGATAGCAGGGCGTCGGGTTCGGCCACCTGCACTTCGAGGTGCTCGGGACCATAAGCGTTGCTGAACCGGACCGCCTGCGCGAGATCGTCGACCAGCACAATCACCGACTGGGTGCCCGCGAGCGCCGTCGCGACCCTCTCACGGTGATGCGTCACGGCGACGGCGGCGGGCAGCCGGTCGCGCACTGCCTGGGCGAGGCCAGGGTCGTCGGTCACGAGCACGCTGCCGGCGAGCTCGTCGTGCTCGGCCTGGCTGATGAGGTCGGCCACGACGTAGTCAGGCCGCGCGGTCGCATCGGCGATGATGAGAATCTCGGTGGGTCCGGCCTCGGAATCGATGCCGACGACCCCCTTGACGGCGCGCTTGGCCGTGGCGACGTAGAGATTGCCCGGCCCGGTGATGACTTGCACGGGCTCGAGCCCGAGGTCGTCGACACCGTAGGCGAAGGCACCGATCGCGCCCGCGCCGCCCATCGCATAGACCTCGTCGACGCCGAGCAGTGACGCCGCGCCGAGGATGGTCGGGTGCACTGATCCTGCGAACTCCGCCTGTGGCGGCGACGCGAGCGCGATCGAGGTGACGCCGGCGACCTGAGCTGCGACGACGTTCATGACCACGCTCGAGGGGTAGACAGCCTTGCCGCCCGGCACATAGAGGCCGACGCGGCTCACCGGCTGCCAGCGCTGCACGATGCGGGCACCCGGTGCCACCTCGGTGACCTGTTCTGCCGGCACTTGCGCTGCCGTCGCCCGGCGCACGCGCTCGATCGCGAGCTCGAGGGCCGTGCGCACCGCGGAACCGAGTGAGGCCTCAGCCGCGCGCAGTTGATCCGGGCTGACGCGCACGCTCGACGGTCGCACGCGATCGAAGCGCTCGGCCTGATCGAGCAGCGCAGCGCTGCCGCGATCGCGGACATCCTGAATCACGGCGTCAACGGCGTCGACGGCGGAGCCCACATCGCTCGCCGCGCGAGGGACGAGGGCGAGCAGGTCGGCGGCTGACAGAACGCGGCCGCGCAAATCGAGTGTTCGCATCATGGCGCACTCAGCCTAATCGCGGCCAGCCTCGGGAATACCCGAGCGTGGATGCGGTTGCATAGACCGTGATGACCACCGCTCCCGACGCCACCGGATTCGACGCCTTCGCCCAGGCGTTCAGACGCCACGCTGCCGGAGTCGCCGTGATCACGGCCCTGACTACCGACGGACGACCCGTCGGCTTCACGGCGACGTCGCTCGCCTCGTTGGCCGCGGTTCCTCCGCTGGCAACCTTCAATATGGCGCGCACCGCGAGCTCGTGGCCTGCGATCGAGCAGACCGACCGCGTCGCGATTCACATGCTGGGCCAGAAAGACTTCGCGGTCGCGAAGATCATGGCGGGCGACAATGCGCGCCGCTTCGACGGCGATCACTGGGAACCCGGCCCGCACGGCTTGCCGATTCTCAAGGACGTCACCGCGTGGATGGTCGGCACGATCGTCGCCCGCACGTCGGTCGCCGACAACGCCATGATCGCGGTGCAGATCGACCAAGGTGCGCTGGGTGAGCCCGACGAGCCGCTGCTGTACCACGAGAGGGCGTTTCGGGCCCTCGGCGCCGAGCTCGACGACTAGGGGAACTACAACTAGGTCAGCGCTCTCGGCCCCAGCAGACTCTTGACCTCGCCGTAGAAGTTCGCCGAGGGCTCGATGCGGTGCGGCAACTCGAAGATGCGAGCCGAATCGTCGCGCAGCAGGCGCAGCCGCACCTCGGTCGAACCGCGGTGGCGGCTGAGCACCGTGTCGAGCTCGCTCACGACCTCCACGGTCGCACGCTGCTCGCGCACGGTGAGCGTGAGCGGCCCCGTGTCGGCGCTCACGCCAAAGTCGGGCTGCTGCAGCGTGATCGCCTGCAGGGTGATGCCGTCGTCGCGGTGGTTGACGCGGCCGCGCACGACCACGATGCTGTCGGCCACGAGCCGCGAACCGAATTCGGTGTACGTCTTGCCGAGAAACATGATCGAGAGTTCACCCCCGAAGTCTTCGAGCGTGATCATGCCGTAGGGATTACCGGAGTTTCGGGCCACGCGGTGTTGCACGCTCGTGATGAGGCCCGCCACCGTCACTTGCTCGCCGTCGGCCGGCGGGTTGTCGTTCAGCTCGGCGATGCTCAGACCAGCGTGCTGGGCGAGAGAGCGCTCGAGACCCGCGAGCGGGTGGTCTGATACGTAGAGCCCGAGCATCTCGCGCTCGAACGCGAGCTTGTCTTTCTTCGCCCACTCGGGCCGGTCGGGCACGTGGTCTGCGCTCTGCTCGGCGTCATCGAAGAGGCTGTCGAAGTCGAAACCCACATCGCCGACCTCTTCGGCTCGCTTCTCTTTCACCGCAGCTTCGACCGCCCCCTCGTGAATCTCCATGAGCGCGCGGCGTGTCGACCCCAGCGAGTCGAAGGCGCCCGCCTTGACAAGCGACTCGATGGCCCGCTTGTTGGCGACCGGGCTCGGCACCTTCTTCAAGAAGTCGAAGAAGCCCGTGAACCGGCCCTTCTGCTCGCGCGCTGCGCGAATGCCCTCGACGACGTTGTGGCCCACATTGCGCACAGCGCCGAGGCCGAAACGGATGTCGTCGCCGACGGCGGCGAAGTACTCGATCGACTCATTGACGTCGGGCGGCAGCACCGTGATGCCCATGCGACGGCACTCATTGAGGTAGACCGCCATCTTGTCTTTCGAGTCACCCACGCTCGTGAGCAGGGCGGCCATGTACTCGGCCGGGAAATGCGCCTTGAGGTAGGCGGTCCAGTACGACACCACGCCGTAGGCGGCCGAGTGGGCCTTGTTGAAGGCGTAGTCGGAGAACGGCAGCAGGGTCTCCCAGAGCTTCTTCACCGCCGCAGCCGAGTAGCCGTTCGCGATCATTCCCGCTTCGAAGTTCTCGAACTGCTTGTCGAGCTCTTCTTTCTTCTTCTTGCCCATCGCCCGCCGCAGCAGATCGGCCTGTGCGAGCGTGTAGCCCGCGAGCTTCTGCGCGATCTCCATGACCTGCTCCTGATACACGATCAGGCCGTAGGTGCCGCCGAGTACTTCGGAGAGCGGTTCAGCGAGTTCGGGGTGGATCGGCTCGATGTCTTGCCGTCCGTTCTTGCGCAGCGCGTAGTTGGTGTGCGAGTCGGCGCCCATCGGCCCCGGCCGGTAGAGCGCGAGCACCGCCGAGATGTCTTCGAAGTTGTCGGGCTTCATCATGCGCAGCAGCGAGCGCATCGGCCCGCCGTCGAGCTGGAACACCCCGAGCGTGTCGCCGCGGGCCATGAGCTCGTAGGCCGCGGTGTCATCGAGCGCGAGGTCTTCGAGCACGAGACGCTCGCCGCGGTTCGCCTCGATGTTGTCGAGCGCGTCGTCGATGATCGTCAGGTTGCGCAGCCCTAAGAAGTCCATCTTGACGAGGCCGAGCGCCTCGGAGGCCGGAAAGTCGAACTGCGTGACGATCTGGCCGTCTTGCTCGCGCTTCATGATGGGGATGATGTCGATGAGCGGCTCGCTTGACATGATCACGCCCGCCGCGTGCACGCCCCATTGCCGCTTGAGGTTCTCAAGGCCCAAGGCCGTATCGAACACCGTGCGCGCCTCGGCGTCGACCTCGATGAGGGCGCGGAAGTCGGCGGCCTCCTTGTAGCGGTCGTGCGTCTTGTCGAAGATGCCCGCGAGGGGCATGTCTTTGCCCATGATCGCGGGCGGCATGACCTTGGTGAGCTTCTCACCCATTCCGAACGGGAAGCCGAGCACGCGGGAGCTGTCTTTCAGGGCCTGCTTGGCCTTGATGGTGCCGTAGGTGACGATCTGGGCGACGCGCTCGTCGCCGTACTTTTCGGTGACGTAGCGGATCACCTCGCCGCGTCGCCGGTCGTCGAAGTCGACGTCGAAGTCGGGCATCGAGACGCGGTCGGGGTTCAAGAACCGCTCGAAGATGAGGCCGTGCTCGAGCGGATCGAGGTCAGTGATGCGCATCGCGTAAGCCGCCATCGATCCGGCGCCCGAGCCGCGACCCGGGCCCACGCGAATGCCGTTGTGCTTCGACCAGTTGATGAAGTCGGCAACGACGAGGAAGTACCCCGAGAAGCCCATCTGCGTGATGACGCCGATCTCGTACTCGGCACGCGCGCGCACAGCATCCGGAACTCCGCCCGGATACCGCACCGCCAGCCCCCGCTCGACCTCCTGAATGAACCAGCTGTTCTCGGTCTCGCCTTCGGGAACCGGGAACCGGGGCATGTAGTTCGCCGACGTGTCGAAGGCGACCTCCGTGCGCTCAGCGATGAGCAGCGTGTTGTCGCAAGCCTCGGGGTAGTCGCGGAACAGCTCGCGCATCTGCGCGGGGGTCTTCAGGTAGAACTCGTCGGTGTCGAACTTGAATCGGTTCGGGTCGTCGAGGGTGCTGCCCGACTGCACGCACAGCAACGCCGCGTGCGAGCCCGCGTCGGCCGCGTGCGTATAGTGCAGGTCGTTGGTGGCGACGAGCGGCAGCCCTAAGTCTTTCGCGAGCCGAATGAGCTCGGTCATGGTGCGGCGCTCGATACCGAGGCCGTGGTCCATGATCTCGACGAAGTAGTTCTCGGCGCCGAAGATGTCGCGGAACTCGGCTGCGGCTTCGCGAGCCTTGTCGTACTCGCCGAGTCGCAGGCGCGTCTGCACCTCACCACTCACGCAGCCCGTCGTCGCGATGACGCCCTTGCTGTACCGGCTCAGCAGCTCGCGATCCATCCGGGGCTTGAAGTAGTAGCCCTCGATCGAAGCGAGCGACGACATGCGGAACAGATTGTGCATGCCCGTCGTCGAGGCGGCGAGCATTGTGAGGTGCGTGTACGCGCCCGAGCCCGACACGTCATCCTCGCCGCCGACCCCCCACTTCACGCGCGTCTTGTCGGTGCGATGCGTGCCAGGCGTCAAGTAGGCCTCGATGCCGATGATCGGCTTGATTCCCGACTCGGTCGCCGTCTTCCAGAAGTCGAACGCCCCGAACATGCTGCCGTGGTCGGTGATCGCGATCGCCGGCATGCCCTGCGAGACCGCTTCGGCGATGAGCGGCTTGACGCGCGCGGCGCCGTCGAGCATCGAGTACTCGCTGTGCACGTGGAGGTGGACGAACGAGTCTGCTCGAGTGGTCACGGGGCCTCCGACGGGTCGATCTGGACCCTCAGTCTAGGTCGTGCGCGCACTCACTCCCGGCCCTCTCGACGGGCGCGTCACCCCTCGCGCAGCACATCGAGAGCGTGCTGCAGGTCGTCGGGGTACGTCGACGAGTACTCGACCCGTTCGCCCGTCGACGGATGCCGAAAACCGAGCCGCATGGCGTGCAGCCACTGGCGCTCGAGGCCGAGCCGCTCACTCAGCACAGGGTCTGCACCGTACATCGCGTCACCCACGCAGGGGTGGCGCTGAGCGGCCATGTGCACGCGGATCTGGTGCGTTCTGCCCGTTTCTAGGTGCACCTCGAGCAACGAGGCCCGGGGGAAGGCCTCGAGCGTGTCGTAGTGCGTGATGGAGGGCTTACCGCCAGCGACGACGGCGAACTTCCAGGCGCTGCCGGGATGCCGGCCGATCGGCGCGTCAATCGTGCCCGAGAGCGGATCGGGATGGCCTTGCACGACGGCGTGGTAGATCTTGTCGACCTCCCGGTCGTGAAACTGCCGCTTGAGCTCGCGATAGGCACGCTCAGACTTCGCCACGACCATGAGCCCGCTCGTGCCCGCATCGAGCCGGTGTACGACGCCCGCTCGCTCGGCCGGGCCCGACGTCGCGATGCCGTAACCTGCCGCGGCGAGGGCGCCGATCACAGTCGGGCCCGTCCACCCCACCGAAGGGTGAGCTGCCACACCCACGGGCTTGTCGACAACGACGAGATCATCGTCATCGTGCACGATGCGCAGATTGTCGACCGGGATGGGCTCGATGCGCGCTTCTCGTCGCGGCTGCCAGGTGACCTCGAGCCAGGCGTCGGCAGCCACACGGTCTGATTTGCCGACGACGCGGCCGTCGAGGGTCACTCCTCCTGCATCTGCGATCTCAGCAGCCTGTGTGCGAGAGAAGCCGAGGAGCGTCGCGAGCGCGACGTCGACACGCTCGCCGGCGCGACCGGGAGGAACGGAAAGGGAGCGCGACTCGGTCACCGTCGCGCTCCCCTGTCCGTTCGAACGGACTGGCTCAGGAGCCGTAGCCCGGGTACTGACTCGGCGGCGGCGATTGCGGTGCCGGGTACGACGGCGCCGAGCCCGGTGCCGGGAACGTCGGAGCGGAGCCCGGGTACGACTGCTCGTAGCTCGGCGACGACTGCGCGGCGACAGGCTGCGATGCGCCAGCCTCCGACGGGGTCGAGCCCGACTGTGTCGATGCCGCCGACGGAACGCTGGCCGGCTGCGCCGTGCCCTCGAGTTCGTTCAGCTGACTCTGAATGTAGGTGCGCAGCTGCTGACGGTACTCGCGCTCGAAGGTGCGCAGCTCGTCGACACTGCGCTGCAGGGTCGCGCGTTGCTGCTCGAGCGCCTGCAGCTGGCCCTGCTGGGCGCTCGCCGCCTCCGCGACGATGCGAGCAGCTTCAGCCTCGCCCTCGGCGATGAGCTGCTCTTTCTTGGCCTGACCCTCGCGCACGTGCTCTTCGTGCAGGCGTCGAGCGAGCTGCAGAAGATTGTTGGTGTCGGCAGAGGCCTCGGCGGCCGGAGGAGCCGCGGGCTCCGGGGCAGGCACGGGTGCGGGAGGCGCGACCATCGGCGCGGCGGCGGGAGCCTGCATGCCGGCGGGAGCACCGCCCCCGCGCTGCAGTTCGGCAATGCGGGCATCGGCAGCGACCAACCGCTGTCGCAGCTCGTCGTTCTCTTGCGTGAGGCGACGGAGCTCGACGACGATCTCGTCGAGGAAGTCGTCGACCTCATCCTGGTCGTAGCCCTCGCGGAACTTGGTCGACTGGAAGCGCTTGTTGACGACATCTTCGGGCGTGAGAGCCATGCGCGTCACCTCGAAACTTTCTGGAGCGGTTGAATAACGATGGGGTAACGCTAGCAACAACTCGTCACATGCGTCACATCCGTGTCAATCAGCGTAGCGCGTGCCGTCTGCACGGCGCACGGGTCATCGTCCGCTGACGAGCGACATCAGGATGAGCAGCACGATCAGCACGATCGTCCAGGCGAGATCGAGCCGGATCGACCCGAGCTGCAGGGGCGGAATCACGCGACGAACCGCCTTGATCGGCGGGTCGGTGATCGTGTAGCTCGACTCGGCGAGCACGACGATCGCGCCCCGCGGACGCCAACCGGGGTTGAGCACCTGCATCCAGTCGAACACGAATCGCGCCCACATCGCGATGAACACGACAAGCAGGGCGAGGTAGATCACGTTGAGGATGATCGAGAAGACGAGCGGCACAGACCTAGTCTCTCAGGTCAGGCTGACAACGAGTGCGGCAGCGGTCAGTCTCGCGCGAGGAATGATGCGTCGACGTCAGGCTCGACCTCGACCGAGTCGCCCGTGGTCGCGACATGCGCGGGTGAGAGCAGGAACACCTTGCTCGTCACGCGCTCGATGCGCCCGTAGAGGCCCTCGGAGAGCCCGCTCGCGAAGTCGACGAGTCGACGGGCGTCGGGCTCGCTCATCTGCGACAGGTTCATGATGACGGGCACGCCCTCGCGGAAGCTCTCGGCGATCACCTGCGCATCTTTGTAGGCCCGCGGGTGCACGGTGAGAATCTCGTTCATCTCCGGCTGTGCGGCGGCACGTGCCGGCGTTGCGCGACGCAGCGGGGTCACGGGGGCGCGCTGCGCGGCGGCGGCGGGCGCCGAAGGCGCCGAAGCGGCGGGGTGCTCGTACTCGACCTCTTCGTCGGCGAGGCCGAGGTACACCATGGTCTTGCGCAGCGGGTTGCTCATGTTCCGTCCTTACCGGTCGTGACAGTCACGAGGTTAGGGCTGCGCGGGTCGTTTTCCCGTGATTGCCGCGCCGATGCGCAGGTGTGTCGCGCCTTCGGCGATGGCCTCGGCGTAGTCGCCCGACATGCCCGCCGAGATCTGCGAGGCGTGCGGCGCCAGTGCGCGCAGCTCGTCGGAGATCGCCCTCAGCCGGCCGAAGGCGGCTCGAGCGGGCTCGTCGAGAGGAGCCACGGCCATCACGCCGAGTAGGCGCAGGGTCGGCACGACGAGCACCGTCTCGGCGAGCCGCAGCACCTCCCCCGGTTCGACACCACCGCGTGCGGAGTCGTCAGTCAGGTTGACCTCGAGGAAGACGTCGATCGGCCGTTCGACCTTGGCGAGCGCGGTCACGAGCGACGAGCGGTCGACAGAGTGGATCACCCGCGCGTACTCGGTGACTGCCCGGGCCTTGTTCGACTGCAGCTGCCCGACGAAGTGCCAGGTGAGCGGAAGAGCTGCCAGGGCGGCAGCCTTCGGCGCAGCATCCTGATGCCGGTTCTCACCGACATCGGTCACCCCCATGGCGGCCAGCTGCTCGATGAGCGACGCGGGATGGAACTTGGTCACGACGACGGTCGTGATCTCGTCGATCGAGCGCCCGGCAGAACGGCACGCCTCGGCGATGCCCTGGGAAACCGTCGCGTACCGATCGGCGAGCTGAGGATCGATCTCGGTCATGACCCGGTCGTCGCACTCAGCGTCGCACTCGGATGCTCACCGCAAGAAGTCGGGAACATCGAGCTCATCGTCGTCATCATCGAGCTCGATCGGATCGATCGGGGCCGTCGCCCCGAGCTCGGCGTCATCAGCCCACGGTCGATCGAGCCGGGCCATCGGGTCAGCCGATGCCGGCGCCGTCGCGGGCTCATCGGATTGCACGTAGGTGGCGCGCTTGTCGCGGTGCACCGTCGTGGGCTCACCGCCGTCGAAGCCGGCCGCGATCACCGTCACCCGCACTTCATCGCCGAGGGTGTCGTCGATGACCGCGCCGAAGATGATGTTGGCCTCGGGGTGCACGGCCTCTTGCACGAGCCGGGCGGCGTCGTTGATCTCGAAGATGCCGAGGTTCGAGCCGCCCTGGATCGACAGCAGCACGCCGTGGGCGCCGTCGATGCTCGCTTCGAGCAGCGGACTCGCGACGGCGAGCTCGGCCGCCTTGATGGCGCGATCGGCGCCGCGAGCCGAGCCGATGCCCATGAGGGCCGAGCCCGCTCCTTGCATGACGCTCTTGACGTCGGCGAAGTCGAGGTTGATGAGGCCCGGGGTCGTGATGAGGTCGGTGATGCCCTGCACGCCGGCGAGCAGCACCTGGTCGGCCGTCGCGAAGGCTTCGAGCATCGAGATGCCGCGATCAGAGATCTCGAGCAGTCGGTCGTTGGGCACGACGATGAGGGTGTCGACCTCGTTCTTCAGCGAGGCCACGCCCGAGTCGGCCTGCGCCTGGCGCCGCTTGCCCTCAAACTCGAATGGCTTGGTGACCACGCCGATCGTGAGTGCGCCGATCGACTTCGCGATGCGCGCGACGACGGGGGCGCCGCCGGTTCCGGTGCCACCTCCCTCACCCGCCGTCACGAATACCATGTCGGCGCCCGCGAGCGCCTCCTCGATCTCTTCGGCGTGGTCCTCCGTCGCGCGACGACCGACCTCGGGGTCGGCACCGGCGCCGAGTCCGCGCGTCAGGTCGCGACCGACGTCGAGCTTGACGTCGGCATCGCTCATGAGCAACGCCTGGGCATCGGTGTTGATCGCGATGAACTCAACCCCGCGCAGCCCGAGCTCGATCATGCGGTTGACGGCGTTGACGCCGCCGCCGCCAATGCCGACGACCTTGATCACGGCGAGGTAGTTCTGGTTCGAGGTCACGTCGGAGCCTTCCGCGGTAAACATTAACCTTCGAGTTGAAGGCTAAAGTTATGCTCAGTATGTACTGCTGAGACGACGGTAGGGCTCACAGCGAGCGGGGCCCCGCAGGCACGCCGCGTGTCGCGCGCACACGGCCGCCGCTCACAGTGCGTTCAGAGCCGCCGCACGACCAGGCTGTCGGGCGCCGAGACGTCGTACTCCCAGGCGACCCCCTGATCGGTCGCGCCGATCGCCGCCGCGAGCACCCGCGCCTTGTACTCCGAGCGCTCCCCGCTCCCCCAGATCACGCGGTGCCCCGCCCCGATCATGCTGAAGCTCACGTCATCGCGGGTGGTCGCCGAGATCACGTCGACGCGTTCGCGCAACTCGCTCGGGAGTGCGAGCAGCACGGCAGCGACACTGCGGAACGGCAGGGCATCCGGATCAGCGGCATCGACGGCGAGCGACGGGATGCCCGCGGGGCGTTCTGGCGACGACTCGACCACCACGCCCGCCGCGTCGACCAGATCCCAGACAGCGCCGCGCGCGACCGCACCGATGGGTTGCCGCTCGACCACCCTCACGACGAGAGTGTGCGGAGGGACGACCTCGGTCGAGTACGACCTGATGAGCGCGAACTGGGCCAGATCGTTGCGAATGCCGCCCTCGTCGAGCAGCGCCAGTGGCGTGCCCCGATGATCGTCGAGGGCCGACTGCACCACATTCGCGTCGAGACGCTCTGTGCCGGCGACCACGATCGTCGTGAGCGCCATGAGCGGAGAGAGGGTCACGAGGGCCACGCCCCCGATGAGTCCGAGCAGCGCGAGCACGACTCCCGCGCCGATCAGGCGGCGCCGTCGACCGCGGCGAGTGAATCGACGACGCTCGGCGCGCTCGGCGGCGCGGCGCTCTCGAGCGGCAGCGCGCGCGGCGGCGCGGGCAGCGCGATCACTCTGGTCGACGTCAGGGTTTCGCTGGTCTGACGCGCGCTGGCGCGGTGCGCGAGCCGTTTCGGCGCGGGCACGCGGCGGTGTCGACTCGGCACCGCTCGACCGAGGCGCTCGATCACCGCGCCACCGGAGCCGTCACGCCGTGAAGCGGCCCGAAGGGCACGATCGCGCGCCGCGCAGGGAGCCCCCGGCACCCGCACCGCGACAGACACGTGCCCCGCGGTCGTCGACGCCTCGGTCGAGCGGTGCCGAGTCGACACCGCCGCGTGCCCGCGCCGAAACGGCTCGCGCACCGCGCCAGCGCGCGTCAGACCAGCGAAACCCTGACGTCGACCAGAGTGATCGCGCTGCCCGCGCCGCCGCGCGCGCTGCCGCTCGAGAGCGCCGCGCCGCCGAGCGCGCCGAGCGTCGTCGATTCACTCGCCGCGGTCGACGGCGCCGCCTGATCGGCGCGGGAGTCGTGCTCGCGCTGCTCGGACTCATCGGGGGCGTGGCCCTCGTGACCCTCTCTCCGCTCATGGCGCTCACGACGATCGTGGTCGCCGGCACAGAGCGTCTCGACGCGAATGTGGTGCAGTCGGCCCTCGACGATCATCGGGGCACGCCACTGGCGCTGCTCGACGAGGGCGGCATTCGCAACGATCTGGCCCAGTTCGCGCTCATCAGGTCGTACTCGACCGAGGTCGTCCCTCCGCACACTCTCGTCGTGAGGGTGGTCGAGCGGCAACCCATCGGTGCGGTCGCGCGCGGCGCTGTCTGGGATCTGGTCGACGCGGCGGGCGTGGTGGTCGAGTCGTCGCCAGAACGCCCCGCGGGCATCCCGTCGCTCGCCGTCGATGCCGCTGATCCGGATGCCCTGCCGTTCCGCAGTGTCGCTGCCGTGCTGCTCGCACTCCCGAGCGAGTTGCGCGAACGCGTCGACGTGATCTCGGCGACCACCCGCGATGACGTGAGCTTCAGCATGATCGGGGCGGGGCACCGCGTGATCTGGGGGAGCGGGGAGCGCTCGGAGTACAAGGCGCGGGTGCTCGCGGCGGCGATCGGCGCGACCGATCAGGGGGTCGCCTGGGAGTACGACGTCTCGGCGCCCGACAGCCTGGTCGTGCGGCGGCTCTGAACGCACTGTGAGCGGCGGCCGTGTGCGCGCGACACGCGGCGTGCCTGCGGGGCCCCGCTCGCTGTGAGCCCTACCGTCGTCTCAGCAGTACATACTGAGCATAACTTTAGCCTTCAACTCGAAGGTTAATGTTTACCGCGGAAGGCTCCGACGTGACCTCGAACCAGAACTACCTCGCCGTGATCAAGGTCGTCGGCATTGGCGGCGGCGGCGTCAACGCCGTCAACCGCATGATCGAGCTCGGGCTGCGCGGGGTTGAGTTCATCGCGATCAACACCGATGCCCAGGCGTTGCTCATGAGCGATGCCGACGTCAAGCTCGACGTCGGTCGCGACCTGACGCGCGGACTCGGCGCCGGTGCCGACCCCGAGGTCGGTCGTCGCGCGACGGAGGACCACGCCGAAGAGATCGAGGAGGCGCTCGCGGGCGCCGACATGGTATTCGTGACGGCGGGTGAGGGAGGTGGCACCGGAACCGGCGGCGCCCCCGTCGTCGCGCGCATCGCGAAGTCGATCGGCGCACTCACGATCGGCGTGGTCACCAAGCCATTCGAGTTTGAGGGCAAGCGGCGCCAGGCGCAGGCCGACTCGGGCGTGGCCTCGCTGAAGAACGAGGTCGACACCCTCATCGTCGTGCCCAACGACCGACTGCTCGAGATCTCTGATCGCGGCATCTCGATGCTCGAAGCCTTCGCGACGGCCGACCAGGTGCTGCTCGCCGGCGTGCAGGGCATCACCGACCTCATCACGACCCCGGGCCTCATCAACCTCGACTTCGCCGACGTCAAGAGCGTCATGCAAGGAGCGGGCTCGGCCCTCATGGGCATCGGCTCGGCTCGCGGCGCCGATCGCGCCATCAAGGCGGCCGAGCTCGCCGTCGCGAGTCCGCTGCTCGAAGCGAGCATCGACGGCGCCCACGGCGTGCTGCTGTCGATCCAGGGCGGCTCGAACCTCGGCATCTTCGAGATCAACGACGCCGCCCGGCTCGTGCAAGAGGCCGTGCACCCCGAGGCCAACATCATCTTCGGCGCGGTCATCGACGACACCCTCGGCGATGAAGTGCGGGTGACGGTGATCGCGGCCGGCTTCGACGGCGGTGAGCCCACGACGGTGCACCGCGACAAGCGCGCCACCTACGTGCAATCCGATGAGCCCGCGACGGCGCCGGCATCGGCTGACCCGATGGCCCGGCTCGATCGACCGTGGGCTGATGACGCCGAGCTCGGGGCGACGGCCCCGATCGATCCGATCGAGCTCGATGATGACGACGATGAGCTCGATGTTCCCGACTTCTTGCGGTGAGCATCCGAGTGCGACGCTGAGTGCGACGACCGGGTCATGACCGAGATCGATCCTCAGCTCGCCGATCGGTACGCGACGGTTTCCCAGGGCATCGCCGAGGCGTGCCGTTCTGCCGGGCGCTCGATCGACGAGATCACGACCGTCGTCGTGACCAAGTTCCATCCCGCGTCGCTCATCGAGCAGCTGGCCGCCATGGGGGTGACCGATGTCGGTGAGAACCGGCATCAGGATGCTGCGCCGAAGGCTGCCGCCCTGGCAGCTCTTCCGCTCACCTGGCACTTCGTCGGGCAGCTGCAGTCGAACAAGGCCCGGGCAGTCACCGAGTACGCGCGGGTGATCCACTCTGTCGACCGCTCGTCGCTCGTGACCGCGCTCGCCAAGGTCGAACGGCCGATCGACGTCTTCCTCGAGGTCAACCTGACTGACGACTCCGCACGCGGTGGTGTCGAACCGGGGGAGGTGCTGCGGCTCGCCGAGACGGTGCTCGTCGTGCCGACCCTGCGCCTACTCGGCGTGATGGCCGTGGCTCCTCTCGACGAGCCCGCTCGAGCCGCCTTCGGCCGGCTGAGGGCGATCTCCGACGAGCTGCGCGCACTGGCGCCGCACGCCTCGCAGATCTCGGCGGGCATGTCGGGCGACTACGCCGAGGCCATCGCCGAAGGCGCGACACACCTGCGCATCGGCGCGGCAATCACGGGAAAACGACCCGCGCAGCCCTAACCTCGTGACTGTCACGACCGGTAAGGACGGAACATGAGCAACCCGCTGCGCAAGACCATGGTGTACCTCGGCCTCGCCGACGAAGAGGTCGAGTACGAGCACCCCGCCGCTTCGGCGCCTTCGGCGCCCGCCGCCGCCGCGCAGCGCGCCCCCGTGACCCCGCTGCGTCGCGCAACGCCGGCACGTGCCGCCGCACAGCCGGAGATGAACGAGATTCTCACCGTGCACCCGCGGGCCTACAAAGATGCGCAGGTGATCGCCGAGAGCTTCCGCGAGGGCGTGCCCGTCATCATGAACCTGTCGCAGATGAGCGAGCCCGACGCCCGTCGACTCGTCGACTTCGCGAGCGGGCTCTCCGAGGGCCTCTACGGGCGCATCGAGCGCGTGACGAGCAAGGTGTTCCTGCTCTCACCCGCGCATGTCGCGACCACGGGCGACTCGGTCGAGGTCGAGCCTGACGTCGACGCATCATTCCTCGCGCGAGACTGACCGCTGCCGCACTCGTTGTCAGCCTGACCTGAGAGACTAGGTCTGTGCCGCTCGTCTTCTCGATCATCCTCAACGTGATCTACCTCGCCCTGCTTGTCGTGTTCATCGCGATGTGGGCGCGATTCGTGTTCGACTGGATGCAGGTGCTCAACCCCGGTTGGCGTCCGCGGGGCGCGATCGTCGTGCTCGCCGAGTCGAGCTACACGATCACCGACCCGCCGATCAAGGCGGTTCGTCGCGTGATTCCGCCCCTGCAGCTCGGGTCGATCCGGCTCGATCTCGCCTGGACGATCGTGCTGATCGTGCTGCTCATCCTGATGTCGCTCGTCAGCGGACGATGACCCGTGCGCCGTGCAGACGGCACGCGCTACGCTGATTGACACGGATGTGACGCATGTGACGAGTTGTTGCTAGCGTTACCCCATCGTTATTCAACCGCTCCAGAAAGTTTCGAGGTGACGCGCATGGCTCTCACGCCCGAAGATGTCGTCAACAAGCGCTTCCAGTCGACCAAGTTCCGCGAGGGCTACGACCAGGATGAGGTCGACGACTTCCTCGACGAGATCGTCGTCGAGCTCCGTCGCCTCACGCAAGAGAACGACGAGCTGCGACAGCGGTTGGTCGCTGCCGATGCCCGCATTGCCGAACTGCAGCGCGGGGGCGGTGCTCCCGCCGGCATGCAGGCTCCCGCCGCCGCGCCGATGGTCGCGCCTCCCGCACCCGTGCCTGCCCCGGAGCCCGCGGCTCCTCCGGCCGCCGAGGCCTCTGCCGACACCAACAATCTTCTGCAGCTCGCTCGACGCCTGCACGAAGAGCACGTGCGCGAGGGTCAGGCCAAGAAAGAGCAGCTCATCGCCGAGGGCGAGGCTGAAGCTGCTCGCATCGTCGCGGAGGCGGCGAGCGCCCAGCAGGGCCAGCTGCAGGCGCTCGAGCAGCAACGCGCGACCCTGCAGCGCAGTGTCGACGAGCTGCGCACCTTCGAGCGCGAGTACCGTCAGCAGCTGCGCACCTACATTCAGAGTCAGCTGAACGAACTCGAGGGCACGGCGCAGCCGGCCAGCGTTCCGTCGGCGGCATCGACACAGTCGGGCTCGACCCCGTCGGAGGCTGGCGCATCGCAGCCTGTCGCCGCGCAGTCGTCGCCGAGCTACGAGCAGTCGTACCCGGGCTCCGCTCCGACGTTCCCGGCACCGGGCTCGGCGCCGTCGTACCCGGCACCGCAATCGCCGCCGCCGAGTCAGTACCCGGGCTACGGCTCCTGAGCCAGTCCGTTCGAACGGACAGGGGAGCGCGACGGTGACCGAGTCGCGCTCCCTTTCCGTTCCTCCCGGTCGCGCCGGCGAGCGTGTCGACGTCGCGCTCGCGACGCTCCTCGGCTTCTCTCGCACACAGGCTGCTGAGATCGCAGATGCAGGAGGAGTGACCCTCGACGGCCGCGTCGTCGGCAAATCAGACCGTGTGGCTGCCGACGCCTGGCTCGAGGTCACCTGGCAGCCGCGACGAGAAGCGCGCATCGAGCCCATCCCGGTCGACAATCTGCGCATCGTGCACGATGACGATGATCTCGTCGTTGTCGACAAGCCCGTGGGTGTGGCAGCTCACCCTTCGGTGGGGTGGACGGGCCCGACTGTGATCGGCGCCCTCGCCGCGGCAGGTTACGGCATCGCGACGTCGGGCCCGGCCGAGCGAGCGGGCGTCGTACACCGGCTCGATGCGGGCACGAGCGGGCTCATGGTCGTGGCGAAGTCTGAGCGTGCCTATCGCGAGCTCAAGCGGCAGTTTCACGACCGGGAGGTCGACAAGATCTACCACGCCGTCGTGCAAGGCCATCCCGATCCGCTCTCGGGCACGATTGACGCGCCGATCGGCCGGCATCCCGGCAGCGCCTGGAAGTTCGCCGTCGTCGCTGGCGGTAAGCCCTCCATCACGCACTACGACACGCTCGAGGCCTTCCCCCGGGCCTCGTTGCTCGAGGTGCACCTAGAAACGGGCAGAACGCACCAGATCCGCGTGCACATGGCCGCTCAGCGCCACCCCTGCGTGGGTGACGCGATGTACGGTGCAGACCCTGTGCTGAGTGAGCGGCTCGGCCTCGAGCGCCAGTGGCTGCACGCCATGCGGCTCGGTTTTCGGCATCCGTCGACGGGCGAACGGGTCGAGTACTCGTCGACGTACCCCGACGACCTGCAGCACGCTCTCGATGTGCTGCGCGAGGGGTGACGCGCCCGTCGAGAGGGCCGGGAGTGAGTGCGCGCACGACCTAGACTGAGGGTCCAGATCGACCCGTCGGAGGCCCCGTGACCACTCGAGCAGACTCGTTCGTCCACCTCCACGTGCACAGCGAGTACTCGATGCTCGACGGCGCCGCGCGCGTCAAGCCGCTCATCGCCGAAGCGGTCTCGCAGGGCATGCCGGCGATCGCGATCACCGACCACGGCAGCATGTTCGGGGCGTTCGACTTCTGGAAGACGGCGACCGAGTCGGGAATCAAGCCGATCATCGGCATCGAGGCCTACTTGACGCCTGGCACGCA
This sequence comes from Microcella sp., assembly GCF_019739195.1. NCBI lineage: Bacteria > Bacillati > Actinomycetota > Actinomycetes > Micrococcales > Microbacteriaceae > Microcella > Microcella sp. Next base: position 3,996 of record NZ_JAHHDS010000003.1, on the reverse strand, counting down.
TCGCACCGACAAGACGCGCGTGAAGTGGGGGGTCGGCGGCGAGGATGACGTGTCGGGCTCGGGCGCGTACACGCACCTCACAATGCTCGCCGCCTCGACGACGGGCATGCACAATCTGTTCCGCATGTCGTCGCTCGCTTCGATCGAGGGCTACTACTTCAAGCCCCGGATGGATCGCGAGCTGCTGAGCCGGTACAGCAAGGGCGTCATCGCGACGACGGGCTGCGTGAGTGGTGAGGTGCAGACGCGCCTGCGACTCGGCGAGTACGACAAGGCTCGCGAAGCCGCAGCCGAGTTCCGCGACATCTTCGGCGCCGAGAACTACTTCGTCGAGATCATGGACCACGGCCTCGGTATCGAGCGCCGCACCATGACCGAGCTCATTCGGCTCGCGAAAGACTTAGGGCTGCCGCTCGTCGCCACCAACGACCTGCACTATACGCACGCGGCCGACGCGGGCTCGCACGCGGCGTTGCTGTGCGTGCAGTCGGGCAGCACCCTCGACGACCCGAACCGATTCAAGTTCGACACCGACGAGTTCTACCTGAAGACCCCCGCGCAGATGCGCGAGCTGTTCCGCGACTACCCCGAGGCTTGCGACAACACGCTGCTCATCGCTGAGCGCACGGAGGTCGCCTTCGACACGTCGGCGAACTACATGCCCCGGTTCCCGGTTCCCGAAGGCGAGACCGAGAACAGCTGGTTCATTCAGGAGGTCGAGCGGGGGCTGGCGGTGCGGTATCCGGGCGGAGTTCCGGATGCTGTGCGCGCGCGTGCCGAGTACGAGATCGGCGTCATCACGCAGATGGGCTTCTCGGGGTACTTCCTCGTCGTTGCCGACTTCATCAACTGGTCGAAGCACAACGGCATTCGCGTGGGCCCGGGTCGCGGCTCGGGCGCCGGATCGATGGCGGCTTACGCGATGCGCATCACTGACCTCGATCCGCTCGAGCACGGCCTCATCTTCGAGCGGTTCTTGAACCCCGACCGCGTCTCGATGCCCGACTTCGACGTCGACTTCGACGACCGGCGACGCGGCGAGGTGATCCGCTACGTCACCGAAAAGTACGGCGACGAGCGCGTCGCCCAGATCGTCACCTACGGCACCATCAAGGCCAAGCAGGCCCTGAAAGACAGCTCCCGCGTGCTCGGCTTCCCGTTCGGAATGGGTGAGAAGCTCACCAAGGTCATGCCGCCCGCGATCATGGGCAAAGACATGCCCCTCGCGGGCATCTTCGACAAGACGCACGACCGCTACAAGGAGGCCGCCGACTTCCGCGCCCTCATCGAGGTCGACGCCGAGGCGCGCACGGTGTTCGATACGGCCTTGGGCCTTGAGAACCTCAAGCGGCAATGGGGCGTGCACGCGGCGGGCGTGATCATGTCAAGCGAGCCGCTCATCGACATCATCCCCATCATGAAGCGCGAGCAAGACGGCCAGATCGTCACGCAGTTCGACTTTCCGGCCTCCGAGGCGCTCGGCCTCGTCAAGATGGACTTCTTAGGGCTGCGCAACCTGACGATCATCGACGACGCGCTCGACAACATCGAGGCGAACCGCGGCGAGCGTCTCGTGCTCGAAGACCTCGCGCTCGATGACACCGCGGCCTACGAGCTCATGGCCCGCGGCGACACGCTCGGGGTGTTCCAGCTCGACGGCGGGCCGATGCGCTCGCTGCTGCGCATGATGAAGCCCGACAACTTCGAAGACATCTCGGCGGTGCTCGCGCTCTACCGGCCGGGGCCGATGGGCGCCGACTCGCACACCAACTACGCGCTGCGCAAGAACGGACGGCAAGACATCGAGCCGATCCACCCCGAACTCGCTGAACCGCTCTCCGAAGTACTCGGCGGCACCTACGGCCTGATCGTGTATCAGGAGCAGGTCATGGAGATCGCGCAGAAGCTCGCGGGCTACACGCTCGCACAGGCCGATCTGCTGCGGCGGGCGATGGGCAAGAAGAAGAAAGAAGAGCTCGACAAGCAGTTCGAGAACTTCGAAGCGGGAATGATCGCGAACGGCTACTCGGCTGCGGCGGTGAAGAAGCTCTGGGAGACCCTGCTGCCGTTCTCCGACTACGCCTTCAACAAGGCCCACTCGGCCGCCTACGGCGTGGTGTCGTACTGGACCGCCTACCTCAAGGCGCATTTCCCGGCCGAGTACATGGCCGCCCTGCTCACGAGCGTGGGTGACTCGAAAGACAAGATGGCGGTCTACCTCAATGAGTGCCGTCGCATGGGCATCACGGTGCTGCCGCCCGACGTCAATGAGTCGATCGAGTACTTCGCCGCCGTCGGCGACGACATCCGTTTCGGCCTCGGCGCTGTGCGCAATGTGGGCCACAACGTCGTCGAGGGCATTCGCGCAGCGCGCGAGCAGAAGGGCCGGTTCACGGGCTTCTTCGACTTCTTGAAGAAGGTGCCGAGCCCGGTCGCCAACAAGCGGGCCATCGAGTCGCTTGTCAAGGCGGGCGCCTTCGACTCGCTGGGGTCGACACGCCGCGCGCTCATGGAGATTCACGAGGGGGCGGTCGAAGCTGCGGTGAAAGAGAAGCGAGCCGAAGAGGTCGGCGATGTGGGTTTCGACTTCGACAGCCTCTTCGATGACGCCGAGCAGAGCGCAGACCACGTGCCCGACCGGCCCGAGTGGGCGAAGAAAGACAAGCTCGCGTTCGAGCGCGAGATGCTCGGGCTCTACGTATCAGACCACCCGCTCGCGGGTCTCGAGCGCTCTCTCGCCCAGCACGCTGGTCTGAGCATCGCCGAGCTGAACGACAACCCGCCGGCCGACGGCGAGCAAGTGACGGTGGCGGGCCTCATCACGAGCGTGCAACACCGCGTGGCCCGAAACTCCGGTAATCCCTACGGCATGATCACGCTCGAAGACTTCGGGGGTGAACTCTCGATCATGTTTCTCGGCAAGACGTACACCGAATTCGGTTCGCGGCTCGTGGCCGACAGCATCGTGGTCGTGCGCGGCCGCGTCAACCACCGCGACGACGGCATCACCCTGCAGGCGATCACGCTGCAGCAGCCCGACTTTGGCGTGAGCGCCGACACGGGGCCGCTCACGCTCACCGTGCGCGAGCAGCGTGCGACCGTGGAGGTCGTGAGCGAGCTCGACACGGTGCTCAGCCGCCACCGCGGTTCGACCGAGGTGCGGCTGCGCCTGCTGCGCGACGATTCGGCTCGCATCTTCGAGTTGCCGCACCGCATCGAGCCCTCGGCGAACTTCTACGGCGAGGTCAAGAGTCTGCTGGGGCCGAGAGCGCTGACCTAGTTGTAGTTCCCCTAGTCGTCGAGCTCGGCGCCGAGGGCCCGAAACGCCCTCTCGTGGTACAGCAGCGGCTCGTCGGGCTCACCCAGCGCACCTTGGTCGATCTGCACCGCGATCATGGCGTTGTCGGCGACCGACGTGCGGGCGACGATCGTGCCGACCATCCACGCGGTGACGTCCTTGAGAATCGGCAAGCCGTGCGGGCCGGGTTCCCAGTGATCGCCGTCGAAGCGGCGCGCATTGTCGCCCGCCATGATCTTCGCGACCGCGAAGTCTTTCTGGCCCAGCATGTGAATCGCGACGCGGTCGGTCTGCTCGATCGCAGGCCACGAGCTCGCGGTGCGCGCCATATTGAAGGTTGCCAGCGGAGGAACCGCGGCCAACGAGGCGAGCGACGTCGCCGTGAAGCCGACGGGTCGTCCGTCGGTAGTCAGGGCCGTGATCACGGCGACTCCGGCAGCGTGGCGTCTGAACGCCTGGGCGAAGGCGTCGAATCCGGTGGCGTCGGGAGCGGTGGTCATCACGGTCTATGCAACCGCATCCACGCTCGGGTATTCCCGAGGCTGGCCGCGATTAGGCTGAGTGCGCCATGATGCGAACACTCGATTTGCGCGGCCGCGTTCTGTCAGCCGCCGACCTGCTCGCCCTCGTCCCTCGCGCGGCGAGCGATGTGGGCTCCGCCGTCGACGCCGTTGACGCCGTGATTCAGGATGTCCGCG